>DHVR01000046.1 GCA_002412765.1 Leptolinea sp. UBA5203 | reverse complement strand
CAAACCTGTAGGGAAGCGGCATGCCGCTTCCCTACAGGTTTGGTGTGTCGTAGATTTAAATTCACAAATCGTTAATACTAGATTCTTAAAAGGGCCGGGCAAATTAGAGCATCCGTAGGTGATCGCTAAGATGTATTCTGCATACATAATGCCAAACCCGCTTATCTCCGGCCGGCAATTTCCCCTCCCAACGTCTTTGCCGAGGATAGCCTACGTTGTTCATAAGCTGTAGGTCGTGGTTGAGGCGGAAGAAGTTATGCTGATTCTTAATATCAATCGCCGAACCCCGACATTCTTGACAATTATTCGCTTTGATTGAGAAAATGAGACAATCCATTTTCCATCATAAAATACCAGACTAGCAGCGGATTATAAAGCCTGCCTGAATGCCGAATGGGTAGAGAGGTCTACTCATTAGCGGTTTGTCGGTGAGCAAAACAAAAACCACCCAAGTGGAACCGCAACAAGTATCCGTCGGGGATCGCTGCTCCGTAACCTGCATGCCACTATTAATTACCCGCTCACCACCGACCTACATAACAAAAAAATTCATCCTCCCCTCAATCCCCTTACAAACTCCCTTGCCGCCTTGACCGGCTCCTTGCTCTTTCTGACCGCATCGATCAGCGCGGAGCCTACAATGACGCCATCGGCCAATTTACCCACGGTGCGGACTTGTTCGGCGGTAGAGATGCCGAAACCTACGGCAGTGGGGGTATGCGCGGCGACTCTTGCACGAGCGGCAAACGCGGGCAGGTCGGCGGCCAAATCCTTGCGTGCCCCGGTTACTCCGGAGAGAGCCGTCAGGTATAAAAATCCAGTTGTGCGCTGTGCAACTTGTTTCATCCGTTCAGCAGAGGATGAGGGGGATAACAAATAAATCAATGCAACTTGATAGGATTTGCAGGAAGGTTCCAGGCAAATCGCTTCTTCCGGAGGCAAATCCGGCACGATTAATCCATCTGCTTGTGCTGCCACGGTATCCGATACATAGCGCTTGATCCCGTAACTCAAAATAGGATTCATATAGCCCATCAAGATCAACGGCTGTTTGACACCGCGTCGGCGTAGTTCACGCATCATCTCAAAACAGCGTGCAACGGACATGCCTTGTTGCAGAGCAATTTGTGTGGAGTTCTGTATACTGGGACCATCTGCCAATGGATCCGAGAAGGGCACGCCCAGTTCAATCAGATCAGCACCGGCTTCCGCGATGGCACAGATCACATCCATGGAGGTTTCCGGATCAGGATATCCTAAGGTGTAGTATGGCATCAAAGCTGGTCTGTTTTCTTTATGTGCCTGTTCAAATGCGTTGGCAATCCGCGCCAGACCGCTTATCGTTTTTGTGTACATCGGTTGCAGGTTCATCGTGCTCCTCCCAGGTAATTCAAAATGGTATCCAGGTCTTTATCCCCCCGGCCGGAGAGATTGACCAGCATGATGCTGTCGCGGCTCATTTCAGGGGCTAAACGGATAGCCTCAGCAATGGCATGTGAAGATTCCAAAGCGGGCAAAATGCCCTCGCAGCGTGCCAGGGTTTGAAAGGCGTCCAGCACGGCTTCGTCATCAGCGCTGGTGTAGGTCGCCCGTCCGATGTCATGCAGGTAGGCATGCTCTGGCCCTACGGCGGCATAATCCAGGCCAGCCGAGATGGAATGGGTTTCCATTACCTGACCATCCTCGTCTTGCAGCAGATAGGTATAGGTACCCTGCAGTACACCCGGCCTGCCCATGCGTGGATCACCAAAACGGGCGGCATGCCGTCCACTTTCCAGACCGGCTCCTGCCGCCTCCACGCCTATCAGTTGTACACTTTTGTCATCGCGGAAAGCGTCGAACAGACCAATCGCGTTCGATCCGCCGCCCACGCAGGCGATGCACACATCCGGCAGTTGCCCGGCCTGCTCCAAGATTTGTACGCGCGCTTCCTTGCCGATCACGGACTGGAATTCGCGCACAATGGCCGGATAAGGATGCGGTCCCAGGGCCGAACCCAGCAGGTAATGGGTGCCCTGCACGTTGGCCACCCAATCGCGGATGGCTTCATTGACCGCATCCTTAAGCGTGCGGCTGCCGCTATCCACCGGATGAACCTCGGCGCCCAGCAATTTCATGCGCTGCACGTTGGGCTGCTGGCGGGCAATATCCACCGTGCCCATGTAGACCACACATTCCAAATCCAGCAGGGCTGCTACCGTGGCACTGGCCACACCGTGCTGTCCGGCGCCGGTCTCGGCCACGATGCGCTTTTTGCTCATGCGTTTGGCGAGTAGACCCTGCCCCAGGGCGTTATTGATTTTATGGGCACCGGTATGGGCAAGATCCTCTCGCTTCAGGTAGATCTGCGCGCCGCCCAGTTTTTTACTCAACTGTTCGGCGTAGGTCAGGGCGGTCGGCCGCCCGACGTAATCCTTCAACAGTCGTTTGAATTCACTCTGGAAGTGCTCATCCGTCTGGGCTTCCAAAAAGGCCTGCTCCAGCTCATTCACTGCCGGGACCAGCACTTCGGGGATGAATGCCCCACCGTAGGGCCCGTATTTGGATTGGATTTTGTATGGTTGTTTTTCGAGTAGGGTCATGATGCTTTCCTTTATTAATCTTGAAGTTCGGCGGGGAGACTGCCACGTCGGGCATAAGGAGCCCTCCTCGCAGTGACACTTTCACTTTTATGAAGCAATTCTAATCACAAGGGTATTTCCACCTGTCTGCAATAAACCACCGATTGGCCGGCTTGTTTGGCATTGCGAATAAAATCCTTCATAGCCGCAGGGTCTTTTAAACCCGGGCTGGATTCCACACCGGAGGCTACATCCACGCCCCAGGGATGTACCTGGCCGATGGCCGAGGCCACATTATCAGGACGTAAACCGCCTGCCAGAAGAATCGGTACCTGTCGGGCCAGATTGGCTGCCAGCCCCCAATCGGCTGTTTGTCCGGTACCGCCATATGCGCCCGAACGGTACGCATCCAGCAGCCAGGCGGGTGCGCCCTTATGCGGGGAGTAGCGTGACAGGTCGGCCTGCAAAGCGTTATTATCGGATGGACGCAAAGACTTGAAAGCCTGCCCATGCAGGGCTGCCAATTCTTGTGGAGATTCGTCCCCGCTGAGCTGCGCCAAATGTAATCCGGTAGCCTGCAGGATGTGTTGAATTTCCAGCGTCGGCAGGTTGACGAACACGCCCACGGTCGTTACACGGTGAAGTGGCAATTTTTGGGTGATCGTGCGGCAAGCTTGCGGGGTAAGATAACGAGGACTTTTCTCGTAGAAATTAAAACCCAGCATATCTGCACCGGCTTCTATTGCCGCCTGAGCATCTTCCAGAGTGGTGATCCCGCAAATTTTGACAATCATCTCAGCCTGCCAGTTCGCGCACTTTGGCGGGAATATCCGGGGCGGTCACCAGGGCTTCGCCTACCAGAATGGCGTCTATGCCTGCATCTGCCAGACGATCCACATCCGCACGGGTGAAGATGCCGCTTTCGGCTACTACCACCACATCCGTTGGGACCATAGCGCGTAGGCGTAAGCTGGTCTCCAGGTTGACCTGAAAGGTACCCAGGTCGCGGTTGTTGATGCCCAGCAGCCTTGCGCCGCAATTCAGCGCAATGTGCACTTCATCGGCCGTGTGTGCTTCCACCAGGGCTGTCATGCCCAAGCTTTCACATTTCTCGCGCAGACTGACCAGTTGACTTGCAGTCAATGCAGCCACGATCAACAACGCCATACTGGCGCCGGCAGCTCGTGCTTCATAGAGTTGATATTCGTCCAGAATAAAATCCTTCCGCAGGGTAACCGGTCTGGGCTGCAGCACGGAAATCTGTGCCAGGTAATCCAAATTGCCGCGGAAGAAGTGCTCATCGGTCAGCACACTGATGGCAGCAGCACCGTTATCTGTGTACACCTGCGCCAGCGCCAGCGGATTAAAATTCTCCACCAGCACACCGCGGGAAGGTGAGGCTGCTTTTACCTCGGCAATCAGACGCGGCCGCCCCATGGCGGGTTTGCGTAAGGCAGCCAGCGCATTTAAAGGCAGCGGGCAGGCTTGCGCTTCGGCTTTAACATTGTCCAACGGTCTAGCCTGCATACGCGTTGGCAATTCCAAGCGTTTGTACGCCAGAATCTCGTCCAGGCGACTCATATGGCATAAGCTCCGCTGAAAGCAATCAATTGATCTAATTTGCGCAGGGCGGCGCCGCTGCTTAAGGAGGTTTCGGCCAGTTTCAATGCACCTGGAAAATCGCCGCCGCTGGTGGCCGCCAGGGCAGCCGCGCTGTTCAGCAGGAGCACATCCCGGCGCGGACTTTCATCCTCACCGGAGAGTAACGCCCGCAGCATGCCGGCATTTTCAGTTGGTTCCCCACCGCGCAGCTCGCCGATTTTTGTGCGGCGCAAGCCCAGATCGGTTGCGTCCAGCTCGAAAGTATCCACTTTGCTGCCATGTAAATAACTGACACGATTGACGCCGCTGGTGGTCAGCTCATCCAGACCACCGTCGCCGTGTACCACGTAAGCGGCCTGTCCGCCCAGCTCACCCAGCACTTCGGCCAGTGGTTGAGTGAGAGTGGGGTCGTACACACCGATCAGTTGATGGGTAGCGCCGGCCGGATTGGTGAGCGGGCCGAGGATATTGAATATCGTACGCTGGCCGAGTTCTTTGCGTGGACTGACGGCGTATTTCATGGCCGGGTGAAATTTTGGGGCAAAAATAAAACCGATGCCCACCTGGTCAATGCAGTCCGCCACTTGCTCAGGCGTCAAATCAATATTGACGCCCAGTGCGCCCAATACATCCGCACTACCGCACTTGGAAGAAGCCGCGCGGTTGCCGTGCTTGGCTACTTTCTTACCCGCCCCGGCGATGATAAAGGCCGCACCGGTTGAGATGTTAAAGGTATGCGCACCGTCACCACCGGTACCGGCGGTATCCAGTAGGTCACCATGGCCGTTGTTTACCGGTACACGGCTGGCTTGCCTGCGCATGGCGCGCGCCGATCCGACGATCTCTTCCACCGTTTCGCCTTTCATGCGCAGCCCGATCAGGTATCCGCCGATCTGCGCCTGGGTGGCCTGGCCGGTCATGAGGAGGGTCATAGCTTCTTCCGCTTCGGCAGCCGATAAGTTCTGCCGGTTAACAACACGTTGAATAAATGGCTTAAGCATGGATTATTTCCTCCAAGTCAACAAGTTCGCTCGCCTGTGCGTCCGCGATTTGCAAAAAATTCTTTAGTAAGTTTTTTCCACTCTCAGTCAAAATAGATTCGGGATGGAATTGCACGCCAAAAATGGGATAGTTGCGATGGCGCAGTGCCATTAATATGCCGTCGGCGGTATGTGCCGTGGCGTGTAATACATCCGGCAAAGGTTCGGCTACGACCAGGGAATGATAGCGCGTGGCTTGAAACGGATTGGGGATTCCGGCAAACACATCCATGCCGTGATGAAAAATCTCCGATGTCTTTCCATGCATCACATAAGGCGCACGCAGCACCTGCCCGCCGAACACTTGCCCAATACATTGGTGGCCCAGACACACCCCCAAGATGGGAATACGCGGGCCCAACTGGCGGATGACCTCGCAGGAGACCCCGGCGTTGTCCGGGTCACCCGGACCGGGAGAGATCACAATGGCATCCGGGGCAAGGGCAGCCAATTCCGTCACGCTCAGAACATCGTTACGGAACACCTGCACGTCCTGGCCCAATTCGCCCAAATATTGCGCCAGATTATAGGTAAATGAATCGTAATTATCAATTAATGCCAGCATAGTTCCCTCGTACAATTTCCTGATTCAACATCATGCACTCTCCTGTTCAGCCATGTCCACGGCTTGAGCCAGGGCACATGCTTTATTTATCGTTTCCTGATATTCGCTGGCGGGGTCGGAATCTGCAACAATACCGGCGCCAGCTTGCACAGAGATCGTTTTCCCCTGCATGACCAGCGTACGGATGGCAATGCAGGTATCCATGCTGCCGTCGGCTCCGAAATAGCCCACCGCCCCGGCGTAGGTGCCGCGCGGCTGACCTTCCAACTCGTCGATGATCTGCATGGCGCGAATCTTGGGCGCACCACTGACCGTACCAGCCGGAAATGTTGCCTTCATCAGCGAGAAGGCATCCATCTCTGGGCGCAACTTCCCTTCGGTCTGCGAGACGATGTGCATTACGTGCGAATAACGTTCAATCTGCATCAAATCAGTTACATGCACACTGCCGTATTCACATACGCGACCCAGATCGTTACGCGCCAGATCAATCAGCATGACATGCTCGGCACGTTCCTTGGGATCGGCGATTAACTCGGCTGCCAGTAAGGCGTCCTCATCAATGGAAGCGCCTCGCGGACGTGTACCGGCAATCGGACGAAGGGCGGCCGTGCCGTGTTCAAAACGCACATGTACCTCGGGGGAAGCCCCGATGAGCTGCAGGGGCTCCTCCCCTGCAAGAGACCCGAAATTAAAATAAAACATGTAGGGGGAGGGGTTCAGCCGCCGTAAGGCACGGTAAATATCAAATGGCTCGGCTGTGGTTTCGCGGCTTAGGCGCTGCGATAGCGCCAGTTGGAAAATATCCCCGGCAGCGATATGCTCCTTGGCTTCTATTACAGCTTGCATATACTGTTCGCGGGTCATGTTGGATTGCATTGAAACGGGTACATTCACGGCCCCTGGCCGTTTGACGGAGGAGGGAGCAGGCGGTAAGGGGCCTGCCATTTTTTCCTGTAAGTCATCCAGGCGGGTATTGGCTTCGGCCAGGGCATCCGCTTCATCCATGCCGGAGCGCGGTGTGGCAATCAGCATCATGCGTCCGTAGGCGTGGTCAAAGGCCACCACCGTATCGGTCATCAAGAAGATGGCATCCGGCAGGCTGGCGTGTGCTTGCAGGATCACGCTGGGTTCAAAGAAGCGCATCATCTCATAGCCCAGGTAGCCCGCCAGCCCACCGGCGAAACGCGGCAGGCCGGGGATGGATTGCATGTGCATTTCTGCCAGCTCGTCCGAAAGGGCAGTCAACGGGTCGGTTACTTCCCGTCGCATGACAGCATCCTCTTGATGAATGGATAGGGTTTGCCCGCGCAGCACGTAGGCTTTGCGCGGTTGTACACCAATAAAGGAATAGCGGGCCAGGTTTTCCCCACCACTCACCGATTCCAGTAAAAAGGACGGACCATCTCCAGCCAGTTTGAGGTATACGGAGGTAGGGGTTTCCAGGTCGGCGGGCAGAGTCCGCACAACAGGTTTTAATTTTGTTATTGTTTCAGCGTTGATTTCGGCAAGCATCCGGTTCACTCCTCGGTTAAATTAAAATCTCCCTTGTCCAATGGGACGAGAGAGATTACCCGTGGTGCCACCCAATTTAGGCTGACTGCTTTTTAACAAAAAATCCCGTTGCGATGACAACGGGATAAAAGGCCAGCCTCACTTTGCGGGGTACGTCGGTCAAAACCGGTTATACCCTTTGCCTAGATAACGGTGGCAGTTCCGGCACAGGCTACTTGAATTTTCTTTCGCCCTGCAGCTCCGAGAACCATTCAGCATCGGGGTACGCATGGCATTCTCATCAACTAGCCATTCTCTGGAGCGTCTTTCCTGTGCTTACTATTTCTCTTCACAGCTTTTTAACTTACTTTTCAATTGTTGGTCAATTTATAGCATTTAATCTGAGGATTGTCAAGACTCCTCGGCAAGGATTTCCAGTGCTTAATGCTTGTGCAATTTATATTAATGATCAATTTATGCTGGCAGTTCTCAAAAAGACTTATGCTTGACTATATATCTTAAAGGAAAATCGGATGGCAAGATTTATACATTGGATACAAAGCAGCCTCCGTCGACGCACAGCATTTTTAATTGTGATCATTATGACAATTTTATTGGGGATTTTTGTCGTATACGATATTGAAACACAGCGCTATTTTACGGAAGAAGCCCTGCATACGAAAGGGAAGACCATGGCCATGAATGGCGCCCTGGCTGCCTCTCATATACTGGAAGATGCGATTACCAGCGGACGTCTTACAGAAGAACAAATATTTGATACCCAGTATGTATTGATTGAAGGTACAGACCCACCCAAATATCACACTGCGTATGATTATTTTACTGATCAAAATATGCTTGCCATTGAGGATGGCTACCTGCTGGATCCTGATATCGTCGCAGCCGTGATCGTGGACATCAATGGCTATCTACCGACACACAACTCTATTTATTCACAACCACTGACCGGTGATCCAAAGACCGATCTGGTCAACAATCGCACGAAACGCATCTTCAATGATGCAACCGGTCTGGCAGCCGCTAGAAACACACAGCCTTATCTTCATCAGACGTATTACCGGGATACTGGAGAAATCTTGTGGGATATTTCCGCTCCGATCATGGTAAACGGTCTTCATTGGGGCGCTTTCCGCATTTTGTTCTCATTAGAAAATGCCAAAGCGGAACTTACTTTTACAAGTATGCGGGTTGGTTTTGCTGCTTTGTTAATGGTTCTTGGAATTGCCATCGCTTCGTATTTTGTCACCAAACCAATCACACTGGTCAATGAACTGAGTCAGATTGCCAATCGGGTTGCCTTGGGGGATGTCTCTGAACAAGCACATATCAAGCGTTTGGATGAGTTGGGGGTGTTGGCAACTTCTTTTAACCATATTGTGACCTACCACAGAAGGATCACGGATGCTGCTGAACGAATATCCAATGGGGATTTGTCGGTTGAAGTCACCCCCAAATCTAAAGAAGATGCACTGAGTATCGCTTTTGCTAAAATGGTGGCAAATTTGGGCCAAAATATTAAAGCGCTAGAAAAGGAACAAACCTTAATGAAAGCCCTGCTGGACCATTCGGCGGACATGATTTATTTTAAGGATCTCGAGGGTCGATTTATTCGGATTAGCCAATCTCAGGCGAGCCGTTTTGGAATCAGCGACGCAAGGTATGCTGAAGGAAAATCGGATTTTGATTTTTTTGCTGAAGATCATGCCCGACAAGCTTACGCGGATGAGCAACACATCATACAAAGTGGGGAGCCGCTCATTGATAAAGGGGAGAGGGAAATTTGGCCGGATGGACATCAGACCTGGGTCGCCACTACGAAAATGCCTTTCCGCAATGAAGATGGCGAAATCATTGGCACCATCGGTATTTCACGCGACATCACTGAACATATGCTCATGGAAGCGAAATTAAAAAATAATCAGGAGAATATGGTCGAAGAAATAAGGCAGCGTAAGATAATACAGGAATTGCTTTACACGGAAAAAGAAATTCTTAATACCACCCTGATGAGTATCAGCGAAGGCGTTATCACTACCGATAAAGAAGGGTTTGTGACTTTTATCAACCAGGCAGCAACAGAAATTATCGGGTATAGTGATGCCGAAGTACTGGATCACTCGCTGGAAATTGTATTTAGACTCCTGTTGCCCGATTCCTGGCATGTTTCTACTCACATTATCGAACAACTATATGAAATGAATTATTTATTGAAAGAAAGCCAAAATTACTGGACAGCAACTTTGTTGACAAAAATGAGCGATAAGAAACTCATTGATGGACAAATCGCTCCTATTTTGGGTACGGATGATTCAATTTCCGGGCATGTACTTGTTTTTCAGGATATCACCCAGAAGCAAAAACAAGAAACCCAATCCGCTTTATCGCAAAAGATGGAATCCATTGGGCAACTGGCATCCGGCATTGCCCATGAGATTAACACGCCCATACAATATGTGGGCGATAACCTGCGCTATCTCAGCCGCTCCTTCTTTAAATTTGTAGACGCGATAACGGTTTACCGACAATGGCTGCATGAGCATGTGGATCACAGCTATACCCAGCAGGATTTGGAACAAATGGAGGGTCAGACTGATCCCCGTAAAGTTAATTTGTATATCAAAGAAATACCCAATGCCATCGAGGAATCTCTGGCAGGGGTGGAACGCGTGCGCAAAATTGTGCTGGCCATGCGGGAGTTCTCGCATCCTTCACAAAAAGAGAAAAAATTGGCGGATATTAACCACGGCATTGAGACGACCGTCACTATCTCCCGTAACGAATGGAAATATATAGCAGAATTAGACCTGGAACTGGACCCTGATTTACCTCTGGTGAATTGCCAGATCGATGAAATCAATCAGGTGATTTTGAATATGATCGTCAATTCTTCTCAAGCCATTCAGGAAGTGGTGGACCAGTCCCCAGGACAAAAAGGAAGGATCAGTATTCGAACAATCAACAAGAATGATTGGATATGCATCATTATTACCGATACGGGTAACGGCATTCCGGATACCATCAAAGACAGGGTTTTTGATCCTTTCTTTACCACCAAAGGTGTGGGAAAAGGGACTGGCCAGGGGTTGTATTTAGCTCATAACATTATTGTTAATAAGCACAATGGGTGTATCTCCGTGGAATCGGAAGCAGGGAAGGGAACAACCTTTATCATCGAGCTGCCTGTAAATCGCCAGGAGCAAAAAGATGACTAAACATACCATTTTATTTGTTGATGATGATCCTTTGATTTTAAAAGGGCTCAGCCGATCCCTTGATGAATATGAGGATCAATGGCATGTGGAATTCGCGTTATCGGGGAGTGAAGCCTTAAGTAAACTTGGAAAAACCGAATTTGATGCTGTAATCACGGATTTGTTAATGCCATTGATGAACGGATTGGCATTATTGGAAAAAGTGAATGAAAACTACCCGGGTGTGTTAAGGTTTGTTTTATCCGGAAACACCAGTGATTTCCAGGCGATTCAATCAGTAAACCTCGTTCATCAGATGTTCCCAAAACCGTGTGAGATGGAGCATATTTTTCAGAGTGTGGAGCGCGCATGCCGTTTAAAAGATTCCTTATCTGAACCTGGGCTGATTCGGATTATCACCAGTATCCAAAACCTGCCCAGCAAGCCTGCATTGTATGATCAATTAATCGGTGAATTACAAAGCACTGAACCCAACATGAAGAGTGTTGGGGATATTATTTCCCAGGATGCAGCCATGACGGCGAAAGTATTACAACTGGTTAATTCCGCTTTTTTTGGCCTGTCCGATAAGATTAGCAACCCACAGCGCGCGATTTCCTTAATTGGTTTGAATACCACCAAAGCATTGGTGTTGACATCGCATGTGTTTTCCGATTATGAGAACCGGGCAAATGTGCCGGTATCTATCCGCAATCTTTGGAATCACAGCATGCTGGTCAGTAACATCGCCAGACAAATTGCCAAGGAGCTTGACCTATCGAAAGAAGAGCAGGAAAATGCCCAGGTGGCCGGTATTTTACATGATATTGGGAAACTGCTAGAGTTGAAAATACCGAAAATGGCCAGTATGATGCGGTTTCAAACCCGGCGGGTTTTAATCGCAACGGAATATGAGATTCTAAACACCTCTCATGCTGAAATGGGGGCCTATTTACTTGGCATTTGGGGAATCCCGACAAACATTGTTGAAGCGATCCTATACCATCATGCGCCAGCCAAACAAATGGCTAAAGGATGCACCATCATCACCGCGCTGCATATTGCGAATGGGCTATTGAATATGTGCGAGTTTGAAGAAAAACCCAAATACGAATCAAATTTAGACATGAACTATTTGGCAACGGTGATTGATCCTAAACGGTTGGAGGGTTGGACAACCTATATCAAGGGGATGATGCGGGGGTAGGAGGGTGGCTTACAGATTTGAGAATTGACATGGCTTGACATCCGCGTAAAAAACGCATAAACTTTTTAACAGCACACCATGCAGTTGGGGGCTAAACCAGCGCATTCGCCCAAAGAAAAAACAGCATAAAAATAACCCGTCGGGACCAAGCCCGAAAACAATATAGGTAGTTACTGGTAGGAGGGAAAAAATTCATTCCGATTTCACGGACAGGTTTTTGCGTTGCTTAAACCAGAGGGGATGGGTGCATGCTTGAAAATAAATTAAGGTCAGCCAGTCTGAATTTCGATCCGACCCTGGCGGGCAAACGGTTCTTTGATTTCATCCTGCCGGTGCTGGCAGGCTTTGTGGCTTTTGGCCTGGGTTGTTCCCTCCAGGTTCCGTTAAGTCCTGAAGCATTAATTGGCCTGTTGCTGGCCGTTCCACTGATCCTCTTTCTTTTCATCCCGTTGATTCTAAAAATTCCGTTCCTAACTCACCAAGTGGAAGCCATGCCGGACTGGCTGAAAACTTCTGTGCAATGGCTGGTTTTGTTCGCCTATGCCCTTCTGCTGGGCACTGGATTTAGCTTGAATCTTTCCGCCGCGCCCATCTGGACCGTTCTGTTGCAAACTTTCCTGGTCCTGAGCGGTTTGTTTTTCCTGCTTTATATCACCCGCCGCAGTTGGATCCATTTTCTGCCGCTGGTTTTACCCTGGGAAGGCAGAGTACGCCTGATTAATTTAGTCCTGTTACTGCTCATGCTGGCCTGGGGATTTGGTTTCAAACAGCCTGTACCTGCTTTCCTGCTGACGGCCTTGCTGGTGTGTATAGGCCTGTGCCTGGCGCTCAGCCTGCTGCGCCTGTGCCGCGAGAAACAAAGTGTGCAGTCCTATTTGCAGGAAGTGAGCGGATTTGTCTTTCTGCTGATCGGCTTTCTGATGCTGCTATTTTCGGTTCGTTAAGGGGAAACTATGAAAAAAACATTGCTTTATGTGGGTTTGATCCTGTTTGCAGGCATGCTGGCTGGCGCACTGGTGTGCGGGCTGGTCTGGATGCAGACGC
>DHVR01000061.1 GCA_002412765.1 Leptolinea sp. UBA5203 | reverse complement strand
CGCCAATCGGGGGGGATTGGAGAATTCGCAGATCAAAGGCAAACTTATACAAAGTGCTGCCAATACCAGCCGCAATCGATAGGACGGTGTAGTCTTGTACACGGGGGTAGGTTTGATTACTTACTTCAAAAAAGGGCAGGTCAAGACGGGTGCTGATTTGTTTTTCAAAGTGAAGATAATTCTCATAACCAAACAGCTCGATATAAGACGCTGCTGTCCCCACGGCACCTTTGAAGCCTTTTCCCATGATCCTGGCGCGTGTTTCTTCCAGTTGGATCAGTCCATCCAGCAAATCCTGGGCGTAGAAAGCAAGTCTGTACCCCAAAGTGGTGGGTTCAGCAGGCTGCAAGTGAGTAAACGCCATCACGGGTAAATCCGCATAGCGGTCCATCTGACCGGCAAAATGAGTAAGGAGTTTTCTTAGTTTTTCAATCAGAACATCCACCGATTGTCGCACACGAATCGCATCGGCGTTGTCTTCCACATCCATGGAGGTGGCGCCAAGATGGATAATACCGCCAGCCAATGGACATTGCTCGGCGTAGGTTTTCACTTCAGCCATCAAATCATGATGGATTTCCGCTTCAATTTCCAGGGCTCGGGGGATATTGATTTCATCGACATGCTGGATCAACTCAGCGATCTGCTCTTTCGTCACCAGGCCATGCACCACCTGGGCTTCCGCCAGGGCGACCCAAATCTTCCGCCATAATTTCCGTTTATTGTTTTCGCTCCATATTGAGCGCATTTCCTGAGAACCGTAGCGCCAGGAGAAAGGGGAAAGATACTGATCGAAATCCATGCAGATCCTCAATGTTGGAATTAGTCTGTAAAAATAAAAAAACCGAAACCATGGTGTAGATGATTTCGAATCGTTTCTATGCGTTTTAGATCAAGCAGATGAAAGTGTAATGTATAGACAAGTCCTAGTATACAATAGATGATCTGGAATGTATATAGAAAGATTGGTTTTTCAGAAGTAATCCTCAGGCAGGGGATTTGAGAATTGAATTGTTTTCTCCTAACAGGAGGATTTTGGGTTTATGATTGATAACTTCCTCATTGGAAAGATATCCATAGGACATGATAATCACTTTATCCCCGCGGTGAACCAGACGAGCGGCTGCGCCATTTAATTGTATGGTCTTACTGCCAGCTTCACCAGCTATAACGTAGGTCTCCAAACGGTTGCCGTTATCAATATCCACAACTTGAACCTTCTCCCATTCTAGAATATCGACTAATTCAAGGAATTCTTTATCAATGGTGATGGAACCAATGTAGTTCAAATCACTGTCCGTTACCGTAGCCCGGTGTATTTTCGCTAATAGCATTTCGCGTTGCATTTTGCAATCCCAATAAGAATTTATTTGTACCTATACATTATAACCATCAGCCGCAGCATGTGACAGGGAATCTACAAATTAAAGTAGTCTGCGCTTTATTCTTCCTGGTCAAAAATCTGCTGATATTCTGAATCCAGTTCATTATCCACCAGGTGCGCATAGCGTTGCGTTACTGAAATGTTTTTATGTCTTGCAAAGGTTTGAGCCAATTTCAGATTACCGGTATCATTCAGAATACGTGTGACAAAATAATGTCGAAACGAGTGAGGGGTGATTGTGCCTACAGCCTCCGCGCCCAGGAAATCCTTGACACGTTCATTTACAATGGCACGTCCAGAGGTGGTTGATAAGGGTTTGATTTTATTGCCTGCGCCTTTATCATGCCGGGCAAAGACAGGCAAGCTGGAAATGGCTTTGCCTGTAGCGCCATCCATTTGTCCACGGATCGTCAGATAGGCTTTCAATGCTTGTATCGATCGCTTGGAAAAGCGAATCACCGCTTGATAATCGCCTTTCCCAATAATTACTGCCTGACGTGTGGACCAATCAATATCCCCGCGGCGTAAGGCACAGGCTTCATGAATGCGTAAACCTGTGTCCGCCAGGGTGAGCAGAAAGGCCCGATCACGGTAATTTCTATATTGTTCTTGCACATCCTGTGAAGGTTTCTTGTGTAACTCTTCGGCTTTGACCAGGACATCTTCAATGGCGTACTTCGGAAATTGTGGCAAGCGAATACCAGGGCGCCTGGCGCGCTGCCGAATCAGCAGACGAATCTTGGCCAGATTGATGTTCTGACTGTTTTCAGCAGCCAGAAACTCGTAGAACCCGGTCAATGCTGCCAAATAGAGCCTTTCTGATGCCGGGGATAACTGCTTCAAATTGGTGATGAAAAGGGCTACATGGTCCTCGGATAATTCCTTTATCGATGTAAGTTCAGGATCGATGCCATTGTCTTTTAGAATAGTGAGAAAAGACTCCATGCCGTGCGCATACGTCCTTGCAGTATTTGCACTGCGTGCGTGATTGACAGTATCATGATATCGATGGACCATATCAGAAATTGTTGGCATACCTTTTACTCCTCTTCTTGGTTATGTTAATTATACTTATCGTAACCATAGATGTCAAGTGGTCGATTTTCCCCAAAGCTCCCCTATTTTGATTCGTTGGTATACAATTATTGAAATTTATACCATGGAAGAAATATGACATGAAATCTTATAAGTTAAAATTTGGCGATACTTATCAGAGCTTGACCATCGATGATAATCGTTTTCATATTGACATTGTAACCCCCCCATCCAGCGAAGCTCCGGAAGTACCCCCGATTGAGTTGATTAGCGAGAGTTTCAGTCACTTCTACGGAAGCTTTGATTGGTCTTCAGTGGGAAACAAAGCTGACTTAAGCGTTGCAATTGCCATCAATGATAAAACTCGTCCTGTACCTCATGATATTCTCCTGCCCCCCTTGATTAAGTACCTCCATGAAAATGGGATATCTTCCAATCAAATAAAGTTTTATATTGCTACGGGGACTCATGAGCCCATGCCACAAGATGAATTTTTAAAAGTGGTCCCCGATTGGATTACACTAGAGTTTGAGATTGTCAGTCATGATTGTGATAATGCAGAAAATCTGACCTTTCTCGGGCACACCTCCAGGAACACACCCATTTGGGTGAATAGCGAATACTACGCTGCTCAAATAAAGATCGTTGTAGGCAGTATTGAGCCGCATCATTTTATGGGATTTTCCGGCGGGAACAAAAGCGCCTCGGTCGGTATGGCGGGCCGTGAAACCATCACCATCAATCACACCATGATCACCTCCCCTTATGCCACCATAGGCTGTTACGAACAGAATCCCATGCGTCAGGACCTGGAAGAAATTGGCGACAGGATCGGCGTTACGCTTGCCCTGAATGTGATTTTGAACACCAATCGAGAGATCGTCAATTCGCTGTTTGGGTCCCCGCGCGAAGTGATGTTGGAAGGCGTGAAACGTTGCAGATTGGTATATCAAACCGAAGTCGCCACTGAATATGACCTGGTCATCGCATCAGCCGGCGGATACCCAAAAGACATCAATTTTTATCAATCCCAAAAAGCCATGACGCATGCCGCACAGATTGTAAAAAAAGGCGGTACGGTCATCCTATGTGCCGAATGCCGTGAAGGCAGCGGCTCCCCTTCTTTTGAGAACCTGATGGATGGCACTAGAGATTATCAAGAAGGCCTTGGAAAATTTTTAGCGCAACCTTTCCGGATTGGCCCGCATAAAGCTTATCAAGTGGCCACCCTTTTAGAAAAGATGGATTTTTATATGATAACCTCTCTCTCCCCTGCCCTGGTAGAAAAACTTCATTTAAAATGTTCTGCCAATCTTCAGGAAGTTTTTGATACAATCAGTTCCAAAATCGGAACTGATTCAAAAATCGCAATTTTGCCGAATGCTATCAATACCATCCCCACTATCCGCTCCGGTGTCCGGAGTCAATAACTTGCCATGTTTGAATTATTATAATTATTAAGCAACTGCTCAAGGTGTTGTAGTTGGAACAAATCTTGTACATTATTCGTTATCAGGTAAATCCTTTTAGATAAGCAAAAATTCCTTGCTTCAAAGGTGTTTTTCGGCCTTCATTATTAAAAACGATTGGTTAAGGAACAGTTTTTAAGGTTATAATATTGATATTCAATTTTTTCAATGGAGTTAAGATGAGTGAAAGAACCTCAGCACTTGGTAAAACCACAATCGCACCGGAAGTACTTGTATCCATAACACGGTTGAATACACTCAATGTTCCTGGGGTACGAGCATTAGCCAACATTCCTACCAGCGTTGATCGCTTTTTCAATCGTGGGATTGATGATGGCGTTAAAATATCTGTTGAAAATAATGTTGTCAATGCGGATATTTTTGTAATCCTGAACCACGACATCAATGTCCGTGAAGTTGGCAGATCCATCCAACAAAAAGTCTCCCGTGCAATCTCTGAAATGGTCGGTATGGAAGTGGGAAGAATTAATATCCACGTTGAGGATATCGATTTCTCTACACAGCCCAGCCACGCATAACACTGATGAAGCTAAGAACAAAGGCACGCGGTATAGCCCTTCAGGTGTTATACGAAATTGATATGGCAAACCACAATCCAGTCGAAGTACTGGAGCTCAGATTATCTCAGACCAGTTTGGATGAGCAAGTGGAAGCTTTTGCCAGAAAACTAGTTTTGGGGATCATTCCTCACAAATCTGATCTTGACAATTTCATTTCCCAACATGCACCTGAATGGCCCTTAAATCAAGTAGCTATTATTGATCTAAACATTCTGCGGATTGCATTATGGGAATTTGCTTTTGACACACAAACACCCCTCAAAGTAGCCATTAATGAAGCCATTGAACTTGCTAAATTGTATGGCTCAGATAGTTCTGCTCGGTTTGTAAATGGGGTATTAGGTGGTCTGGCTAATCGGCAGGACGAAATTCAAAAATTGTTTGGTAAGATCGCAGAATAAACTTGCTTGGGGATTGAAGACGACAGCCATGATAAAAAAAACACTATTCCTATTGAATTTCAGCCTTATTCTGGCAATAAGCTTATCTGCTTGCGGTATCGCTGGGAAGGATCAGCCCTCCACAACTGGAAATAATTCCACCTACAAACAGGCTGAAGTTGTTTTCAGGGCCTGGATTCCAGAATCTACTCCCGCCGATGCTTCGGTTACCCTGGATATTCTGGATGAAGTGACTGGTTTGGCGATTTATCCCCAACGATATCAAATGAGCCAATCCAACGGTTATTTATACGAAGTCCACGTGCCCATTAATGTGGGTTCAGTCATCAAATACCGTTATTCCAAACTCAGCGGGATAGCGACTGGAGAGCACACTTCGCTGGGTACCGCTGTACGTTACCGCATGGCAAAAATTGACGGCCCGGCAATTATCGAAGATGTGATTTTCACTTGGGCGGATGCTCCTCTATCCAAACCTACTGGTCGGATTCAAGGTCGGATTCTCGATGAAACTACCAATCAGCCTGTCTCAAATTTGATGATCAGCGCCGGCGGCTTATCCACCTTCACCTCTTCTGAGGGGGAATACTTGCTGGAAGGACTGCCAAACGGAACCCACAATCTGCTAACCTACGCGTTGGACGGAAAATATTCCATCTATCAACAAGGGGCCATGGTAGCAGAAGGTGCCACAACACCGGCTAATATAAAAGTTCGCCCAGCGAATGAAGTGACTGTCACTTTCATCACCAACACCCCCACTAACGCCTCTCCCGGCCTGCCCATCCGAATTGCGGGCAATATGCTCCAGTTTGGGAATACTTTTGCGGATTTATCCGCCGGTTTCAGTACAGTGGAAAGCCGCATGCCATTAATGACCATCAGGGAAGATGGCAGTTACAGTTACAGCATAAAATTACCGGTTGGTTTTGATTTGCGCTACAAATACACCTTGGGTGATGGTTTTTGGAATGCAGAGCATTACGCTGATGGAAATTTCCGCTTACGTCAATTAATTGTACCCAGCAGTGATGTTGTCATTAACGATGTGATTGATTCCTGGAGTATCAACGATACGCCGCCATTTGTCTTTCGCCTGACAACACCTGCAAGCACTCCTGCCACTGATACCGTATCCATCCAATTTAATCCATTTGCTTGGACTCCTCCCCTTGAAATGTGGCCCATCGGTGCGAATCAATACATTTATGTTTTATACAGTCCGCATCAAGTTTTGGGGGATATCTCCTATCGCTATTGTCGAAATGAGCAATGTGAGAAATCAACCGCCATATTGGCTGACAAATCCGCCGAACAAATGCTGATCAATCAAACCACAGAGCAAAAAGACATAACCGACATCATTTCCAGTTGGACAAATTATCAACCCCTTGCAGCCACACCCATTGTAGCTGTAGATATCCTTGGACGTACACCAGGCTTTATTTCAGGTTTCGCTCTCAGCAGCAACTATTCTCCTTATTATCAGGCACATTATATTGATGCCCTAAGTGCCATGTACCAAAGCAAAGCGAATTTAATCATGGTAACACCAACCTGGAGCGTAACACACAACACGCCGCCTATTTTTGAAGTCATTCCAGGCAAGGATATGCTGCTCGCCGATGTCACCCAAGTGACAGGTTGGATCCGGGAAACTAGTGTTCCTTTGGCTATTTTCCCGAAATTCAACACCGCTGGTATGGACATGGATCGTTGGTGGATGAATGCAGATCGGTCAGATGGCTGGTGGCAAAGCTGGTTTGATCGCTACCACACCTTTATTCTCCATTCGGCCATTCAGGCAGCTCAGAATCAAGCAAAGGCTCTTGTCCTCAATGATGGTTCGATTGATCCTGCTTTACCTGGGGGGCTTCTGCCGGACGCTACACCCTCTGGTGTTCCCGGAGATGCTCTGGACCGTTGGAAAAAGCTGATTCAGGATATTCGTGCCGTTTATCCAGGCGAGATATATTGGACTGTCTATGCGGACACGGATATTTCAAAACTTACTGACCTCATTTCCCTGGTGGATAAAGTGATCTATGCTGACATGGATTCCGCCATGGTCAATTCTGACAACATGGCTGGCGATATCACCTCTATCTTTACAGATAAGGTTAAACCAGTTTTTGATAACACGTCCAAACCGGTCATCATCGGCATCACAGCGTCGGCAGAAATCGCACCTGAAAAGCAGGCAGCATTTTATCAAGCGGTGCTTGAGGAACTCAATCGTCAAAACTGGGTGGCTGGTGTTATCGCCCAGGAAGTCAATCCGTCCATACGCGTTCAAGATAATTCTGCGTCTGTCTTCGGAAAGCCAGCTATGGACATTCTGCAATACTGGTATCCCTTCTTAGTAGGACAATGAGAGGGAACTTAACCTGAAATTGTTCACAAAATCATAATCAGAAAAGCCCCAATGATCAAAAACGGCGCATATGGCAGAATGAGATCATTTGGGGCATATTTTTTAAGTGCAATTTTCACAATAAGCATTCCACCACTGATCACCCCCCCCAAAAGGATGCCGAAAAACAATCCGCCAAGAACACCTGGCCAGCCAAGAATTAATCCCAGGATGAGACTTAAAGTCACGTCACCGAAACCAAGTGCCACTTCATTCATGGCTGGGTTGGATGTCTTACGGACCTGACGGATATAAAGCACCCCCAGCCAATAAAACAGGAGCATAATCACCCCACCCGCCAATCCACCGTAGAGTGTATACAAAACACCGTGATAATGAATACCGAAGTATAACCCAAACAAAACGCCTGACAGCGTCAATGGCAAAAGTATCACACGATGTTCTACATCCATGACAAATACCATGGTATAAAAGGTTAAGAGTAGAAATATATCGGCTATACGAAATCCGAAAATCGGAAATAATGTAACATAAATAAATAGCAGCGGCATCCAAAGCAACAAAATCCATAACCGTTTACGAGGAGAAGCTCCACAGGCTGGACATTTACAGCCGAAGAAATAAGGCAATAGCTTAATTTTTATATGGCAGGTATGACATGTTGGGAATTCGTTCTTGATGTAGATTTTTTCTGAATTTAATTCAGATGCGCTGATCTCAGAAATGGAATTCTCCCCTACCCCCATAATCTTAAACGGACGAACCATCCGATACGCCAGACCACGAGAAGCAATCAAATAATCCAATACACTGTTGGTAAGAAACGCCAGGAAGATTCCACTGACGATTGCAATCAAAATATTCATCCTGTATCCTGTTTAGAACGTGCGTGCTATAATAAGCTTATTATTACGGAAATGGATCTATGCATGAAACCACTTAATGATTTAATTCAACACTGGAAATTCCATGCCAATGCGGACCCGATATCTTCCTATTATACGCTAGTGAAAGCGGTTGAGGGAGAATATTCTTCTTTTCCAGTTGAGATGGACCCTGTTCTAAAGAAAATTCTTTCCAATGACGGAATATTCTCTTTTTACACGCATCAATTGGATACCTGGAATAGCTTAACAAACCATCATAGCACAGCGATTGCCACACCAACCGCCAGCGGTAAAACTCTGGCTTATTTACTGCCCATTCTTCAGGTTTTGATTGAAAATCCGCAAGCTACCGCGCTTTTTATTTTTCCGACCAAAGCTCTGGCACAGGACCAGATGAAAGTGATTCAACACTTTCTTACTGAAATAAATGGCTCACTTCCAGTAAATAACCATCTATCCCTAGGAATCTATGATGGGGACACTCCCCAACACATGCGCAAAGCCATTCGTCAAAAAGCGAATATTTTATTGACCAATCCGGATATGCTGCACCTGGGCATTCTGCCAAACCATACCGGCTGGAATCGATTTTTTGAACAACTCACGTATGTTGTTGTCGACGAGATTCACACCTACCGGGGAATCTTCGGCTCACATGTGGCCAATATTTTCCGGCGGTTAAGGAGAATCTGTGAATTTTACCGATCTCATCCAACTTTCGTTGGAACCTCTGCCACCATAGCCAATCCAGAGGAATTTTCAGAAAAATTGTTTGGGAAGCCAACCCGGATCGTTCAAAAGAATTCCGCTCCACGGGGGGATAAACACTTCCTGTTATTAAACCCGCCCATTCAAAATACCGAACTCAACCTACGAGAAAGTGCTTCGTCATTTTCCCTGCGGATTTTACCCGATTTAGTTCAGTTCCAAAAACAAACCCTGGTTTTTGTGAAGTCCCGGCGCGCTGTTGAACTATTGACCAGAAAACTCCGAGATCTGGGTCAGATAGCCTTTGAGGACATTTCAAGCTATCGTAGCGGGTATAAACCCCAGGAACGACGCGAGATTGAACTAGCTTTAAAATCCGGCAGCGCCAAAGTAGTTTTTGCCACCAATGCGCTGGAATTGGGCATTGATATTGGCGGTCTGGATGCGGTTTTGTTGGTTGGCTATCCTGGAACGATTTCCTCCACCTTACAGCAATTTGGACGATCAGGACGCGGACAGAATGAATCCATCGCCATATTTATTGCCTCTAATTCTGCGCTGGACCAATTTATTGTGCGACATCCGGAGTTCATCCTGGAAACCACCCCTGAATGTGCCATCATAAACCCAGACAACCTCCT
The DNA here is from genome assembly GCA_002412765.1 of Leptolinea sp. UBA5203. GTDB lineage: Bacteria > Chloroflexota > Anaerolineae > Anaerolineales > Anaerolineaceae > UBA5203. The sequence continues at coordinate 393,984 of DHVR01000061.1, read as the reverse complement.
CATCTTGATGGACCATATTCGTTGTGCAGCATTTGAGCTGCCGTTTCACAGCCGGGAGTTGTTTGGCTCAACCGATGTGGAAGTTTTAGCTGAGTTCCTGCATTTGCTCGAGGAAATGCATGAGGTTCATCGGACGCAGGATACTTATTATTGGGTTGGCTCCAAATATCCCGCTGAGTCCATCAGTATCCGTTCTTTGTCCAACGGCCCCATCGAACTTTATCTGATGGATAAAGGCACAACCAGCTGGCTTGGCGAAGTAGACGAGAACAGCGCTTTTTCGATGGTACATCCTCAAGCTATTTACTTCCACCTCGGGTTGACCTACCAGGTCAATAACCTGGATATGGAAAATCGCAAGGCGTTCCTATCCCCTGTGGATGTGGATTATTACACGATGCCCAAAGGCGTCGTTGAGATTACTATATTGCAGAATCTGCAAAATCAAGCCGTTCAAAATGCACAAGCCTACCTGGCTGAGATTCAGGTCTTTTCACAAATTGTTGGTTATAAATGCATCGAGCTGGATACCCAGATTGTTCGAGTTGAATATCCCCTGGCCTTACCTTCCAACACCTATCAAACCCGCGGGTTTTATATTCATTTGAGCGCAGAATTGATTAACGAATTGGTGGAGGATGGCAGTTGGAACCATAACCCTAACGATTATGGTCCTATCTGGAAATCAGTCCGAGAATTAGCATTACAGAGGGATAATTATTCGTGCAGAAATTGCGGCAGCACGGATCCGGGTAACCATGTGCATCACATCAAACCTTTACGTACCTTTTATTCCGTATCGGAAGCTAATCAATTAGAAAACCTGATCACCCTGTGCGAGCGATGTCATCGTAAAGCTGAGCAGAAGGTAAAAGTCCAGAGTGTATTGAACGGCACAGCCCATTTATTACACGCCCTGGCGCCCTTAATTGCCATGTGCGATACAAAAGACCTGGATTATCATTATGATGCACTGGATAGCGATCACGGGCCGTATGTTATGATTTACGAGAAGATTCCGGGCGGCATTGGCCTCGTGGATATCCTTTTTGAAAATTCCAGCCGCTTGATCCAAATGGCATCGGATACGATTCATGAATGTACCTGCAGCGATGGTTGTCCGAGCTGTGTGGGACCGGCCAATGAGTTGGGAACCGGCAGCCGAAAATCGGTGGTGAAGCTGCTGCAAACCCTGGCTAAGGAAACAGCATGACGTCATTGATGGATCGTCTGAAATCGCTGGGGGTAACCGTTGGACCGGCTAATTTGGATTTGCCGGTAAAAAAACCATTCTTCGATAAAGACCTGGCGCAAACCCTGGGCGGCGAACTGCAACAGACGATTTACGGCACGGTAATCCGCATTGAAAAACACTATCCCCTGGGATTCTCCCACGGCAACATCCTCTGTCATGCGCCGATTACCCAGGATATTTTTCGTAAATGGGGTAATCTTCCTGATGAATGCCCGCCGCGCACTTTTTTGTTTCTGGACACGGAAACCAGTGGACTCTCCAGTGGAACCGGCATCTTTGCCTTTCTAGTCGGGATCGGTTTCTTTCTCGAGGATGGCTTTCATCTGATCCAATACTTCCTGGAAACACCAGCCAATGAACCCGCGATGCTGGCTTCTTTTATTCAAGACATCAGTGACACGCAAATACTGGTAACGTACAACGGCAAGTCTTTTGATATTCCCCTGCTGCGAAATCGCCTGATCATGAATCGCATGCAAAACCCGCTGGATGTTTATTTCCATGCGGATCTGCTGCATATTACCCGCAAGATCTATAAACTGTTCCTTCCGGAACGCAATTTGGGCATTGTAGAAAAAGAAATTTTGAAATTTCATCGGGATGAACTAGAGGTTCCTGGTTGGATGGTACCGGAGATCTATGCAGAATTTCTGCAAAATCATGATCCTGAACCCATCAAGCGGGTTTTGTATCACAACCAAATCGATATCATATCCCTGGCAGCCTTGTATCAGCATTTGAACGGATTATTAGCCGCCTCAGGCGACAATCCGTGTGAGATTCCCCATGCCGTTTCGTTATCCATTATTCGGCTATATGTCGAGATGGGAAATTTGGAGATCGCGGAATCCATCCTGCAACAATTGATTGTTGAATCTGATTTCTCGCTGGAGTATGCAAAGACCTGTCATTTGCTGGCGATGGGTTTTAAACAAGCAGGATTATTGGATTTCGCGCTACCCTGGTGGGAAAAAGCAGGTCATTATGGGTATTCAGACGCCTGGATTGAATTAGCTAAATATTGCGAACATCAGGTCAGGAACTATACCCTGGCATTGGACTATACCGAAAAAGCTATTCTGGCTTTCCCCTCTTCTGGCATTACCAATGCGGAAAACCAGCATCGTAAGCAGCGTCTGGAACGTCTGCTTACGGCAGAATAGGCTCCAATTCTTCTTCCAAACGGAAGGTGTAGGCTTCCATCAAAGCGCGCGTAATCAATCCCGGTTTCCCATCCCCAATGGGTTGACCATCCAATTCGACAACGGGCAGCACGCCCCGACTGGAACTGGTAATAAAGGCCTCCTGAAGGTCACCCAATTGTTTCTCATTGATATACGTTAGGGAAAAGGGAATTTGCTCCTGTTTCATAATATCCAACACCATGCCTCTCACAATGCCGCCTAAAACACCGTTCTCCGCGGTATAGACCTTATCCTTCAAAACCCCATAAAAATTACTACTAATGCCCTCCAGATAGTTGCCACAGTCATCTTTCATGATCACTTCATGCACACCTGTTGGGATACTTTCACGGATAAGATCAGCCTTTGCCATGAATTGGGTCAGCTTGGCTTTTGGAGAAACACGCTGCAGAGTTTGAGAGACGCAGCGAACCCCGTGCACATAATTCTCTTTCGTGGGCGGAACCAGGTCATGGACCTGAATATACAGCGTACCAAAGGGTTCGTCAAAAATGAAATAAATTCGGATTCGATAATCGGGTAAGGCGGGACAATTGATCATGATGGTGTCCAGCGCGACGCGCAAAGCCTCAGCATCAACCTGGCTGCTGCGTCCCATGACTTGGGCGGACTCCACCAGACGTGCAAAATGTTCCTGCAAACGATAGACGAATTTTTTGTTAAAGGTTCTCAGGGTTGAGTAGGCACTGTATTGATCTTTGCTGATTTTTTCCACTACTAGACTGGGTTCAACAGCTTCCAGAATGTATGACGGTTTTTGATACTCGAGTTTCCATGAGGATAGAATCATAAGCTTCCCTGCTTTATTGAGATACTTCGAATTATACACCTTGAAAAAAGGTTTAATTAAGCTTCTTTTCTGATGACAAAACTATACTTGAGGAATAATAATTAAATTATTCTGGAAAATCCATTTCATGGATATGTGTCTGGTAAAGTTCCATTGTATCGATATCCAACAATTCTTTTTCATCTTGGACGGTATACGTCGTGGTTTGAATATCCTTCAGGATGGACCTGCCGCCCTTGTCCCCGCTGATGGCTGCGAGTTGACCAAAGTGCGCGCAATCAAAAAGAACCGGTGAACCAGGCTGACCCGCATGAACCGGGACGATGGTCGTGCCGTAATGAGAGGCATGCAGGGTAATCAATCCTTTAAGGGTTTCTGTGGTTAGAAAGGGTTGGTCTACGGCCAGAAACAGTATTCCCCCCGTACGTCCATGGCTTTGAATTTCAGATAAGGCTAGTTTTACCGAAGAGCTTTGTCCGCTTGCCCAGGCCTTATTTTGAAGAATCGTGACAGGCAAATCTGCCACTTCATGATGCATTTGCTCTGCTTTATACCCTAAAACCACATAGACCTGGGTTACCCCACTTTCCAGCGCTTTAAGCGTTGTCGATCGTAAGAAGCTGACACCATGATAAGGTAGTAATTGTTTTGGATAGCCCAGCCTGGCGGATTCCCCTGCGGCCAATATGACCGCAGCCAGCCTTTCGTAACATTGAATATCTTGTTTATATTCCTCGCTCCCAGGTTTGACAGACGCAATAAGCACAGCGTCATGATATTCCAGAAGGTTGTCTTTTTCTAGTTCGATAGCATTTCGGTTTTCTTGCGATAATTGATCCGCTTGGTTGAACAGAACAGCAGATCGTCTATACGCAGCTTGGTGTTTTAACCCACCTTTTGGATGAAGCAGTATCCTGCAAATGGCCTGTACTTGGACAGTTTCTCCTAAGTAAGTTTCACTTATCGCCGCAAAGATTCCAGCACGAAAGACATGCTCATCATCCAAAGGTTTACCTATGGCACTGCATCCTACAACGAATACCACCAGGTCAATCCAGGCAGGAATGACCGGTTCATTCTCGCCGTAAGTTTTCAACGGCAGTTTGCGCGATCCATCGGCTTCCACTAACAGGGTGTAACCTTTTTCCTCACAAGCTGATTTGATTTTCTCCAGGTTTTCTGTGGATGGACCATTGATGCGTTCTTTCTGAGCGTGGTTGCCGCTAATCACAATAATGGAATCATCAGGTGCAGCGTGTATCTTATCAATCAAAGATTCATCAGCATCCGTAAAATGCAAGTCACCCAGCGACAATTGCTCAATACCGAAGTGCGTAGTGGTCGTTACAATCACTTTACCTGGAATCTGCCGCGACAACGTAAACAGCAAACTAGACTTACCGCCAGCCCCCACAGCAGCCATTTTGATCCCTGGTCCACAACGCAGTGCCTCAGCAATATTCATACCTGTGTTTCTCACTTTTCCAAATTTTCTGATTTATTTCGGCAAAATCATTTAATCATAATACTATTTAATTCTCGATAAGTTCAAAATGCAAATATCTATACACTATGTAGCGGCAATTCANNTGAATTGCCGCTACATAGTGTATAGTCTCAACCGGATGAAGATTGTTTCCAAATTATAAAACCCTACATAAGTTTCTTTATATCTATTTTTCGATAATTTCACAACTCAAACCACGATTTATCAGTTATTGAGATTGGGAACACTTTGATCTATTTTGTCTACCCTCACAGGAGCCAGTTTTGTTTCTCCTATAATCAATGATAATCATATTTATTACTTTATAAACAAAATCCCGGATTCAGTTTACACCGCCTCCAGGATATTTTTATCTAGTGAAACCTCAGTTTGACTTCCCTGCAATCCGTTCGGGTGTCAACGGGAAGGTGTTATGCCAAACCCCAACTGCATTATGAACTGCGGAGGTGATCGCGGGGGCATAAGGTAAATATGGCATTTCTCCCATTCCCCTGGCTCCAAACGGCCCCAGTGGATCAATCTCTTCCAGGATAATGGTTTGTACTGTGTCCGGGATGTCCAGAATGGTTGGAATCAAATAAGTGGACAGACGGTCCGTTAACGGGATGCCTTCTTTCTGGATAAAGTTCTCCAAAATGGAATAACCGGTGGCCTGAACGATACATCCTTCCACCTGACCCACCACCAACCGTGGATTGATGGCTTTTCCAACATCATCTGCGACAATCACGTTCTTGATCTCGATTAACCCGGTCTCGGTATCCACTTCCAATTCAACCGACTCAGCTACATAACCATAGGAGTAATTTGGATAGCAATACCCGGTTTCAGGATCGTAGGGCGTGGTTTTTGGTGGATTGTATTCATATTCTGCAATAGCAGGACGTTCTTCATTATTCCATTTTTCCAGGGCAGCTTTTCCAGCGCCGATAATGGAATTACCTGCCATAAAGGTCATCCGGGAGGCAGAAACGCTGCCGGAGTTTTTGGATGTCGCTGTATCAGCGGCAATCAATTCCACTTTATCCAGGGCTACGCCCACGCTGTCCGCGGCCATCTGGCGGAAGACGGTATGAGACCCCTGGCCAACTTCGGCACCAGCATGTCGTAAAATCACTTTTTCAATTTGCTTGCCGCCATGCAGTTCGATAATGGCAAAGCACTGCTCAGGAGCGCCAAAAGAAAAACCAACGTTTTTATAAGCACAGGCAAACCCCAATCCACGCCGCAGCGTCTCTGAGTTTGTGGATTGCAGCGCGGGAGCCCGCCAATTATTACCTTCTTCCACCCAACCAGCTGCGTTAGCACAGGTACGGATCACTTTTTCAATGGAAACACCCTTTGGAATCTCCGTGCCGACCGACAAAATGGACCCATCATGGTAGCAGTTCTTGAGGCGGATGGATACAGGATCCATGTTCAAGGCTTCTGCCAGCTTGTTCATCTGCATTTCGGAATTAAAAGCCCCTTGGGGACCGCCAAACCCGCGAAATGCCCCGCCCGGAATATTGTTGGTATATACGGCGTAATTGTCCACGGACACATTGGGAATATCATAGGGACCGGTGCACATCATGGTGGCGTTGTGCAGTACTTTCGTAGAGGTATAGGCATAGGCGCCGCCGTCTTGAATCATTTCCACTTCTGCCGCAATTACTTTTCCGTCTTTGGTTGCGCCCCATCTGGTTTTTATGTAAAAAATGTGACGTTTATGATGACCTCGAATGGATTCTTCTCGGGACCAAATTAGTTTTATCGGCCGGCTGATACCTGCTTGATCTAGTTTATAGGCAGCAAGAGCCAAAACAATTTGAATGGAAATGTCTTCCCGCCCACCAAAGGCACCGCCAATGGCGGGATGGATGCCGCGAACTTTCTCAATTGGCAGACCCAGGGCATGGGCCACTTGATGCGCTTCATCATGGATCCATTGACCGGCAACTTCAAAGGTTACCCGGCCTTCTTCATCGATGTATGCCACACCGGATTCAGGCTGCAGATAGGCGTGCTCCTGAGCTGGTGTTTCGTAAAGTCCTTCAATGATGACATCGGCTTTTTGGAAGGCGTCCTGAATATTGCCTTTGCGGATTCGATCATGACAAAAAATATTCGTACCCTTTTCTGGGTGGACGAGAATCTCACATTCTTCCTTGGCAATGCGCGCATCGGCCAGCGTGGGAAGGATTTCATAATCGACCTTGATTAATTGACAGGCCCTTTTGGCAATCTCCTCGCTTTCAGCAACAACCGCAGCGATTTGATCACCAATAAACCGGACATGATCCCCATTTAATTTATTCGAATCCGGGCCGCACAAAACAGGTTGATCTGGCATGATCAGACCATATTCATTATTGGGCACATCTTTTGCGGTGTATATTGCAACTACACCGGGGATATTTTTTGCTTCGCTAAGATCAATATGCTTAACAATCGCATGTGCATGGTCCGAGAAACGAAGCTTCATGTAGAGCTGATCTTTTAAACGGATGTCGCCCGGAAATATTGCGGAACCCGTTACTTTTGCTATGGCATCCACTCTGGTATATGCTTTACCCACTTCTGTCACGATGGATTCCTCCTTTGGTTCTAGCAAGGATTATCTCTTGTATCGTTTTCCGCGATACCAAACTGGCGGAACATCATATAGACCAAATCTGGATGGTGCCGCGATACTTTGAACAATAAAAGTAAACATGGCTACCAACCCAAATAAGAAGAAAAGTAAAACCAGAAATACAACTCCCTTGACCAGGATGAGCGGATCTTTGTATTCCACATATAAATCACTGGGGATTCTCATCCATCCATTTTGCGAATTCAACTGCAAAATCAGGATCATTCCAAAGTAAGCCATAATAGGATTTAAAACCATGAAAACACAGCCGATTCCACGCCAAATTGGATGTACTTTCCTCTCAGGATTGAGTGGTTTATCATTAGAAGTATAATCTTTACCCATTGGACATTTCCTCAGAAGCACTCTGAATCGCTTCTACGATTGAATAATATCCGGTACAACGACATAGATTACCGGTTATGGACTGCTTAATTTGATCGATGGTAGGATGGTTTGTCTCCTCAAGTAATTTCACTGCTGACATAACGAATCCTGGCGTACAGTAACCACATTGGACGGCGCTCTTTTCCACGAAAGCTTTCTGTACAGGATGAAGTTCCCCACCTTTGAGTAGACCCTCAATTGTAACAATCTCAGCAAAGTGGGCCCGAGGTGCGGGTACCAGACAGCTCATTACCGCAATTCCATCTAGAAACACCGTACAGGCTCCACATTCCCCTTCAGCACAACCTTCCTTGGTACCGGTTAATCCTATATCTTCCCGAATTAAGCGTAATAAGGTTTTGTGATTCCCATTATAAAGGGTATGTTTTTTTCCATTCACTATCGTTTCAATTGGAATGGAGGTATCCTGCCAGATAGCTTGATGAACTGCGGATTCTTCCTGACAATTTTCTGTCTTTCCCCAGAGCAAGACAGGATTTTGCGGAATGCCATGCTGGGGTTTTTCGTCCAGACACCTTAGTAAGGCCTTCTTTGTAATCACGGATACAATATGTTTTCTAAAATCCGCCGAACTGCGAATATCCGAGATAGGAATAACCAGGTCTGCTGCAGTTTTTTGTAGATTTTCGACAGTATGATCATCCAGTATTTTTTCGTTAAGCATGGCTTCGAGAGCTGTCCAGCGATGAATGACAGGGGAAACTGCCCCATACGCAATGCGTACATCATGGGCCATGCCATCCACTATTTCTAAAACCACAGCGATATTAACAACGGATATAGCTTGTGCTTTTCGCAGAGCAAATTTGATAAACGTCCCACGGTGTTGTTTGCCTAATGCTTGAAATTGGATTTCAAGCACCATTTCGTCTGCTTTAAGGACGGTTTTACGAACGCCTGTATAAAATTTTTCTAATTTAACTAACCGTTTTCCACTTGCTGAGCCGATCAGGACAGAAGCATCCAAAGCAATCAAGGGAGCAATGGTGTCGTTAGCAGGCGAAGCTGTTACTACATTGCCAACAACCGTGCCACGATTTCTAATTTGCGGAGAACCTACTTCCCATGATGCAATGGCCAAAGGCAGCGCCCTTTCACGAATTAATTTTGATTGGACAATATGATTGTGAGTCACCATAGGCCCAATATGAATGACTTCCGACTCATCCAGAATAATTTGGTCCAATTCTGGGATGCGGGAAATGTCTATGACCCTGTCAATGGTTGGATGAAGATCTCGCTCCATTTCAAGTATTAAATCCGTTGCCCCGGCAACTATTTTTGTTTTTTCAGCATGATCGGATAATTGTGTCAGAGCATCCGATAGGGTATTAGCCTGGTAATAAGAATTCCACATATAGTTCACTCCAGGAATAGAGGATCAGTCTTCCAACAACCCCAAAATGGCAGGTAAGAGTTGCTTCTTCCGAGATACCACGTCTTCTGCCAGCCAAGTTCCATCTGCTAAAGGTTCGTATGGCAATTCATCCAATAAAGGCGGCGAATTGTGAATAATCAGCCGGGATGAACCACGAACCACATCGGTCACCATTAAAACACTGAAATCAAGTCCATTTAATTCTTTCAGGGATGAAAGAGCCTCAGTCAACTTTTCAATATACTTGTTTACTTCCCGATGATCACTCACTTCAGCCTGGGAAATGGAGAAATTAAAACCGCCTGCCGCGTATGTTTTCATATCACTGGAGACAACATCCGCGGGTGTGCGCACACTGAGCCCTGCACCTGCCGTAATAACTGCCTGACCATAGGATTGAATATCCATTCCTGCCAACGGTGATCCGGAGATGAACGCCCAGCGTGCCAAACGATCGGCAGCCATTTTATCTCGTTCCGTGGTGGTCGGCGATGTTAATATCAGTGTGTCCGCCAGTACACCAGCCAACATCACCCCGGCAATGCTTGGGGGTGCACTTAGGCCAGCTTCCTCAATTCGCTCAGAGATTAATGTAGAGGTGCTGCCAACAATGTCCACAAAAAATTTAATCGGTAAATGAGTGGATGGATTCCCCAGGCGGTGATGGTCAATCACCTCCAAAAGTTCTGCTTCATCCAATGAGCTGACCGCTTGTTGGGCTTCATTATGATCCACCAGAATAACTTTTAGTCGTGGAGGATGTAACAAATCTCTTTGCCTGCAGATACCCAAATAATTGCCTTTTTCATCCAATACAAAAAATTCATCACTTTCTTCCCGTAAGATGCGATTTAGAACATCCCGTATTTTGGTATTGCCCTGAAATCTGGGTACAACCGTTTCAGCAGCTTCCTGACATGGCATTTGCAGAAAATCACTGATTTTAAGGGATTGCTGATTGGGATGCGTTCCTACTTTCTGACTTAGAAAACGAAATAAACTTTTGCCCGTCATGATGCCGTAAGGTTTCCCATCCTCAGTCAAGATGGGAGCAATCCCCCCCGTTCGACTGGCGATGGCCCAGGCATCTTTTAATGGCTTATCCGGTGTGGTAGTGTCCAATCGCCGCATGACTGATAAAAAGCGAGGTGATGCATCTGTCAATAAAAAAGGAGATTCTAATTCTACTTTTTTCAATACCCAGGCAGATTGGGTACTTACCGCACCTGCCCGGGCTGCAACTGCATCGATCATATCCCGTTCACGTATAAGCCACGCATACCCGATTGCAGAAGCAATGGAATCTGTATCAGGGTTCACATGACCAATAACATATATCGACGAAACCATTTTTTTCTATCCTTCTAACCAAAGTAATAAAATTCATTATACTTGAACGGGAACCTAAGGCTGCAATGTTAATTTATTTTTGAGCAAAAGTATCAATTAATAATTTAACATCACCGCCAGCTGAGTAAAGAATCGGACAAGTACATCCATTTTTTACATACTCAGCCACTTTAACTCGAGCTTCTTCCGGCGTACCGGAAGCTGTAATTTTGTGAACCAAGTCAATAGGTACGAAGTGTTTGGCTTTTTCAATTTGTTCATGAGTAGCAGGCCAACCCAGGATGGATTGGATTTGCGCAACGACTTCGTCTGACACCCCGGAGGCTTTAGCAATATGGGGTTGCTGCGCCAAATAATGGGTCAACAATTGCCTTGAAGCATCAATGGCCTTGTCATGATCATGATCCACAGAACAAACAATTAATTGCGGACGATCAATGTCTTCGACTCTTCTGCCGGATTTTTTCGCACCCCTATCGAGGGTTTCCAAAGCACGAATATTATATTCCGGAGGCACGCAATAATTCAAAACGACGCCATCCACAATCTCTCCAGTCATTTCCATCATTTTATCGCCAGTTGCGCCGATATATATCGGTACATCGCGGGGTTCGCGTCTGCCGTGCACCACATCCAGCTCAATGCCATCCACATGGATGTGTTCGCCATGGAAAGTTACCCGTTCCATGTTCAACAAGCGTTTCATCACCGTGACGGTTTCTCGCATCGCTTCCAGGGGTTTTCTGCGATCAATGCCAACATTCTTAGCCAGAGGGTCCCACCAGGCACCAATTCCGCAAATGATTCTGCCAGGAGCAAGATCGTCAAGTGTCAGATAAGTTGCGGCTAATAAACCGATATTCCGTGTCCAGTTATTGATGACCCCTGATCCCACCTTGATATGATTGGTGACTGCTGCATAAGCAGCCATGGGGACGATAGCATCCCGAACCAGGCGGCTCTCAGCCTGCCAAACTGCCTCAAATCCTCTATCTTCTGCATACTTTACCCATTCCAGCCCATCGCGAAGATCATGGGCATCTTGTAAATATAAGGCTACTCTATCTGACATCTTATTCTCCTTTATTCGAAAGTTGAAAGTATCATGATGTTAAATATTGTTGCTTCATCCATTCAAAATCTTCTGGCGAATCAATATCAATTCTTAAGGAACGCAAATCACTGATGGAGAGAATATAACCTAATCTTTGAGCTTCACTGAGATGTTTATCAAATGAGTTTCCGCCAAATTGGTATCGAAAATCAGTGCTCAATGGATTCAGGAATATAGCATTTGTGCCGACATTTCTACGGTCCGGTGCAATAACCATTTCCGGTTGAAACGTTGCCAGACTAATGAATTTCTCAATATCGGCGGTAGTGATAAGAGGTAAATCTGCCGCTAACACAATCATGCAATGTGCTTTGTACATGGCCGCGATGGTGGTTGCACGCATTAATGCCATATTCATATCTGAGCCGCTATCTTCCTGTAAGGTTTTGATTTTCCTTTCCCTTGCAATAGCTAGCAATGATGTATCTTTACTAACCACAAGAATTTCCTCTACACCATTCACTTCACGCACAGATGAAAGGATGGATTCCAACATGCCGGTATTCAGTTTGGCCCATTCTTCATCCGTAAAAGAATTATTTTGTTCTGATCGTAAGCGTTTCAAAGGTTTTACTGGGATAATTGCCCAGAGATTCATTGGGTTAAGCCTCCAATGGGTAGATTGACTGCACGTTCGTTGAAATTGAATTTCCGTTTTAAACCAAACGATGCTTCATCCAAATATAGTATAGCAACATGATCAATATACAGTTCAAATGATAAGCTATGGGTTAAACATTGATTTATGGCACAATTTAAGTTTTCATCATTTAAATCATGGATGGCTAACGTAACATGAGGCATCCATGATTCCGAGGTGTAGAAACTGGCTGGCCCCTCTACATAAGGAGATATTTTCTGAATCAAATCAATATGGTACATGGATAATATGTAATTACGGACAATTGGCAAGTATAAGACAGGTTTCTCGCCAGGGAAGATTCCCAATCCATTCACCTGTAATTTTATTGGTGCATGCATAGTTGCCCATTTACATAATTCGTGCTCGAGCTCATTCTGATCATGAACATTGACATAGGTGTACCAGGAAAAATGAGGGATCGGGGAGATTTTTACGGCATTCAAATGACATTCGGATTGCAAATTGTCCCAAATATCATGGATTTTGATATTTTCTTCATTATTCATTACGCTGGCAATCGCATACAGTGTCATTTGAATAAATCGATTTCCTTTGGACGAAGCAATTCTCGTAAATTTCCATTTCCCAATGGATATGGAAATCCGCTGACATGAACTACTGGGATAGCTTCATCCGCCTGACCCATAACCAGGGAGGCCGCCGCAGCCAACTCATCGACCGCACAGATTACTGTTGATTCCAACACCCGGCCATATAGATCTTTTCTTCCACGCATATCGACTAAGGCCGGTAGACCAGCAAATCCTATGGAGACACCCACTGTACCTATCCGCCAGGGTCTGCCGTGAGAATCAATAATGAGTACACCAATGGATTTACCTGTGGCTTTCAGGAATTCGCTTTTTAGATTTTCCGCCGATCGATCGGCATCCAGTGGGATTAACAGTGCCCATTTTTCGCCTGGTAGATCCTTTTTCCCGATATTCGAATGATCGATGCCTGCATTTGCTGAAATAAAACCTGAATGGTGTTCCACAATTAATAAACCGGGAGCTACACGCACAACTCGGACGGATTCGGAAAGTACGAGCTCTACAAATTGAGGATCTTTTCCGCAAATCGAAGCCAGCTCTGCTGCTTGTGGTGAGATTTTTAGATTGGCGTAGTTAAAAAAACGGTTTTCAGTTTTTGAGACTACCTTTTGAGCCAGGACAAGAATGTCGTTATCCTCAACTCCAATATTTTGATTGTTAATTGCTTCCAGAATGATAGCTGCTAATGGATTTCCTGGCTGAATATCCGGTACACCGTTCAATGGCGTAAGTATCAAAGGTTGAGTTCCAGTTTTTCCCATATTCAAATTATAAAACACTTTTTCCGGGAACACCGCTTATTCGTATTCCCGATGATTTGACGCCATATTCTTTATTAATTCCAATCAGAATGGAAGTCAAGCCTTCCACCACGACAGCATTTTCAATAGGACCGGCATCCCAGCCTACCATCCCGGCTTTTTCAACCAATTCAATCACAGTTGCGCGGGACTCTTTGCCCTTTCCACAAACCAGGACGTCGCAAGTGATTTCTTCATTACTAAGTAAATGCTCGAAAGCTACATTTTGGAAGGCGGCCACTACTGAGGCTTCCTCGCCAAGGATAAGCTGAGCTTCCTGGGCTGCACTGCCGGCATCCGGTACATATACCTTGGTGACTTTAGGCGGATTCAACGGGACAGTCACATTGATGACAATTTTTCCTTTGCAAAAAGGAGCGATGGTTTTCACCAACTCATCCTGAACTTTATATGGAACGGTTAAAACAATGAGGTCAGCAACTGCAGCGGCTTCCAAATTTGTCATCGGGCGCACGTGAGTAATGTAATCCTTGAGCAGCGGCTTCAATTCTTCAATTGCTTGTTGTGCCTTTCCCAAGGATCGTGAGCCAATGATGATCGACAAACCGGCTTTGGCCCAACGAAAAGCCAAACCTTTTCCCTCGTTTCCGGTTCCCCCAAGGATGGCAATACTCATCTGATCAATATGGGTTTCGTTCACGTTATCTCCTTCTTTCTTTAGCCTGTGCCTGGAACCTTTTCCAGACCTCAGGAACAAGTATTTTTTCAGCATAATAAGCAATTTTTTCTTCGTCCACAGTTTTTAATTCACGATCCTGCATCAGAATCTTGCCATCAACAATGGTGGTTGTAATCATACTTTCATTAAAGCCCATGATGATGTGCCAGGGAAGATTGCCCTCGTTGATTGGGGTGAAGGGATAATATTCGACAAAAATCAAATCTGCTAAGGCTCCGGGTTTGATGACACCCAGCGTTTGATTGAATACCTGAGATGCCAATGCAGAATTATTGTATACACCCATCTGGACAATATTGGTAGCAGACATGACTCTTGGGTCCCGGGCATGCAATTTGTGAACAAAATAACCCGCTTTCCATTCTTCCCACATGGCATTTGAAAAGCCGTCATTTCCCATACAGACTTTTATCCCTGCGCGCAGCATGGATTCCACTGATGCCACTCCAACCGCATTGTTCATATTGGATCGCGGTTGATGAGTCACCCAGGTTTTACTATCTTTTAGTAATTCCATTTCATGTTGATCCACATGAATGCCGTGGGCAGCTATGGTTTTTTCACCCAGAATACCGTGCTTAAACAAACGATCCACTACACGCAAGCCGCACTTTTGGATACTATCATATTGATCTGCAGAATCTTCCGCAACATGCACATGAAATCCTGTATCATCCGGCACAATGCTTCGGCAGCGTTCCAGTGTTTGCTCACTGAGGGTTAAACTGGCATGCAGTCCAAAATGAGCGGCAAGTCGTCCGTCAGCAGGCTTATCCTTGCGGACACGCTCGATGAAGCGCTTGTTCTCTTGAATTCCATCCAGGGTGTTTTGTTCGCCATTTCTATCGGTTACTTCATAACATAAGGCAGCCCGTACACCACTTTCTTCTACCGCTGTAGCGATTTCATCCAGTGATTTTTCTACAGCAGAACCGGAGGCGTGGTGGTCAATTAAGGTGGTTGTTCCATGGCGAATCGCATTAATAATACAGACCAGCGCGGAATAGCGAATGTCTTCCTTTTTTAAAGCTCGGTCAAGAGGAAACCATAGTTTTTCTAATATTTCAGGAAAATCCTTCGCGGCTGACCCTGGGATACTCATTCCACGGACAAATGCGCCATAAAAATGGGTGTGAGCGCAGATGTTTCCTGGGAAAATAAAACTTCCCTTTGCATCAATTCGTTCAATTTCCCCGTATTTTATGACCATTCGATCCTGGTCGTCAATTTCTTTGATTAGTTTTCCATCAATCAATATGGCTTGATCTTCAATAATTCGATTTGGATTATCCCAGGTAACGATACGACCATTCGTAATCAGTATCATTTTCCATCTCCCTGAATTCAGTGGTGTATTCTATTTGGTACCTTTATCTCATAACCAGATGCAAAATAATTTTAGCATAAAGACAGGCGATTCTTACACTTCGCATATAAGCAATTCAAGCCATCCATCCTCCTATAGTATATAATTGAATGATAATTGAGACGATCACAATAGGACAAACAATGACTCAACATCAAGATATGCTTACTTATATTACCGAAAATCTTACACGCTACCAGAATGAGTTGATGGAGTTGGTGAAAATCCCTTCTATATCTACGGTGCCTGAACATAAAGAAGACATGCTATCTGCCGCCCAATGGCTAAAAGACTATCTTTTGAAATTGGGTTACCAGGCAAAGATTTTTGAAACCGAGAGACATCCTATTGTTTTTGCTGAAAGTGTGGATGCAGATCCAAAAGCTGGAGAATGCTGTCCTACCGTTTTGATCTATGGACATTATGATGTTCAACCAAGTGATCCAAATGATGCCTGGCATACCCCTCCCTTCTCACCAACCATCATAAACCGGGAAATGTTTGGTCGCGGCACATCTGATATGAAGGGACAATTTATTGCGACTGTTGCTGCCGCAGAAGCTTTTAGAAAATTCCATCCCGGGAAAATGAAAATAAAATTCCTTGTGGAAGGCGAAGAAGAAATTGGCTCCCCCAGCCTGGAGAAATTCCTGGTAGAACACAAAGACATCCTGAAAGCCGATATTGCCGTAAATCCGGATGCAGGCATGATTTCAAAAGAGATTCCCATGATAACCCTGGGGTTACGCGGCATGGCTTCCTTTGAATTGATCGTCAACGGACCGAATCGAGACCTTCATTCAGGTTCCTATGGCGGAGTCATTGACAATCCAATTCACGTGATCAGTACCATCATTGGTAAATTACACGACGAGCATGGAAGAATAACGATACCTGGCTTTTATGATGATGTTCTTGAACTTTCAAGTTTGGAAAGAGATTCAATCAACATGATCTCAACCAATGAAAAAACGATCAAGGAACAAACTGGTGTAAACAATCTTTGGGGTGAAGAGAATTACTCCATACCGGAACGAATTGGTATTAGGCCATCCCTTTCGGTTAATGGGATATTTGGCGGTTATACCGGGAAAGGATCTAAAACCATAATTCCTTCCTCTGCTACCGCCAAGATAACGATTCGTTTGGTAAAAAATCAAGATCCAAAGAAAATTGAAAGCCTGCTCAAGACATATTTTACTGAACACATGCCGGATACGGTTACTTGGAAAATGAATAATTTTTCTGGTTCCAAAGCTGCAAAAACCAATCCCGAACATCCATCAAACCGTGCCTTGATCAAGTCATTGGAAGAAATATGGGGCAAAAAAACGGTCTTCAAGATGGAAGGCGGCAGTATATCCGTTGTAAACATCATGGAAAGTGTACTTGGATTGGAATCTATCTTAACCGGTTTCGGCTTAGCCGACGACCGTATTCACAGCCCAAATGAAAAATTGGATTTGGATTGTTGGGAAAAGGGCATCAAAGCCTTATCGTTATTCTTCTATTACTATTGCGAACAAAGCTAAAGGAATATCATGACTGAAAACTTAAAATTACCCGCTTATGGTGGACAAGCATTGATTGAAGGCGTTTTGATGCGTGGAAAAAGTTACCTGGCCGCATCTTTTCGCAAACCAGACGGCACCATAGAAACAATCACTGAGAAACTATCGGGTATCTACCTTTCTCCCATTCGAAAAATGCCTTTTTTGCGCGGCATGCTTTTGCTCTGGGATAGTATGGTCCTGGGAACTAAATATTTAACCATTTCGGCGAATTTGCAGTCCGAAGAAGATGAAAAAATTGAAGGCGCTTCGCTTGTATTCACTTTGATTTTATCCATGGTACTTTTTGTATTGATTTTTTTTCTGGTTCCTTCAGCGATTGGCCAGGGATTTGAAAAATGGTTCGGTATTTCCTCCTGGTGGAGCAATGTTCTGGAAGGGATTATCCGCCTGGCCTTCGTGATGGGTTACATGTGGCTGGTTGGCAAAATGGAGGACATTGAAAATGTATTCCGTTACCATGGAGCCGAACATAAGACTATCAACACTTTCGAAGCCGGCAAACCTTTGACCGTTGAATCTATCCAGGAATCCAGCCTGGTTCACCCACGATGCGGTACATCCTTTCTACTCACTCTGGTAATTATCTCGGTCCTGGTTTTTGCCTTTGTTGGACCCCAAACCGTATTAATTCGATTGTTATCAAGAATTATTCTGCTCCCCATCATCATCGGAATCGCTTATGAATATATTCGCTTTGCGAGCAATCATTTGGACTCCAAGTTCATCCAATGGCTGATGGTTCCCAATCTTGCCTTACAGGGATTGACTACCCGCCCTCCCAAAGATGACATGGTTGAAATTGCCATGACTGCATTCAATGCCATGTATGCTTTGGAGAATCAAGAACAAGGATAGTGTGGCTCCAAACCATGAAAACTGTAATATCAGGTATTCTAGGTGTACTGAGTGGATTCCTTTTGGCAGGAGCAATCCTTTTTTTTGTTTTGCCAGAGCGAGGTCAGCCAATTATCATCGCAACAACTACACCTGGGTCTGTGTTATGCCAAATTGACGGTGCTGTCCATAACCCCGGAGTGTATTCTTTCATAAGTGGTGAACGGGTTCAGGATGCGGTTATAAGAGCTGGCGGTCTCCAGGATGATGCGGATATCACAGCTATCAATTTAGCTCAGGTATTATCGGATGGTCAGAAATTGTACATTCCTGCAAAGAATGAAAGAATTTCCACAGAGATACTTTCAGAATCTGAAACTGCGATTATTAATATCAATACTGCAACGCTTGAGCAACTTGGAACTTTGCCGGGCATTGGTCCATCCAAAGCCGCAGATATCGTTACCTATCGAGAACAAAAGGGGGTATTTTTGAACATTCATGATATATTAAATGTCCCTGGAATTGGACAATCTATTTTTGATAAAATTGAGACTCTGATTACTGTAAATTAAGGAAAATTACGCCATGAAATTAAAAGAATTATTGCAAGCAAATTTAGTCTCTGCGATGAAAGCTAACGATCTCGACGCCAAACATATCATCCGTGCTGTTATGACCTCTGCTAAATATGCTCAGGTTGACAGCACCGTCGAGCAAACGGATGAGGACTTGATCAAGGTAATTCAGAAAGAGATAAAACTCCGTATGGATGCCATCGAAGAGGCTCAGAAAGGCAATCGTCAGGATATCGTTGAAATTAATCAACGAGAAATCAAACTACTGGAAAAATACCTTCCCGAACAACTATCGGAAGATGGAATTCGTTCGCTTTTAGCTCAACTCCTTGAAGAGAGTGGATTAAACTCACAGAAAGATTTAGGAAAGTTGATGCCTTTGGCGATTCAAAAAATCTGCGGACGCGCTCCCAATGCTTTAGTCAGTAAACTTTTAAGGGAAATGCTCCAATAAACCTATGATTGATGTCAGAGATAATCCGAAATTAATAATCGCCAATAATAAACGCATTGCAGTCTATATTATTTGGGGATTAATTATTACGTTAATCCTATTTGTGGCTTTATTGCTGCCCATCATTTTGCATCCTGCTTCTTATGCCATTAACCCTGGAGAAGTTTCTCCCTATGACATACAGGCGCCAAGTGATCTGGTTTATTTTAGTGATTATCTCACCCTCTCAGCACAGGAAAATGCCAAACAAGGGGTTGCTGGAGTTTATCTCCCTGCCGATGCGGCAATAACACGCAGACAAATTGAAAGACTACGATTAGCTATTGCCTTTATCAATTCCGTAAGGGCGGATACCTACGCCACTCCAGATCAGAAGTTGGCAGATCTCTCAAAGATGCAGGATCTTAACATGAATGAGGATTTGGGTCAGCGAATTCTCAGTATTTCTGAATCCCGTTGGCAGACGGTAAGTCAAGAAACGCTAAATGTTCTTGAACAGGTCATGCGCACGACCATTCGTTCAGATCGTTTAAATGATGCTCGTCGAAATATCTCCACCTTGGTAGACCTCTCGCTACCTCAAGCACAAGCCGAATTAGTTGTCGATTTGGTTTCACCTTTTGTTGTGGCGAATAGTGTAATTAGTCAGGAACTAACAGATCTGGCGATTCAACAGGCTGTTGAAACCATTACATCTGTTGAGAAAGTTTATGTTTCAGGTGAAACTATTATCCAAAAAGGTCAAATTGTATCCCCTTTGATATGGGAGGCCCTACAACAATTTGGATTAGTAAAGCGTCAACAAGAAACCCAATTCATATTTGGAGCCGCAGTATTTTCACTTTTCATTAGTGGTTTATTTGTCTATTATATTCGTCACCGCCGTACAACCCATTTTCAAAATTATCGCAGTATTGCGCTAGTTCTAATCACTTTTTTTATCATGCTCTATGGAATCCGTCTGGTTATCCCTGACCATACCATTATTCCCTACTTGTTTCCAGTGGCTGCTTTTGGTTTATCGATTGCTAGCCTTTTCACATTAGAAATCGGCTTGATTTTTAGTTTGTCATTGGCTGTCTTGGGGGCTTTTGGAATTGACCAAAGTCTGAGCCTGACGATTTATTATGCTTTACCGGTAATTATTGGTATGTTAGTCTTAGGAAAGGGACGGAAAATTTCGACTTTCTTATGGACTGGCGTCTTAATCTCTTTATCCGGTGCTACCATCATCCTTGGGTATCGTTTTGCGGAAATCAATACCGATATCATCGGTATTCTTACGCTTTTAGCAGCATCTTTTTTTTATGGAATTGCTTCAGCCAGTGCAGCCATGCTTTTGCAGTATATTTTCGCACAAATTCTGGGCGTAACAACCACCATGCAGTTGCTCGAAATATCTCGCCCAGATCATCCCCTATTGCAATATATGCTGGTAAATTCACCGGGTACCTATCAACACAGCTTACAAGTTGCTAATTTGGCTGAGCAAGGCGCCAAGGCGATTGGGGCAGATGCCCTTCTTGTCCGTGTTGGTGCGTTGTTCCACGATGCCGGGAAGTCCCTCAATCCTTTGTTCTTTATCGAAAACCAGGTGCGAAATGAAATCAATACACATGATGAGTTGGATCCGATCACCAGTTCACAACTTATCATTCAACATGTCAATGATGGGTTATATCTTGTAAAAAAACATCGCTTACCCAACCGAATTCATGATTTTGTGCTTGAACACCATGGAACTTTAATTACAAGATACCAATATAGCAAAGCTGTACAGGCAGCCGATAATGATCCTTCCATGGTTGATATGGATGCTTTTCGCTACCCTGGTCCCAAACCGCGATCAAGAGAAACCGCTCTTATTATGTTAGCCGATGGTTGTGAAGCCAGAGCCAGAGCCGAAGTCCCCAAGAGTGAAGAGGATTTACGCATCATTGTAAAGAAGGTTTTTGATTTTTGTCAAACGGAAGGTCAGCTAGATCACACTACTTTTACCTTGCGCGATTTGCATCTAGCTATGGAGTCGTTTATTTCTACTTTAAAAAATACCTATCATCCGAGAATTCAATATCCTAAGCTTCAGCCTGTGGGTCAAACCATTAAACAAATCAAAGAGGCTGTCAATGAGACAAATACAGGAGAAAATTAAATGGGAGTACATTTTGAACTTGCCCCCGAATATGAAGGTGTAATTGATTTAGTTGCTTTAAATAATAATATTCAAATGATGATGGTCCATCTGGATATTCCTGAGCCAACGAATTTTTCTATAGCATTTGTCAACGATACAGCTATTCAAGAATTAAATCTAAAATTTAGGGAGGTTGATTCCCCTACCGATGTTTTATCCTTCCCGGTTGAGGAAGTGAATCCTGAAGACAATTCAGTGTACATTGGCGATATCATCATCTCAATGGAAACTGCAATGAAGCAATCCCAAGAACAATCTATCACTCCCATCGACGAAATCCATCTCCTCATCATTCATGGTTTCTTACATTTACTGGGTTATGATCATGACACCGAGGAAAAGAAAGAGGATATGTGGGTTGAACAGTCTGAATTGTTGGATTTGTTTCATTGTCCAGCAAATCCGGATCGATATGCCGCATGAAATTTCAACAAGTCCTGGAAACTTGGGTGCCGCCCTTCAAGAATGCCTTTTCTGGATTGAAGCACATTTACCAAACAGAAAGGAATTTTCGAATCCATTTCTGCATCAGTTTGATAGTACTTGCTTTGTTGGGTCTTTTTAAAGCCCCAAGTATTGAATGGGCACTGATTATTTTAGTTATTGGCCTAGTAGTCAGTGCTGAGATTTTGAATACTGCCATAGAAATTATGGTAGACATCTATTGTCCTTATTATCATCCTCTGGCAAAAATTTCCAAAGATGTGGGTGCCGCAGCCGTTCTTTTTACAGCCTTCATTTCCGTTCTGGTCGGTTTATTTGTTTTTATTCCCCATATCCTGAGCTGGCTATCTACATGGAGATAATTAAAAGTTAACTATTTTCTCTGTAAAGAGATTCAGACCTATGGAAAGTTTGCCCAATATGATTTCTGCGATCAACAAACTGCAATAAAAACAAATAATGTCAGATTGAATTCTTGACATTATTTGTTTAGGTTTACATATTTTTGATTAAGCGTTTGATAATTGTGGAAATCACTTACTATTTTTACCCTAAACCAATCTAATTAGCTGATATTTGGAGAATCAAAAAATAATTACTACAAATATTCTTTCAGGCTATGCTCTACTGCATAAGCGGCAGCTTCCGCTCGATTGGATACGCCCAATTTGGAAAGAATGCTGCTAACATAATTACGTACTGTGCCTTCTCCCAAAAATAGAGCCTTCGCAATCTCGCGATTTGTTTTTCCTTCAGAGACCAAAATCAAAACATGTTTCTCTTGTTGGCTCAAATTAACAAATGCAGAAGCCTCTTCCTCTTTGACTGCTCGACGAACTTCTTGAAATACACGCTGGGTCACTGCGCTATCCAATAGGGCTTCTCCTCTGCCTACTGCTTCCAAGGCTCGAATTAAATCATCACCGCCGATTTGCTTCAGGACGTATCCTGAGGCGCCGGCTCGAATGGCAGAAAACAGCATTTCATCTTCGGCATAAGAAGTTAACATGACAACGCGAACTGCTTCAAACCGCTGGGTGATTTCCTCACAGGCATCAATCCCGGAGGCACCTGGCATACGGATATCCATGAGCACAATATTGGGTAATAATTTCTCAACCAGCTCAATGGCATCTTTCGCATTTCCAGCTTCGCCAACTACTTCAAACTGGGGATGGTGTCCTAACAAAGATTTCAGCCCAAGTCGGACAACTTCATGATCGTCAACAATTAGAATTCGTTGTTTTACCATTGCCATTTACTCCCATAATTAAGTAGTATATCGAAGAGTTTCTACCTGTCAAGCTTATCACTTTTTTCTAGAATAAACCTGATTATCAACGTACAAATTTGTATTTCACTGGTATTTATTCAATTTATTCATAATTAGTTTGTGGTAAACTTGTTTTAATCCGTAGTAAAGATCATCAAAGTTTATTATTGTTTATTGGATGGTGACGAATGATCTTTTCAAAAAAACCGAAGATTGTTTATATTGAAGATGATGCGGATATGATTGATCTTGTGCGAGTGATATTGGAACAAAACCATTTCATTGTCTATTCGGCCAAGGATGGTCAAACTGGTTTAGATTTGGTGGCACAAGTTGAACCGGATTTAATTTTGCTAGACTTAATGATACCAGATTTAGACGGTTGGGAAATTTATCAAAGAATTCGCCACAACCAGGCGTTTATGCAAACGCCAGTGATCATCATCACCGCTAAATCTCAGGAAATTGATAAAATATTAGGATTACGGATTGCCAAAGTTAACGATTACATCTGTAAACCGTTTCACCCCAAAGATCTTGTTGAACGTATTTCTTTTGTTTTGGCAGAAGAATAATAATAATGGGTAAAATTAATGCAAAAAATGATTGTCAAAACAAATTCGGAAAGCATTATTCATTTAGAAATTTGTAAATCTTTTTGGTCAAAATTTATGGGGTTGATGTTTCGGAAAGAGCTTCCATCCAATACTGGATTGATTTTCCAATACGATTCTGAAAGTATTCTTAATACCTCCATTCATATGCTTTTTATGAACTTTCCAATTACTGTGGTTTGGATCAATTTGGACAATATCGTTGTTGACAAAAAGATAGCCATGCCATGGCATATCATGTATGCGTCTGCATTGCCAGCTTGCTCTGTCATTGAAACAAACACGAAATTCTTTGACGAATTTCTACTTGGGGAGAAACTCACTTTTACCTATGAAAATTAAGATCCTCATTGTTATTTTCGCTCTTTTTATCTGCACTGCCATACCTCCTGTAATGGCACAAAACGCCGAGTTACCTGTTTACATTGTTCAACCTGGGGACACGATGTACAGTATAGCCCTGCAATTTGGTGTAAGTATTGACGACATTATTGGTGTAAATGCTGGAATAAACCCGGATTGGTTGAATGAAGGGGATCAGATCAATATCCCCGGTTATGAAGGCATTAAAGGTATTTTCATCCCCTATACCATTCAATTAAACGATACCTACGAATCCCTTTTACAAGAACAAATATTGGATGAATCTACATTCAGAATCATTAATCATCTTACTTCTCCTAACGAAATTATCGCCGGTCAAACCATAATCCTGCCTGTTGCAGAAGAAGTACCATCAGAACCGGTTGCGGAAGTCCCAGTTGCCTACCATTCACTGTTCCTAAATGCTATTGGAGCAAACCCTAATACTTGGGCTGGTGAGGTATCAACCCTATCTCGAAATCTTGTATTAACATCAGAATTAAAATCCATCACGAACCTGACCATTTCACCCTATCCATTAAAACAGGGGAAAACAAGTGTTTTTCAATTCAACGCTGACCCCGGTCAATCCATAGAGTTGAAAATCGAAGACAAGAGCATTCCCACTTTTGAATTTGAGCCAGGATCATATATCGCATTTTTGGGCATTAATGCGATGGGGAAAATCGGTCTTCGCGAAGTAAATTTCGACCAAATCACTCCAGATGGAAATCAAGTGATTTTCTCTCAAAATCTGCTGGCGAGTGAAACCAGATTTTCCACTGATCCTATCATTGTTGTGGAACCGGATCTAATTGATCCAGCTAATACCATGCCGGAAGAAGATGAGTTATTGGCTATCACCAGTCAAATTACCAACCGGGACCTATGGGATGGAACTTTCTCATACCCTGTGGATGATGCATGTATCCGTTCCCCTTATGGATCCATTCGTTCCTACAATAATGGTCCTTATGATTCTTTTCACACCGGCATCGATTTTGGAACCTGTGCGTCCAATCTTAATATCTATGCGGCTGGAGCTGGCAGAGTTGTGTATACCGGCCAGTGGTTTGTGAGAGGTAATTCTGTTGTCATTGATCATGGATGGGGAATCTACACCGGGTATTGGCATCAAGAATCGGTAGATGTTAACACGGGTGACATTGTTCAAGAAGGTCAACTCATTGGAACCGTTGGCAATACAGGTAGGTCCACGGGTTCTCATCTCCATTGGGAATTATTGGTTAATGCTGTACAAGTGGACCCGATGCAATGGATGGATATGGTCATCCCTTAATATTCTTGATTCCTTTGTAAGGTACGGTATAATATGACTCGTGATGGACAATCATCCATAAAACCTTGAAAGAAGTGACAACCATGTTATTAACGAATTCAATTGAAGCCTATTGGGAAGATTTACAATTTACCCCTGATGATTTAGAGTATCTATACAATTATCTTTTGGATAGAGAAGAACCGTTAAATGGAATTGAATTGGCAAAAGCCTTAATTGGCGAAAGAGTTCGGGTACAACGCGAAACCCTTGCCAAATCGGATACAGCCCGCAAAATGTATTTGCCCTCTGAAACTTATCAATTGAATGATATGGTTCAATTTCCCAAAGAAAATGGAAATTACGGAAAAGTGATTGGTGTTCGGGATGGCGTTAGTCTGACTGCCGATCCATTTCAGGTAATGACCATTGAGTTTCAAAGTCAAGAAGTGAAAGAATATGCGATGGCCTATGAAAACCATCAGCTGAACTTATCCACAAACCAGGCAGATGTTCAGGATGACCTCGAATCTGCTGTCTTTGAGAAATTTGGTAATTCTATTTCCAAAACGATCAATGAAGCCATGAATCTCAATGAAGAAATTGTCTGCATTGGCGGTAAATCCTTTCCCAAAGCACTTTTAGTTGATATTAATGCTGGTTATTTAAATTTAGCTGAAGCTTTGTTGGAAATGGAAGAAGGTGGACCCTTCAGTACGAGTGAAATTATCAAGAATCTTGAATTCCCATCAGATGATAATTCCACTTTGATTGAATTTTCCATGAATTATGCCCTTCAAGAGGATCCCAGGTTTGACGAGGTCGGCCCTGCAGGTGAAACGCTGTGGTATCTCCGAAGTTTTGAACCTGACTTTGTAAAAAACATCCCCATTTACCTCAAGCCCAATCACTTCGATTATCAGAAAAGTGAAATTATTGATGAGTTGAACATTCTTCAGCAATCCATCTTTGACGAATTGGAATTCGAGGATGTTTCTCAGGATGATCCGGATGAAATCACCATCCATCTGATCTTTCCCCATTGGCGCGCAGGTACCCTGCCCTTATCCAGTCGCTTGAGTTCTTTTTTTCCGGTTGCTTTTGAATCCAATAATGTCTTATTTTCATTTATTGATGAAGAATCCAAAGAACGCTTCCCTGGTTGGGTTATTTTCCAACCACGGTATGTCTATGGATTACGGGAATTTTATAAATCCAAGAAACTGATTCCGGGGAGTATTATTCATCTTAAGAAAACAGATATCCCTGGGGAGATCATGATTTCGCTGGATTCAAGCCGCTCCACACGAGATTGGCTGCGCACTGCAAATGTCAGTTTTGATAAAAACCTTACATTTACCATGCTGAAACAAATGGTCTCCTCAGAAATTGATGAGCGAATGGCCATCGCTCTCCCAGATTCTTTGCAGGTCATCGAAGATTTTTGGGGGAATCCAAACAAAATCCGCCAAAATTTCGAAAAATTTATCATCTCCACCATGCGGGAGTTATCCAAATTAAACCCTCAGGGTCATGTTCATATCGCTGAATTATATGCTGCCGTAAATATCGGTTTCCGATGTCCTCCCGGCCCAATCATCAATTTATTGCATCAGGCTCCGTGGGCCATCTCACTTGGTGATTTGTATTACCGGTTGGAAGTCACAACTCAAGAGGGAAAGCCATGACCGAAGAAAAGAAATATAGCTTGGTCAAACCGTCCGTCGACAGTCCTTTCACCATTGATTTTGAATGGTGGAAAAAGCATGATAATAATTGGCGAGTGTATTTACATAGCTGTTTGTGCCAGGAACACCAAGAACAGTTTGCCAACTTTGAAGAAGAAACCTTATATGATTGGGTAGATCCGGAAACTGGTGCCATCAAACAAATTGATGGCTTGCAGCATGTATTGATTTCACATTGTGCAAAACAAGCAGATTTTATTACCAGCAATACCGCCATGGTGGATGCTGTTTTTCGTGTCTTGTTAATGAATGGCAACAAACCAATGACATCCATAGAATTATCTGATAAAATAAACCGCCCTGCTCAGACCATTGTCATGACTCTTACAGGTCCCAGGGTATACAAAGGCATACGCCCAATTCACCAATAGCCTATTTATAAACTACCCCCGTAGCTCAATGGACAGAGCACCGGACTTCTAATCCGATTGTTGTGGGTTCGACTCCCACCGGGGGTGCTATTTTTTTTTGGAAAGAATAATGAAATCGATTTTACTGATAGAAGATGATTTTGAGATGGGAAACTTACTGAAATTTCTTTTTGAAATTGAGGGGATTCATTGTACTTTTCCAAACGACTTCATCCAAGAAACCATAAACAACCACATTATTGAACATAACCCCGACATCATTTTAATGGATGTAAATTTAAAACAAAATAATGGGTTACTGATCCTGCAAGCCTTAAAAAGATCCAAAATTCTTAATAAAGAGACAAAAGTGATTCTTACATCCGGTTCGGATTTAAAAGAAAAATGTCTGGACGCCGGTGCAGATTACTTTTTATTAAAGCCATACATGCCCGATGAACTTCTAAAAATGATAAAAAACTAATCCTTTGGTTTTCATTCCAAATGATCAGCAATCGAGTCTTTGTAATGAATTGTTGTAGCAATAACGCCCATTTGCTTTAATAAAGCTGCATTTGATGAAACTGTCCTCTTCTCCCCTGTAAAACTATCCGAATCCATAAGAATAAACACAGGATGAATCTTCCTCAGTTTTAACGATTCCGCAGATCGTTCCAGTCCAGTCGATCTGTCCGTCCCAATGAGGATCACCAAACTACCAGGAAATATTTGACTCATATGACTCAAGACACCAGTTTCCATTGACTGCTCCCCATCAGCAGCAATGAACGCCAACGATTCCATGATTTTTTCGAGTTGGCGATATCCTTTCTCAGGTGGAAGAATCAAGGAATTCTTACCAATATCCCGAAAACCAACTCCCTGTCCTATACGAATAAAGTAGTCTGCAATGGTGGCTACTGTACTCACTGCATATTCATAGCTATCCATGGGAAGTTGATAAGTTGATTTTTCTTTAATACTCCAGAAACGATCAGCCTTTGGAATAGGAGCATCTTGCATTGTTTTCGAATGAGAGAGTACGTGACTATCCAAAATTATCCAGATGTCCGATTGAGGATCTTCTTCAAACTCTTTGGTAATTAACATTCCCCTCTGGGCAGTTTTTTTCCAATGGATACGATTCATGGAATCGCCCGGTAGATATTCACGAATACCAGCTGCATGCGGCGTGATGGCCGCAGTGCGACGCCGAATGGATTTGCCGCCTGGTAAATAACCTGGCGGTAAAGAAAAATTATGAATTTTGAATTGGATGGGCAGAACAAGTAAAGATTGATTAGACTCCAATGTGACGGTTTTCTCAAAGAGTCCGAAAGGGTCGCCGGATTTAATTTCAGTCGGGGAGAGCAGGAATTTTCCCCGATGAGTCAATAAAGTATACGAAGAGTAATGACGCAATTCTCCACGTCCTACCCAGGCCATGATCCTGGACCCATTTTGCCCAGGCAGTTTTGAATGATCGATTATTTCAATCCAGGATTTAAAAAAAGCCGATTTATTTTCCAGGCGTAACCTTTCTTCAAAGACTTGTCCGGTTTCTTTGCGCAGACTGCGCGCTTTCCGCGAAAATTGTATTCCAGTCAGGGAAAAGCGAGTCCAGATCCATGATATAAGGATAAGAACAAGTAAAACATAAACGACTTTATTCAACAGTTGATATTGAAATTGTCTGCCAGCCGCAAGGAAGATAACCAGCAAACCTATAATTACCCAAAACGTCTTTCTTACTTTCATGGTCTCAGGATCAGGCTTGCATGGGAATTGCTACTGAATTCAGAATTTCCTCAACTATCATTTCAGGTTTAATATCCTGAATTCGCGCGGACGGATGTACCACAACACGATGAGCAAGGACGGGGACCGCCAGATCTTTGACATCATCCGGTAAAACATAATCCCGCTGTTCAAGTGCTGCCTTTGCCTGAGCAGTTCGCAGCAAACCAATACTGCCGCGTGGGCTTGCACCCAAATAAACATCATCATGTTCCCTGGTTGCACGTGCCAGTTCTACAATGTAGCGTTTAATGGGTTCAGAGACATGAATTAATTTAATCATTTCCTGTGCAGTTCGAATATTGTCCAGATCAATAACTGCCGTCAGGTGTTCGATGGGATGGCTAAGTTGCTGCATGGAAAGAATATTAATTTCCGTGGTAAGACTCGGATAACCCATCTTAAAGCGCATTAAGAAACGATCCAGTTGCGCTTCCGGTAATGGAAATGTGCCTTCATACTCAATAGGATTTTGAGTAGCCAAGACCATGAAGGGTGGTTTTAATATATAGGTCATCCCATCCACCGTAATTTGGCGCTCTTCCATCACTTCCAGTAAAGCAGACTGCGTTTTTGGGGTTGCCCGGTTGATTTCATCGGCAAGAACAATTTGGGCAAATAAAGGTCCAGGTTTGAATTCAAACTCATTGGTTTTTTGGTTATAAATCGAGACGCCAGTCAAGTCACTGGGGAGCATATCAGGCGTGAACTGGATCCGTTTAAATTCACAATCAATGGATTTTGCCAAAGCACGTGCCAGTACGGTTTTACCAACACCCGGTACATCATCAATCAGAATATGCCCCTGGCACAATAATCCGATGATCACCAGGTCAATGCTGCGCTCTTTTCCGATAATCACTTTGCCCAAATTATCTTTGATTTTATTGATTGTAGATGAAAGCAGTGGAAGATCAACTGTCATGGCTTGCTCCAATTTTTCGATTATTCTTTATGTATAGTATACCCAGACTAAATAAACTGACCAGTGAGATCACCATACCAATCAGAAAACTAGCAGGCAGATACAGAAATACTACAGTATGGAATCCAGTAGTGATGGGTATCGCTTTTACAAATCCATTGGCCAATGAAATTGGAACGGATACGCCATCGACATTTGCGTGCCATCCGGTTGCCTGCGCATCATTCACCAATAGCCAACCATCCTGGGGAATAATGGTTTTGAAAGAAATTATATTCCCCTCCCAGATTAAGTCCATTATTTCAAGAGAGATCCCTTCGCAAAGCTGCTTCCCCCCTTGAGGACCCATATTTTGTTTATTACCCAACATTAAAGTGATGCACTGATTCTCAGGTTCTGTTTTTAGGAATTCATCCATGGAGGATGCTAATTGAACGCCGGTTGAAAACTGAATATTGTCAGTAGATGGAATGGCTATACGATATATATTGCTTGGGTTGCTCGAATCAAGTTGGAAAATCGTGTCAATTCCAAAACCAGTAAGTAGTCTACTTTGTTCTTCTGAGGGCAGAGAATTTAATCCCTGGAGAAACTGGTCATACGTTTTTAACCGCATGGGTTCAAAATTATTCAGGCTTACCACATGGTTGTAGAGATTAACATTAGCCAATTGGGAATCCACCAATTGTGCTGCAGTTAGGGTATTTTCATAATTCTTGAAATCCAAAACAGTGTCATATCTAAAGGTATAGTCATCCCCTTCATCCCAATAGATTCTTTTTGAATTCTCTGGCGAATTATTCTGGAAGTCCTGAATTTGCTGAATATCCTGCAGAGGAATGGTGTTGAACGATAGGAAGAATAAATCCAAGAATACAAATAAAATCACGCCTAGCTGCCAGAATTTTATTCTGTTTGGCTTATCTTCCCCGGAATGGATATTTGGATTAATCAAATATAGGAATCCACAGAAAAAGGTTAAAACACTGATCTGGAAAGCTGCTGAAATAAAAGTGGGCTGGAGGTCGGGATGACTGATCATCATCCAAGTGGCGCCGATGCCCACACCAAAACCACCGGCTGTCCCCAGACGTACCCAGTACAAGACCTTTCCCAGTGGTTTCTTCCACTGGTCAAAGGTGGTGGCTGCCAGGATAGAGGCAGAGAAGACAACCCAGATCATAAAGCGTGCGGGAGCATTGAACATATCAAAAGTGGGGATATGTTTATAAAACCAAGGGAAAATGAACAAGTTTTTTCCCAGGGAAAATAGAATTCCAATGATGATCATAATCCATAAAAAGTACTTTTCTTTCCCATCTTGAAGTAATCGCTTTCCATTTCTAAAAAGCAGGATGATTGAACCCAATAGCAGCAAGAAAGGCAATAGCCCAAAATAAATACTGTCTTCCCAGAAGGCTCCATATCCCCAATAATTTCCGAGAGCAGGATTGCCAAAGATGGAGGGATTAATAAAATTTAGCAGGTGCCATGGCCAAAATGAATAGGTCAGGGCCGTTGAAATGTCCACTTCACTACTGCGCTGGGATTGAAGGAGAAAATCTGCAGTAGGAATTAACTGAATGGCGCTGATTGCAAAAGCGAAAATGCAAGCCAGGGCAAACCGCCAAACTTTTTTAACCCAGGCTAAGAGTGGTGAGGTTATCCGGCTGACCATCCAAAAAAAACAGTAAAGCAGGATGTACCAACTCAATTGGGCGTGCCCTGCTAAGAGCATCATCGAGATTACCAGGATAAGTTTCAATGGCTCTAGTCGGGAATTCTCTTTTTCAAAAAGACGCATGGTATAGAGAAATATCCAGGGAAACCATGCCATCGTCCAAATCATACTAAAAAATCCAAAGCGGGCTACCAGGTAACCACCCAGTGAGAAAGTAAGCCCCGCCAGGGTACTACCGGCAGGACTGATACCACGATGCTCACAAACCTTATACATGCCCAATCCTGCTAAAATGACATGGGCTACATTGACAAGCATGTGTCCCCAAACCATGCCTTCCAGATGGCCTAGCCAATATAAAACGAACAACAGTCCCGTAGCGGGATAAAATACGGCAGTTTGGTAATTAGCTAACAATGGACTGCCCAGTCCGTTGTAGGGGTTCCACAGGGGCATATAGCCATTAAGAATTTGCTCAAAGGCCAGCGCCCTCCAGGGGTAAAACTGTAATTCCGGTAAACCCCAGAAAAGTGCTTTCCCAAAGAATAACAGCTCCGCAAAAAACAATATCGGAGCCAGGATCAGAATGAGTGTAGCGATTTTTCTATTCATTTTGGTTCACCGAGCAAACCACATACGAATCATTCTGATAGATTTCCAGACAAGCAGGAAATTCATCTATCGTTTGCTGATCAACAACAAACGCTGATACTTTTTTATCGGCTAGATAGTCGATAAACTCATCTGCCGTGTACTGCCCTTCCAAAGCCTTTTGATACACATCCAGAATATCACGCTCCCCGATACTCTCAGGACCATGCCCAACGATGGTGTTTAGTTGCGTCCAGGCAGGAATTTGATTGCTAAGATCATGGGCTGCGAAGACAAAATCATTATTTGAAAATTGCTTGTCAAGAAACTGAAACAAGGTAATACGGTCTTTTTCAACAAAAACCGGTGACTTAGCGGTGCCCACTTGAATAAAACAGCCGACCAATAGGATAAAACTGGACAAACTGCCAAGTATCACTCCCACACGCAGTAAATTTCGGTGTTTTTCAAGATCAAAAACACGCTCAATCCCTTTAATCGCCAACAAAACAAGTACCACCCAGATCCCTTCGATATACCGGCGCTGAATTGTGATGGGAAGGTATACCATGCCAAACCCTGCTAGAATCCATAATCCCCAGAACAAATAGGAATGATTCCTTAAATCACTTCGCTTTGGAAGCCCTACAAAACCCAAACCAATCCAGATCAAGTAGGCCAGTAGATAATCCGTGATAGGCGGGGAGGTAAGAATGTTTTGTTGACTCCAGGTGTGCACAAAAGGATCAAAAAACATTATATAAAAATTATAGCCAACCAATGGAAGGTAAAGCAAAAAGATAATAAAGATATCCAAAAGAATACTTCGTTGATTGGCCACCCATTCTCCGAACTTAATTCCACCCCTCTGGCGAAAAGATTTCATAAGGGTATACAAAATAAAGAAGAAATTGATTAATAACAAAATACTGAAATTAATGGGTTGGAAAAGGTAGACAAGATATCCAAACAAAGCACACAGAAATGGGTAGCGAATTTCCAGTTTCCCAAGAGTAACACTTTGCTTAAATATCCAGGCATCCAAACTGAGCAGCATAAAAGCGCGAGCAAATATAATATGCGGTAGGATCAGGGTCGATAAAAAGCTAAAGGCGTCCGGTGAATAAAATTCCAAAGGTAAACGGTTTTGCCATAAACCTGGTACGCCCATAAAGTACAGCCAGCCTAACCCCCCCCCAAAAATACATAAAACGACAGCGGCTCTCATGGTTATCCGATTATGGATGAATCGCGAGAAATATTTCATCAAACTAAAGACGTATAAAAAGATACTGCCTATACGAAGTGTTTGAAAGAAAAACTGAAATTGCCCGACAAGTTCTATTCCACCTGCCAGTTTTCCGATCAGGATATAGGGGAAATAGGTCAGAATGCCATTTTGTTTTATCCCCGTATATGGAGTGCGAAATAACCACTCCCCGTTGTACCCACTGCGCATTTTGGCGATATATGAATTATGGTCTTCCACTCCAATAAAAGATCCTGAAAAGCGCAGCGAATCTGTTTGTCTGGAAAAACCAACTAAATACGGTAGCGTTGTAAGGATGACAAGAACAACAGCCAGCCAAAAATACCAGCGTTTATCCTGACTACTTTGCATCCTTCTGCCTCCGCCGAGATTTGATCGATTCAATCACCAATAAACACACGATGCTAAATGCACTTAGACAGGCGCCAATCATCAATGAGTTGGGGATATATCGAAACTCCACATCCACCACACCCTCTGGCAAATCGACAGAGCGAAGGATCTGATGCGCCTCCTGGATCGGTGTTTTGACTCCGTCAATGGTTGCCACCCAACCCGGATAGTGAATTTCTGACAAGACCAACGTACCCGGTCCCTTTGCCCTTACCTGAATTGTATTCGGTGTGGTTTTGGTAAATGAAATATCAGTGTTTTCCACTACCCCATTATTTTCCATCCATGCCCTGGGGAGAAAATTAGAATTCTCGTATACCAGCGCCTCTGTACCGGAATCCAGAAGGGTAAGCCCGGGAGAATCTATCGGAAAATCTGAAACTATGTATTTTGTGTTTAACAAACCCAAAAGTTCACTATCCGGAACCGCTTTCTCATTGTCGCTTTCAGGTTGGCCATTGATATACGGTGGAATGGTAACGCTGTAGCCTGTGTATGGCACGCCGCTCGCCCTTTCCATATAAGCTGCATAGGTTTTAAGATGCATCGGATCAATCCCATCCACCAACTGTAATTGATGATAGGCAGTATTTTGTTGTTCCAATCGATACGATGGAGAATAGACTCTGAACTCCCCATCTTGATCCTTTGACAAATAATCATACAAGCCCTGATCCATCGTTAGGACGACATCTGCAGGGACCACATCGATCTGAGAGGCATTTACCACTATAAAGTCCATCGTTGCCACAATGATGAGGAAAACATTTACGTAAAGTTTGGTTTTATTGGTGTATTTTTTTAGCAGGAACAAGGTAAAAAGTAGGAATGAGATCATCGCCGGCCACAAAAAATCTGAGATCAGAGCATTACCGGTAAACGAAATCACCAGGCAAATGGCAATCGAAAAAATCAGGGTAAAAAAGGGAGGCAAAAGATTAACTTGTTTTTTTAAATCGCTGGCATTTTCCAAATTGGAAAAGTAATCAGCCGCCATAACGATAAAGCAGAAGGTGATTATAAAAAACATCCTGCTTGGGACCCTTAACAAATTCACGCCGGGAATATTGACAATCCAACTCAGCCCAGGAATGGCACTGCCAAAACTGTAAAGTAAACACAATCCAATAAAAATGTATATGAAGGTATATTTTTTACGCAAAGATGGAATACTCAAGACACCAAGAAATGCAATCCAAACCAACAATCCAGGATAAATGAAATATTCGGCATATCCACCCATATCCGGAATGATCAAACCCATTAACTTGCCCAGGGGTAAACCATAATTAAGAATGTCTCCGGCCAATAATTGACTTCTATCCGTCAATGCCAGATATTCAAAAAATGGGACCAGGAAAATGCCTGATAACCCCATCCCCAATAGTAGTTGTGATACCCAGCCGGCTAGTTTAATCAAAAGCTGCCGGATGAGATGAGGTCTCGTAATCCACAATTGGTGGATAAAGAAAAGAGCATCCAGGAGAAACGCATATGCCACCCAGCGTAGATCGCACAATAAGATCAAGGCATAGAAACCAGCCTGATACCATGTTCTTGCCTGATTATGGGGCATTTGAAAACGGCGACTCTGAATTAATAAAAGCCACGGCGTCCAGGTAATAGCTTGCACCATGGAAACATGCCCAGCAGCATAATGGATAAACAGTTTGGGCATCATCTCAAAAGACATGGCACCTAGAAATGCCGCAAAGGATGTATTTTTTCGCTCTCGAAGGAATAAATACATACCCAGTCCGCCGCTGATGAGATGGAGTAGCGTAACTAGATGGGTTCCGAGCGGAAGGGGAAACAGGATGGTCAACCAATTGCCAGGATACCAGAGACCGGCCAGTGGATCAGCAATCATGGGAAACCCGGAAAGAATCTGGTTATTCCATAAGGGGATGCTGTGATTGGAGGCAATTGAATTTTGTAAATAAAGCAAGTTTGGATAATGGGAGATGGTGTAATCGGAATATTGCGTTCCCTTAGGAAAAATGAAATCAGGCAGAAAACTGGAAAACGTTAAGATAGGTAAGATAATTAAGATGAGAATGAAAATAACTTCTTTGCGAATCAGCGGTTTATCATCCATGGATCAATCCTGAACGTGCAGATAAATAAATTCTTGATTTTGCCTGATCACCGGCAATTCTTGAAGACAAATTGCTTTCTCATAGATTTCCTTGGGGATAAGAACTTCATTCACTTGTTCTTCTTGTAAAAACTCCATCGCAGATTGAGTGGTAAACTCCTGACAGGATAATAAAGCTTCCAGTTGACTCTTTTTTTCCATGGCATTTACCGTCTCGAATGGATGCCCATAAAAAACTTGATGGCCCGTAAGTGCAGGAATCTTAAGAGCATGCAAATCGTCGCTTAAAATGACAGTATCTTTAGCGGCTGTATTCTGAATCCAGGAATAGGC
Organism: Leptolinea sp. UBA5203; assembly: GCA_002412765.1. GTDB lineage: Bacteria > Chloroflexota > Anaerolineae > Anaerolineales > Anaerolineaceae > UBA5203. The sequence goes on along the minus strand of DHVR01000061.1, from coordinate 357,504 downwards.
TTCAACCTCAGCTAAGGTCATATAAGCGTAATGGGAGCGCTGCAGGATGCTGAAGGCCATGATCATGTAGAGCATAGAAATAGTCACCAGAGGCAAAGCAAAGATGACATTCTTCAGCCTCGCACCCCATGATTTTGCCATCCACTGATCCAATTCATATAAACCGAGGCTGGTCACAGGAATGGAGAAGCTAAATAAAAACCTGCGCTGCAATGAAAATGGAAATATGGACAGCAGCAAACAACTCAAAAACCAGATGAATAAAAGTCGATAACCTGCCTGCTGCCAATATTCTTTTCCTTTACGCAAGGAGAGGATCACCAGGATCAACATAGGTGAAAAACCAATCAATATATCCCATAACGGCGGACTTAAGGTCACGTTTTGCTGGTTCCAGATGCTCAGTTGCGGATGATACAAGGTTGCACCATATTGCCAGCCAAGGAATAACATCGAGGGTATCGCCAGGATTAGAATCTGTGTTAAGACCATCCTATTACGCCAGAGTGGAATCATCAACCAGGCCAGAGAAAGGATTATGCATAAAATAACACTGGCGAAGGGCATGGCCAAACAGAGTACAATAGCAAGCAAAAAGAGTTCAAGCCGCCTGAACCAGGATTGCTGTTCAAACACATGATTCAGCACCCAAAGAAGGATTGCCAAGCCCAAGGTGAAATGCGGACTGATTAAAGCTGAGAAAAACGGATACGCTTCCGCAATCCAAAAATCCGCAGACTTATACCCGCCAATCAATGCCGCCCAACCCATTCCGGAACCGAATAAAATGAACAATAAAACCTGCTCTGTCGATAGGTTTTTAAAAATTAAATACTTCTTGATAAACGCCCAAATTTGGAGAAAAAGGAAAATGCTGCAAAATATTCTTGCTAAATAGAATACTGCGGGAATGGAAAGATGGAATAATCTGCTGAACTGTCCCAGGAATAAATAAAACTCAAATAAAACAACACCGGTTCCAGGTTGGGCGGTGAAGGGCAATTTAAATAACCAGGCACCCTGAGCGCCCTGCTGCATTTTCGCGAAATAGGAGTAGCCGTCAGTTGGATTCAGGAGTAATCCGCTGAATCGCAACTGCGTACCTTGCATGATCCAGCCAAAAAGCATTGGCAGAGAAATCAGCAAGATAAATAGGATTAACCAAAACAAGCCACGTGTCTTTGTCATAAGTCCCTGTTTAGTATACTTTAACACATCTCATCCGGCAATTAATAGAACCAAACGATCTTTTCCCTTGTCAACTTCCGCCGCCTTACCTATAATCATAATATGAACCTACCCTCTAAATTATTTGAACTACAAAAAGTAGCTGATAAACTTTACTTCTCTCAGAAAAGAATATTTGACATCGATCAAATTCTTTCGAATAATGACGAGGTAAATACTGCGACTGCCCTCCTGGATCAAGCCAACCTGGATCTTCGGCAAAAAGAAAAACATGTGCAGGAAAAAGAAGGGTTAGGGAAGGAAGTGCAAAACAAGATTGCCTTCTCTGAATCCACGCTTTATGGCGGCATGGTAAAAAACCCCAAGGAATTGCAGGATATACAAAAAGAACTGGATAGTCTAAAAAAACGCATAAAGTCCATGGAAGATGAGCACTTAAATGCCATTCGAGACTTTGAAGAATCACAGAAAACTGTAAACTCTGCAGAATCCGAATTGCAGGAGTTATTGGTGCAGAAAGCGCTGATAGCTGAATCCTTGATGGCTGAAAAAGAAACCCTGCAAAATCAGATCAAGATTTACAATCAGGAATATGTAGTCACCTCGAGTAATTTACCAGAAGATGTAAAGCAAATCTTTGAAACCCTGTTTAGAACAAAAAAAGGGAAAGCAGTTGCCTTCGTTGATGACAGTACCTGTTCGGTTTGCGGCATCACGGTGCGTGATTCCCTGATTCAACAAATTAAGACATCCAATCAAATAACCTATTGTTCTTCCTGCGGAAGAATGCTGTTCTCTGACTAATATGGGGTCTATCAGTTTGCCGCCTATTGATGCTTACTCCTTTGCACTTGGCCTCCTTATCGGCGGTATTTTATATTTCCTGGTCATTGAAAAAAAATACGTTCAAAAGGGATTCGCTTTTTTTAAATCCATTTATGAAAGGCTGGCTGCCAGTACAAACCTGGAGAAAGCAGAATCGCTCATCAAGAAAAGTATCTACACGCAAGCTCAGTCCAATCATTTGGTTGCTCACGCCTTCCCTTTGGAAACAATATTAATTCCTCCTCACTTAATTCCTCCCCCTAAACATCTTTATCCAGAGTTCTATACTACATCAGCTTCTTTGATCAATCAGAACTTCCCTTTTGTACCGGATTGGCCGGAATTAAGTGCTCAGTTCCCGGTGGATTTGATTCCCTATCAACAGTTATCCAGAATTAATGGCAAAATTGTCATTCTCGGGCAGCCAGGCTCGGGAAAAACGGTTTTGCTTTCTGCGTTAGCTATCCATATTCTTGAAGATGCAAAGAATAATTTATTTCCCATTCTCGTGTCTGCTAAAAAAATCCTCTCGATCCTTGAAAACGAGAAAGATGTACTGCAGGTTCTGGCCATTGCCTTTTCAGATCAAAATCCACAAATTTCAATCAGCCAGGTGCATTACTTTCTAAAAAATAAAATCACCACCTTCAGTGCAATTCTGATGATTGATGATGTCGATCATCTCCAACAGCTTGAAAATGAACAATTAATACATTACCTTACTGATCTTGAAACTCAAACGAAATTCAAGAAAATCATTCTGGCAGCGGACCCCAATATGATTCGCCAGGAATTATTGCAGCAATATTATCCTCTTCCCATCGCTGCCTGGTCCATTGATGACCAGAGTAGTTATCTGGATAAATTCCAATCGGCATGGAGTAAACTACCTTTTAGTCAGGTAATAAAAAATCCTGCACCTGCCTCGATATTCTGCAAATGGCTGCATGACGAAACACTCTACTACTCTCCTTTCGATCTGTCACTTCGCGCCTGGTTAACTAACAGCGGGCATATATCCGGACAAAACATCGTTTCTTGCTTTACTAGCTTGATGGAAATGCTTTGTATTCCCACTGAAATCCTTGATCCGCTGGCATTATTGGCTTATTCCATGATCAGAACCAATCGATCCTCGATTTCAATATCAGAAGCGAATGAGTATTTTTCCGGAATTACCGAGACACTTACAATTACCACTCCAAAAGTTAACGGCAGTCTGCTAGAGCCGAGCAATAGGACCAAAAGTAAAATTCAGGAAAGTTCATTTAAGACAATTTCTAAATCTCCCTTTTTGACATTGAATACCGATGGCAAGTATTCGTTTACTTCGCCCATATGGGTGGGTTATTTCTCAAGTCTGGTTTCCGGGATAGAGATGCAAACCTGGTTTAACGATCAGCATCTATGCTGGACCTATTCCGCACAATATATGCGTTTTGCCACAATTCAAGATCATGCAGATGCCTGGCACGAAGTGAGTTTCCAAAAAGAGAACCGCTTTATTTTTGATAATTCCTATTTGAAAATTGCCCGCATCATCCCAGATCTTCCTTCTGATCACCCTGTGCGTAACGGCATCTTGAAGTGGCTGGCAAAAAATGCTTTTACACAACCACTGCCAGCCTCGCAGAAGGCTGCCTTATTTGCCGCTATGTTGATTTCCAATGACCCTGCTGTGCCAAAACTGTTGCTTGATTTTCAAACCATGCCTGATCCCGATCTGCGATTTTTATCCGTCTTGGTTTATGCCGGGTTATCCAAAAATGATCAATTCGAGGTATTTATTAATCACCTCAGTGATGAAGATCAAAATGTCCGTAATGCAGCTAGTCTGGCTTTCTTTGCCCTAAAAACAAAAAAATCCACCGATTTATTGGTGGATATTCTCTTACAGGGCGATGAATATATGAAACAGATTGCGGCAGAGACCCTCTCCCTGATACCATCTATACGCAAGGAGCTATTAACCGAAGCGCTTGCTAGCGAGGATTTGCTGATTCGCCGCGCGGCTGTCTTTGGACTGGCGCGTGTGCCAGAACAATGGGCCTCTGATATGCTCAGTCATGCTGCCATTGAAGACGCACAATGGATCGTTCGAAATGCGGCATCTCAAATTGTTGAAAACAGGGATTTCATGAATGCCCAACTGATTCCCCTCTTGCCTCACCCGTCCAATGCCCCCTGGCTGATCACCTTTGCCAGTAAATTGGGTAAAGGCATACCTAAATCAGGTTTTGTGAAAGATATTCTGTTAACTGCTTTAGATCAAGGGAATGTGGACGAAAAAATCGCAGCAATGAACTACTTGCGGGTGGTGCCGGATGAAGAAATTATCCGTGCAGTTTTGGCCCTATTAGTCCACAAGAATAGATCACTTCAACAAGCGGCTACATTTACACTATGGTATATAGAAAAAATCTTGGGAACCATCCCGGCTCTCAAAGAAAAAAGAATTACTTGATCGACTTATTTCTCAACCAGGGTTAACAATTTATGGTTAAGGGAATTGGCATCCTCATTGAGGATGGACACTAATTTATCAGGACCATCCTTCCCGGCGACAACCTCAATTTCATCAGTACCAATATTTAACGTACTCGCCAAATATTTAATGAGTGTCTGGTTCGTCTTGCCAGCTACTTCTTTGACGTCCATTTCCAGTACCAATGTGCCATCTTCCAGTACATCCGTAAATCTTTTCCCCTGGGCGCCATGAACTACGTGGATGGTTATCGCAGATCCACGTTTCCCTTCGTGTAAAGTAAACTTCCTAAAAATATTCTTCATCGATTCACCTCAGTGTGTACAGAAGGTTCAATAAAATTTGCTCTACGATGACCAAAGCAAATATTAAAATGGTGGGGCTAAAATCCACTACCATAGTAGTAGGCATTAATCGCCGAATTGGATTTAATAATGGATTTACCAATCGGTCTAAGGTCACCCTTACAGGATGATAAGGTGATAATACAAATGATAGCACAGCATTGACAATCACAATAAATATAAACACACGAATTGTTGTTTGAATTAAGCTAATAAGGATATACAACATAATATTATTTTATAAACTCCCTTTCTCCGAGTATAGCCTGTCCAATGCGGACATATCGAGCCCCTTCTTCTATCGCGATTTCGAAATCATGACTGGTTCCAATGGAAAGATCGCGCCAGTATTCTTCCCCAAGATCTTTCATCAATCGATCTTGTAGTCTTCTAAGTTTCACAAAATCCTTTCGGCTGTCTTCTGGATTAACTGTCAATGGCGGCATGGTCATTAGCCCTTCAACTTGTAATCCCGGTAATTGGACGATCGCTCCTAATTTGATAATCAAATCATGCCAATGATCTTCGTTCCAGGCTGCCCAGCCATTTTTGGATTCTTCGCCAGATAAATTTACTTCTATCAATACCCGCATGCGCTGTCCACGTTCCACATTCAGCGTATTCAGTTTATTTGCCAATTTCTCACTATCCAAAGAATGCAGCAGGGAGAAATGATCTACCACCAAGACAGCTTTTCGGGACTGGAGGTGGCCAATCATGTGCCATTCAATTTTTGGGTTATTGATACACTCAATTTTTGGTACAGCCTGCTCAGGATAATTTTCACCAAAGATTTTTGCTCCGGCAGTAATAGCTGCTTCAATGACTTCCACAGGTTTATATTTTGAGACAACAACCAGGTGAATATCCTCTGGATTTCTGCCAGCTTTCCTTGCTGCTTTATCAATATTGCTCAAGACTTTATTGTACTTATCTATGATTTCTTGATTTCGTTGACTACTCATACCCAATCTCTTATCCAGCTAATTTTATTAATGCGCCAAACCTGCCCGTTTTGCCATGCTCAGCTCGATGTGAATACCAATCTGAAGTATGACATGCTGTGCAGATGGCAGATATTTCAATTTTTTTAACACCACTTTGATGCAAGTTGATTTCATTTGCTTTCCATAAATTAAGGAAAGCCACTTCTTCTTTAAATTGTATCATTTCCTGCCAGGTGTTTCCAAAACGTTTCTTGATCGGTTCAAGAACATCATCTCGCACAGAATAATGATCCGGTCCAATCGAAGGACCGATGGCTGCCAGGATATTGTTTTCCTTAACACCATAATTTGCAACCATCTTCTTAACAGCAGCCCCAACTGTATCGTTGACAGTCCCCTGCCAGCCTGCGTGAACAATGCCTGCAATATGCTTTTGTGGCTCGTATAATATAATTGGGACACAATCCGCAAATCTCATCACCAGAGTCAGGTTGGGAGAATCGGTAAGGATGGCATCGGCTTGATCATAAGGCTGGAGTGGTTTGCGTGGTGCTTCCGGAATTATCACATTTGTGCCATGGACTTGCCAAACATCAAATTGCGATTCAAATGGAATGGATAGTGAGGCAAATATCCTTCTCTTATTCTCTATGATATTTTCATCCGTATCACCAATATTACCGCCCAAATTTAATGAATTATGCGGTTCAGGGCTCACACCACCATGGCGTGTAAAAACAGCCTGGACAATAGGCTGTTTCAATAAGGACTCGAACTGAAAATATTTCAAGCCATCTATTTCAATGAATCCCATACTTTAGGCGTCCACTTCCGTTTCTGCTTCTACTTTGCTTTGTTCAACGTAATTCTTTTTCTGGGTCAATAGAAGGCGGGTATCATTCATGGTTTCTTCAACAATCGGATACAGATACCAGGCTGTTGTAATCCCAAATAATACGCCGGTGATTACCCGTATGAGGGGTGTACTCTCCCGAAGTGGAACCCAGGCAGGCAAGATATTTGCCATTAATCCGGGTAATTGGGATGTACCATCCAAACCCATGGGGATAATACCAACAAGGATCCAGATATACCAAGGAATCCTTCTAAATTTCCGGCCAAACAATTGGAACAAAATTCCAAAGATTAGGAAAGATCCATATATGGCTATGTCACGCTCACAAAGGGCAACTTTATATCCTGCCTGCTCGTTTCCCAGGAAATCCCTGGCAAAATTAATATCCAGGTGATCCTGATGAAAATATTCTTCGTATGGAATCACATCTGGAACCTGTGCCAGTTCCCTGGGATAAACCAATTGATCTCCATACAAAAAAAAGGATCGAAAGGTCAATTGGTGACATAATGGACGATAAACTTTGTAGATAATTTGGGCAGGGAATGTGGCTCCAGCATTCATTAGAACCGGTGCAAGAAATGGCAGCCCGATATACAAAAAAACTACAAAGTTGAATAGAAACATGTATTTCTTACTAACCAACAAGGTGATACGATCAGGACCAGACAATTTCTTCCCTCGATTGATTTTTTTTTCATAGCGCTTATCACCCAATTGACGCAAATTCCGATCACGATCCATAGCAGCCCCCACAGCTACTTGAATTTGCTGGGCTGTGATTTCTCCTTGAAGGGTATATGGGCCAATTTTTATCACTGGGAAGGGGCCCATATCCCCATAAAGGGGTAAATCCTTGGTCACATCAATCCGCGTAATATGAAACTCAGATTGATGTTTGATACGCTCTAAATCTTCAAACAGCCTCTGGCTATTTTCCAGTTTAGGATCATAGTAAAGTGTCAAATTAAGCATGCAACCGCCTTTTACGCGTTCTCTATATTCCAAAATCCAGTATGCTGGAAAATTGTGACAATCTCTCAAATAAACCCAAAAATAACAATAAACCAATAATGACTAGAAAGAAACCAAAGATCTTCTCAAAGATAATTGTTGTCTTTTTGAACTTTGTAATAAATAAATTCAAGAATTCCACAAACAGCGTTGAAATTAAAAATGGAACTGCCATGCCGATTGAATAAGCAACTAACAAACCCGTACCACTTACAATCGATCCTTCATTCGCCGCTAAGACCAGAATGGCCCCCAGGGCTGGGCCAACGCAAGGAGACCAACCTGCTGAGAAAAAGATGCCCATGATAAAAGAGGTCAAATATCCAAACTTCTTGCTGATTTCAGTCTGGGCGCGAAACTCATAATTGAACAGTGGAATATTCAATACTCCGGAAACATGCAGCCCAAACAAGATCACCAGAGAGCCGCCTATTTTTGCAATCCATTCTTTTGAATCATACAATAAATTACCAAAGGAGGATGCTGCTAGGCCGAAAAGAATAAAAATGGTGCTAAATCCAAGAACGAAAAACAAGCCATGCAGGAAAAGGGAAAATCGTTGTTTGGTTGTAGATGGAAAATCAGACGTGCTGATTGTTCTTCCGGATAGATAGGCAAGGTAAACCGGGATGAGTGAGAAGACACAAGGAGAAAAAAAGGATAACAATCCAGCGAGCAGCGCTATCCAGACATTGATTTCCATGTTGTTTAAGCTCTCGTAACAATGATGGGTGTGCCTTTCATATCCTCGATGGTTAAATCTCCGATAGTATAATCAACAATGGGATTTGTCCAGCGATAAACCCATTTGGCATCTTCCGGACGAGTATTGACACAACCATGCGAGCGTGGGGTTCCGTAATCGTTGTGCCAAAAGGTTGAGTGGATTGCAACACCCTGACCAACAAACAATGTGGTCCAGGCGACAGCCGGCGTATCCCAACCTGCACCAGTACCACCGCCACTCATATGGAGGGATACTAATTTTCGCCAGACTTTATGCTCGCCAGCAGGCGTTGGCCATTCATCCACGGGATTACCGCTGGCATCAAACCGCGCGCCAGTGGAGACTCTACAAAAATAAACTTCCTTGTCCCCTTCATAGCAGGACATAGTTTGATAATCCAGATTAACCACGACCTTTTTATTTTCCACTTCTGGTCTGATGGGTTCGATTTCTTCTTCAGTAATCAACCGGAAAGCTTTTGCATTTGCCCAGAATAAATCACCATATGTACCATATCGTTCATTGAGATGATAATACGATTCACCATCATCTCCGGTTTTGATACCATCCACCCAGATAACCTGGCTATAATATAATCTTGGTTTATCTACTTCTTTAAACCATGGGGATCTGGCTACTGGTCCATTCTCCAGAATAAGGTCCACAAACGGCACACTGACCTCAGCCCAAAAACCAACTACGCCATCCTTTTCGGGTAAGTTCGCAAGGGGAATTTGTGGAAGATATTTTACAGGTTGAATACTGGGGGCATATATATAGCCCTGATCCATTTCGATCCAACGGCTGCTTACCAATCCAGCAGGTGTTTCCCCAACGACTTCCTGTCGCCACTCAAAAACACCATCCTCGTACAATTTGCCTGTCTCGGTACTGTTTACTGTTGGCTTGGAACGGATATTGATAGCTCCCCCCACACAATTTCGACCAAGTTTTACATTTTCAGGGAATGGATTGATGTCTTGAAATGAAAATTTAGGCAGCCGGATAATGAAAGCACCAGCACCCAAAACAGCAGTCTTAATGAATTTCCTTCTTGTAAATTCCATAATTCGTCTCAAACCATTGATTGAATTTCTTGTCTAATATTTCTTAATAATATTATCACTTTATTATTAAGAATAGATAAGAAAAGATTACAGAGGCCAAGGGAACAAAGAAATTGTCCCAATCCCCATATGGAAGTGTTTCGACGATGGTGGCAATAAACACGATGCCGGATATGGGCAATAAGGTATATTGGACATTCATTTGAGTGAACCCCATACCCTGGAACGAAAACATGACCAAATAAATGAGAAATAGTGAACCAACAAACATGGCAGCGGACCCTTGCCAACTTTTACTGAGAGCCCATGGAATTTTATGCTTCCCAAATCGGGATCCGATGATATCCGCCATGCCGTCCCCTCCACAAAGGATCATCAAGGTAATCAAACCGATGGCATTATCCCGCCAAAATAAGATGGTCATGACCACAAAAACTAGTCCGTAGATCAGCGGTCCTTTAAGGATTTCCCTGCGGTCTCCACTGCGAGACATGGCTCGCACAGCTTCTTCGTCTTTTATGATGCCTAAACCAACAAGCAAAAACTGCATGGTTATGAGGAAAGGGATTATGGCTGCCAAATAACGGGAAATGGTTTTATCAGGGAAGAGCATCCAGCAAAGAACAAAAATAGGACCGGTACCTATATGGATTATTTTTCTACTGATTACCGCAGGAAAAACTCCTTTGCCAGCTAAAAAATCAATTAACCTTAACCAACCCACAGCAATTACTATCGTAATCAAAAAAGCCAAATATTCGTTTGGTATCAATGCGAGCCTCTAATAATCCTTTAGTTTTCGTTCCATTTCGCGTTGTATGTCTTTTTTAGCAATATCAGCGCGCTTGTCGTATAGTTTCTTACCTTTGGCGACTGCAATCTCTACCTTTGCCCGCCCATCCTTGATATACAAACGCACGGGAATGATGGTTACGCCCTTCTGCCGGACTTCGTTCCAAAGTTCCAGAATTTCCTTCTTATGAAGTAATAATCTTCGATTACGGCGAGGCTCATGATTAAACCTATTTGCCAGGACATACGGTGCAATATGTGCATCCATTAACCAGGCTTCGTGTCCATCAACTTTAATGTAGGCCTCTTCAAGGCTAACCTGGCTTGCCCGGATAGATTTAATCTCACTGCCAACCAGAGAAATCCCGGCTTCCAGAGTCTCCAGAATGAAAAATTCAAATTTAGCTTTCCGATTTCTTGCGACAGTTTTTTCTTCCATAGGGAAAATTTTATCATGCTCTGGCTGAAAAGCGAATGCCAGCATGCAAGGAAACCCTTGGATTCAAGGTATAATTAATAGAAAAAATCTCATTCCAAGAGGGACTTATGAAAGACATTGCACTGGCTTTGGGTGGTGGCGGGGTTCGCGGAATAGCCCATGTCGGCGTGATACGTGCCTTAATGGCTGAAGGGTATTCAATCAAAGCGATTGCGGGTACAAGCGCAGGAGGAATCGTCGGCGCTGCTTATGCTTCCGGAATGTCCACTGATGAGATGGTAAAAATTACCAGCAGGTTAAATGATGTAAAAATCTTCTCTCCTTCCTTCTCCAGTGAACCCTCCATGCTTGGCCTTACCAGGTTTGAAAAAGAAATGCTGGATGCGCTTGGCGATATCCAATTCGATCAGTTAAAAATTCCCTTTGGCTGCACTGCGGTCGAAATTAATACGGCGCAAGAATTTGTTTTTACATCCGGAAGAGTTCTTGATGCTGTCATGGCTACCGTTGCAGTTCCAGGGGTTTTTCCACCTAAACAAATTGGTGGTTATACGTTTGTCGATGGAGCCATTTTGGATCCTGTGCCTGTCGCATTGGCACGCTGGTTGGCACCAAACATTCCTATTATTGCCGTGTGCTTGACCCCGATTCCTGAAGATTGGGCGCATATGCCCCCGATAATTAATCCTCCTCACATTCCTTTTACGCAGCCCCTCCTTGAACATTTCTCTCGCTTGCGATTAGCGAAAGCCTTTAATATATTTACAAGATCCATGGAAACTACGGCGCGAATGCTGGCAGAATTACGAATGAAGTTGGATAAACCCGATGTTATTTTGCGTCCGGATGTGAGTGAAATCGCCCTTTTGGATATTGTCTCAACACAAGACTTGATTTTACGAGGTGAACAAATTGTCAAAGATTCCAAAAAAGAATTAGGGCAGATCTTTGGTATGACTAAACAAGTTGTTCGTCTTTTTAACCAACCCATTCTTCCAGGAAAAGAAATCAATACTGGTGCAAACCCCCTTCAGGAAAAAATAAGATAAATGAATACTGTAACTTCAGAATATACAATGCTGGAATACGGCATGATCATACATCTGCGCAAGCCGGAAATCCCCTCGCCCAAACCTGGGATAAGTCTTTTGTTACACGGCTGGACCGGTGACGAGAACTCCATGAATGCTTTTTGGGGTTATTTACCCAAGAATCACTGGCTGCTTTCTCCCAGGGCACCACAGGCAGGCAGCCCGGCTGGGTATGCCTGGGCACAAATCACCCCTAATCCTTACCCTGAATATGATGCGCTTTTACCATCCGTTGAGATCTTAATAGACTGGATTAATAAATTCAAGAAAGCCAATGGCTTGCTTGATACAACAATGAATCTCATAGGATTCAGTCAAGGAGCAGCAGTGGCCTATATGCTAGCAGCCCTGATTCCCGAACAGCTCAACCATGTGGTCAGTATTGCTGGATTTTTACCGGATGGTACCTTGGAGAAATTATCCAAACAACTGAATCATAATCCTCTCATCTCTATCTTTCATGGTGCGAAGGATAGATTAGTTCCAGTTGAGATGGCTATTCAAACAGAAGCTGCAATTAAGGCGCTTGGATATACCACTCATCTCTGTGTGGATGAAAACACCGGGCATAAACTTGGTCCAAGCTGTGTGGAATATCTACAAAAGATATCTGATTGATAAACACTATCTGCCTTGTGCGATGGTGAATAATCCCATGAACAATCCAATAGCGCCAACCACTAAAATCAGCAAGCCAATGGGGATGCCTGCTTTTTGAGATATAGTTGATGTATCTTCAAAAGTTGGTATGGATAAAGGCGCTACCTCAGTGTAGGTTGCTAAACGAGTTGGCAAGGGTGAAATAATAAAGCGTGCGGCCATGGTCGGATCAATGGTTGGGGTGACTGCCGGCGTAGGAGTAGATGGGGGTGCAACGATAGGTAAGTCACCGGGTGAAATGCTGACAAGGGGTGCATATACCCAGGCTTGTCCATTCTCCACACCCTGATATTCAATCAAGATCCACTCACCAGAGGCTGTTTTACCCAGAGCTGTAGCAGACTGGTTATTAACCAGGACACCTACTTTATCGAATGTTACATGGGGACCCGAACGAACATTGATTTGTTCCTCACCCTCAATCACTAAGACCGTAATTTGCGGTCCAAGAGGGGTTCCTGTAACCGTCGGTAGTTTTTCCTGCTCAAGAGAATTATTTGCAGCAACATGATTATTGTTGGAAAGTATTAAGAATATGCCAAGAATTAGAATGCCTACGGATAATCGTTCTTTGAAATTGCTTAATTGCTTCATTGTTGCACCTGATTTGATACTATGATCCTTGAAATATTGATTATAATCGATACTATGGATAGTAAATTTTATCACGGGAATATTGAACCAAAAGATATTGCAGGCGCTCTGCATGGGCATTTCAACCGGAATAACCTGAACACCAAAGAGTTCGGGACGGAAAACCGAATTATTGTACAGATTGCAACCCATATTAATGCAGTCTCTGGTGGCGGAACAGCTATTCCAATCACTATTGAAAAAGTACCAGATGGAGTTTCAGTACAAATCGGGAAACAATCGATTTTGGGAGTTGCTGCTAGCCTGGGTTTTTCAGCATTCGCAACAATTCGGAATCCGCTCAATTTACTCAGCCGTATTGATGATATTGCTCAAGATATAGAGAACTTGCAATTAAAAGAGGATATCTGGCAGGTTATTGATCGTTTTGCTCGACAGATGAATGCAACTATGGAATTATCTGAGAATTTGAGGACAATAACGTGTGACTATTGCAAGGCGGCAAATCCAATTTCCGAACCGAATTGTGTTGCCTGCGGCGCACCAATGGGAGAATTACAACCTGGCACTTGTAAAACCTGTGGCTTCGTTATTCAAAATTCAACCTCCACCTGCCCGAATTGCGGTAAATTGATTTTCAGGTAATCTCATATGATTAAACATCAAAATTCACTAACAGACGTTCCAGGAATCTTTGTGGGACAAGTACAAGATCTTGTGGGCTTAACTGGTGTAACCGTTATTCTTCCCCCTAAAGGTTCAATTGGCGGCGTAGACCAACGCGGGGGTGCTCCCGGTACACGCGAAACAGATGCGCTGCGCCCCATGCACTTCGTGGATCAAATCAACGCGGTTGTTCTTGCTGGAGGCTCAGCTTTTGGATTGGATGCGTCCAGTGGGGTCATGAACTATTTAGCCGAAAAAGGGATTGGCGTCAACACTGGTGTCAAACATGTTCCCATTGTTTCCAGCGCCGTGATTTTTGATCTCGCCTTTGGCAGTCCTGATGTTTTTCCAGACGCAGCGATGGGATATAAGGCATGCTGTGAAGCAAGCAATGGCCCTGTTTTGCAAGGGAATGTTGGTGCAGGAACTGGCGCAACCGTGGGCAAGTTATTTGGCATGAGACAGGCGATGAAGTCCGGCATTGGCACAGCCAGTATTGTATTAAAGAATAATCTCGTTGTCTCAGCCCTGATGGTGGTTAATGCATTCGGGGACGTCATCAACCCGGACGAGAGTATCCTCGCGGGAACCCGGTCATTTTCTGTTTTAGGAAAGCGCATTGGCGATGGAGAACTTTTTGCTGATACCTTAAAATCCATGAATAGTTTTATCGGGGAAAATATCCTCAATATTGCCATGAAGCAAAACACCGTCATTGGGGTAGTAGCAACTAATGCAAAATTTAACCGTGAAGAAATCAATAAAATTGCCCAAATGGCTCATAATGGGATAGCACGATCCATTTCTCCCGCCCACACCATGTTGGATGGTGATACGATTTTCTCCATTGCCACTCAAAAGAAAAAAGCGGATGTCAATTTGGTCGGAGCTTATGCCGCGTCCATGGTAAGGCAAGCGATCCTCAATGCCGCATTAGCAGCAGAACCCCTTAACCAGCTTCCTGCTGCCCAATCATATGTATAACCATAGGAAACCATAATGACTTTCCATATCAATAAGATATCTTCCATCATCTATAATCGTAGATCATCCAAAACATTTAAAGAGAATCAAGATATTCCAATGGAAGACCTTCTCTCTTTCTTTGAAGCCGCTCGTTGGGCGCCTTCTGCAAGAAACCGTCAGCCATGGCGATATCTCCTTTTTACTAAACAGTCTCCAGAAGCATTAGCCTCAATGCGCTCCTGTTTGGATGAAAAAAATCAAGAGTGGGCAAACAAAGCTCCAGTGTTAATTCTCTCCTGTGCTGAGATTGCCGATGATCAAGGGACTCCCAATCGAAGTGCCCTCCATGATCTCGGATTGGCCAATGAAAACCTCCTTCTTCAGATACGCTCTTTAAATTACAACTGCCGTCCGATGGGTGGATTTGACAAAGAGAAAGCAGCATTGCTCTTCAATATTCCGAAAAATATCCAACCTTTTTTGGTGATCGCTGTTGGTTTGCCTATCAGATATTCCAATCTTCCTGACGATATACAGGAGATGGAGCGTCGTCCAAGAGAAAGAAATGAAATGCAAACTTGGGTTCATCTGGATCAATGGGGAAAACTTGATCTTCAAAATTAAGCACTTATTCTTATAATGGAGAATTTTCTATGGTACGAATTTTAGGTGACACAACAAGCGGAATTCCTCTTGGGCGTGCAAAGGAGTTAGACCTAATCCTACTGCCTCAAATTATTATGTTTGACCAGGACTCCTATCGCGATGATACGGAGATTGACGCCCAAACGTTTATAAGCAAATTAAAAGCGGCAACCAACCTGCCTAAGACGGCAGCGCCACCGCCGGCTCTTTATCAACCTTATCTCGCACAAGCACAAAAAGACCATCAGGATGTGATCATCATTTGTCCCTCCGCCGGCTTAAGCGGTACGGTAAGAAGTGCAACCACCGCCGCAGGTGAGTTCCCGGGGTTAACCATCGAAGTAGTTGATTCACTAACCATTGGCAGCGGCCTGGCGTCTCTGGTTTTACAGGCGCATCGCTGGGCAAAAGAAGGCCTTCAGTTCAAAGAAATCCTTACCGGAATTCAAGATCTGATCATAAAAGAGCAAAATTACTTTGTTGTCGATACCCTTGAATACCTCCATAAGGGTGGCAGGATCGGCGGCGCTCAAAATCTTGTTGGCAGTATGCTGCAAATTAAACCCATTTTGACAATCAAAGAAGGCAAAGTACAGACGGTTGAATCCCAAAGGACCAAGAAGCGAGCCCATGAACGTCTATTGGACTTAATCGCAGGAGATTTTCCCGGTACAGAGGAGGCCTGCCTCTGCCTTATGCATGGAGATGCGGTTGAGGACGCCCAACGATTAGCTTCCATCCTTAAAACTAAGTATGAATTGTCTGATGTACCCATCTATGAACTTCCACCGGCGTTTCTGGTTCATGCGGGCCCAGGTGTAATTGGGGTCAGTTTCTACAAAAAATAGGTTCTTTCCAGATTTAAACTTAAAATGGCTGTATATTATGTAGCGGTAATTCATGAATTGCCGCTACATGGGGTTTTATTTTTTGATGCTATTCAAAATATATTGCGACGACGTCCATAATAACGTTTTTTTCGAGTGCTAATTTTATGATTTCTAATTGTGTTAAACAACAAACGAGGTGAAGCAATCTCCACCTCGTTTTCATTATTGGAAATCAGACTAAATATCAGCAGTCTTCTTACTTCTTGTGACAGCCCAAATGAGCGCTGCCATTAACGCAGCAACCACTACATAGCTGGTGACATTCTCCAACGGGTAACGAACGATGATCGGAGCGGCAATTAAACTTACTAAGTTGACTACTTTAATCATAGGATTCAAAGCAGGACCGGCAGTATCTTTAAGCGGATCGCCAACAGTATCGCCAACAACACCTGCTTTATGACGTTCAGAGCCTTTTCCGGTATTGGCAATCACGTCACGAGGTTCGTCTTCAATGGCTTTCTTGGCATTATCCCAGGCACCACCACTGTTTGACATAAAGACAGCCAGTAATTGACCACTGAGGATGACACCAGCCAAGAAACCGCCTAAAGCTTCAACCTGCAAAACCATGCCAACGATTAATGGCGTGACAATGGAGATGACAGCCAGAGGAATCAATTCTTTCTGGGCAGAGCGGGTTGAGATTCCAACGGCTTGTGCGTAATCTGGCTTGACGGTCCCTTCCATAATTCCAGGAATCCGGAATTGGCGTCGTACTTCTTCTACAATCTGTCCGGCAGCACGGGTGACTGCACGAATGGACAATGAACTGAAGAGCCAAGGTAAAGCACCACCCAGCAGTAAACCAACAAATACTTTTGTGTCAGCAATATTAATGGACATTAAGGCTGGCTTGCCCAATTGAGCAAGGACTCTGTTAATATCCACCATATAGGAAGCAAAAAGGCTAACTGCCGCAATAACGGCGGAAGCGATGGCAACACCCTTTGTAATGGCTTTGGTGGTATTCCCAACGGCATCCAGATCAGCCATAATTTGACGTGCGGCCAATTCTTTCTCATCGGTTGTATCATGCCAGGCCATTTCGGCAATACCATTGGCATTATCAGAGATAGGGCCATAGCTATCCATGGCAACGTTGTTACCAGTATGGCTAAGCATACCAATACCAATCATAGCGACACCATAGAGAACATACACCGGATCTGAACCGCCGTAAAGCAGTAAAGCAAAGATAAAGGAGACGGCAATGACGAGCAATGCCCAAACACTGGACTCCATTCCCAAGGAGAGACCCGACAGAATGGTGGTTGCAGGGCCAGTTTTGGTTGATTTTACAATTTCTTGTACTGGCGGTTTCTTGGTTGCGGTAAAGTAGGAGGTGAGAGGATTGAAAGCGACCGCCAAACCGACACCAATGGAGGTCAACATAGCCAATTTCCAATCATGGGCATAGAAAATTGCCAGGATAAAAGAAAATACCACGGTGTTAATACTGGAAACTTCATAAGAGCGGAACATGGATTCTTCCGCATCATGAGCGCGGAGGAATTTGATCGGGAATTTTTCCCAAATCGGCACGGTAAACGTACCCATGATAGAGCTGATCACACCCAAACCGCGAATGATCAATGGGTATACGATCCATTTGAGTTCGCCAGTTAAGCTTGACAGTGAAAGACCCAAAATCAAAGCAGAAACGATGGTGACTTCATAACTTTCAAAGATGTCAGCAGCCATACCTGCACAGTCGCCTACATTATCGCCAACAAGATCGGCAATAACAGCGGCATTCCGTGGATCATCTTCTGGAATATCTTTTTCAACTTTGCCAACCAGATCAGCGCCTACATCTGCAGCCTTGGTATAAATACCGCCACCTACGCGCATAAATAAGGCCAATAAAGTGCCACCAAAACCAAAGCCTAATAAGGCATCTGGAGATGCTGTCCCAAAGATAATGAAAATAATCGTACCACCCATCAATCCTAAACCGTCAGTCAACATACCAGTAACGGTTCCGGAGTAGTAAGCAATGGATAAAGCTTCATTGAAACCACGTTTGGCAGCAGAGGCAGCTCTAACACTAGCCTGAATTGCCATCCGCATACCCAATTGGCCAACAATCAAGGAGAAACTTGCGCCCATGATAAAGGCAATAGTTCTACCAATGGCAATAATGGTTGTGGTATTGTTTGGAAATTCAACAAGTGCTTCTGCTGAAGGGGGAACAACTGAAACACTGAAATATAGGGCCACACCCAAAAGGGCAATGGCAGGAAGAATTGTTTTCAACTGTTGACTTAGATAGCTGTTGGCCCCGACGCGGATGGCATCCCAAACTTCTATCATTTTTGGATCACCCTTGTCTTTCTTCATCACGAGGTTCTTTAAAAACCAAGCATAAAGGAGACTGATGATTGCAATTGCCACAACACAAATCACAGCAATTTGTTCAAAATTGTTCAAGCCGTGACGGGCAAGACCTAAAAGATTCATGGTTCCTCCGGATATAAAATTTTTCCTCTAGGGATAGAGGATGATTAGGGGATTATGGAAATAAATATAACAAAAAATTTTGCGCATTATAGTATTGTACATGAACTTTACCCCCTGTCAACCATTCGTAAACGACTTTTTTTTTGGATAGACAAATATTAATTTTACATTAGAATTTTATCGCATAAGTTGACTTAAGGCCAACTATTCTGTATAGTGTTATACGGGTTTTAAATCAAATTGTTAATATATTTCTTTGTATTTTTCACAGCAGTTTTAAGTTGACACTCGTTTTTTAAATTGCCATAATTAGTACTCAACCAGTCAATATGAGAATTGTGCGTTAGCATTCAGGTATTGAATTTTGTTTTAAAAACGTGTATGCTGAATAATAAGCTTTTTCCATCCGGCATTATTTTCTTGTTTACATGGATACAAATAAAAATATTGGTTGAAATCTTCATAATGATAGAAGGTAGAGTTAAACGCGTCTATGGATAACGACATTTATAAAGTTGAAGTTGAAGATGATGACGAAGAACAATATTCGGCTACTGCTCGTCTTATCGAACTGGGAAGATTAAAATCCTACGTTACGATTGACGATATTTTGCATTTTTTCCCTGAAGCTGAACAAGATGTAGAACAGTTAGAGGAAGCCTTTTCGGCCCTGATGAGTGCTGGCATCACCTACATTGAAGATTCAGTTCCTGAAGAACCCAGTGATGAAGAAATTGAGGATGAGCCTGAAGAAGAAGCGGACGAACCTGTTCAGTCTTTACTGATGGACGACCTGGCTCATATTGATACCGATGACACCATCGGATTGTATTTAAAAGAAGTCAGTCGTGTTCCGCTTTTAACGGCAGAAGAAGAAGTCGAATTAGCCCAACGGATTGAACGGGGCAAAATGGCTCGCGAAGAATTAGCCAAAGGGCAAGTTACCTCCCCCCGTCGTTTGGAATTGCGTAAGTTAATCGAAGATGGCTGGACTGCCCGTGAACATCTGATCACAGCCAACTCAAGACTCGTCATTAGCGTTGCAAAAAAATACATGGGGCGCGGCGTTCCATTTCTTGATTTAATTCAGGAAGGAAACATTGGTCTGATTAGAGCCACAAAAAAGTTCGATTACCGTCGAGGTCATAAGTTTAGTACCTATGCCACCTGGTGGATTCGTCAGGCCGTCACCCGTGCCATTGCAGACCAGGGCCGAACCATTCGTGTACCTGTTCACATGGGCGACCAAATCAACAAATTACTTCGTGTCCAACATCAGATCACTCAACGTCTGGGTAGAGAACCATCGGTTGAAGAATTAGCTGTTTCTTTGGAAGTGACGCCAAAGAAAGTAGAAAATATGATTCAAGTAGCCCGCCGTCCTCTCTCTCTGGAAACACCAACAGATGACGAGGAAGACTCGGTATTAGGTGATTTCATCGAAGACGATGAAGCACCACCACCCGATGATACTGCGACTTATAATTTATTAAAAGAACATCTTGAGATCATCTTAAATGATCTGCCTCCTCGTGAAGTCCGCATTCTTCAATTAAGATATGGGCTTCTGGATGGGCAATCTTACACGCTCGAAGAAGTAGGTAGAAAAATGGGTGTTACACGTGAAAGAGTGCGCCAAATTGAAGCTCAGGCATTAAGCCGCCTGCGTCATCCCAATATACGACGAAAATTGCGTGATTATCTAGGTGATTAACAGAGTTGAAAGCGGCAAATTGATTGCCGCTTTTTTCATTTAATGAAATACTTGTCTATATACTCTACAAACTGTATAATAATTCCGCCTGCATGAATTTCCCGGGGAGGTTTCCGATGGCCAGTATTTCGCTTCGTTCTTATCAACAAAAAATTGAAAATCTCGTTGACAGGGGACAAACAGAAGAGGCAGTCGCCCACTGTAAACATATTCTCAAACTTTTCCCCAAACACGTGGATACCTATCGCTTATTAGGGAAATCCTATCTGGAAATGCAGCATTTTCAAGAAGCCGGTGATGTATTACAGCGCGTGTTATCGGTATTTCCGGATGATTTTATCTCACAGATTGGATTAAGTATTATTAGGGAAGACTCCGACAATCTTGACCAATCTATTTGGCACATGGAACGAGCATTTGAAATTCAACCCTCGAATAATGCTGTTCAAGAAGAACTTAAGCGGTTGTATGGAAGGCGGGATGGAGTTGTACCCCAAAAAATCCTTCTCACCCGGGGTGCTCTGGTTCGTATGTATGTACGTGGGGAAGCGTACCCTCAGGCAATTGCGGAAGGCATTGCGGCGCTTCAAGAAGACAAACAAAGGTCAGATATTGAACTTCTCCTGGCGAAAAGTTATTTACGCACTAACCAGATTAATGAAGCTTTTCGACTCTGCCAGAAAATATTGCAGTCCCTACCATATGCTTATGAGGCTAACCAGCTCATGGCTGAAATGCATATCCTCACCAAGCAAAATGACCAGGCTGAACCATATTTTGAAAGAATTCGAATGCTGGATCCATACGCGGCATTTGTCAACGAAAACACCCCTACCACTGCTAAAGTGGATGAAAATACCATTGTCTTGGATGAGTTGGATAAAGATACGGTTTCTATGGATTTGGCTTTACATAAATCCACCGAATCCGCTCTTTCTATTGATGATTCCTCCGATGATCTTGATTTTCAAGCGATTACATTTTTCGAGCCACAGGAATTAAAAACGGATTCCCAACCTGACTCTCCATGGTTTGATGAAAAGGGAATAGAATCACTTGAAGAGCCACAATCCATCGAGCAGGATGATGAAGATTTTCTGCAAAATTTAAGTGATGCTGCTGAAACGTCCATGCCCGAGACTGTTAAAAAGGCTGAAATTGCCCCTATTTCGATACCGGAGTTTCTACAATCCATGACAACAGGCGTTTCATCAGAAACAAATAATGCTATACGCAGTAGTTCCAGCGCGATTCCTGAAGTTGTACCACTCTCCACCGAAAAGTTTTTTTCTGAACCTCAGGACCAGTCAGATTCAGAAGAATTACCTGACTGGCTGAAAGAATTGGATAAGGAAACCAAACAATCCGATATTGAACTTGATTTGCAGAATGAAATTGACTCTCTATTTACTGATGACGGTGGTATTAATGTCAACGCCTCAGAAAATACAATAGAAAAGCCAGCATCTGTTACTGACGAGGACGATCAATTTACATCAATGTTTCTTGAAGATTTGGATCATACATCGCAACAACCTGGCAAGACACGGATGTTCTCAATGACAGCAAACCTGGCTGCGGAACCCGCTGGTTTTGATGCTGACCATGATGAAGATCCTGATGTTGCTAATGCTCAACAAGAAGCCGATATTCCGGATTGGCTGAAAGATTTAGATCAAAGCAATCGCATTCCTGCATCCATCCAATCAATCAATAAGATTGATCAAGAAATCGAAGAGGAAAGTGATGAAGCGGATGAAGATTTTGAACAGGCATTGAACGAAGCCTCGTTATCCGATTCATCGAGTTTTACCATGTTCAGCGATCGAGATGAACCAGAGGAAACTACCTCTCAAGGGACAAATGTGCTTTCTGAAGAGGATGATGCTTTTTCCTGGTTGGAATCTCTGGCAGCAAAACAAGGCGCGGCAGAAGATTCCTTGTTATCTGAACAATCTGAACGTCCCGATGCTCCACCCGCCTGGATTTTACAGGATTCAGGTCAATCCGGTACCGATTTTCCGGTTATTGATCGTGAGGGGAACGATTCCATTTCTGAATCCATGTTTTCTGAAGCTTTGGATGACGAGGAAGGTTCCCCGCTTACCATCAGTAGTCTTGAACAAGAATTCCCTCATTCCGAGAATCAACAGACCAGCATTCTTGATGAACCCAACAAGGAAACTGCTTGGGTGGATGAATTTGATAATGGCAAGGATGATGAAATTGCTTCACCCATGCATCCCGATCAAGAATTGCCTGATTATCCTTCTCAGGTCTCTGACATCGAGTCAAAATCAACGGACAGTTTGCCTCCAAAGACACCAGACGAAATTCCTGGCTGGTTGAAGGAGCTGGAAGAACAGACCTCCATTTATGCATTATCACCAGATAGTAAAAACCATTTTGATAATTCAACCGGAAAATTTGAAAACGAAGAAGAAGATAATGATGTACCGGAATGGTTATCCACCCATTCTGAGGAAAAGGAAGAAAACAAACAGGACGAGCTATCGGTAGAGGATTTTACTGACCAGAAACTACAGGAAGAAGGTGAGCAAGAGGAAACCGAATTGCCGGATCAGTTTGCGTCGGCTCTAGGGAATGAACCCCTTGCTGTCGATGAATACCAACCCCTCTTTCCCGAATCTATTGTAGGAGATACCCCTCTGCAATTCATGGAAGATATCCCCTCCCAATCCGATGAAATCGAGGTTGAAACCTCTTCGGAATTTGACCATCCATTACCCTTTGATGTACCCGATGATTTACTTAAAGGGCTATTCCAGGAAGATCAACCTGAAGAATCCTCTGTTGTATCTTCACCAAGAGACAGTGGCTTCAGTAATGAAAGCGAGTCGTCCGCCCTTGATCGAATGGATCAAATTCGAGAGCTATTTAATAATCAGCAATACGAACGAGCTTTTGAAATTGTAGATCACATGATTGAAGAGGAAGATCAATTGAATGAAGTGATCGAAGAATTAACAAAGGTCATCTATGATCATCCCTTAGATCCAGGGATTTACATTCGCCTTGGAGATGCCTATATTCGAAATAATGAAATACAAAAATCACTAGATATGTACCAGGAGGCAGAAAATCTCCTCCAAAAATAATAGATAAATAAAGGAGTATTTTGTGGAAAAAACATTGGTATTAATTAAGCCGGACGCTGTACAGCGAGGTCTGGTAGGGGAAATTATCGCTAGACTGGAAAGACGTGGCTTAAAAATAATTGCCGGCAAATATTTAACTGTCCCCAGGGTGCTTGCTGAAAAACACTACGCAGCACATGTGGGCAAACCCTTTTATAATGGATTAGTCGAATATATTTCATCCTCCCCTTTAATGGCGCTGGTGGTTATGGGGCCGGAAGCAATTCAGGCCGTACGCCAAACCATGGGAAAAACAAATCCTATGGAGGCTGAACCAGGAACCATACGGCACGATTTTGCCTTGATTACCAGTAAGAATCTTACCCACGCCTCTGATTCACCCGAATCTGCAGAACAAGAAATTGCCTTATGGTTTGACAAGTCGGAACTATTTGAGTGGGTTCGAGATTCTGATCCCTGGTTTTTCAAGAAGAATTGATTAGAAATTTGTTAAAGTAGCTAGTTTAATTTAGTTATTTTTAGGGAATCCTGTATACTAATTAATGGACAAATATGATCAACTTAAATCAACCAATGAGTTATCCAATAACCATTGGTACCTATCAAGAGGAGAACAATAATGGCCGAGAAAAAGAATGTTTTTGATAAAGCGATTGACGCATTAACTAACCGTGATGAGAAAGCCGCGGCTGAAGAAGCAAAAGCAGCAGCAGTAGCAGCAGCTGTAAAAGTACAAGAAGCTGAAGCACGTGCAAACGCAGCAGAAGCTAAAGCATTGAAAGCCGAAAAAGATAAGGCAATAGCTGACGCTGCAGAGGCAGCAAAAGCCAAAGGCGAACAGATCAAAGCTATGGAAGCAGCAAAAGCTGACGCTGCTATGAAAGCAGCCGCTGCTGCCAAAGAAGCTGCCAAACCCAAAATTATTGCCGAACACACTGTTTCAGCCGGCGAAACCCTTAGTCACATTTCACAGAAATACTACAAACAAACTGCCCGACCCTACTGGGAAGTAATCTATGAAGCCAATAAGGCTGTCATCGGTGACAATCCTGGGATGATCAAAGTTGGTATTAAATTAGCCATTCCTGAACTGCCCGCAGAATTGAAAAAATAAGATCGTTAAAGGAACTTAAGGATGGCAGATAATCAAATTGATCTTGCGTCTGTTTTCAAAACAGTAAGTACTGTACTCTCAGAAAATCAAACCAAGTTAAACGCCGCCGACACCTATAACCAGGATCATGGCGATCACATGGTTGAAGTTTTTAATCTTATTACTAAAGCAATTGGCCAGAAAAAAAACGCAGATCCAGCAGATCAACTTAAATATGCCGGTGAACAATTGCTTGCCAACCCTAAAAGTGGGTCGGCTGCTATGTATGGTGAGAATTTGCTTCAAGCCGCCCAGACTTTGCAAGGCCAACAAGTAACCGCAGAGAGCGGATTACAACTGGTCCAATTATTGTTGGGATCCCAACAAGCAACCACAAAAACACCTCAAGAAGGTGGTGTTCTTGGATCCCTGCTATCAACCTTCACAGGTGGTGGTACCAGTGAAGGATTGGATGCTGGCGACTTATTGACGGCTGGAATGGCTTTCTTTCAATCCAAACAACAAGGGGATTCAACCATGGAAGCTGCAATGGACGCTTTGATTGCAGCGAGTACTGCTGGTCAAACTCCTCACCGCGCTGAGTCGGGTAAACTGGTTGCTAACACCTTACTTCAAGCTTTAGCTGCTTTCAAGAAATAGATTTTATTGATTAAAAACCAGGCAAGAGCGCTTGCCTGGTTTTTGTTATATATAACAAAAAAAGCCAACTTAATTTCAAGAATCTTCTAGAAAACCTTGACCAATTCTTACATGTTTGATAAAATTCTCTTCGTTAGTGGGGGCGTGGTGTAGTGGCTAACATGCGGCCCTGTCAAGGCCGAGATCGCGGGTTCGATACCCGTCGCTCCCGCCACTATAAAAAAAAAGTCGCTTCGGCGACTTTTTTTTTACCTATCTCTTGCCCCACTACTGATAGTTTTTAGCTATCTGCCATCTTCATATCTACCTGTCATTCCTTGAGACTGTACAAAATTCCATAGTCATTCTCAAATACAATCCTGCTTTGGGATAATACTTCCAAATATGAATTCTCTGTTTTCACCAAGATGAAATAATCAGAACCAGTCTTAATTGCAACTTCCAGTACGGCCAAATCTAACGGATGGTCTGAATTGGGTAAAAAAGGGGCGATCTCATTTGTAATTTTCCACCAGTTTTCAATAAACTCCATTGAAGTATTTCCGGTGCTACCTCCATCCTTATAGGTGTATGCTATGGATCGAAGGCAGTAGTAACGAGGAATCAAACTGTCCTTCATATAATCTGGTGACGGATCGGGAAATAAGAGTTCATTTATTTGCACAATGTTCGTCACGTGATCATAAAATTCGATTTTTGATTTTTCATTCCCTGGGACTTCACAAATAATTGATCCCTGTTTAAGGCAAGAAATTTCATTTTTAATTGCATAGTTGTTTAGTAAATTTGAATTGCCAAAATAAAGGAGAGAAAAACAAAACGCCAGCATCATCCAATAGTACTGGATGCGTTTGGTTTCAAAATCCAACATTATTTTTATCCTGCTTGAAATTTGTGCGAATATCCAGAAGAAGGTCATCCACAGTAAAGGGATAAAATAGCGCATTGATCTACGGATTTCTCTTAATATTTGTATGTTTCCGGTTTTTTGAACATAGATCTCATCAAAGATTGGTAGAATAACACTGACCAATGTAATAGAAATCCACCATGAGAAGATGAGCAAAGACACTCTTTTTGAAGGCTCCGATATTTTTATCTGACTTTTTGAGCCAAAACCAAAAATGGAGATAGCCACAGATCCCAAAAAAAGGATGCTAATTCCCCACAAAATTACCATGGTCCAATTTTCATATACATAGGTGGAAAAATATCTCGAGTACAAAGCCGCCATTGATTCCGTCTGCGAGGACAACCTTTCAAGAGTTATTTCATTAAGTAAAGTCATATTGGCTGGGTCAGAATTTGACGAACCAAAGAAGCTTAACACAAATGGGATTAATCCCAAAATGGATAGGATCACTACACCAAAGTATTGCAGCCACCAAGAGAGTGCATTTTTTCCTTTACATACAAAAATGATACTTAAGAAGTAAACCACAAGCCAGGAGGGACCACTGACTGGATGAATATATAAACTAGCCGAAAAGAGTAGAGCCCCTACCCACCATATATTTTTTTGCTCAATTTTAGCCACAATATAAATTAGCAAAAAAGGAAGAATCGCTTGAAACAAAAAGCGGGGAATAACATCCAGCGATACACCAAAAAATTCTGAGACCGGCATCTTGACCGGAACTGCCAAAACCCAGCTGAATAAAAAGGCGATATAGCGGTTTTTATAAAGCGTTAATCCAAGTCGATAAAACCCAATTAGTTGCAATAGAATTACAGGAAATAGTAAGACAGCAAAAGCGCTCGAATATTGGCCAACAATTTTAGCCAACGTCCGAATCAGGGGGATATGAAAAGCAAAATAACTTCTAAAATTCGCTGGATTGGATAAGAATGCATCTCGCTTGAAATTATCAGGATGATCATAGGCTGCACTAAAGGAAGCTATATTGGCTGCATCTGAGTCCAGGTTTACAAAACTCAAAGGATGATTACCCACCCAGCCACTTGTATATAGGAACGCCCCCAGAATAAACGTGGTATAGATCAAAACACTTATCCAAAGCGTAGAGCGAATAATTTTCAGTTTCTCTTTTGTATCCAAATGTCTCAATATTGTGGCATCAAGCAGGGTGAATACCAGAAATATCATTGCAAACATTGCAAATAGACTGATGGCAATTATTAGAAAGCGAATTCTCTTTGATGACAAATCTGGCGTAATTGGGATCAAATGTTTCGATTTCTCCGTTGATGCCTGGTAAAGATCCAATTCTTCGGTTAATGACTTTATACGTAGTTCAACTACACCCGATGATTGATTTTTCATAAAGTCCAATTGTAGATCTGTTTGACGGCTTACATCAACATCAAAAATAAGACGGCATTGTTCTGAACCATTGTTTGCGAATCCCTTCTCAACTGCAACACAACCAGATGAAATCTCTGCATCTGAATATGACAAAGTCTTGTTATTTATTAGAATTTCATCAAGCTGCATTTTAGGTTGCTTCACATGATTAGGGTTATCTTTGAGCAGTGTGATTTCCAGTTTAACAGGTGGTAAGTAAACCGTGTGGGAAATAAATTTAATGCCAAGAATTATTGTTAGCATTATGGAGAGTATGGCAAGTAAGCAAATTCTTACGCTGATATTTGTAGTGCCTGAATTCCGCTTTGTTATAATCCTTATTGTTGATCGACAAATAATCCAACCAAGAAAAGAAAAGAGCGAAACCAAAATTATTTGTACGGCAATCCCAAACGACCAAAATTCATGAACACACAGAGATAAAAATATACCTGTTGAGACACCAAACAGGACTGATATCATCGATAAAGAGATATTGTGAATTTTCATTAGATTAATGTTTTCCCTCTTTTGTTTATTGGTTTATTGGGAATGTTTTGCACATCATTGGTTAGAAACTGTAGAAATAATTGGAACCCTAAAATCACAGGAAGAGCGGCAATAATGACAGTCCCAGATGTGGCGGGAATTCCGGTTTGTATGGATCTATACCACCAATTCAAACCCCAAACGCAGCCAAAAAAGAGAAATATGAAGCTAAAGATCAATGATATGGATGCGACTGAAAAATCCATTACAAAATAGCGCAGCCAAATTCTATTGATTAAGCGGACAAACAATAATGGCGGAAACTCAAATAGTGTTTTCCATTCAGATAATGAACTGGTTTCCTCGCCGTATTTTGCAGGCATGGGAATGTCTTCAATCACAGAGCCAACGCGATACAGAGTACACAACAAACTGCTCTCAAAAAAATATCGCGGATGTAAATCATCCAATCGTAATTTTCGCAAAGTTGGCCCGTCCATCGCGAAAAATCCGTTGGTTGGATCAAACACATTCCAATAGCCAGATGCTGCTTTCGTGATAAAAGATAAACCCAAATTCCCAATACGCCGGATTAGCGGCATATGAGTCAAATCTTCGAAATTGGCAAATCGATTTCCTTTTGAAAAATCTGCTTGTCCCAGAAGAATGGGTGAGATCAGATCATTTAAATAATCCATGGGCATCTGCCCATCCCCATCCACTTTTATGACAATGGAGGCACATAACTCCATTGCTTTTTTAAATCCGCTGATCATCGCTCCCCCAACCCCTTTGTTTACTTCATGTTCTATCACGATTAAGCGTTTATCTGGAATATTTTTTACGATGACAACAGAATTGTCCCGGGAATGATCATCCACGATAATAATCAAATCCACCAAATCAGGGATACTCTCGATCACCTTTTCAATGTGTTTTTCGACATTAAACATGGGGATGATAACTGCGATTTTCTCTGATTTCATGTCCCTTCTCTTAAAACTAAAATTTCTATCCACCTGATTAAACCAAATTATACCTTAATAATATTCTGCTCTTCATTTATAAAAGCGACTTTTTCAATGATTATGGAAATAGGAAAAAGTGCCCGTTTTCGCCAAAACAATGTAAAATTCAATCCTAAATGTCATTCCATTAATCAAAACCCAAAACTGTTTAATCTGTTCTTCAGGATTATGTCGCAATTAAACACAAAATCATCTGCTTCCAAAGAACCAGTTTTTTTTATTGGCTCGATCCCAATCTTCGGTAAGGCTTTTCTTGCACCGATGGATGGTCTTTCGGATTCGCCACTGCGGCAAGTCAGTCGCAGATTTGGATCAGCTTTAAGTATCTCTGAGTTTGTAAATGCCTTTAACTTTGTAAATGGTCACCCGCATCGGGAAAATCAAATCCCATTTGATCCCATCGAAAGACCGTTCGCTTATCAAATCTTTGACAATGACATTTCACGGATCACCACCACAGCTCAATATTTAATGAAATATCAACCTGATTTTATTGACATTAATATGGGCTGTTCCAATCGTGCCGTATCCAATCGAGGTGCGGGTGCTGGGTTAATGCGAGAACCCCAAAAAGTAGCGTCTCTCATTTCCACCCTGGTCAAGGAAATACCGGTGCCCATCACTGCCAAAATTCGCCTAGGATGGGATGAAAATGAACTTAATTACCTGGAGATTGCAAAAATTCTTGAAGATACTGGCTGCGCCTGCATCACACTGCATGCACGTACGCGAGTTCAGCAATATAGCGGTATAGCCGATTGGGATGCCATTGCACAACTTGTTCAGCATGTCTCCGTTCCCGTCATCGGTAATGGAGACGTTCTGCATTATCTTCAGATCGACGAAATGATCGCCTATACGCAATGCAAGGCTGTGATGATTGGACGCGGCGCGATTGGCAATCCTTGGATATTTAATCACCAGGACAGGGAACAAATCCCCTTGAGGGATCGTTTATGGGTTATGCTCGATCACCTTGCCAGAATGACAGCCTATTATGGCGCTGATAGAGCTCCTGTTCTATTTAGGAAGTTTATTAAACACTATTTAAAAGACGCTGATCTTCCAGCGTCCTTTTACCAAAAAGCCTTTTGTTTTGATAGCAGTGATAAGTTGGCACAATTTTTGCAAGATATTCTGCAAGACCAATAAATTATGCTTTCATTTGCAATTGATGATAAAGTTCAATGGAT
This sequence comes from Leptolinea sp. UBA5203, assembly GCA_002412765.1. Lineage (GTDB taxonomy): Bacteria > Chloroflexota > Anaerolineae > Anaerolineales > Anaerolineaceae > UBA5203. The sequence goes on along the minus strand of DHVR01000061.1, from coordinate 327,244 downwards.
TCGACGGCGTGCCGTAGATGAGGAATAATGATACTTCCACCGACTACCAGCCCAACATTCAGGGCTTCAAACAATTCTTCATCAGTAAAACCTGCATCGATACATTGAATGATATGATAGTCAATGCAATCATTACACCGTAAAACCAGGGAGGCAGTCAATCCTAATAATTCCTTAGTTTTTCCTGAGAGTACACTATCCGTATATGCATTGGTATCCAAATTGAAGAAACGTTTGATACCCAGATGATTTGTATCCATTACTTTTTGATTGAGAATTAATCGTTGTTCAATGTAAGTTTGTATCCGGTTATCTGTCATTTTTCACACCTCTTCTTTTTAAGGTTTTGAACCACATTATAATTAATCTAACTTATTTAGGAATGACTGAGATATATTTGTAGCTGATGCCAAAAATTTTCAAATTTGCTTTCTCAACTTTGCTTTTGTCAGTTGTCGGGTTCATTATAACCTCACAATCTGTATTGATCTTTAATTTAATACAACCTGTCAGCGTCCTGTTCCAGTCAACGGCTAGCAACACCCCCAAACCGGAAATTATCTACGTTACTTTGACATATACACCCTTCTTACCGGTTACAAATACCCCCACCAACACAAGTACCCCAAGCCCAACCAATACCTGGACACCAACTCCCACTTCAACCGAAACTGCCACGCCGCTTCCCAGCAGTACACCAATTCCCTACGTGGCGCCAACTGCAGAGCCCAATTCTCAGGATACTTCAACTAACGATGGATCCGGGGATAGTTATCGTATCTGGAATATTTCCGGCCATGGACAGTACATGCCGCTTTCTTGTGAAGCCAGTGCAGCTGTGGATTGGGCAAATTATTACGGAGTTTCGATCAACGAATACGAATTCCAGGATTCACTGCCTAAATCCGATAATCCAGATAATGGATTTGTGGGAGATGTATATGGGGTGTGGGGACAAACCCCGCCGAATCCTTATGGCGTTCATTCAGAACCCGTGGCTCAACTACTGCGATCCTATGGGCTCAATGCCAATGCCCATCGGTGGATGACCCTGGATTCCCTAAAAGCTTCCATTCGTTCTAATAATCCAGTTATCGCCTGGGTGGTTGGCAATGTTTGGAGCGGATATCCAATTTCTTATACGGATTCCAATGGGGTTACAACCACGGTAGCAAAGTATCAACACGCTTTATTGGTAATCGGATATTCAGAAAATACTATCACTGTACAAAATGGTGCTGGTGTTTATGAGTACTCCACCGATAAATTTTTGTCCTCCTGGAGCGTTTTGGAGTACCAGGGCATAACGAATTAGCTTTTTCAGAGATAATAGGCACAGCAGCGCTGTGCTTGGCGCAGGTACGTGGTTCCAAATAAATTCAAATGATTTAGCAAGTGGTAAAGATTGTACAGATTCTTCCTATCCTTGTACCCATATGGGATGGGTAGGATGCTGTTGTAAGCGCTGTAAAAATCAGGGGTAAATCCCCCAAACAATTCCATAAACGCCAGTTCCGCTTCTGGAACGCCAAAGTAGACCGCCGGATCGATCAAAATGGGTTCGTTCTTTTCATCAAATAGTACATTGCCGGACCACAAATCCCCATGCAGTAACGCCGGTGTGACGATTTCAGAACCCAACAAATTAGGAATTCTGTGACATAATCGCATTAATTGATCCTGAAACTCTATCTGAATTAATTTTTGTTTTATCCCCAATTCAATTTGTGGTATGAGACGGCATTGGATGTAAAATTCTGGCCAATTAGCCATCCAGCGATTGACCTGTTTATTACCTCCGATGTAATTGTCATTCTCCAGTCCAAATTGTTTTACGTTGAAAATCACCTCTGATGTATCATGCAAGCTCGCCAACTGCTCGCCTAACTTCGTTTGCCCCAGCATATCACCTCCAGGATGATTCTCTATCCATTCCAGCAGTAATAATGAGGAATTTCCACAATCCCCTTCCTGATATGAAATGATCATCGGAATGCGAACACAGCGAGTTTCTTCAAGTTTTCTTAACCCTCGATATTCGCATTGAATCCACTCATGGAAACCCGGTTCTGAAACTTTTATGAAATATTTTTGTTTTTCGGTTTGAATGCAGTATGCCGTGGCAGCCAAACTGCGATGGATTGGCATATGTACTAAATTATGGCAAGAGTCCCCTGCAATCTCCAGGGAGGTTCGAATCCGCTGGAGCGTACCTTCATCCATTATCAAGTGCCTTTTCTCTTATTACACGTTCCAATAGATGGGTACAGCCTTTTAGTACTAAATCAAAAACCACTTCGAAATTTTTCTCATAATATGGATCAGGAACGTCCCTGGTATTGATGCTCGGCACCGCGTCCAGGAGAAGAAATGCCTGTCCAAAGGCCTTTAAATCTTGCTGATTGGACTGGTCCATGGCGACCACATAATCAAATTGATTAAATAAATTGCTCTTTATTTGTTGAGCTCGTTTATTCGGGTTGACTGAAATTTGATGCTGTTTTAGGACCTTAATTGTTCCGGGATGCGGTCTTTCTCCCACATGCCATGAGCCAATACCTGCCGATTGTATTTCAAAACGATCCTCTAATCCCGCCTTGGATACAAGGTGGCTAAATACGGCTTCGGCCATGGGAGAGCGGCAAATATTTCCAAGGCAGACAAACATCACCCCGATTTTTTGTGTTTCCGGCATTCCATAGCCTCTATTTACTGTCAGGATTAAGAACCCAGATCATGGCATCTAATGCCAATAAATAGCCTTTCCAGCCAAGGCCGGTGATTTGACCAAGCGCTATATCTGCAATCATGGAGTGATGACGAAATTCTTCTCGCTGATAGATGTTGGAAAGATGAATCTCGATGATCGGTAACTTTACGGCGGTTAATGCGTCGCGAATGGCAATGCTGGTATGCGTGTATGCTCCGGCATTAATCAGAATTCCTTGAACTTCCTTCCGGTTTTCATGAATGGTATCTATGATTTCACCTTCATGATTGGATTGAAAACAAATGACTTCCATTTGATTTTCAGCCGCTTTTTCAGTCAATTTTTTTTCAATATCTGCAAGGGTGATATGCCCATAAATTTCAGGTTCGCGGTAACCCAGCAAGTTTAAATTAGGTCCATTAATCACCAGAATTTTCTTCACACTCATTGGTTTGCTCCCACGTATAGTAATAGTTCTTCTAGTAGTTCCCTGGATGGATTGGTATAAATAAACGCTTCACCGACATGATGAAGCAAAACCCAGCGCACATCCTTACCATCCTTCTTTTTATCCTGAAGCATGTATTGATAAAGCGTAGCAGTATCGATATTCTCCAGGGATCGGGGTAAATTATACTTTTGATAAAGTTGATCAATCAAGCCAAGTTCATTCTCAGGTAGAAAACCTAGACGGTTTGACAGCATAGAGGCGAACCACATTCCAATTAGGACAGCTTCTCCATGGGAAACTTGGAAATTCGAGGCTTTCTCAATGGCATGTCCAAGGGTATGGCCGAAATTCAACTTCATTCGTTCGTTTTCTTCAAAGGGATCTTTTTGTACGACCTGCCGCTTGACCTCCAGGGATTGTATAAGCAATTCCTGAAAGTTCTCATCCCAAACCAATTGCTCAATTGACTGTGGATTATTAACCAAGGTATGTACCAACTCAGGTGAAGCGATCAAACCATGCTTTAGAAATTCACCAAAGCCATTGAGAACTTCATGATTTGGTAAGGTTTTCAAAGTTTCCATATCCATGACAACCAATTCGGGTTGCTTAAACGATCCCACCAGGTTCTTACCCTGTGATAGATTCACCCCGGTCTTTCCCCCAATCGAAGAATCTACCATCGAAACCAAGGTTGTAGGTACCTGAATGAAGGGAAGTCCCCGCATATAGGTCGCAGCCGCAAACCCGCAAATATCCCCTGTTATTCCCCCTCCTAATGCCATCAATAGACTATTCCTATCTGCATGCATCTCGGATAACTGTTCATAAACAAGTTGGATTGTCGCCAGGCTTTTTCCTTCTTCCCCATCCGGAATGAGAATTACATCACTCTCCAACTCTTGGGCCAACAGGGATTGTTTGACCGTTTGTAAGTACAACGCAGAGACAATCGAATTGCTGACGATGAAAACTCGCTTTACCCGTTTCCGCAGGGCGATCAACTCCCCAATTAAGGAAAGTGTTCCCCTTCCAATCACGATGGGATAACATCCATCCGGATGAACGACGCGTTTGACAGTCAGCCTGGCAAGGCTTGCAAGTTGAGTTGCTGCAAGATCAGTGGAAGTCAATTGAGTGTCGATTTGAAAATCATAATTCTGGTAAATCCGTCTTCTTTGTTTCAACATCCTATGAACATGATCGGCCAGGGAGGTCTGGTCGGAGGCCAATAAAGGGCGAGAAGCCTGCGTTTTTGTTACTCTCTTCACTATTTCTTCAACAGAGGTACATAAACCTATCAGTAGACTATCAGAGGCCATTACATGCTCTTTATTGTGCTCATTGGTGAGAGTTCCACCTCCCAATGCAATTACACCGTCCCGCTGTAATACTTTCACAAGCATTTCGGCTTCCAATCTCCGAAAATGTACTTCACCCTGTGAAGAAAATATCTCGCGCACAGGTTTTCCTTCTTCTTGCTCTATTAAATGATCCAGATCGTAAAAGGAGCAGCCCAATTTATCGGCAGCTGCTTTCCCAAGGGTAGTTTTGCCGGTACCCATGTATCCGTTCAGGATGATTTGTTTCACCGTAAAACCTCTTGTATCGAATCCCCGCCGAATTTTTCCAAAACCGCATCAGCCAAAACCCAGGCTAGCATGGCTTCGCACACCACAACCGCAGAAGGAACGGCACAGGTATCAGAACGTTGATAGATGGCGGCATCCGCTTTCATTGTGGAGAGATCGACGGAAGGCATGCCTAACGTAATGGTTGAAATTGGTTTCATATAAATCTTTACTACAATTGGCTGTCCATTTGAAATCCCCCCCTCAATGCCACCGGCACGATTTTGCAAACGGGCTACTTTGCCATCCACAAGCTGAATGCCATCCTGCACTTGGGTACCCGGCAGGCTGACATTGCCAAAGGCCTCTCCAATCTCTACCCCTTTCATGGCTGGGATGGAAAGCATGGCTCCCCCAATTCTCCCATCCAATTTGCGATCCCAATGGACATGGGAACCCAGCCCCACAGGGATATTTTCCGCAACCACTGTAATCGCCCCACCGATCGTATCGCCATTCTCTTTGGCTTTATCAATGGCTGCCTGCATCTGATCAGCTGCATCCAGGTCTGCACATCTCAAAGCATTTTGTTCTGAAACTTGGTACTGTTCCAAATAATTTCCATCATTAATTTTGCTTACAACAGGTCCAATTTGATGCACAAATCCAAAGATTTGCACATTCATTAGATTTAATAGCTGTTTACATACAGCGCCTATGGCTACGCGCATTGCTGTTTCCCGTGCACTGGCTCGTTCCAGAATGATTCGGGCATCATCGATTTGATATTTTTGCATTCCTGCCAGGTCCGCATGGCCTGGCCGGGGAATGGTCAATTTATCCAAACTGCCGTCTTTCCACTTTTCTTCCCAGTTTTCATAATCTTTGTTACGTATTGCCAACACCAGCGGTGCTCCTGTTGTTTTCCCATAGATAAAACCGCCCCGTATAATGATTTGATCTTGTTCAATCTGCATACGAGTATTGCGGCCATACCCAGCCTGCCTGCGAGCCAGTTCATGATTGACCTTGTCGATATCCAGCGCCAATCCAGCCGGCAGTCCTTCCAATATGCCGGTTAATTCCGGTCCATGCGATTCTCCACCCGTTAAAAATCTCATATCAGCATCCTTTGCAGTACAGCTTCCTTCATTTCTTCAACTGGCGCGTCTAATCCTGTCCACAGAGTAAATGAGGCCGCTGCCTGATAAATTAACATATCCAGTCCATTCCATGCCATTCCGCCAGCAAATCTGACTTGCTGCATCATGCGGGTTTCAGCAGGATGGTAAATCAAATCGACAAATTTTAGATGATTTGGAAGCTGTGTTCCCTCTTCGAAGACACTCTTTTGATCACAATGATCCATGCCCACAGGTGTGGCATTAATCACCAGATCAGCAGAACCAATGGATTTGGCAACAAGTTCTTCCGTTATCGCCCCAGAGCGAATTTGAGTTCCTGATCGAATCTGATCAGAAAACAGATCGATCAATTGAATGGTCTTTTTTTGATTTCGCGCCAGAATCTCAATGGTATGGATCGGAAATTCCAAGAGAACTGCTAGAACAGCCCTGGCAACTCCCCCGTTCCCTAAAACCGTTACCTTTTGTTGCACTTTGCCCAACAAACCGAATCCCATCAGGGCTTTCCTTAATCCAATCACATCGGTGTTACTACCCATCCAACAGCCATCCTCCATCTTACAGACAGTGTTTACAGCCTGCAATTTTTTACTGGATTCATCACATTCATCCAAAAATGGAATAATGGACTCCTTGTACGGTGCGGTTACATTGAACCCGCGTAGATCAGAAGCCAACAGCTTGTGAATTTCGTGATCAAAATTCGCTGGATCAATGGGATACAGGTCATACTGCCAAGGGATCTGTTGAAACGCTATGGCTGCCTGATGAAGCTTAGGTGATAGGCTGTGCTTTATGGGCCAGCCGATCAGGCCAATCTTATGGATTTCCCTATCAGGCATAGTTCGCTCCAATGCTTTTCATTACAGAAAGAAACCCTGGGAACGAATCCGTTACACATTCAAAACCCTCTATTCGGGTTTCGCCGGATGCAATCAAACCAGCAATGAATAAAGTCATCGCAATCCGATGGTCGCCATGGCCGTGAACCTGAGTTCCAGTTAAAGGTGTAGTACCTTCAATAATCATGCCATCCGGCGTGGGTGTAATCCTGGCCCCAAGTTTGTTCAGCTCGGTGCTTATCGAAGCGATCCGGTCTGTTTCTTTTACGCGCAGTTCTTCCGCATTTCGAATGATTGTTTGACCATTCGCCTGTGTGGCCAAAAGAGCCGCCAAAGGCATTTCATCTATGGCACGCACAATCAAGTCTCCTTCAAGGACGGTACTTTCCAAGAGTGAACTTTCTATAAACAGTTTTCCATAGGGTTCAACCGGGTCTCCAGGCTGTTCCTGGATCTGAACCTTGGCTGACATGGCTGCCAAAATATCCAAAATCCCGGTGCGTGAGTCATTTAAACCCACATCGGCAATCGATATTTTTGAACCAGAACAGAGGATTCCCGCCACAATTGGAAAAGCAGCAGACGAGATATCCCCAGGAATTGTCATGTGTATTGGCAGGAGAGGATTGCCTCCCATGATGCGGATTTCCCCAACACTGGTTTTGATATTCGCACCCTGTGCCAGCAGCATGCGCTCGGTGTGATCCCGTGTAGGTGCAGATTGTTGGATGATGGTTTCCCCATCAGCATATAATCCGGCATATATAATGGCGCTCTTAACTTGCGCACTGGGCAAGCCGACATTCATGGCCGTGCCAACTAATGCCGCGGGTTCAATTTTTATGGGTGGTTTTCCTTCAGTTGTGCTGATATTTGCCCCAAGTAGCCGAAGCGGTATGGCTACACGCTCCATTGGACGGTTTTTTAGCTGCGTATCCCCATCCAAAATGATCGTTTCTTTCATTTGACCGCAAAGCAAGCCCATCAACAGCCGCATGGTGGTTCCGGAACGCACACAATTTAAATCATTCTGCGGTGTTTTCAATCCGCGGATTCCTTCCCCATGGATTTTGAGGGTATCTTGGGATTTTTCGATCCTTATTCCCATGGCCGACATACAATCTATGGTTGCCTGGCAGTCATTTCCACTTAGATAATGCTGAATGATGGAATCACCTTCCGCCAATCCGGCATGAAGAATCGAGCGATGGGTAATGGATTTATCCCCATCCACCCGAATTTCTCCTGATAAATTTGTTGTTGGATAAACTATGATTTCCGACATTGATTGGCTCGCTCTTTAATTTGTTTGGCTTGGCTAAAAAGGGGCTGCATTTCTTCCGGTTGATTTTTATCCACCAGTGTTTTAATTTCGCCTAATTGATCAATTACTTTTTGTAAAACCACGGAAATATTTTCCGGATTTGTTACCAAGATATCCGTCATCATGTCCAAATTACTGCCAGCAAGACGGGTCATATCATGATACCCATTGGCGGCGATCTCCCATAGCCTTTCTGATGCTTCCGTACCATCCTGGGCACTGACCAGAGATAAGGCTACGGCCATTAAATAGGGTACGTGGCTGATGGTAGCTAATTGTTTATCATGCAGGTCAGGATTCAATCTTACCGGTACGGCACCCAGTCCTTTAATTAAATCAGCAAGCAAATTCCAACCCATACTCTCTTTATCGATGGGATAAAATAGAAATGGCCGCCCAACAAACAGCTCGGGTGTACTGGCTTGAGGACCTGAAGTTTCTTTCCCAGCCATGGGATGGCAGGCAAAACAGGTGAATCGTTCCGGTAGGACTTCCATTTGCCGAATTATGTCACCCTTGGTACTGCCAAAATCCACAATAACGCAGGGGGCTTTTATCGTAAGAATATCATCTCGCAAAATGGTCAAAATCGTACGAACGGGTGTGCACAAAACGACCAGATCAGGGGTTTCATCCAGATCTATGAGATTTTCAAAACCAGAATCCACCCATCCCTGTGCCAGAACCGTCTGTAGATATTCGGTATTACGATCGATACCAATTAACCGCCTGCATTGTCCATGGATTCTTTGAGCCGCAGAAGCACCCATCAACCCCAGGCCAACAATACAGACAACTGCATCTGAAAATTCAGTCACAATGTCCGATCCATGGCATATACGATTGGTTTGATGCCCTTCATGAAAGCAGAGAAATCTTGTAAATCCAGGGATTGAGCACCATCCGACATGGCTTCAGCTGGATTCGGATGTACTTCCACAATAATGCCATCCGCGCCAGCCGCGATAGCAGCACGAGATACAGGCAGGATCAATTCGCGTATTCCGGTAGCATGGCTGGGATCAACGAAGATGGGTAAATGAGTTAATTGTTTCAGAATGGGGACCGCACTGATATCCAGGGTATTGCGGGTGTAAGTTTCGAAGGTGCGTATACCACGTTCACACAGGATGACGTTGGGATTGCCCTCGGAGAGAATGTACTCGGCCGCATTTAAGAACTCTTGAATAGTGGACATTAAGCCGCGTTTCAGCATGATGGGATTTTTGACTTTACCAACAGCTTTCAATAATGAGAAGTTTTGCATATTCCTGGCCCCGATTTGAAGAATATCCGCATAAGAGGCAACGACTTCGACAAGTTGTGGATCAATAATTTCAGTCACTATGGGCAGTCCGGTGCGATTTCTGGCTTCAGCTAAAATCTTTAGCCCCTGAATACCCAGCCCCTGAAAGCTATAGGGTGATGTTCTTGGCTTATAAGCGCCGCCCCGTAAAATGGGTGCCCCTTCAGCTTTTATAGAACGTGCTGCAAGCATAATCTGTTCCATGCTCTCAACTGCACAGGGGCCGGCCATTACGACTATCTTTTCACCACCAATAATTGTATCGCCAACCCGGATCAAAGTGGTATCGGTTGGGTGCTTTTTTTCCACCAGGGGAACATCGCTATGCGCTGTGTAGGCGATCTCAGGAAGTATGTCTTCTTGTATGTCTATTAAATCAGTGGCTTGCATTTATTGCCTCATTTATTAAATCGGGTCTGAGTTTTTCCGCTTCATGTAAGTACACATGGATCGGGTTATGGTTCTGTTGATTGCTGAATACCATCATTCGGATGACTAGCGGCATGGAGTTTTTTACTTCCATCTCTTGAAAACACATCATGGGGATTTCAGTCCAACCATACTCTCGTATCGCTACTGCCGGATAAACGGCTGTAAGATCAGCTGTGGCAGAAAAGAAGATGGCGTCAACATCAGGCTGCGATAATTGATTTAGATCGATGATCCTCATAAACAATTCTTTAGTCGCAGAAAGAATTGCCTCGCGGCTATCTTCTACAACTGAGATGGCTCCCCGGATTACATTGCGTTGATTCATCCAAACCTCCGATTTATATAACAAAAAAACCGTGGAGAGGTTGCTCCACGGTTTCGATTTCCTTTTTTTCTCTACCTTTGTTACTCAGGAAATTTGAAGCATCCTCTGCACAGAATTTGTGTAGAAATAAAAATAAAAACTAAAATAATAGAGGACGAACTTCTGATTCATGATATTCCTTTTATGTTGTATAAACAATATCATCTTACCATTAAATATGTTCGTGTCAACCTCTCAGCTTGTTGATTTCCAATAATTATGTTGGCGTCATAATTCCAAGTTTTGATGAAGAAAACAATCATCTTAATAGATAATTATTCATTTCTATTGAAACTTGATATACTACCACTATGATATTGACAATCACGATATGAAATTTATAGGAGGAAATTATGCAATATAAAATAGAAGGTTCATTATTACAGTATTTAACAATTTCCATGGATCAGGGTGATGCCATGTACACCGAATCCGGCGGCATGGCCTGGATGAGTGAAGGGATCAATATGGAAACCAACACCAAGGGTGGCCTGATGGCAGGCTTGGGCAGATCTCTAGCCGGTGAGTCCCTCTTTATGACGACTTACACCTGCGCCGCCCCCAAAGCCTTAATTGTTTTCACCGCTGAAGCACCTGGTAAAATTCTCGACATGAACCTGGCCCCCAATCAAACCGTAATCTGCCAGAAAGACGCCTTTATGTGCGCCGAAAATTCCGTAAAATTGGAAATGCACTTCCGTAAGAAATTAGGCGCTGGGCTTTTCGGCGGAGAAGGTTTTATTCTGCAGAAAGTAACCGGCCCCGGTATGGCTTACATGGAAATCCCTGGTGAAGTTGTGGAGTACGACTTAAAACCGAATCAAGTACTCAAGGTCGATCCGGGTCACATTGCCATGTTTGAACCCACCGTTAATTATGACATCACTATGGTCAAAGGTTTAAAAAATGTACTCTTCTCCGGTGAGGGTTTGTTCTTGGCAACCTTAACCGGCCCCGGGAAAGTTTGGCTGCAAACCATGCCGATTATCAATCTGGCTAAAAAAATCTCTCAATATATCCCCACCAAAAGCAGTTAATTTTTCATTTCAATATCAAAAATAACGAGGCTGGTCTTTTTCAGACCAGCCTCGTTTTCGTTTACTTGTGAAGATTTTTCCAGACCCTTTCAGGGGTCAGCGGGAGTTCACGCATCCATACCCCAGTGGCCTGATGCACCGCATTGACAATGGACGGAGCAACGCCATCAATGGAGATTTCCGAAATGGATTTGGCTCCAAAAGGACCAGTACTCTCATCCGTCTGCACAAAGATGACGTCCATCGGCGGCATATCATCAGAGCGATAGGTATGATAATCCTTCAAACGGGCATTCTCCATTTTCCCTTCTGCATCGAAGAGGGTGTCTTCACTCAACGTGAAGCCTAGGCCCTGCTGCAGCCCGCCTTCCACCTGTCCAACAGCCGTGATCGGATTAATAACCCTACCACAATCTACAATCATCAACAGCCGGTCGGTTTTAATTTCGCCGGTCTCGGTATCCACGGTTACTTCGGCAAATTGGGCGGCTGTTGGTGGAGGACTATTCAAACTGATATGGGAAGCAGTAGTCATGATCTGATGCTGATTTAATTGATGCAAACTGCTCAACCCAACCTCTTCAAATGTGACCGATCGTCCATCCGGCGCAAGCACTTTTCGGTTTTGAAGAACCAGCCCGCTTCCATCTTTCAAATTCAACATGGATGCAGCTTGTTCCATAATTTGCAGCTTGATTTGTTCGGCTGCCTTCTTTACCGCGCCGCCGGCAACATACGTTGTACAACTTGCATATGCCCCAGTGTCAAAGGGGGTGAAATCCGTATCGGATGCATATACGATGAAATCTTCCACCGGTACCTGCAGCACTTCGGCAGCAATTTGAGCGAGGATCGTGTCGGATCCGGTGCCCAAGTCCGTAGCGCCCATCTGCAAATTGAAGGAACCGTCATCATTCATCTTGATCGTGGCAGCAGCCATGTCCAGACCAGCGATACCACTGCCGTGGAAAACCACCGCCATGCCGATACCTTTGCGGATATTACCGGTTTGATTGGCGTATAATTTTCGTTTATTGTAATAATCCGTGGCCTTCAGCCCAATCGCCACGCAAGCTTCCATGCCGCTGGTTTCCATCATCTGGTCAATGCCTTCGCGCCCTTCGCCTAATTGCTTGGCCATATACATGGGCTCATTGACCTTGATCCAATTTTTCTTCTTAAACTCAACCACATCGATATTCATCTTATCGGCGATTTCTTCCATCAAGGCTTCAATGGCGAATTCACACTGCATACTGCCATATCCGCGGAAAGCGCCGGCGGGTGGCGTATTGGTGTAGACTACATCGCAGGTAAAGCGGGCATTATAGGGATTGTACAAAGTCAGGCCCTTGAATCCGCCTACCATCTGAACGGTCAGGCCATGAGAACCGTACGCACCGGTGTCCCCGATCAGATACATGTCAATACCGGTGACGATTTCATCCTTGATGGCAACCTTGTAATTAATAATCTGCGGATGCCTACTGCGAGTGCTGATAAATTCCTGTTTGCGGGAAAATTCCATGCGCACCGGTCGACCAGTGGCCATGGTCAAATGACCGCACATATCTTCCAGGATGATCTCTTGTTTTCCACCAAAACCACCGCCTAAGCGGGGTTTGTAAACACGGATTTTTTTGACGGGTAATCCCAGTAAGGGAGCAATAATGCGGCGGGCATGATACGGCACCTGCGTACTGCTGCGAACTACCAGGCGTTCGTCTTCATCCCAGTAGGAAATACACACATGCGGTTCCATTTGGGCGTGATGCTGCTTGGGTGTGCGGTAGGTGCCTTCAAAGACATGGTCCGCATCCTTAATGGCTGCATCCACATCCCCATGCTGCGCTTCAATGTGGTAAACCAGGTTGCGCTTCGAGTCGAAAATGCCTTCCGTGTCTTTTTCATCATGGATGACAGGCGCGCCGACCTTCATGGCTTCTTCAGCGGTAATCGCCGCAGGCAAAACCTCATACATTACTTTGATCAAACGCAGCGCATCTTCAGCCAATTCAGGCGTTTCTGCGGCCACCAGGGCTACCCGGTCACCGACGTGACGTACTTTGTTATCCAGGGAAGTTTGATCATGCGGCAGCGGCTGCGGATAACTCTGACCGCCGGAGGCGTATTTTACCCTCGGTAGATCTTTGTAAGTCAGGACGGCATGCACTCCCGGCAACGCCATAGCTTTGCTGGTGTCAATATCCTTGATGATCGCATGGGCATGCGGACTGGTTAATAAAGCGCCGTACAGCATGCCTTCCATCTTAAAATCATCCGTGAAGACCGCTTTGCCCAGAGCTAATTTCTTGGCATCCACTTTGATTTCCGGCTGACCGACGAAATCTGTTTCCTTCATGGCGGCAGGAGTAAAGACAATGGGCAGCAAGGTTTCTTGCGAATTATTTTTGCGATAATAGGCTTCGGGGATTTCGATATTTTTGTAGGTTTCATCCAGAGTGAAATGTTCAATCACCGGAGCCGCACCAGGTTTCGCCTGCATATATGCCGATGCCAGATGAACGGCATCCACAATACGGACATAACCTGTACAACGACACTGTACCCCATTGAGGGAAGTGCGAATTTCTTCATCCGAAGGATTCATATTATGGTCCAAAAGGGCTTTTACGGTCAGGATTTGAGCGGGTGTACAAAAACCGCATTGAATTGCCCCGGATTCCATGAAGGCCTTCTGAATGGGGTGAGGATCCATGCCGTCAGATAATCCCTCAAGTGTGGTGATATTTTTGCCAACAATTTCCGAAAGTTTGAGCATGCAGGAACGAATCGGATCGCCGTCCATCAACACGGTACACATCCCGCAATCGCCTTCCCGGCAGCCGTTTTTTACACTATACAGGTTGATGGAGCGCAGATAATCCAGCAAAGTTTGTTTTGGATTTAAAGCTTCAACGACAGGCACCCCATTTAATACAAAACGAATCTCAGAAGTTTCGGTTTTCATCAGGCCACCTCTCCTTGATGCATACATTCATGCATGGCTCTTTCAGTTAAGACTTTTGCCATCTCTGTGCGATATTCCGCACTGGCTTGAAAATTGGAAACAGGCTTGATTTCCTTCAACACTAGCTCTACGGTCTCACTGACTAGTTTACCGTCCAGGGTTTTACCGGCCAATTGTTCGGCAGTTTGGATTAATCCTAGTTTGTTGCGCCAGGTACCGGTAGTGGCAATCTGAGCACTCAGGATTTTATTCTTGTCCATCTCCAAAACGGTACAAACCGAAACAGTCGGCAAGGCTGCCGGAGTTGGACGCACAGCTTGATAGCAGATGCGATAATTTTCAAGATTCAATGGAATTAACAAGCTGCTGGGTGTACCTGCAGCGCTGGTGCGCTGTTTCATATATTCAACAAGACTTTTTTTCATGTCATCAGGGTAGACAATTACAGCACTCAGCGCCATTAACATGGCTACCCAAGGATAGGTACTCCCAGGGGACAGGATGGAACGCTCTATGGTCATTTCTGCACGAACCTGCCAGGGAATGCCATCCTGTAATGACTGTCTTAAAACCAGGGGTAAATCCAAACAACGATAGACTTTTTCCAGATTTACGTCCAGGCCGGTCAATAAATACTGCTTCCCATCTTTAGTAATCTTTTTTAGGGAATCACGCGTCATAATCAATTCCATTTTTTATCCTCACAATTCTTCCGATTGATTGGTTGTTAAGTTGAAATAAATTTGTGATGCTTGATATTTATACTTAATTGTACTGAGACAGATACCATAACTCAAGCCAATGACATTGTCTGACAATAATATTTATAGCATATCTTCTACCCAGGAGGAAGTGCAAATGCTATAATGAAGTTTATACTGAACAGCGAAAGGAAAAACGATGGATAAGAAACAATGGAGCACAGCTCCTAAAATGGTTATTGATGTCAAGAAGAAATATGAAGTTCACATGAAAACCAATCGCGGCGAAATTGTCATTGAATTAGCTCCGCAGCATGCCCCAAAAACGGTAAACAACTTTGTTTTCCTGATTCGGGAAGGTTTTTATAACGGCGTCACATTTCATCGCGTCATTGCTGATTTCATGATTCAGGGTGGTGATCCTACCGGTACAGGAATGGGTGGCCCTGGATACAAATTTGAGGATGAAGTCTATGACAATCCCCTCAAACATGAAACCGGTGTGCTCTCCATGGCCAATGCCGGCCCTAATACCAACGGCAGCCAATTTTTCATCACCCACTCCCCCCAACCCCATTTGAATGGCCGCCATACCGTTTTCGGTAAAGCAACCAGCATGGATGTGGTAAATCAAATCAAATCCGGGGACGTGATGGAAGAAGTCACCGTCATCGAAAGCTAGACTAACTCTTGCTCCAACCCGCCGGCTATTCGTAGCCGGCTTTTTTATTCCACAAGCGGTGCTTTATGAATTATTAGAGAATTACTTGTAATTCTATTACATCTATTTCGCAACCAAATCATGCAATCTTCGTATATGATAGTGTAAAAGAAAAATAAACTCTATTCCGTAAATGGAAAGGATACTGCAAATGGAAAAGAAAAATTCTGTTCCCTGGTTTCTCTGGCCTTTCAAATTGATTTGGGATTTATTGGCCTTTATTCTTAATATGACCGGACGTTTGGTCGGTGTCATCATTGGTCTGGTCTTTTTGATCGTTGGCCTGATTCTAACCATCCTGGTGGTGGCCGCCCCGGTGGGTATTCCTCTGATGCTTTTCGGCTTTATGTTAATGGTTCGCAGTATTTTCTAAGCTCCAAACAATCGCTTTTTCCTCAAGCCCGCCTTACCCAAGGCGGGTTTTGTTTTCATTTTCAGAACCCCTGTATAATATAAAATGACATTATAAAAAAGGAATGCATGTCATGGAGCAGGATCGACAAAACCAAGCCAAAATATTTGCCAAACAGAAACGTTTGGTTTTTTTCTATGATTTTAGTCTGCATGGCCTGTGGGCTATTCTTTGGGTGATCACTGGGTTCTCTATATTCATCCGCGACCAGCTTTTCACGTTCGGCCTTCCAATTCTGGTCATTAATGCCATTTTCATCGTTCTGTATGGATTATCGAGCATTATTATATTGTTTCCCTTAACCTGGTACGGTGACTTCCTCCTCCCCAAACGATTCGAGGTCTCTAACGAGACGCTGGCTAGTTGGCTCCTGGATCAAGTCAAAGGGACGCTGATTTCAGGGATTCTCGGCATCCCAGTCTTGATGGCGATCTATTGGTTCTTATCCACCCAACCCCGCACCTGGTGGATATGGGCTGCCTCGTTTATGGTTTTTTTAAGTGTATTGTTTGCCCGTCTATATCCGGTTTTAATTGCGCCTATATTCAATAAATTCATTCCATTAGGGACCGAATACGAATCCCTCTCGAATAAATTATCTGCGCTGGCAGAAAAGGCGCAAACCCACATCTCTGGGGTATACCAATTTGATCAGAGCCGGCGTTCAAAAACTGCCAACGCCGCCCTGATGGGTCTTTCCAAATCGAAAAGAATTGTGCTCAGTGATACCATGCTGACAAATTTTACCGACGAGGAAATCGAAACAGTTCTGGCACATGAACTTGCCCACCATGTCCATAAAGATATTCCGCTTTCCATCCTGGTGAATTCCTTATTGATCTTTGCCAGTTTTTTCCTCGCTTCTTTAGGACTGGTTTGGGGTATAGAACTCTTTCATTTTTCCTCCATTGCGGATATCGCCAATTTACCCTGGCTTGAAATCATTTTCGGTCTGGTCAGCCTATTGGTATTTCCGGCACAAAATTTATTTTCGCGTATCCTCGAAAAAAGAGCGGATGCATTCGCGCTTCAGCTTGCGGAAAAACCGGCGGCCTTTGCCAGCGCTTTGCGAAAATTGACGGATCAAAACCTTGCCGAGCTGGATCCAGATCCCTGGATTGAGTTCTTCATGCATTCCCACCCATCTTTGAAAAAGAGAATTGCCATGGCAGAACAATGGGTCCAACCAGCCAATGAATAAAGTTGAACTGGCATATTTCATCACGCCCCATGGTTTCGGCCATGCCTCAAGGGCTTGTGCCGTCATGCAGGCCATCCAACGCAGCAGACCGGAGATTCACTTTCACATTTATACCTCCGTCCCGGATTGGTTCTTTTATGAATCCTTGAATGAAACCTTCACCCTTCACTCGATGATCACGGATGTGGGACTTATTCAAACCTCGCCTTTTGAAATTGATTTTCCGGCGACGCTTGTTCAACTTACACAATTCTATAGTGGCTATACGCAATTCGTGGAATCCATTCGTAAAGAATTCCGAGGCATGAATATCAAAGCCGTCTTAACGGATGTGGCTGCATTGGGCATTAGCGTTGCCAATCTCGCCAAACTACCCGTTTTCCTGGTTGAAAATTTCACCTGGGACTGGATTTATGATGCTTATCTTCCCGAATATCCCGCCTTCAAACCCTATGCCGATGCGGTCCGCGAGACCATCTTCAGCGCCACCCAACATTATCTAACCGAACCCTTTTGCCAGTACCCTCGTTCCGTCAACCGCATCGCTAAACCGATCACCCGTACGCCCACCCAGGCACCGGCTGTCACCCGGAAACAGCTCGGCATCGCCTCCACGGAAAAAGTAGTTCTCTTGTCCATGGGAGGCATCCCGGATCAAATACAGATTAATGTTTCCAGTTTGGAAAAAAAAGGGGTCACGTTTATTGTCCCTGGTATAGGATCCGAATTAAACCGCGAAAAAAATACCATCTTCCTGCCACATCATTCGGATTTTTATCATCCGAATCTGGTCACTGCCTCGGACGCCGTGATAGCCAAAGTAGGCTATAGCACCATAGCCGAGGTGTATCACGCCAGAATCCCCATGGGCTACATCCCCCGACCGGATTTTCCCGAATCCAAATTTCTGGCAGCATATTTAAAAGATAAAATGGGTGGAACCGAGATTAAACTTAATGAATTTTTGTCAGGCAAATGGTCGGAGAAAATTGATGTCCTACTGGAATCGCCTATCACTCACAGTGCGACCGTCAATGGGGCTGATCAAATCTCGGAATGGATATTGGCAGCTCTTTAATTAATCAACGGGATAGATGGTATCCGGATTAGTTTCCATGATCAAAGGTTCAATGCGTCCATTGGAGAGTTCCCTAAGCTGCGCCACAAAAGCCTCATAGGCCGAGATGGGGAAGATACAGGTTAATAGAACCGAGTCGCTGAACTCTTCCTTCTCGATTTTTCCCTGGGTTTGATCCACCAGCCGGCGACACAACTCCAATAAAGGATACGGCAGCTCCACCAGAATGGTATAGGTGGCTATCTTGATCGCCCGCCTGACAAGTTTCAACACTTCCTGAGCGCTTTCGGTATAAGCGCGCACCAGACCGCCTGTTCCCAACTTTGTTCCCCCGAAATAGCGTACCGTCACCAGGATGACGTCTCCCAACCCGCTGCCCTGCAAAACCGCCAGCGTGGGTTTGCCGGCCGTCCCGGAAGGCTCCCCATTATCGCTGCAATGCGATATCGTACTGGAGCCATGGCCAATGATATAAGCTGGCACATGATGAGACGCCGTAGGGTGTGCTTGTTTAATTTTATGGATATATTCTTTAGCCTCTTCCACGGATGAAACCGATGCACATGAGCTGATAAAATGGGAATTCTTGATGATAATTTCCACGCTGGTTTCCGCAGCAGGTAAATAATAGGACTCCCCGCTCATGGATTTATCCCTCACTCGAACGGAATTGCACCGCCTGATTGACGTAATCCAGGCTCTGATGCCGGAAATAGGTCTGGTAAAGGTTGGAATAGACCCCGTTCAATGCCATCAGATGATCATGGTTGCCCGATTCGACGATATGTCCTGAATCCAGTACCACAATTCGATCGGCTGACTTGATAGTGGATAAGCGATGGGCAATCAGGATACTAGTAGTCTTGGAAAGTATGATATCCAAAGCTTTTTGAATTTGGCGCTCGGTAAAAGGATCAATACTGGCCGTGGCTTCGTCGAGGATAAAGATCGATGGTTTCTGAATCAAAACCCGCATCAAGGCCACCAGTTGTTTTTGCCCCATGGAAAGCAAATTTCCGCGTTCACCCACCTGAGTATCAAATCCATTACTCAGGGAATCCATCCATTCCCCATCACCGATACTCTTAGCCATGCTTTGTATTTCTGCCAGGGGTGTATCCGGGCAGGCATAGCGGATGTTTTCCAAGATGGTTCCAGAAAACAAGAATGGCACCTGCGTGACGATGCCTAAATTATTACGATATGAGTTCAAATCAAAGCGACGAATATCCGTGCCGTCAATCAGTATGCTTCCGGATTGAAACTCATAGAAACGGGCGATCATTCGGGCGATGGTCGTTTTTCCAGCACCGGTATGCCCCACAAATGCTACACTTTCCCCAGCCGGAATGGTCAGGGTCAAATTATCAACCACAGGTTCCCCCGTGCGATAACGGATACATACTTGCTTAAATTCGATCTCGCCATTGAGTCTGCCAACTTTTATGTCATCGATCTGTTTGACACTGGATTCGGCATCAATCAAGGCAAAGACCCGTTCGGATGCGGCCAGACCGGTTTGTATCTGAGTCGTGAAGGAGGAGAGGCTCATAATCGGATACAGGAAGCGATCCAAACTGAGGGTGAAAAGGTACCAGGAAGCAGCGGTAACAATGCCCTGCTCAACGGTCAGACTGCCAAAATACACCAGAGCTGTAATCACAAACGAAGAAATCAGGTTTAATATCGGAAAAACAAAAGAAAGGACAAATCCTCTCTTGATATTAACCCGATAGGATAGCTGATTGGCTTTCTGAAAGATCTGATATACGCTCTTTTCTTGCCGGAAATTCTTTGCCACCAAAATACCGCTGATGGTTTCCTTAATGGTGGTATTGACTTCCGCCATAGCCTGCATCCCTGCACGGGTCACCGTGCGCGCAATTTTCCGATAAATAAAGGTATACAGAAAAACAATGGGGACGACAGAAAAAACAATCAGGGATAGATAGAGATTGATGCGCAGTAAGATCACTGCCAAAAAAACCGATTCAAAAATCTGAGAGATCAGGTCGGTGGAGAGTCCGATGAGGTTGCCAAAATCCCGCGTATCGGAAGAGATTCTGGATTGCACCCGACCGGACGAGATTTCGTCATAAAAGGATAAATCATGGGTGGTGGCTGCTCGAAAGGCATCTTTCGCCAATTTAATGGCCACATCTGCAATCACCTGAACCATATATTGCCGTCGAAAAAGATTGGCCAGCCAATTCAAACCATTTAGCAGGAGAATTCCGCCAACCATTAAGCCTATTAATGAATAATTGATCTTCGTCCCCAGGTACTCAATGGATTTTGAGACAACCAACGGTTGCACCGCCCCGGCTATGGAGGTTAGCAGAACCAGGCATGAGACTAATATCAATAATTTTATATGGGGTTTAAAATAACTCAGGATACGGCGCAATAACGCACGATCTGAGTAACTTCGGTCATAATCTTCCGCGTCTAATCCATCAAATACCGACATTCTGCCTGCTCCCTATTCATGAAAAAGATCGCGATACGTGGTTGAGGTTTTCATTAACGTATCATGATCCCCATAGGCCTTAATTTTTCCCTGCTGCAATACTAATATCTTGTCCGCCCAGCGAATCTGCGATAATCGATGGGTAATAATCAGGGTGGTACGCCCTTCGGCAGCCTTAAAGATAGCTTTCTGGATTTTATCCTCCGTGTCGCTGTCAATCGCGCTGGTGGAGTCATCCAAAATTAGAATGCGTGGATTGGTCAGGAAGGCCCGAGCCAGCGCCAAGCGTTGCCGCTGCCCGCCGGATAAAGTCACCCCTCGTTCGCCAAGCACTGTTTGATATGCTTCCGGGAAGGAGAGGATGAATTCATGCGCTTGAGCCGCTTTTGCTGCATCCACCACCATCTCATGGGTGGCAGCCTGATTACCAAAGGCAATATTCTCTTCAATGGACCGTGAGAATAAGAAGATATCCTGTTCGATGATGGAAATGCCTGCGCGTAAATTTTCCAACTTCCAATCCTTCACGCTCACCCCATCCACCAACACCGTGCCGGAATCCACATCATAGGTGCGGTTGATCAATTTGGCCAGCGAGGATTTACCTGAGCCGGTTTGCCCGACAACCGCCAGAGTTTCTCCAGGGTTTAGCTCAAAATGGATATTCTGAAGGATTGGGCCGCCATTCTGATAGGCAAAATTGACCTGTTTGAAAGCGATGCTGCCCAGCATAGGTTTTGCATAGCCTTGAATATTTTGATCCAGAGTGGTTTCCTGGTTCATTAAGTCCAAAATACGCCTGGCACCTGCAATACCCAATGAAATTTGCGAATAAGCAAATAAGGAAATAAAAGTTGGGAAATCAAGCATCATCAAAATACCGAAGTAAGCAACCACATCCCCCATTGTGATTGCACCCTGCATATAGAGCAGTAAGGCGTGCCCCAAACCCAGAGCCAGGGCGATGCCCAATAACAGCATCGGAATAAATCTGGCTTCCAATCGGCCCTGAAGCACAATGGCGTTGCGATATTTTTGGGCGGTTTCGGCAAACCGGTCATATTCATACGATTCCTGCACAGC
This sequence comes from Leptolinea sp. UBA5203, assembly GCA_002412765.1. Taxonomy (GTDB): domain Bacteria; phylum Chloroflexota; class Anaerolineae; order Anaerolineales; family Anaerolineaceae; genus UBA5203. The sequence continues at coordinate 305,425 of DHVR01000061.1, read as the reverse complement.
TGCTTTGACCGTCTCGATGCCGTCCAGTGTTTCAGAAAGCTGGGTATTTAATAGCCCAAATCTTTCCCGCACGTCTTCTGTGACCGGACGCAGCGTTTTCAGATAATGAGCCAGAGCGATGAAATAAAAGACAACGAAAATAAGCGGCGTAAGAATCAATTGGGGATGGTACGTTGGGGCTACAAACAAGGGAACAATCAAAAAGTTCAAAGAACCCAGCACAAGCGTCAAACCGGGACTGAAAAGCAAATTTATCTCGCGTACATCATTGGTAGCCCGGGCCATGATATCCCCAACCGGGTGTGAGCTGTGAAATGTCATACTTTTTCCCAGCAGATTGATATACAACTCCTCCCGGATTGATTTTTCCACGCGTTGCGCCAAAACCTCGAAGCTAAAGTTACGGCCAAACATCAAGATGACTCGAATGATCTGCGAGACCAATAACCAGATCACCAGATTCATGAAAAGGTTATCCCTTTGTCCGCTTTGCATCAATGTGTAAACTTTTCCGATAATCATGGGCAGGACGGCGGCTAGAATGGCATTCCCGACAGATCCAACCAACGCAATGAGGATCAAAGCCCAATGACCGATGGTATGCGAGAAAATCCAGCGCACAGGTCCCGTACGCTGGGTTTTTATTGCTTTATCAATCGAAAATTCCGCAGACGCTTGTCCTGCATTCATACGATTAACCTTTCGATCCATCCCAGCTGATGCCAATGCGGCCGCGTTCTTTTTCAATTTTTTCAATCGAAACATCCAGAATATCGCCAACCCGCAGCTCTTTTCCCTGGGGCATTTGGGTGCGGTGCAGCAGGGCATCCTGTTTGACGCCAATATCCACAAAGGCGCCAAAATCCACAACATTGCGGACAGTGCCTTTCAAACGCATCCCGACCACCAAATCTTCCATGGAGAGCACATCACTGCGCAAAATGGGCGGCGGAGTATCAAGGCGCGGGTCACGCCCAGGACGAATTAATTGTTCAAAGATATCCGTCAAGGTGGGAACACCGGTTTTTAGTTTTTCCGCCAATTCCGTCAGTGGCATGGATTTTCTCAGATCTTCCAACACTTTGGCTTTTTTCTCGATCGGGTCATGTAAATCCAATTTTGCCTGGGCAATCACTTTCTCGGCTACCGCGTAGGACTCAGGGTGAATGGAACTTTCATCCAGCGGTTGGCTGGCATCCCGAATGCGCAAGAAACCCGCAGACTGCTGGAAAGCTTTCTTGCCCAAACCGGAGATGTTCATCAATTCCTGCCGGCTCTTAAATTTTCCGTTTTCATTGCGATAGGAAACGATCATTTCAGCTAATTTTGGGCCAATTCCGGAAATATGGGTTAGGAGGGAGGGAGATGCGGTATTTAAGTCCACCCCAACGGAGTTCACCACACTTTCCACCACGCCCCCCAGAGAATTATTTAGCATGACCTGGTTAACATCATGTTGATACAGCCCCACCCCAATGGACCTTGGATCAATTTTCACCAGCTCAGCCAACGGATCCTGAATGCGGCGGGCGATGGAAACGGCTCCGCGAATGGTCACGTCCAAATCAGGCATCTCGGCTCGGGCCAATGGGCTGGCGCTGTACACGCTGGCGCCTGCTTCACTGACGATTAGATACTTCACATCTTTACGTTCTTCAATCACTTCCGCAGCCAACTGCTCGGATTCACGGGAAGCGGTACCGTTGCCGATGGAAATCAGGGTGACGTGATGTTTATCGATGGCGGCCAATAGTTCTTTTTTGGACTCATTCCATTTACTCTGTGGTTTATGCGGATAAATGGTGCCCGTATCCAATATTTTTCCGGTCGGATCAATGATGGCATATTTTGAGCCGGTGCGATATCCGGGGTCCAGACCCAGCACGGTATGCATGGAAAGAGGCGGCTGCTCCAGTAAAGCGCGCAAGTTTTCTGCGAAGACCTGAATGGCATGCCCTTCGGAGGTTTCACCCAGGGCACGACGCACATCTCGTTCAATGGAAGGCAGTAACAAGCGTTCTGCAGCTTCATCGATGGCTTCCAGCAGAAAAGCATGATAAGGGGATTTGCGATTGGGATGAATATAGGAACCGATGGCTTCCCGCCAATCCCTCTCCAAAACGTTTACCTTAACTCGCAAAATCTTTTCCGTTTCACCGCGATTGATGGCCAGCACCTGATGTGGACGAATACGATTGACGGCGATTTCAAAATCATAATAGGTTTCATAAACGTTTTTCTCATCTTCAGCGTCGTCAATTTTTTCACAGGTAATGGAGGCCCATTTCATGGCTTTATCACGGGTGCTTTTACGGATATCGGCATGATCGTTGATAAACTCAGCCACAATGTCTTTTGCGCCGGCCAGCACATCTTCCGGAGTGGCATACGCCTCGCAGACAAACTCAGCGGCAGCTTTTAGCGGATCCGCAGGTTGATAAGCCTGGCCTAAAATGTAATCCGCCAGGGGCTGCAACCCGTTCTCTTTGGCGATCATCGCACGAGTGCGGCGTTTTGGTTTATAGGGCAAATATAAATCTTCAAGATCGTTCAAGGTCATGGCGGCATCAATCGAAGCGCGCAGCTCATCCGTCATTTTCTCCTGTTTTTCGATGGAAGCAATAATCGCTGTGCGACGATCATCCAGGGCACGATACTTGTCAATCAATTCGGAAATATTCCGAATTTGTTCTTCATCAAGACTGCCAGTCTTTTCCTTGCGATAGCGGGAAATAAACGGAATGGTATTGCCGTCATCCAGTAATTCAATCACGGACTGCACTTGATCTTGACGGACAGAAATATCTTTAGCGATGAGAGCATTGTAATTCAACATGTTTGCTTACCTTTATCAGTTTTTTTTATAAGGTTGTGAGACCCGGTTGGGTCATGGTGACTAATCGTACTCCGGCACGATGAACTTGTTTGAATGTTCCACCCTCTGACATGGTTTTTAATGCCGGTGGAATATTTTCAACATAGGCTCCCGAGATCAATTGGAATCCATAATCATACATCACCGGCGAGAGAAAAGTGCTTGGTCCAAGCATCATCTTGATCGCATTGGCCTTACAGTGTGGTAAAAGAGAATCCAGCGTTTTGTTAACCAGAGTCATGCCGGTGATGGCAATTACATCCATTTGGGGCAGAATGGTTGATGCTTGTTCTGGACTATACTCCCCTTCCATCGGGTGAAGATCAAAAACATAGAGTCCCTTTACTTTGCCATTCAGGCGTTTTACAAAGGGAAAACTGCCAATGATCGCGACATTTTTGCCTTCACCTACGGTTGCAATCACATGTTCTGCATTTACATCCACCCATTGACCGGGATCAGGAATCAATAAGGCATTAATCGCGGCAATGCCGATGCTGGATTCAATCATGGAAGCCGAGAGAGCCATCCTGGCAATTTTAAGTGCTGATTTACTGGTCAGGTTGCCGGCACCTTCAACATCTACAGCTCCTTCAAAATGAGCTTCGTTGTTCACTGTCGAGGCCAGTCCGCAGGAGAGCTTGCCTGACCGTTCGACAATCACCGCAGTCCAATGCAGCCCAATACGAATCTCATTGATTTTTGCATCAACCAGGGTCGAGAGAATATCCTCAATCAGCTTCATTGCACTGCTCCCAGTGATTTGCTTAATTTTCTGCCTTCGTCACGGAAATAATTTTTTCCATGCTCCCACCCAGGGTTTCCCCATTCGGTGGTTCGGTGAAACAGTAACATTATAAAACCTTTGGGCGATCTGAATACAAATCGTCGCCACTTCGCCCCAATCGCCGGTTTTCATGGATTTTTCCAATTTATTACTGCTGCTCAAGGTCCATTCCCATTCCAGGCGAAACTTATCGGCCTTAACCCAATATCCCCTTTTTTCCCAGGCGATAACCGATTGCTCTACGGTGTTATAAATCGCCCGTAAAGCCAGGACAATATGAGCCGCTGAGTCTTTGGCTTCTTCGGTGGGTTCCGTTTGCGATAAAAAGTTTTTTATGGAAATTACAATTTCTTTACGGAGCCGATTTCGCTCGGATCCAACGGAATCTAATTGGATTACTCTACTCAAATGGTCCTCCCAATGTACATGTTGCCATGATGTTTTAGAACGTACCATTATATCCCATTATTGACGTAGCAAATACGATCGCTTATAATTTACCAGTTCGGGGAAGTGCTGGAATTGGCAGACAGGCGTGACTTAGGATCACGTGCCGGAAGGCGTGAGGGTTCGAGTCCCTCCTTCCTCATGAAATTTGATTTATTACTTTTCTATAAGGAAATTTAGAGTTGAAAGTTGAAACCCAACCCCGTGATGATCAGCAGGTCAAATTAATTGTTGAAGTTGAACCTGAACAGATTGAGCAATATCGCCATCGTGCGGCTCGCAAAATTGGTCAACAAACCAAAATTCCAGGTTTTCGCCCCGGAAAAGCACCTTATGATGTGATCCGCCGCGTTGCCGGTGAAGAATACATTGATAATCAGGCTCTGGAATTACTGGTAACCGATATTTATCCCCAAGCTATTACTGAAGCCGGTCTGGATCCCTCAGGCCCCGGCATGGAAGACGCTATCAGTCTCAATCCGCCAAAATTTGAATTCATTGTGCCATTGATGCCGGAAACTACCCTTGGTGATTACCGTGCCATTCGCATGGATTACAAATTGCCCAAGGTTTCGGATGAAGATATTGATAAATACATCCATAATATGCGAACCAGCTATGCCACAGCAGAACCCAAAGAAGGGAAAGCTGAAAAAGGTGATTTGGTTTACATCAAACTCAGTGGCACCATCCTTGATCCCGATGAAGGCACCGATGCCGAGTTTATGAAAGAACATCCCGTGCAAATGATTGTCGGTGACAGCAATCCGGAAAGCAGTGATTGGCCATACAAAGGTTTCAGTGACAAACTTGCTGGCTTGGCCGAGAAAGATGAGAAGAAACTTTCCCACTCCTATCCCGCTGACAGCGAATTTGATCGATTGAAAGGCAAGAAAGTGGACTACCACGTGGAAGTCCAGAGCGTAAAAAAACTAAACCTGCCTGAATTGGATGATGAATTTGTGAAAAACTTTGGTGACTATGAAAACTTTGCTGCTTTTAGAGACAAAGTTGCCGAAGAAATTCAATCCGGCAAAACCAACGAATATGATAATGAGTTCAAGCAAAACATCATTGATGAAATTGTTAAAATCTCATCAGTAAAATTTCCCCCTCACTATTTGGAAGAGGAAACTGAACACGTCTTGAATCAGATTCAGCAGGATCTCAGTTACCAGCGCATGGACCTGGATGCTTACATCAAAAGCCGCCAGATGACCCGGGAAGTTTTCATTGAGACAGAAATAAAACCGACTGCTGTAAAACGTCTGCAGCAATCTTTAATTCTGGATAAAATCGCCCTGCTTGAAAAAGTTTCCTTTGATGGCCCTGAATTGAATCATCGGGTATCTCATACCATGGAACAAATCATGAATATGCCTGAGTTCAAGAAAAAGAAAAACAATGAAAAAATTCAGGAAATTACTCGAAATGTGACGCTGAACGCTGCAACACAAATGTTGCAGGAGAATGTATTTGAGCTGTTAAAGCGAATTGCATCCGGTGAAGCGATTGATCAACCCAAAGAAGAAGCTGTTGAAGGGGCCGAGAAACCTAAGAAAGCACCCAAGAAAGCCGCTTCCGAAAAAGCTGAAACACCTGCAAAGAAACCTGCCAAAAAAGCTGCCAAAAGCGAATCAACCGATGAAGCAGCAGGAAATTCCGCAGAATAAATGTTTTTTGTTTATTGGTGAATTGGCACAATGAATCAGGAGGTATAAACCTTGATAAACCCAAATATTAACGCAGTCATCCCCATGGTGATCGAATCATCCGGACGTGGTGAACGTGCCTATGACATTTACTCCCTTCTTCTTAAAGAAAGGATCATCTTCGTGGGTACCCCCATTGATGATCAGGTAGCCAATGTAATCGTGGCCCAGCTCCTTTTCTTGAGCCGTGAAGACCCCGATAGAGAAATTCAGATGTATATCAATTCTCCCGGTGGACAAATCTACGCTGGTCTGGCTATTTACGACACCATGCAGATGATTCCCAACAAAATCAGCACGGTTGCCGTGGGTGTTGCAGCCTCTTTCGGTACAGTGTTATTAACTGCCGGCACCAAAGGACAACGCTATGCTCTGCCCCATGCCACCATCCACATGCACCAGCCTCTGGGCGGCGCCCAGGGACAGGCTTCGGATATCGAAATTCAAGCCAGAGAAATTCTGCGCTTGAAAGAACGATTGAATGAAATCTTGTCCTTCCATACCGGTCGAACCGTCGATCAGATCATCCATGACACCGAACGGGACAATTACCTCTCTGCCGAACAGGCAGTCGAATACGGGCTGGTGGATCAGGTCTTGGGTGTGCCCGAAGACAAAGCCGCCAAGTAAACTGCAATGGTGATAAACAAAAAATGCTGGATGGCTTCTTGCTGTCCGGCATTTTTTTTGGAGTAAAAATGGCGATTGTGATTGACGGCTATCCTAACGAAATTCAAGCGCTGCTATTCGATATGGACGGCGTCCTGTGGAAAGAAGAAACGCCCATTGGCGATCTGGCCGCTTTCTTTTCTGCTTTAAGAGCTCGTCATTTACTTTATGGATTTATCACCAATAACGGTTCAAAAAGTATTCTGACCTATCAAAAGAAATTGATGGACTTTGGCGTCCCCTGCGACCTCAAATTTATATTAAATTCTGGCGAAGCGACAGCTTTTCTACTGGAACAACGTTTTCCCGACGGCGGCCCGGTCTATATTGTTGGGGAATCAGGCTTAATCGATACCCTGGCTGCACACGGCTTTATGCACAGTGATGATCCCAATACTTTGGTTCTGGCTGTTGTTGTGGGTCTGGATCGAGCCTTTAATTATGAGAAAATTCGTCGGGCTGCAGATTATATCCGCAGCGGGATTCCCTTCTATGGAACCAATGGCGATAAAACCCTTCCCTATCCAAATGGCGAAGTTCCGGGCGCTGGCTGTATGTTGGCCGCCATTGAGGCTGCCAGCGGCGTAACCCCGCTCATTGCTGGAAAACCGGAACCTCTTCTTTTCGAAATGATGCTTTCCAGAATGGGCGTTGCTGCGCAAAACGCTTTGGTCATTGGGGATCGGTTGGAAACGGATATTCTGGGCGGCATTCACGCCGGCTGCCCTACTTTATTGGTACTTTCGGGTATATCAACCCTTCCCTCCATCGACCAAATGGATATCCATCCATCCCTGGTCCTGCAAGATATTCATGAACTTTTAGGGTACCTCCATGGAAAATAATTTTTATAATTACGAGTATGAGGCGATGGTCGCCTATTTTGCAACCTTGGGGTATCCCAAATTTCGGGTCAAACAACTCTGGCAGGGAATGTATAAAGAATTGCTCAATTCTCCCAAAGAGATTAGCACCCTGCCGAAAAACTTTGCCCAGGAACTGGAGACCAGACTCACGTTCAATACCCTCACCCCAATCCAAACTTCCATGTCCTCGGATAATGAAACCGAGAAGGTTTTATTCCAGCTCGAGGATAATCAATCCATCGAAACCGTACTGATGTCCTATCACAGCCGGGAGACCATCTGTGTCTCCACCCAGGTGGGCTGCGCCATGAACTGCGGCTTTTGTGCTACCGGCGCGATGGGGTTTATCCGTAATCTTACCGCGGGGGAGATCGTACAGCAGGTGATTTATTATGTAAAGCTGCTGCAAATGCTGGATAAGAAAATCACCAATCTGGTTTTCATGGGCATGGGCGAACCCTTTGCTAATTATGATGCCTTTATCCAAGCAGCTAATATCCTTAACCATGTGGAAGGATTGAATATTGGCGAAAGACGCATGACAGTCTCCACCGTTGGATTACCGGAAATGATTCGCAAATTTGCCGATGAAGACCGCCAGATCAATCTGGCCATCAGCCTGCATGCCGCGCTGGATGCAAAACGTTCCCAGATCGTCCCAGCCAACAAACGCTACCGCCTCAAAGAGATCATGGAAGCCTGCGGTTATTATTTAAAAAAAACCAATCGCCGCATCACCTTCGAATATGCCCTGATTCAGGATTTTAATGATTCCCCGACAGACGCCAAAGAATTAGCTGCCCTGCTGCATGGCAATCTATGCCATGTTAATCTAATCAATCTCAATCCGGTGGAAGGCTCGCCTTACCAACCCACCACTCCTCAGGCGGCAGCGAATTTTATGAAAGTCCTGGAAACCATTGGCATTCCTGTTTCCCTGCGCCTGCGCCGCGGTATTGATATCCATGCCGGTTGCGGGCAGCTCGCAAACCAAAAATTGCAATCATGATATAATTTTCGCCTATGAGTGACTTCTTATCGAAATGGAAATCGGGCCTGGAAAAGACCCGCAAAGTGGCTTTTGGTACCCTGGCTGGGGTTTTTGGTGCATCTGAAATTTCATCCGATACCTGGGATGATTTGGAATCCATTCTCATTCAAGCTGATATCGGCCTGGCGACTACCGAGAGTATTTTAAAAAACACCAAAGCGACAGTGAAAGCCGAAGGAATCACCAAATCAGCAGAACTACATGCAGTTCTCAAAGCTGATCTTAAGAGCCGATTGATGGTTCCCCCTGCTTTTGTTTACCAGCACACTCCTCCTACCATCATTCTGGTTGTCGGGGTAAATGGCTCCGGTAAAACAACTTCCATCGCCAAACTTGGTTATCATTTCCAGCAGGAACACAAAAAGGTTCTTTTCGGTGCAGCCGATACCTACCGTGCTGCGGCCGTGGAGCAGCTCAAACATTGGGGAGAAAAGCTGAATATACCGGTCATCTCCGGCCAATCCGGCGGCGATCCAGGTGCCGTCGTGTATGATACGGTCGAATCCGCGGTCGCCAAGCATGTTGATCTGGCCCTCATCGATACCGCCGGCCGCTTGCACACCCGCTTCAACCTCATGGAAGAACTGCGCAAAGTGTACCGGGTAGCAGGTAAACCTCTGGAAGGCTCGCCGCACCATATCTGGCTGGTTCTGGATGCCACCACCGGTCAAAATGCCATTCAACAGGCCAGAGCCTTCAAGGAAGCAGTCAACATCAGTGGGATCATCTTAACCAAACTGGATTCCTCCTCCAAAGGCGGTATGGTTTTCTCGATTCAAGAAGAATTGGGCGTACCCATTTATTTTGTAGGGCTTGGTGAAAAGATGGATGATATGCAAATCTTCAATCCTGACTTATTTATTGATGGATTGTTTTCCAATACTTAGGAGTAGCGAATATGCAAGAGATCGTTGATAAGCTCGTCCGGGCAAAAGCCCGATTCCATGAACTTTTGGAGCATCTTTGACTTACCTTCCAAGGAAGACGAATTAGCCATCCTGGAAAACCAATCCAGTGACCAAAAACTCTGGGATGATCCTCAAAAAGCCCAACAAGTGATGAAAAAATACTCTGATTTAAAATCAGAGTTGGATGATTTAAAGAAATTTGATCTTCGCATAAAAGACACCCTGGATTTATCCCAAATGGCAGATGATAGCATGTGGGATGAGATTGGGGAAGAAACCAACCAGATTGTTGAAAAGTTGGACCAACTGGAATTAACCGCGCTTTTATCCGCACCCTATGACAAAGGCAACGCCGTGCTGGCGATTCATGCCGGCGCTGGTGGTGTAGATTCTCAAGATTGGGCTTCCATGCTGCAGCGGCAATATCTGCGCTGGATGGAAAAGCACCATTATGCCACGGAAGTCATTGATTTTACTCCTGGTGAGGAAGCGGGGTTAAAAACTATTACCATCTCCGTTACGGGTGCATATGCTTACGGTTATTTAAAATCCGAAAAGGGTGTACATCGTCTGGTGCGCCTGTCCCCCTTTGATTCAGCCCACCGCAGACATACTTCATTTGCCATGGTGGAAGTGATGCCGGAAATCGAAGATACAGACCCCAACATTCAAATCCCAGTTGAAGATATAAAAATTGAAGTATACAAATCATCGGGCGCTGGCGGCCAAAACGTGCAGAAAAACTCCACCGCTGTACGAATTACTCACATACCCACGGGGATTGTGGCTTCCTGCCAAAATGAGCGCTCCCAAACCCAAAATCGGGAGTCCGCTCTGAAAGTGCTGCGTGCCCGCCTGTATGCCTTGAGCCTGGAGGCACATGTGCAGCAAATCTCGGATTTACGCGGCGAGTACACCAAAGCGGAATGGGGATCGCAAATTCGTTCATATGTACTTCATCCATACCAGATGGTCAAAGATCATCGCACCAATTTTGAGGTTGGCAACACCCAGGGCGTTTTGGACGGTGATCTGGATGCCTTCATCGAATCCTACCTAAAATTTCAACCCCCTGTAGAGCATTAAAGTATGAGGGGGTGTTCCGAAGGCAATACTACCTGTATGGTTTTTTAATTCTATTAAAGGCCAGTAAAGAAATATCAAAAAAGGATCGTTAATTCATGAATTGCCGATCCTTTTTGTATATCTCCGTGTTTTTTAAATCAGGGGTTATCCATGCGTACCCACATAACGATCCAGCATATTTGCCATCTCAAACCAGGATAAATCCAAATCCTTCTTGGTACTCACTACTACATCCAGGGGTGTGGCAACCACTTCATTACGGATCATCCCAACCAACACCCCATGATTGCCATCAATCAGGGCTTTAGCTGCTGAGGAGCCCAGTCGGCTGGCAAGAATTCGATCAGCCGCACTGGGAGTTCCACCGCGCTGTACGTGACCCAGGATCGTCGTGCGTACCAAAAAACCAAGCCGTTCTTGATGGACGGAGAAGAACTCTTCCAGTACCTTGGCGTTGCTCTTTGCACCTTCAGCCACGACGATGATCGCGTGGGCTTTGCCCATATTATAGGCTTTGGCAACATCTTCAGCAATTAATTCTGGTTCCATTTCTGCTTCGGGGATGACGATGGTTTCTGCACCACCGGCAATGCCTGCCATTAAGGCCAGATAGCCGCAGTGCCGGCCCATCACCTCAACCACAAAGGCACGATGATGCGAGGATGCCGTGACCTTCAATCGATCAATGGCTTCCAGGACGATATTTAAGGCCGTATCCACACCAATGGTGATATCCGAGCCATACAGGTCATTATCAATTGTGGAGGCCACCCCAACCACAGGGAAACCCTGCTGGGAGAGGGCATTGGCACCGGTTTGAGAGCCATTTCCGCCAATGATAACCAATCCTTCAATGCCATGTTTGTTTAAATTGCGAATGGCTTCACGCTGACCATTCGGTGTCTTAAATTCTTCGCAACGAGCAGAACCAAGGACTGTTCCGCCACGTTGAATAATACCGGCCACATCCCTGGCACTCAAGGGCGTAATGATTCCGTCAATTAATCCTTGATAGCCTAATTGAACCCCAAATACTTCAGCACCTTTGTTGATTGCAGTCCGTGTTACAGCTCTCACCGCCGCATTCATTCCAGGTGCATCACCACCGCTGGTCAATACTGCAATTCTCTTCATGATGCCTCCAAACAAATGTAATGATTAATAGATAAATATTTTATCACTTTCGTTGATAAAAGGCATATTAATCCAACTTTAACACATGATGTTTATTCGAGAGGTCAGGATAAATGCATATAGGTAAATACGCAGCCATTTTGTAGAATGAGGAAAGGTTTCCCAAAAGTTAGAAGGGGACAATTTAATGGGTCACTTGTATTTGCACCACAGTCCAGATATAAAGGAAACATATTTATGATGCAAAGAATTACAAGTCATCCTGTTTTATCCATTGAGCCTAAACCCGATATCCGGTTCACCTGGATGAATCAATCCTTTTCTGCCCATGAAGGGGAAACCATTGCGGCTGCCTTGATGGCAAATGGGATTAAAATATTTGGTCACCATCCTAAAGACAACTCCCCACAAAGCATCTATTGCGCTAATGGACAATGTTCCCAGTGCATGGTGATTGCGGATGGAAAACCCCTGAAATCCTGCATGGAAATCATCCAATCTGGCATGAATTTATTACCAGCCGATGGGCTGCCAACCCTGCCGAAAACAAATATCGTTCCAAAGACAAACCCCATTGAGACCATTCATATTCCGGTCTTGATTCTAGGCGGCGGGCCAGCAGGGCTATCCGCGGGGATCGAACTGGGTAAATTTGGGGTGGATACCATCCTGGTGGATGACAAACACCGCCTGGGTGGGAAACTGGTCTTACAAACCCATCGTTTTTTTGGCTCAACTGCAGCGGTCTACGCCGGTACACGGGGCATTGATATTGCCACAAAGTTGGATCAGGAAATCCGCCAGTATCCAACCATTCAAATCTGGCTAGAATCCACCATTCTGGCCGTTTATAGTGACAGAATCGTTGGCGTGCTAAAAAACGGAAAAGAATATGTTCATATCATCCCGGAAGTTATACTGGTCGCTACCGGCGCTCGGGAGAAATTCCTGGCCTTTAAGGGCAACAGCCTGCCGGGTGTTTTCGGGGCTGGAGCCTTCCAAACACTGGTCAATCGGGATCTGATCAAACCAGCTGAGAAAATCTTCATCGTCGGAGGCGGAAATGTGGGCCTTATCGCAGGATACCACTCGCTACAGGCAGGGATTTCCGTCGTGGGCCTGGCAGAAGCTTTACCAGAATGCGGCGGTTATAAAGTGCATAAGGATAAACTAATACGCATGGGTGTACCCATTTACACTTCGCATACCATCCTCAGCGCAAACGGCAGCGAGCATGTAGACTCCGTCACAATCGCGAAAATTGATTCCCAATTTAAACCCATTCCGGGAACTGAAAAATCCTTTGAGTGTGACTGCGTTCTTACCGCAGTGGGGTTAAGCCCGGTGCGTGAGTTTTACGAAAAAGCCGTGGAATTCGGCATGCAGGCTTTCATCGCCGGCGATGCAGAAGAAATTGCCGAAGCCTCGGCGGCCATTTTCTCCGGAAAAATTAAGGGTCATGAAGTCGCCAGGTTTTTAGGAGCCAGCACAACCCCCATTCCAGCTCAATGGGTGCAGATGGGCAATATTTTAAAATCCAAACCAGGCGAAATTTCCATCGCTGAGACTCAGGAGAGCCGCACAGGGGTCAGCCCCATGATTCACTGCATTCAGGAAATCCCCTGTGATCCGTGCGCCAATTTATGCCCCAACGGCCTGATTGTGATTGATACCAATGATATCCGGGTCACGCCATCCTTTATCGGTAATACCTATAGCTGCCTGGTCTGCGAACGCTGCGTAGCCGGCTGCCCCGGCCTGGCCATTACCCTGGTGGACTATCGAAGCAATGCCAAAGCCCCCTTTGTCTCCATACCCTATGAATTTAACAAAGATATTATTCAAAGCAAGGATATCGTCACCGTATTGGATCGGGAAGGGAATTCTCTGGGTAAGTATGAAGTCATGGGAGTTCACAGTATCCCAAGCAGTGATCACACCTTGATTGTTCAGGTTCAGGCGCCTGAAGAAATTGCCCACAAAATCGCTGGCATGCGCCTGCAGGAAATCGAAGTCACTCAACCTTTGGAACAATACATCAGTCACATCTCAGATGACACCATTGTCTGCCGCTGTGAGCGAGTCACAGCCGGTGAAATTCGCCAGTTGATTCAGGATGGCTATCGGGACATGAATGAAATCAAAACTGTCAGCCGCGCCGGGATGGGCGCCTGTGGAGCAAAGACCTGCTCCGATCTGATCCATCGCATTTTTAGAGAGGAAGGGATCGCCCTTACAGACGTTGTCGATCAAACCAAGCGCCCGGTTTTTATTGAAGTTCCACTGGGCATCTTCGCCGGCATCACCCCGGATAAGGAATAACGATGACAGACAATAAGAGTTATGATGTCATCCTCATCGGCGCCGGTTCCATCGGCACGCCAACGGCGCTGTATCTGGCTAAAGCCGGAATAAAAACGCTGGTCTGTGAATCGGCGGCCAGCGTGGGACAAGGTTCCAGTAAAAAAGCCATCGGTGGTATTCGCGCCACTCACTCCGACCCAGCCAAGATTGCCCTATGTTTGCGCAGCATCGAGATATTTTCCACCTGGGAGCAGGAATACGGGGATTCCATCGAATGGTTCAAAGGCGGTTACAGTTATCCCGTTTATCGCGAGGAAGAGGAACAGAAATTAAAATCTCTGCTGGAAACGCAAAAGAAATATGGATTAGCGATAAACTGGCTATCAAATGACGAGTTGCTGAGCATCATCCCGGATTTGAATCCTGAAAACCTACGTGGCGGTACATTTTCCCCAGAAGATGGTAATGCATCCCCCTTGTTAGCAACGCATGCTTTTTATCAGCGAGCCGTGGAAGCAGGTGCTGAATTTAAGTTCAATGAGGAAGTCAGCGCGATTTTGGTTGAAAAAGGCCGCGTAACAGGCGTGGAAACCAATCACGGCAGCTATGCGTGCAAATATGTTATTAATTGTGCCGGATCCTACGCTCAGAAGATCTCTCAGCTCATTCATGTGGATATTCCCGTAAAACCGGATTCGCACGAGTCCGGGATCAGCGAACCGGTAGAGCACTTTCTGAACCCCATGGTGGTCGATATCCGCCCCACACCAGGTTCTTCAAATTATTATTTCTATCAACACATCACCGGTCAAATCGTTTTTTGCATTACCCCATCTCCCAATATCTGGGGATTTGACACGCGAGAGACCAGTTCCTTTTTGCCCATGGTCGCCAAACGTATGGTAGAAATCATGCCGCGCTTGCAAAATATCCGCGTGCGCAGAACTTGGCGCGGCCTCTACCCAATGACCCCGGACGGCTTCCCCATTGTCGGCTTTCAGGATGAGGTTGAGGGATTTATTCAGGCTGCAGGTATGTGTGGACAGGGCTTCATGCTTGGGCCCGGTCTGGCGGAATTACTCGTCCGCATGGTTACAGATACGCTGACGGAAAAGGATCAAATGATCTTAAGTTATCTATCGCTTTATAGATCATTTGATGGAGAAGAACTATTGAAGTAAAATGAGTGCCACAGCACTCTTTTTCTTTATTATAATTACAGGTATTCTAAATCTACTGAGGTTTCATGACGGTAAAAGCCCTGATCTTTGACTTTGACGGTTTAATTCTCGATACCGAGTCTCCCATTTATTACGCTATTCGCGATACATACCAACAATACGGGTTCGACCTTCCCATGGAGGAATATACCTATTGTATTGGAAGTTATGAAGACAACAACCATTTCTTGCGCAAGTTGGAAGAAAAAGTCCAAAAACCATTAGATATCGAACATCTCGGTTCTCAAATCAACTCCAATATGATGCAAATAATCAATCAAGCTCCTGCTTTACCTGGTGTCATAGATGTGCTGGAGCAGGCCATAAAATTAGGCTTACAATGCCTCGTGGCCTCCAGCTCCGACCTTGCCTGGGTGGATACCCATCTGCAGCGTTTAGCCATCCGTCATTATTTCTCACACCTCTGTACTTCCGATGATGTCCAAAGAGTCAAGCCCGAACCGGATTTATTTTTACTGGCGCTCGAAAGAGGAAAAGTCTCAGCCAATGAAGCCATCATCTTTGAAGATTCCTCCAATGGCATCGTAGCAGCCTATCGGGCTGGGATTTTTCGAGTGGCAGTTCCCAACCCGATGACAAAAAACCTTGATTTCTCGAAAGCAAATTTGATCCTTGAACAAATTAATGACATCCCCCTTGCTGAATTGCTAACAAAAGTTATATAGAATTTTCACGTTCTTTTTTGCTTTCCGATTGTATAATATGCACAATCTACCTGGGATGAAATGGCGAATCTATGAAAATCGATGATCTAATGGAAGTATTACCGGTAACCTATAGCGTTGTTGATAAAGATATCATCATGCGTGCCTATCGATTTGCTGAAGAAGCCCATTCAAGTCAGACTCGTGCCTCAGGGGAACCGTACATTACCCATTGTGTGGCCGTTGCTGCCATTCTGGCCGAATTGAGGGTTCCACCGGTTGTGGTCATCGCAGCGCTACTGCATGACACTGTTGAAGATACGACCGTTTCCATCGAAGATATCACGCAATATTTCGGTGAGGAAGCGGCCAAATTGGTGGATGGGGTTACAAAATTAACCCATTTACCGCGCGTCTCTCGCGGGGATGACTTTACCGGCACCGATGATGATTACCTGGAAGTCCAACAAAAATCCAGATTAAAAGACCTGCGCAACGAAACCCTGCGAAAAACTTTCATTGCCATGGGAGAAGACATCCGCATCGTGCTTATCAAGCTGGCGGACCGCCTGCATAATATGCGTACCCTGGGCTACATGCCCGAATCCAAACGCAAGCGCATCGCGCAGGAAACTCTGGATATCTTTGCTCCGCTGGCAAACCGACTTGGCATCTGGGGCGTCAAATGGGAACTGGAGGATCTGGCTTTTCGTTATGTCAACCCGGATAAATACAAAGAGATTGCCAAAAATCTTTCCGAAAGACGAACAGATCGCGAACAAAAGATAGAACAAATCATGGTGGATATCACCAAATTACTTAAAGAAAACAACATCAGCTCGGAAATTTCCGGACGGCCAAAACACATTTATTCCATTTATCGAAAAATGATCGGCAAAGGTAAACCCTTTGAGATGGTCCGTGACCTGCGAGGACTTCGGGTAATAGTTCAGGATATCCCAACATGCTACGCCGTCCTTGGGCTCATCCATAACCACTGGCGCCCCATTCCTAATGAATTTGATGATTACATCGCTGCCCCAAAAGATAATTTTTACCAGTCCCTGCATACGGCCGTCATTTATGATGATGGAAAACCGCTGGAAGTTCAAATCCGTACGGTTGAAATGGATCAGAACGCGGAATATGGTATCGCCGCCCATTGGCGCTATAAAGAACATGGCAAAAGGGATGAGGTCTATGAGCAGCGCATAAGCTGGCTGCGTAAACTGATGGATTGGCGTCAGGAAGTCAATGATGCCGATGAATTTGTCGATGGCATGAAGAGTGATGTCTTTGAGGATCAGGTGTATGTCTTCACCCCCCGTGGGGATATCATTGATCTGGCAGCCGGGTCAACACCCATTGATTTTGCTTATCACGTCCATACCGAAATCGGGCATCGCTGCCGCGGTGCAAAAATTAACGGCAAACTGGTCAGCCTGGATTACATTATGAAAACGGGTGACCAAGTCGAAATCCTAACCGCCAAGCAAGGTGGCCCCAGCCGGGACTGGTTAAACACCAATCTGGGATTGGTAAAAACGCAGCGCTCGCGCTCCAAAATTCGTGCCTGGTTCAAAAAACAAGACCGAGAACAGAATCTCACCCATGGCCGCTTGATCCTGGAAAGAGAATTAAAGCGACTGGGGATACAGAATCTGGATGTAGATGGCATCGCCAAGAGTTTTGAGATAAAGAACGCTGAGGAGCTTTATGTGGCCTTAGGCTGCGGGGATTTGTCCCTTGGGCGGATTATTAATCGATTGTCTGAGATTAATAAAGAAAAAGATCCCATCCTTGAACCCAAACCAGCTTCAACAAAAACCCGAAATGATGCGAATGCCATATCCGTTCTGGGCTTAAAAGGGTTATTGGTTACTTTTGCAAAATGCTGCAAACCTGTGCCAGGGGATGAAATCATCGGCTACATTACTCGCGGCCGGGGCGCGACCATCCATAGACAGGATTGCCCCAATATTCTGCGCGTTCGTGATAAAGAACGCTTGATCTTGGTGACCTGGGGAGAACCTCAAAAAACCTATCCGGTTGCCATTGAAGTTAAAGCCTATGACAGACAGGGATTGATGGGCGATGTGTATGCGGTTCTGTTCAATGAAAACATCAACTTGTTGGACGTTAATCTCAAAGTCACCCACAATCTTGCCATCATAAATTTGGTGGTTGAAATATGTGATATCAATCAATTAAGCCGTGCCTTAAGCCGCATTGAAAATTTGCCTAACGTCCAGGAAGCTCATCGTACCCGGCCAGGATAAGATTCTATTTGACACAGGATTAACTTTACGGATCTGGTTCAATAGGGTAAAATGTGCTCTTGTTGAGTGAAAGAACCAATTATGAGACAACTATGAATAAAACAAACAAACAAACAAAAAAACTGATCCTTGTCCTTTCCATATTAGGCCTGATTGATGCAATTTACCTTGCATTAATAAAATTCCTGAGTAAACCAGAAATGTGCCTTCCGGGCATTGGCGATTGTTGGTCCGTAAATATAAGTTCCTACTCTTCCATTTACGGTATACCCGTTTCCATCCTTGGTGCACTGGCATATATCGCCTTGATGCTGCTCCTCTTTCTGGAGTTGAAACAACCCAATCTACGAAACATCCTGATTCAACTTGGTTTCGGTATTACATGTGCTGGATTCTTATTCAGCCTTTATCTCACCTATTTAGAGATCTTTGTTATTCACGCCATTTGTCCCTTTTGTGTGATATCCGCAATACTGATGACCGCTTTATTTATTATTTATATTTTTCGCTTAAAAGAAACAATGTAAGAGAGAGGAGGAAATAATGCCAAGAATTAAATGTCACTATATTGATTGCGCATTTATTGACGACGGTTATTGCAGTGCAGCAGCCGTTGAGATTGATCCGGATACTGGTTGTTTAACGTTTTCCCCAAGTGTAATTGCTGAAGATGATGAGGATTGGGATCAGGAAGATGATCTCGAAGAATGGGACGAAGTTGAAGAAGAAGATGATGAATTATGGGTTGATGACGAGGAAGACGAGTTTTAAGTCCTTTCAATCTTCGTAATAATGATCGTAAAACACTGGGCAATCGCCCGGTGTTTTTTTAACCAAAAAAGCATCTGTTTCCAGATGCTTTTTGTAGCTGGGGGTAAAGGAGTCGAACCTATACATACGGATTCAGAGTCCGCTGTCCTGCCATTAGACGAACCCCCACCACGGAATACATTTTACCATCAGCCAGAAATTCCGTCTAGGTTCCAGAAACCCTTTTTAACAAACCAACTTAGACTAATTCCTGCAAGAATTTTTTCGCAGCCTCAATCCGTTCCATCACCAATTTTCTGCCGATGATTTCCATACTTTCAAACAACGGCGGGCTGACTACTTGCCCGGTAACGGCTACGCGCAAGATACCAAACACCTGTCCCGGTTTATAACCACTCCCCTCCACATACTCACGCAGAGGGTCCTCCGCCGTCAAAGGACTTATGTTTTCCAGTCCATTCAGAATCGTCTCACAGTCCGTAAGAATAGCCAGTGATTGTTCTGCAGTTAGTCCTTTGCCAACCAATTGATCCGATTCGTATTGAATATCAGCATGGAAGAAGAAACCTGCCTTCTCCACACACTCATCCAGCGTGACCAGCCGTTCCTGTATGATGGGAGCAATCTTTTTAATCGTCTCCAAATCTGCATTCAATCCGGCACTCTTGAAATACGGCAGTAAACGCTCTGCCAATTCATCCAACGGTAAATTGCGAATATGCAGGCCATTGAAATGATCCAGTTTTGAAAAATTAATCGCTGCCGGGGATGGATTCAAGCGGTTGATATCAAAAGCCTGAATCAAATCCTGCATGGAAAAGTATTCGGTATGGTCATCCAGACTCCAACCCATCAAAGCAATCCAATTGTTGATGCCGTCTGGAAGATACCCCAACTCCTCCATATCTTTTAGAAAAATGGAGTGTCCGGTTAGATTTAATTCAGCGGCTTCCCGTTTGCTCATTTTTCCTTTACCGCTGGGTTTCAAAAAGACTGAGAGATGCACCCAAATCGGTTCCTGCCAGCCAAAGGCGCGGTATAACATACTATGGATAGGAAAAGTCGGCAGCCATTCCGATCCGCGAATGACATGCGTAATCTTCATCAAATGGTCATCCACCATTGCGGCCAAATGATATAAAGCCCAGCCATCAGACTTTACAAGGATCGAATCATCCAGTTGCTTGTTGTCAATGGAAATCTCGCCACGCAGCAAGTCATGGACAACGGTTGCACCGTCGTGGGGCGTCTTAAAGCGAATGACATGGCTCTCCCCATTGGCGACACGCGCTTTGGCCTCTGCCAGAGGAAGATCTCTGCAAAATCCATCATAATGCGGATTTTCTTTGTTTAATTGCTGCTGCTCACGGATTTCGGAAAGCCGTGTAGGACTGCAAAAGCAATAATAAGCTTTGCCGCTTTCTATTAATTTTTCGGCATGTTCCAGATAAATCTCTTTTCGCTCGGACTGCCGATACGGACCGTAAGGGCCGCCAACATCCGGACCTTCATCCCATTGGATTCCAAGCCATTTCAAGCCTTGAATTAATTCATCCTCAGCCCCTTCCACAAAACGCTTGCGATCCGTGTCTTCAATTCGTAGAATAAATTGTCCCCCGGTTTTCCGGGCGATGAGGTAATCATATAAAGCAGTACGGGCTGAGCCCAAATGCACTCTACCGGTTGGTGAGGGTGCGAAGCGTACGCGAACAGGTTCCATTGTTGTCACTATTATTCTCCAATCCTTTATGAATCATATAACTTACTACGCATAATAACACTCTGAACTAATCCAACCCCAATGGAAAGGGTCGTCAAGGAACTGCCGCCATAACTGACAAACGGCAGGGTTAAGCCTGTAACAGGAATTAAATTTAAGTTCACCCCAATATTGACCATAGTTTGGAACAGCATTAATATCCCAAATCCATAACAAATTAAGCTGCCATATAAATCCCCGGCATTTTGAGCTGCTTTGAAAATTCGGTAAATTACAAAAAAGATCAGGAAGGTGATGATAAAAGTACCCACAAAACCAAACTCAGCCGCCATGACAGAAAAGATGTAATCAGTATGGCGTACTTTTTGAAAGCGCAATTGAACCTGAGTCGCATGGTCATATCCCTGACCAAACCATCCCCCGGAACCAATCGTAATCAAGGCCTGCTCAATATTATAGTTGTTGCCATGCCGGGCATTGGGGTCTGGGTATAAAAAGGTAAGCACACGCAGCTTCTGATAATCTTCCAGAAATGGAAAAACCACCGCCGCCATAACCAATCCAATAACCATAAAAATGAATATATATTTGGTGGGCAAGCCATTAATCCATAACATGGCGAACCAGATGACCATCAGCACAATAGAAATACTCAGATTTGGCTGAATAATCACCAAACTGACAATCCCAATCGATAGGATCAGGCTACCGCCGATCCATACCCAAATTCGATCCTTCCGTGTATTTTTTGAGAAATAATGTGCCAGCACCAGAATTATGACAATCTTTGCAAGTTCAGAGGGCTGGACAGCAATCAAACCCAACTCCAACCAACGTTGAGCCCCAAAACTGGCCTGTCCCATAACATAGATGACCAGGAGAAACCCGATAACAAAAACATACATGAAAACCGAGAGGGCCTGCCAGTAATGGTAATCGATGACAGCCGTAATCATGATAATGGCCAATCCAATACCAACAAAAACAGCCTGCCTTACATAATAATCAGCAAGATCTTCATTCCCGGCGACAGCCGATCGAATGAGAATAATACCGAATATACATAAGAAAACGACTGTTCCCATCAATAAGAAATCGAAGTGTCGCCAAAACTCTCTACGCATGAAGGGTTTTATCCAATTCTATTCTTCTGCTGAGAGATAAGGGGAATATCTGCAACCAGCCGTTGCTCTCTACCATCTTGTGATACGGTAATTTGGACCAAAGAGGGATCAATTTGGATATAACGCGATATTACATTAACGATCTCATCCTTCATTTCATCCACAAGTTTGGGTGAAAGGTTGATCCGGTCATGAATCAGCACCAACTTCAATCGATCTTTTGCTAATCGCGCGCTTTTTCGATTACCAGAAAGACTTTCAAGAAATTTATCCATGGCTTAGTCCCCTCCTGGTTTGAACATTTTACTTAATTTTCCTAAAAGATCATCTTTTCCATTCAAGGACATATAAGGTACTTCCTGCCCCATTAATCGTTTACTGATATTCGTGAAAGTCTGACCCACCTTGGATTTTTTATCCAGGGCAATAGGCTGACCTCGATTAGTACTGATGATGACGTTTTCATCTTCAGGAATGATGCCAATAATCTTAATGGCGAGTAATTCCTGCACATCCACGGAGTCCAGCATATCCCCACGCTTGACCAAATCCATATTGATTCGATTAATAATCAACCGCGCTGGGCCTTTGCCTTCCGCCTCAATCAATCCAATAATGCGATCTGCATCCCGAACTGCCGAAACTTCCGGATTGGTAACCACAATAACAATGTCTGCCGGGGCTATGGCATTGCGGAATCCGCGTTCTATGCCGGCGGGTGAATCAATCAAAATCCAATCAAATTCCGGTCGCAGCTCATCACAAATCTGCTTCATATCGCTGGGACTTAAGGCCGATTTATCACGCGTTTGGGCAGTCGGAATCAAATACAAATCCGTGTTCCGTTTATCCCGAATCATGGCTTGTTTCAAGCGGCAGCGGCCTTCAACCACATCCACAATATCATATACGATACGATTCTCTAAACCCAGGACAACGTCTAAATTCCGTAAACCAATATCTCCGTCAATGCAGACGACTTTCTGACCCTGTTCAGCCAAGGCTACAGCAAGATTTGCTGTGGTTGTTGTTTTTCCCACACCACCCTTACCGGATGTAATGGTGACTACTTTTGCTGACATAAATTCTCCTGTTATGCTTTCCAAGGTTTTGCAATGATTTGTTCGCCATCAACCGTTGCAATTTCCGGTTGAGGTTTGCCTTTTCTTTTTGGCGGGATGGAGATAAAATCGGCAATTCTTAATTGGGTGGGATTTAGATCCATGGCACAAACGCATGCTTCCTTATTCCCTAAAGCCCCAGCATGCACTGTGCCGCGTAGTTTGCCCCAAATCAAGACATTCCCTGTTGCAATAATTTCGGCTCCAGGATTTACATCTCCTAATACGACGACATGCCCTTCATAGGTGATTTTTGACCCAGAGCGCAATGTTTTTTGTACAAAAACAGCAGATTCACCATCCGGAATTACCGGTTCTGTCTTGCGATTCGTTCCGGCAGACGGTTTGGGCAAACTGGTATCCAGTCCCAAAGATTTTGCATTATCAATGGATCTGTCACAAGTTGTCAGTAAAGCCCATAAGGTGATGCCTTGTTCAGATAACTCATCCCTTAATCTTCCCAATTGAGACGCAGAAACCAATATTTCGCCGATATCCAGGGCAATTTTTGCTCCCTGAAAAAAGGCTTTTTGCTCCCCAATCTTCTGATTTAATGCTTCTATTCCGTTCTGCCAATCTTTGGCACGAACGGTCACCAGAATGCCTTCTTTAATGCCCTTAAGTTGAATATCCGATTGGTCCATTTTCCGCCAAACTGGTTCTAGGATTAAATCAATATCAAAGAATTATATCAAATTAACAGCCTCAGGATTCGGACTATTGATTATCAATCTCTTTCAATTCAAAATAGGCTTCCATGACCTTACGAACTATGGGACCCGCCACACTGGACCCTTCACCGCCATTATAAACAAAAGCCAATACAACAATTTCAGGGTCATCATAGGGAGCGTACCCTACATACCAGGCATGGGTTGGCCAACTGCCGCGTTGGCATAAGTTCTTTTCATTGGCGATATCGTCGCAATATTCTGCTGTACCGGTTTTTCCTGCAGTCTGTACCACTTGATCAAACGCTGCAAACTCTTTATGAACAGTACCACCCGGTTCTACAACCATGCGCATGCCTTCTTTGGCCATGG
This sequence comes from Leptolinea sp. UBA5203, assembly GCA_002412765.1. Classification (GTDB taxonomy): domain Bacteria; phylum Chloroflexota; class Anaerolineae; order Anaerolineales; family Anaerolineaceae; genus UBA5203. The sequence goes on along the minus strand of DHVR01000061.1, from coordinate 281,643 downwards.
CAATCACCTCAGGATCAACCGTCTTGGTTTCACCGGTAGGCTGACCATTTGCATCAAACACTTCGATCACAGGATCAACCGTAATATCCTGCTTTAGAACGGGCGTGAATGGTTTAATAACATTGCCTTCAGAATCCAAAATCTCCCGAATTAAGGTCGGCTGCATCATCTTTCCATCGTTAGCCAGGGTAGCAAACGAAACCAGTACTTGCAACGGAGTGGATAAAACATATCCCTGGCCCATAGACGCAATGTAGGTATCACCAGTAGCCCAGTTCTCACCTGCATTGATTCGTTTCCACTGAGGGTCAGGCACCAAACCCGTTGATTCTCCGGGGAGTTCAATGCCGGTCGCTTTGCCATACCCCAGGGCTTCCGCATATTCCTTCATGCGGTACACACCCAGCCCAACAGGAACCTCATCTTCAAACCCGCCAGAAATTTTATAAAAATAAACATCGCAGGAATAGGCAATCGCATGGCGCCAATCGACCATCCCGTGACCGGAGGTTTTTAACCAACACACATAATCAATGGGAACCCCCGCTTCATTCTCACTGTATTTTTGAATAACATTAATAAATCCTTCATCCGGGCATTCCAGGGTCTGATTCAGGGTTACAACACCCTCGTTTAGGGCCCCAATAGAAGCCGCTAATTTATACACTGATCCCGGAGGATGTTCTCCGGAGATGGCATGGTTAAAGAGAGGCCTCTTTTCATCCTGTAACAATTGTTCATAATAGTAAGCCGGTATAAAGCGTGCCATGCGATTATTTTCATAGGTCGGTTGGGATACCAGTGATAAGATCTCGCCGGTTTTCGGGTTCATGGCGATCACAACAGCCACTGTCATCCTATCTTCATTTAAGTAAGCGTTCCAACCTCTCATCTCATTGGTTAAGGCATACTTCGTTGCGACCTGCAAGCGGGTATCAATGGTTAACTTTACATTGTTTCCGGGCACAGGGTCCACAGGGGGTTCCAGATCACGCACCACCCCGCCGCCAACGTCCACTTCCACAACCCGGGTGCCGTTTTTACCCATTAATTGATCATTCATCGTGAATTCAACACCAGAAAAACCAATTTTATCGGTTCCAACGGAAAATCCCGCATCTTCATATTGATCTTTCACCTCTTCAGTAATAGGCCCAAGAAAACCTATCACCTCTGATGTGAGCCATCCTGTTGGATAGTCCCTTACAGGTTCAACTTCTACAGTGACTCCGGGCCAATCGTTGGCCTTCTCCATCACAACGAGTGCCATATCTCTGGGAACATTGCATACGATGGCGGTTGGTCTGAAGGGCCAGTTTGTATCAGCAATATAAACAATTTCTTCGATACCAAAAAGGTTATCACAGGGTTTAAACGTCTTGATTGCCGTTTCATCCTCAAGATCTCCTTGATTGACAGGCAGTTCAATTACTTCGGAAAGCTGCCGATAAATTTCCTGAATAGCTGCCTCGTCTTCGGGCAAATCTGCCGGCGTGATTGCCACATTAAAAGAAGGAATATTCCGGGCCAGCACATACCCATTGCGGTCATAAATCACACCGCGCTGGGTGGATACACTGATATTACTGATCCTGTTTTCTTCGGCCTGAGCCAAATAATCAGCCCCTTGGATGATCTGTAAACTAACCAACCGTGCCATAAAAAAAACGAATACAGATCCCATGACCCATAATAAAAGTTTCATTCGGGTAGGAGATAGTTTCCCTTTTCTGGTTTCGTTTGTCATATTTTCTTCTCCGAAAACATTACGTCTAGAAAATCATTAAATATATAATAAACCGGAATGGCAAAGATCAGATTCAGCAGTACACTGGGAATGATAATTAGATTGATCGATTCTTCAACTGGTAATAGGCTTCCGGAAAATTTCAATGCTAGCAAGCTGCCAAATTGATATAAGAAAGTGGCTGCAATAACTAGAAACAAGTAGGCCAGTATCGGCATCTGCCATATCCGTTTTTTAATAACGGAGGCACCCCAAACAATAAAAAAGAAAATCAACAAGGGAACAAAGAAAGATAATTTTGAGATTAATCCAAACATCAGTCCTGCCACGACTGCCCAAAAAAAAGCATGCTTTGCTTTTGGATGTAATCCATAAATAATCAATACCAATAACATGATGTCAGCATAGCCGTATAGCAAGGACATTTTATTGACCACGACCATCTGTAACATCATCACCAGAAACAAAACCGGGAGTGCCAGAAAATAGCTCACTAGACCTATATTTTCCTCATGGGAGTAAAGGGGTTAAATCCGTGGGTCTAAAATTCGTAATTACCAACACAGCTCGTAAACTCTCAAAATCAACGGATGGCTGTACGGATGCAATTTGGAAAAGATCATTCTCACGTTTACGAATATTGGTGATTTCACCTACCAAGATATCCTTGGGGTAATTCCCCCCCAAACCGGAAGTGAATAAAACTTCTCCAACAGCTAGTTTATTTTCTTGAGAAATCATATCCAAAAACAAATCTCCCGTAACAGAGCCGGTCAGAATTGCATCTGTTTGTGATTCAGCAAGCCAAATATTAACCGCAGAATCCGGGTCACTGATTAACTGAACCCTGGCAGCCACAGCGGTTACAGCATCAATCCGGCCCACCAATCCCCGGTTAGTAACAATTGGCATTCCCTTACGTAAACCGTCATCCGATCCGTGATCGATAATGATGTAATGCAAAAACGGACTGGGATCTCTCCCAATCACGGATGCAGCAATGTATTTATTCTCCGGTTTTTCCCTGGCGAAATCCAATAAAGCATATAAGATGTCAGCTTCACGTAATTGTTGCTCATATTGGATATTTTCGGTTTGTAATCGGGCAATTTCGTCTTCCAGTTCGGAATTTCGTTCAAGCAGCGCCGTCGTATCCCTCGGTAAAGTGAGTAATTCATAGATACCCAGGAATCGCTCTGAAAATCCTGTTTGAATCCAAATAAATGGGGAAATGGCCGTATTAATCATTGGACGCAATAGACCACCCGCTGCCATCAGGATAATGCCGATGAAAACAAGCAAGATTACCCCAATTTGCCAATTGCGTATGCTGATTTTTGGTTTCATACTACTCAATCGTTAAATGGAAACTGGAGATTATTGCCGTAACCGTTGGGTATCGATCAATAATCTATTGGCTTTGTAGAGTTCGATATCTTCAAGAACAATGCCGGCCCCACGGGCAACACAGGTCAACGGATCTTCTGCCACCCAGGTACGAATATTGACCTCATCGGTTAATCGCTCCACTAACCCCTTAAGTAAGGCTCCGCCGCCAGCCAAACAAATGCCAGAATCCAGTAAATCGGAAAGGATCTCTGGTGGCGCCTCATCAAGGGAATCTTTGATTGTCTCAAGAATGACATTCAGCGAAGAAGAAATTGCCTCACGAATTTCAACAGATGAAATTTCAATCTCCTGAGGCAAACCTGTCACCAGGTTCCTGCCGCGAATAGCCATGGTTAATTCAGTTGGCAGCGGATAGGCTGAACCAATGGTAATTTTAATCTCTTCGGCCATGCGCTCGCCAATTAGTAAATTGTATTTATTACGGATATAGGTAACAATGTCCTGATCCAGTTCATCCCCAGCCACCCGTAAAGATCGCGAAGCAACCACGCCAGATACGGATAATAAAGCCACTTCGGTTGTTCCCCCACCGATATCAACAATCATGCTGCCTTGAATTTCCATGATGGGCAGCCCGGCGCCAATGGCAGCCGCGATAGGCTCTTCTATTAAATAGGTTTCCCGGGCTCCAGCATTCATAGCAGCATCAAAAACTGCGCGTTTCTCAACCTCGGTTGCGCCAGAGGGAATACCGATAACCACCCGCGGTTTAGGCAGCGGTACAACAGTTTGAGCATGGGCCTTGCCGATGAAATAACCCAGCATTTCTTTTGTAATATCAAATTCCGAAATCACCCCATCGCGCATCGGACGAATGACAATCACATTCATTGGGGTCCGACCAACCATTTCTTTCGCCAAGGCACCAATTTGCAAAGGTTCTCTTGTTCTCTTATTGATGGCAACCCACGAGGGTTCATTGATAATGATACCCTTACCGCTGACATAGACCAGGGTGTTTGCAGTTCCTAAATCGATTCCAATATCTAGGGATAGTAGACCGATGAGCCAGTTTATTGGATTGAATGCCAATGAAAATCTCCTACTGAACAATTCGCTGTTTTGCGAATAGCATTATATCATATCAAAAATCTGAGGTTAACATTTTAAGCATACTTCAAAAGAACAGAATTGAATAGCCTCTTCGATTATAGGACATTTTTACTTGGCCTTAGCAGCCATTTCGATTATACTTGACAGTTATCAGGGGTGAAAATATAATACTACCATATTGCGGGTGTAGCCAAGTGGTAAGGCAGTAGCTTCCCAAGCTACCATTCGTCGGTCCGAATCCGATCACCCGCTCTTCAAAACCAAAACCTTTCATTGATTGTGAAGGGTTTTTTATTTTAATAATGTTTGACACAATGCACAATAGATACAGCCCATTTAAAGAAAAGTGGAAATTCCCCTAATTGTTATATAATGATATAAACCTAAATGAAGAGGGAATACCTTTGCTTGGAAATTGTATTGCAAATAGGTAGGGAATTAACGGTAGTCTTTTCTTTTGATTGATGTACAATAATAAGGTATTGTTTGTATTAACTTTGACCAACCTTCCTTACCTTAATGAGATTCATGGGAGATCATGGCAACTACCAACCACACAATCCTGCATATTGAAGACAATTTTGAAAATCGAATCCTCGTTCGGCGCATCCTTCAATATTCGGGCTATGAAGTTCTCGAAGCTGAAAATGCCTATGAAGCATTGGAAATATTGGAATCCAGTACCCCGGACATGATCCTGATGGATATTAACATGCCAGATATTGATGGGTATTCATTGACCAGGCAGTTGAAATCGAATATAAAATTCAGAAACGTACCTATTGTTGCAATTACAGCCAATGTTATGAAAGGGGATAGGGAAAAAAGTTTACTGGCTGGTTGTGATGGGTTTATTGCCAAGCCAATTAATGTGGATTCCTTCATTGAACAAATTGAAGGCTTTATGAATTTACGCAATCCTCAACATCTGGGAAATTTATTCTAAGAGCAAATTATGGTTATTGAAAAAAGATTTATCCTCAAAGAAAATGAGAGTTTACCCAATGACACATTTGTGCTCGTTGTGGAAGACAATGTGTCAAATTTTGTTCTTATTGCCCGCATGCTGGGTCATATGGGAATTCACTGTGAATGGAAAACATCCGGATATGAAGTGGTCGAGTTTGCCGATACCCTCCCCAAAATTGATTTAATCCTAATGGACATCCGTCTGCCCTATGAAGATGGCTACAGCGCATTAAAAAAAATCTCCGAATCACCAACTTTGCAGTGCGTCCCGATTATCGCGGTAACTGCTGAAGTCAGTGAAACACAACTAATTCGAGCCAAAACAGCTGGGTTTGATGGTTTTTTAGGAAAACCGCTCTCTCCCGACAAATTTCCTGATCAGATTAATAAAATTTTATCTGGTCAACCGGTTTGGGATCTAACTTAAGGAGTATTCATTCTTATGTCGGTAAAATCATCCATCACACATCCTGTTTATCGGGCATATGAATTTAAAGGCAGCCTGGCCAGGAATATAGTATTTATTTTGTTACTGATCTCCTTGATTCCTTTGCTATTAGTTGGCTCATCCACCATCATCCGCACAAGGCAAGTTCTGCAAGAAAACGCAGAAACTCAGATGAATGCATTACTTAATGAAAACGTAAGTCATTATTTAAATATTAATGAATCAGGTAAGCAAGTACTGCAACTATTATCCGCTTCTGACCAATTCAAGGTAAATTTCCTTAATTACATAAGTGATCCCCAAGACCTTCTTACAAACCAGCGTTTTCTTGTTTTTCTGGAAAATTCAAGAAGTGGTTACAGTTTTGAAGAAAATATTACCTTTTCGGAATTATCAGTTTTCTCGAGAGATGGACAGGTTATCGCTTCCTCAGATTCAACCTGGCAAAATGCAAACTTCGCCATCAACCCAGACATCGCTGAGATTCTGAGCCACGAAGAGCCCTATTCCTATACGCTTTTTGATCCATCCCCGATGTACAGTAATGAATTGGTTTTTTTCTTTACCGTTCCAATCGAGTTTGCTGACGAAGATTATGTACTGGTTGCCACCTACATAGATGAAAACTCCAGCCGCGCCATTGACACATCCAATTCCTTCTATCCAAATGCCCGATCCTTTTTCTTGATGCAGGACCAGACTCTGGTAGGCATTGACAGCATGAACCCAGGTTCTCTTAGGACCATATCTTTCCCAAATGAGTACAAAACAAGTATCAAATCTGCCATGGAAAAAATGGACAGTCCTGGTTTTGCCACCTATTCATCCTATGATAATGTAGAAGTCGTAGGCACACTGCGTGAAGTTGGCGATATTGGTCTTGCAATTATCCTGGAATTACCTCAAGACATTATCTTTCAACAAGTAAGTTTGTTAGGCCCGATTAACTTCCTGCTTTTAGCGATATCCTTGACCATCAGCGCCTCTCTGGTCTTTTTCGTCAGCTCCAGAATTATCCGTCCGTTGGTACGCCTCTCTGAGCATGCCCGCGATTTCTCCTTAGGGGACTGGAACCAAAGGGCTGTAGTGAACCGAAACGATGAGATAGGCCTTCTAGCTTACTCTTTCAACCAGATGGTAGAACAAATCACAGATTTGTATTATTCGCTTGAACAAAAAGTGGAAAACCGAACTGAGCAATTGGGTATTGCGTCAGAAGTCATGCAGATTGTAACTTCATCCACCCAAAGGGAAGATCTCCTCAGCCAATCTGCAACTCTGCTGGCGGATCGCTTCCATTATACTTATGTGAGCATTTATCTGGTTGATCCACAAGGAGCTAACGCAGTCCTTCAACGAGAAACTGGAAACTATTCAGATTACTTTTCTCCCATCCGGCCTCGTATCCGACTGGGGACAGACTCCATTGTTAGTAAATCAATTGATAACAACAAAATCGAAACCAATAATCTGGAAGATGAAAGTACCGAGAATCCATTACCGCAATCCGCACGGCATGAATCCAGTATTCCAATTACCTTTGCTAGCCAGGTTTTAGGCTCCCTATACCTGCAGAGCCCAAAACACCAACCCTTTGATGAAGAAATTCTTCCCATTCTGCAAACCATTTCAAATCAGATTGCATCCGGTCTGCAAAGTACACTCTTGCTGGAGTCAGCGCAGATCAACCTTGAAGAAACAACCCTTCTCTACCGTGCCAGCCGTCAGGTAACCCAGGCAAAATCTGTCAATGAGGTCTCGGAAATTCTTCAACAAACCCTAACCCAAACATCTTACCTGAGTGGAATTTTCCTAATGGAAGAGGATCATCTTGCAACCAATTTTCTATATGATCCCATTGAACCCTGGCGAAAAATCAGATTCTCAGACCAGGTCAACATCGATCGTATTGTCGATCAATTGTATGCCTCACCTGTGATTATCTTGAATGACCTTTCTGTCCGCTCCGAGCTTGATAGTCTGTTAGCCTATTTTATTCAATATAACTGTACCTCTTCAGCAATTTATCCAATCCAAATAAATAACAAACTCACCATGGTTGTAGTACTGGCTTCCAGATCTTCCGCACCCGTTTCGGAGACTGCCCTACAGCCTTACTCCAATCTATTTGAGGTAGTTAAATCCTCCCTGGAGAGATTAGCTGTTCTATCTACCCTTGAGCTTCGTGCCCAACAGTTGCAGACTACGGCTGAAATTGCCAGAGATACCAGTGCATCCCTTGATTTGGATGAGTTATTGAGGTCCTCCATCAACCTAATTCGCGAAAGGTTTGGCTTTTACCATGCCTCTGTCTTTTTGTTGGACGCATTCAAAGAATTCGCCGAATTGAAAGAATCAACGGGAGAAGCTGGGCGCATCCTTAAAGAAGCCCATCATAAACTCGCCGTCGGGTCTTCCTCTGTTGTCGGGCAGGCGACTGCTGCTAATAAACCGCAAATTATCAATGATGTCACATTGACTGAAAATTACTATCCTAATCCTCAACTACCGGATACAAAATCAGAGTTAGCCATCCCACTCTCCATCGGTACACTGGTTCTGGGTGCTATTGATGTCCAGAGTACGGAAAAAAATGCGTTCTCGCCTGAGGATGTTCAAATTTTGCAGATTTTAGCTGATCAATTAGCTACAGCCGTTCTAAATGCTAATCTCTTTGCCCAAACAACAGGGAACCTTACTCAATATCGCTTATTACAGGAGATCACTACAAAAGTCTCCGGATCTGGAAGTCCAGAAGAAGCTCTATTGACCACGGTGACAGAATTGCACAGGTCATTACCTTTCTTCAGTGTGGCAATTTTCTCACCTCTCACTTCACAGACGGTGGAATTAAAAGCCAGTGTTGGCTTAAGCGAGGCGGAAGAAAGACAAAAAGCTGTGATCCACTATGGGGATGGGATCATTGGTCAGGCTGCTCAAAGCCGTGAAAATGTCACAATTGAGAATATTCAAGATAAAGACAAAATGGTCGGATATCGTTCAGAATTTGCCTTACCCATTATGTATCAAAACAGATTATTGGGCGTTTTATACACCAGTACGGATAACCCCGCCACAATTCAAGAAAATTATCAAGAGTTTTTCCAGGCCTTGATCTCCAGTTTAGGGTCCATCATCTCCAACTCTGAGTTGATCCAAAGAATCCGTATTCAGATCGAACGTCAGAAGCAGATTTATGACGTTACAACCAAAATTAGGCGTTCGGTTGATTTCCAAACTATTTTACAAACTTCAGCCACTGAAATTGGAAAACATTTGGGTGCCCAAAGGTCCCGAATTATCATCCATCCGGAAATCAAGGAACTTGCCCAGAATCCTTCTGATAATAACAAGGAGGCATTATTATGAACTTGAAAACTGTAAACGCACAATTTTCTTCGCCTCCATCTGATCCAATAAAGAGCATCTCTGACTTTAAAAAGAAAGTCTTTGAAAATATTCTCTTTATCACAATTGCGGGGGTTGGGGTTCTATTTATTGTCAGTATCGTTGAATACCTGACGCAAGGCGTCACCCCACTGCTCAATATTATCCTGACTTTCTTGTTACTTGCTAGTTTGTCTTCGCTGAAGCTCATCCGCAATCTACCTGCGGTCAGCCAGATAGCCATCCTTATCGGAAGCATCTATCTTTATTCCATTTGGCATATGGTTTTGTTTGGAATTATCAGCGATGCCTCCATATTAATGATTTTTTATTTTATTCTTTGTGCACTCTTTTTCCAAAAAGAAATTTACACCGTACTCATCTCGATCGGCGCATTAACCTGGGTTGTTTTCGCTCTTTTGTATCAATTCACAACCCTTCACCCCATGCTTTCAGTAGAGCAATTCAACCACCAATCCTATTGGATGGTCATTGCACTGTATTTCATCATCATTTGCATGGTAATTATCGTTGCCATCAATAGTTATCTCAAAGCAACTGAAAATTCCATTAACTTTTTCGATTTTCTTTCATCAAACGTCAAGATAGATAACGAGAATCTTCATACAGAGTTAAATGACAATAAAGAAACACTTCAAAAGAAACTCGTTTACATCCGTACTGCAACACAAATCGCTCGTTCTATCTCTACAGCAAAAGATGTTGAAGCTGTCCTGCCTGTCATTGCGGATCGAATGACCAATCAGCTTAATCTTTATTACACAGGGATATTCCTGATTGATCCAACAGGGCAATATGCAGTTTTAGTTGCAGGCAGCGGCGATGCAGGACAAAAAATGCTTATGGAGAACCATCGGTTTGGCGTAGGCGGCCCATCCATGATTGGTTGGACGACAGCCCATCATCGTCCTAGAATTGCTTTGGATATTGGTGAAGAAGCCGTTCGATTTAATAATCCTCATCTTCCGCTGACCCGCTCGGAGCTGTCCATTCCTATCCTAAGTAAAAATTCAATTTTGGGTGCCATTTCCATTCAGTCAACCAAAGAATCTGCGTTTGATGATGACGACGTTCTTATAATTCAGGGTATCGCTGATAATATTGCCACGGCTTTGGAAAACAGCCGCTTATTCCTTCAAAATCAACGAGATCTTGAAGAAATTTTCGCTTTGAACAAACAATTTCTTGAGAGAACGTGGGGGAACATCATTCCTCGCGATGAGACATTAAGCTACAATTTTGAAGATCCTAATATCCATGATATCGATGGGAATATGAAAACATTGGAATTCCCCATTATTCTTAGGGATCATGAAATTGGTAGGATTTTTGTCGATACTCCTTTAACAACCATTTCGGCAGAACAATATGAATTTGTTGATTCAGTTCTTTCTCAATCTGCCCTTGCATTGGAATCTTCCAGATTATTATTGACTGCAAATTTGAGAACCGCCCAAGAAGAAAAAATTAGTCAATTAACCGCAAGGCTCACTCAAATGGCTAATGTGGAAGATATTATTAAAACTACACTTCGAGAAGTCAATTTAATCCCGTCAGTCACCTCTTCGACGATTAAGTTGTTTTCCGACTATGATGAACAAGGGAAAGAATTTTCCAAGGAGCACTTGGCATGAGTTTTTTTCAGCGAATTACACCAGGAAACTTGCCGGATGAAATCAATCCGCAAAATATCATTGAAGTAACCCAAGAAAAAATTCTTCAAATTTCCATCATATTAAACGGTCTTCTTGGGTTCTTTTTCCTGATCGCCGGTGGATTAATTGCATTAAACTATCAAACGCGTGTCGTTGGAGTGATAGCAATCCTGATTTTCATACTTTCCATGACCCTGATGCTCAATCGCGATATACCGAGATATTACCGTGTTCATGGCTTATTGTTTTCTTTATTTAACCTTGGTATATCAATGTTACTGATTTTTGGCGCAAATGGTGTAGATATTCCCATCTTTCTTGCACTGGTGATTTGTTCAATCTTTGTTGCGAATTTTCGTACAACCATCTATACATCTGTACTGAGCGTCTTTACCCATCTTCTTCTTGGAATTTTTACTACATACCTACCGGAAACACAATCAGTACTAGTTACTTATCTGAAGCCAACCGGCGGCGCATATTGGGCAATCACTTCTGCCATAATGAGCTTAGTTATCGTCCTCCTCTTAGTGGTAATTTACCGCTTCAAAAATGATCTGACCCATGAAATATTGGAAAACTATCGAAGAATAGAATCAAGCGCAATTGAGAAACAATTAAACAGGGAAAAATTAACCCAACAAGAACAACTTTTAGATATAAAAACCAAAAATATGGAATTCCTGAGCTTGATGGTTCGGGAGTTTAACCAAATTCCGACTTTGGCTGTACTTTACCAATCCGCCGTGGAAAAATTACAGAAAGCATTAAATCTATATCATGTAGGCATATATATTTTATCCAATAATCAAAGACGCGTCTCGCTTGTCGCTGCAGGCGGCGAATCAGTGGATGAAATGCTTCGCCAATATCAAAATGTCAACTTAAACGAGATTGGGGTTTTACAAGAAACATTTCAACATCAAGAAACCCGTATTGCAGTAAATCGCGGTGGCCAATCGATAAACTTTTTACTTCCAGAATCACTTTCAGAAATTGCCATCCCATTAAGAAGCCGTAATCAAATTATTGGCATTCTCAGTATTCATCAAAATGACCTGGATGCTTTCACACAGGATAATATTATCCAATTTCAAATTATCGCAGAACAATTATCCAGCTCGATCGAGAAACTGCAGTTCTATGAAGAAAACCAAGGGAATATCTTTGAAATTGAAAAGGGTTATAAGGAGTTTACCGAAAGATCCTGGCGGGAATATATGTTAGCTGCAAGAAAATCACATCATCTTCTCTACTCTGAAGGTGTATTTTCTACTGTCCAAAGCGAATTGGATGATGAAACCAATGCCATCCGTACCACAGGACTGCCAATCTTTATACGCGACTCACAGAAAGGAAAAAAGGGTTCCAGCTTATCCAAGTTAATTATTCCCATTAAAGTCCGTAACGCTGTTCTTGGTGTGATGAAAGTGGAATTTGACTCGGCACAAATTTCAGGAAATGTTCAGCAATTGATTGAGAATATTACTGAACGTTTGTCCATTTCTGTGGAAAATGCCCGCCTACTTGAGGAAGTGCAGATGAGAAGTGCAAGGGACCATTTAATAACCACCGTGTCCTCCAAGGTGCGGTCATCTACTGACATTGATGGTATTCTGCGTTCCACCGCAGAAGAAATCGGTAATGCGTTTGGATTGTCAAAGGTTATTGTTCAATTAACCCAAAATTCTGGAAATTAATACGGAAAAGAATATGACAACGCCATTATTAAAAAATCTAAATACTCGACCGTTGACCCTTCCCACCGATCAGGATACCGAAGCCAACCAGCTTCAAATCATTTCCCTGCTCTCAGTGATTGTATCCATTACCTTGGGAGTTTTGACAATCTACTCAATATTTTCAACAATATTTCGCGCAACCTCCCAAACTGAGATTTGGTATTACGCAATTATCAGTGGTTTTTCACTAATTTCTGGAATAGCTGCTTTTCTGGTTAGTTCTTTTCTGTTTAAGGATACTCCTGTACTAAGGATATTTATACTTAATGCGGCGATTCAAATTCCCATGATTATCATCGCACTTTTAATCAATCAACGGGGACCCCTGAATGCATTAGTTGTTTTATTCATTTCGTTAATTCTTTCCTCAATCATTGAGTTTGATAAGCAAAGTGAAACTATTTTGATAACGGGCATCATTGGAGGTATGGTAACTGCCTTGGTGAGCGGTTATTCTCCATTCGTTCAGATCAATGATCTTGTGATCGTTGTATTCATTGCAATAGTCTTAACTTTGGTTATTGGTCTATATGTTTATTTCTTGGTTTCCAAAAAAATCCAAACGAACCTAAGAATAAAATTAATTACCAGCGCATTAGCAATTATTGTTCTTCCCGTGGTTATCTTTTCCTTGATCCAATATCAATTTCTGGTTACCTCTGTCGAAAATCAGACTTATGATGGTTTAACTTATGCCGGACAAAAAACAGCCAAAACCATCTCTACTTTCATTCAAAACAACAAAACGAATATGGAAAGGCTTTCCAGCTTTCCCCTATTTGAATCCTTTATGAAGATGGAAGATAAACCAAGTTTCTTTTCCATTATGGAAAACACGATCAATACCGCAACAAAAAGTTTAATTTCCTCTGGTGAAAGGGAATTCCTGATCAGCTCGGCCATTATTGATAATAAGGGGAAGACAATATTTCATACTGTTCAAATCAATGTTGGCACAAACATGTCAACTTATGAATCCTTCAAAAGACCCTTCACTGAAAAAACTGCCTATGTATCGCCCATTCTCTTTGAGCGGTTTCAAAATCCATACATCGATTTTTCTATTCCAATTTTTGCTGCCGGTGATACTGAAACTCCACTTGGCGTTTTCATCATGCGATATGATGCAAAAATTATGGACTATTTTTTGGAAATCAATAACCGTTCCTATGGAGAATTTTCCGCGCCATTATTGGTGGATGATTACGGTATTATTATGTCCGATTCATTGAACACTTATAGAAAATATACTTTGCTCAGGAATTTAAGTGGATTGGAAACCGATTTTCTGGCTCTGGAAAAACGATTACCTGATGGCACATTGGAAAAATCCAATGTGGATTATTCCTCCGTACTTCGGTCCTTATCCAATCCGGAAAAATATCCTACATTCAATGGCTATTTAAACGATACGACTGGCCCAGTGCAAGTTCTCGGCGCAACCATACCAATTGAAGGGTCGGTTTGGAAATTAATTTATGCGTATGACCAGTCAGATTTGGTCGCCAGGGTTGAAAACCAAAGAAAGACCTTGATTTCCATGTCCTCCATATTGATCGCTCTAGCTAGTATTGCTGCCATCATTCTTTCACGAAATATCGTTTCCCCCATTACAGATTTAACCATCACCGCCGATAAGATTGCCAGCGGTGATTTAACCGCAAAATCATATATAAAATCTAGAGATGAGCTTGGAACATTAAGTAGTGTCTTCAACTTGATGACCAAGCAGCTTCAATCCCTGATCGCTGATCTTGAAGACCGTGTGCTAGCTCGTACTCACGATTTGAATGATCAAAACAAGCTGCTTAGGCTTAGATCTCAACAAATTCAAACAATCTCTGAAGTAGCTCGTAACATCACCCAAACGCTGGATTTGGAAGTCCTCTTGCGCCGAGTTACGGTCTTAATCAGTGACCGTTTCAATTACTATCATGTTGGCGTATTTTTGGTGGATGACAAAGGGGAATATGCTGTCTTACGCTCTGCAAACAGTAAGGGCGGCGAGGAAATGCTTAAAAATAACCACAAATTGAAGGTTGGCCATGTCGGTATTGTGGGTTACACAACCGGGACGGGTCGCCCAAGGATTGCAACCAATGTAGGTGAAGACTCGGTCTATTTCAACAACCCGTTCCTGCCTGATACTCGTTCTGAAATGGCCCTACCGCTCATTGTCGGTGACACAATCATTGGCGCGCTAGATGTACAATCAACAAAAGAAAATGCGTTCTCCAATGAAGATATTGAACTCTTCAGTGCGCTGGCAGATCAGATCGCCATCGCGATTACAAACAACCGCCTGTATACCGAAACTGCCGGTGCTTTGCAGGATATGGAGTCCATCCATAGGCATTATCTACGTCAAGAATGGCAGAAAGAAAGCGATAAAAAATATATTCAGGCATATCAATATACACCACAAGGCGTAAATGCACTAAAAAATGCCCCCATTGAACAAATTCCTGATCAAGTTCTGGCGGGTGTTCCCGTTGTTATACAATCAGAAATCGACGCTGATGGAATGATGCACTCGATAATTGATGTTCCCATCATGGTTCGTGGCGAACCCATCGGGATTATTCGTATGCAGGATGTGGTTCAGAAAGGCCTTGAATTTAACGAAACTGAAGCGGATATCGTGCGTCAAATATCTGACCAGATTGCTATTGCGCTGGAGAATGCCAGACTCTTCGAACAAACTGTTAAAAGAGCTGAAAGGGAAAGAAAAGTAATGGAAATCACAAACCAGTTCCGTTCCACCAACAATACCCAGCAAATGCTGAGTATTGCAATTGAAGCTATTCAAAAAGAACTCAGGACCACCAGAACACAAGTAATTTTCAAAAACCTGGAACGATCAACAGGTAGTTTGGAGTAATAAGAGAGTAGGTAATACTAATTATTGACAGTTGAGGGTCTATGTTTGTCATTGCAGTAGCAAATGAAAAAGGTGGTGTTGCAAAAACCACAACTACTTTGTCTTTGGGTTCAGTACTCGCTAACAAAGGATATAAAACCTGCATCATTGATTTGGACGCACAGGCTAATTTATCCTTGGCCATTGGGTTTGATCCCAATCACACACAAAAATCTGTGGCTGGTTTATTGCAAAATTCAACAACTTTTTATGAGATTGTTCAACAAACAAAAATCAATAATCTTTGGTTGATTCCCTCAAACCACCAGATGAGTCTTTCTGAACGCTTCCTGCCTATCCAAAGAAATTATGAGTACATTCTGCGTGAGACAATCAAAAAGAGTTTTCAAGATTTTGATTACGTTATCATTGATTGCCCACCATTCTTGGGTGCAGTCACTTTAAATGCACTGGTAGCTTCCAACATGCTTCTGGTCCCCACACAGGCTGAATACTTTTCGGTTTTTGCATTAAAAGGATTAATGGCCTGGATCAAAATGATTCGAACCAAATATAACCCCCAACTGACTTATCGGTTGGTGTTAACCATGGTGGATCGGCGCAACAAAATCCACAGAGTGTTAAGTGAACAATTGCGTGCATCATTTAATAATGGCTTGTTAAATACTGTCATTAATACCGATACCAAGCTACGTGAATGCCCCATCGCAGGTTTACCCATTACGCACCACGCCAGTACTAGCCGTGCTGCTCAACAGTATTTAGCTTTGGGAGAGGAGATCATCGAATATGTCTCAGAAACAAATAAAAAGTAGATTAAATGAGCTTTTCTCCGATATCACTGAAGACCTCCTGCCAAATTCCTATCATCAGCAGGAGTCTGAAACTCGTGAAGAAATCGGTTGGCAGTGGGAATGTAATCAACAGGGGATTTACACCTATTGTTCTGATGAAATTTCATCCATTCTCAATACTCAAGCCAGTGATTTAATCGGGAAACCGATAAACCAAACCCTGCTCCATCCTGATTCAAGAACCAAAATTAATACAGTGATGAGGAATACGAGCGATACTTCTGAAATTGAAGTTGCCTTTCAGAAATTCCAGGGAGAATACGTCCTTGCCCACATGATCTTCATGCCTGAGCTGTTGGATGAAAAGAAAGTCAATTGGAAAGGCTTTGTTCAGATTATTCCTGGATCCGAATTCTTCTATCAACCAGAAATTTCATCAATGGAGCAGAAGCCCCCATCCTATTCCATAGATGAGCGCATTCAAATTTCTAAATCTATTTCCAAGAGCGTGCATCCAATACGTATGTTATCCCCTGATGTCCTCGGTGAAACCGGGAATTTGCTGATGCCAGATACGCCATGGACAGAAGCTGGACGGAAATCATTAGAGAAAAATTCATTCATCGCGAACAATGCCGATGAAACTGATATGGCTGCCATTGCTGTCCCGCTTGTCTTTGGAGACACCAATCGCGGCATCCTGGAAATTGTTGATGAATCGGAGTTCCGTCGCTGGACAGAAGACGAAAAAATCTTTGTTCAAGAGATAGCAAATCAGCTTACCCTGGCTATGGAAAATGCTGCTCTGCACAACGAACGTCAACGGTTGTTGGCGGATGCAGAAAGAAAAGCCAATGAGCTTGAGACGGCTGCAGAAATCGCCAAGGACTCCGCAAGCACACTTTCCCTGGATACGCTGCTTAACAGTATTGTCTACCTCTTATGTTCCCGCTTTGGATATTATCATGCTTCTATTTTCCTGGTGGACGAAGACCGTGAATACGCCGTAATTCAAGAATCCACAGGAACTGCCGGTCGTGAATTAAAAGCCAATCATTATCGCCTGCAACTTGGTTCCAAATCCGTCATTGGCCAGTGTACGGAATTGGGCAAACCTATTGTTTTGAATGATGTTTCCAGAAGCGATCTGTTTATTGCCAACCCACTCCTGCCCAATACCCATTCCGAAATGGGTATTCCATTGATTAGTAATAATCAGGTCATTGGGGCCTTGGACATCCAGGCTACTGAGCATAACGCTTTTGTGGAAGAAAACGTAAGGGTACTGACTATTCTGGCTGATCAGATCGCCGTTGCCATTAAAAATGCACGTTCTTATGAATTGACCCAGTTAGCCCTGACCAAAATGGAAGAGGCAGATCGACTTAAAAGCCAATTCCTGGCTAACATGAGTCATGAACTGCGCACGCCTTTAAATTCCATCATCGGGTTTTCTCGGGTAATTTTAAAAGGCATTGATGGACCCATTAATGATATCCAGACACAGGATCTGAATGCTATCTACAATTCAGGTATTCATTTGCTCAACTTAATCAATGACATTCTGGATCTCTCAAAAATTGAAGCGGGTAAGATGGAACTCACCTTTACCGACGTCAACATTAATGAAGTGATTGATAATGTCCTCTCCACTGCCGTTGGGTTAATTAAAGATAAACCTATCAAATTGATACAAAATATTGAGAAAAATCTGCCAGTTGTTAAAGCAGATGTAACCAGAATCAGACAAATTTTGTTAAACCTGATTTCCAACGCTTCCAAATTTACCGAAGAAGGCAACATCACCATAACCGCCAAATTGTGGACAAATCCCAAAAAACATACTCAGGAAGTTTTTATTTCAGTATCGGATACGGGTTTGGGCATTGCTCCTGAAAGTAAAGATAAACTCTTCCAGCCATTCTCACAGGTCGATGACTCACCGACACGAAAAACGGGTGGATCCGGTCTGGGTCTGAATATCAGCAGATATTTGGTTCAAATGCAGGGCGGTGAAATTGATTTACTTGAGAGTGTTATAAATGAAGGCAGTACTTTCTATTTCACGCTTCCCATTCTTACTGAAACAGGAATTTTACGGCAGCGAGAAATTACCGTGGACAAGGATATTTTCAAAGTCCATCCTGCCAGTATCGAGAAAAATCTTTCCATCATGCTTGAAAATACCAATGCAGCTCAAAGCATCCCCCAAAATATTCCGCAAGATGTTGCTAAGGGATTCCCGCCAGAAGTTCCGGCAGCTAAAAAAGTACTTTGTATTGATGACAATGCCAGTATCATCGAATTGTATGAACGCTTTTTGAAGAATCATAATTATGAAATCATCGCCCTGACTGATCCATCCAGAGCTGTTGAAAAGGCTATTGAAGTCCAACCCTACGCTATAACGTTGGATCTTATGATGCCCAATATCAATGGATGGGATGTTCTGCACCAATTAAAGAACAACCCGGATACCAAACATATTCCCATCATTATCTGTAGTATTCAAGAGGAAGAAGAAAAGGGCGTCAGCCTGGGCGCTGCAGATTATCTGGTTAAACCCTTCCTCGATTCAGATATGGTCAATTCTCTCAATCGCCTGAATCATGATGGCAGCATCAAGAAAGTTCTGATCATTGAGGATAATGAAAATGATCAGGAGCTTGTTCAAAGAATGCTGGAAGATACCACCAAATATCAAATCTTCGCAGCTACAACGGGTCGTGAAGGTTGGAATATCATTCTCGATAATCAACCGGATATCATCATTCTGGATCTATTCCTGCCTGATCTCAGTGGATTTGCCATCCTTGAACGGATTCGATCCGATGAACATCTCTTTGAGATACCGGTCATTATTCTCACGGCTGCAGATTTGACCGCAGATCAATACGCGCAGTTACGCGAGTTTAATAATATGCTCATTTCCAAGAGCTTCTTATCCAAGAAGACTTTACTACACAAGCTGGAAGAGACATTAAACCTCGTATAAAAAATTGTCAAGAAGGAATTTATGTCGTCACAAGTAAAAATTGTATGCAAGCAATGCGGAAATGAATCACCCTTTTCCGCCGCAAAACCACGCTGCCCGATTTGCGATAATATCTGGCAGGAAGCTGTCTATCCGTATGCGGAAATGAAGCAATCCTTCCTTGAAGAAATTCGTGATCTGCCCTTTGACCTTTGGAGATACCATCAACTTCTGCCAGTAAAAACCAACAAGCCAAAAATATCCATGGATGAAGGTGGAACCCCCCTGCTGCATGCATCGAATCTCGGTGTGATGTTAGGCAATAGAAATCTATTTTATAAAGACGAACGACAAAATCCTACAGGATCGTTTAAAGATAGACAAGCTGTTGTAACCATCACCGCCTTACAGGAAGCCGGTATCAATGAAATGGTACTTGCCTCAACAGGCAATGTCGCCATCTCGTATTCAGCGTATGCCTCACGTGCTGGCATCAAATGTTGGGCTTTTTTAACCAGCCTGGTTCCCTATGAAAAAATGCGCGAAGTGGCAATTTATGGAACCCAGGTCATAAAAATCACAGGTTCTTATGATCAAACAAAATTGATTGCCAGTAAATTCGCTGAGCAGCGCAATTTGTTTAACGACTTAGGGGTGAAAAGCATCCCATGTGTTGAATCCATGAAAACCTTGGCTTTTGAAATCTGTGAACAACTAACCATGAAGCTTTCCCCTAAAACCATTCGTGAGAAATGGATTACGCCGGATTGGTATGTTCAAGCGGTAAGCGGAGGTCTTGGCCCAGTTGGTGTTATCAAAGGATTTGAAGAACTTAAAAGAATGGGCATCATTGATCGCATACCAAATATCGCCATTATTCAGGCAGAAGGCTGCTCGCCTATGGTTCCTGCCTGGAAAAGTAACAGACCTACTGCGCAACCGGTTTTATTTCCTACGACGCATATCGAAACCCTGGCCACCGGTGATCCAGGAAAAACCTATGAAATTTTGTTTGAAAAACTTTCAACTGTCACCCATGGCGTAATGGAATCCGTAACGGATGAAGAAGCTTATCAGATGATCCATTTTCTGAGCAAGATGGAAGGCCTTTCCGTTGAGGCAGCAGCGGCTGTCTCTTTTGCCGGTGTATCCAAACTAATGCGAGCAGGCATTATCAAAGCAGATGAAGTGGTTGTCATAAACTGCACGGGTCATACCATGCCAGTTCAAAATGATATTCTGGGTACTGATTGGTCCACGGATATCAACTTGAATGAAACGACTATGGAACCCTTCAACCAGGATGGCTTATTGGCTGCCCTTAGCAAGATTAAAGTAGAGAAATATCCAAAAATTATTATTATTGATGATGATATTAATGCCAGAACATTGATCAAGCGTATCCTGCAAAGTATGGCGAATTTTGAGTTATTTGAAGCTGCCGATGGGATAAGCGGTGTTCAATTAATTCTTGAACAAAAACCAAGTCTGATTCTTCTTGATTTAATGATGCCGGAACTGGATGGTTTTGGTGTTCTGGATGAATTACAAAAAGATGATCAAACCAAGGACATCCCGGTCATTATTATCTCAGCTAAAGAATTAACACCAAATGAAAAAATCAGATTGAAAAATCATATCCACGGCTTAATGCAAAAAGGCGACTTTATGACGACAGATTTACAATCTGAGGTCAGTGAACTTCTTAAGTTGACCTGATTAGGGAAAACAATCCATGAATTCTCCGCGAAACCAGGGTATCCAGGCAGCTTTTACTTCTGCAATTTTTTTGGGTATCATCCCTATTCTTGGAAAACAATCCATTCTGTTTGGCTTTCAGCCTTTGGCTGTGGTTGCTTTTCGTACCTCTCTGGCAACCCTTCTGATTATTTTTTTAATTTCCATAAAAAACAAAGGTGCATTCACTATTTACCCCATCGGTCTTGTAGGATGTCTTCTGGCAGGCTTGATTAATGGGATTGGTTCCATCCTGTATTACACAGCCCTTTCTCGCATGAACGCCAGTATTGCCCAATTATTATATTCTTTCTATCCCATCTTTATCGCCCTGCTGCAGGTAGTGGATAAACAAAAACTGAGCAAAATGACAATCATCCGCTTGCTGATTTCCCTGCCTGGGGTTTATCTACTGGTGGGGTCGGCAACAAATCATGTCGATCCAATCGGTTCCCTGCTCATGGTCGCCTCGGCATTTCTGTACGCTTTACATCTGATTATTAACCAAAGAATTCTTTATGAGGTTCCTGCACCCACAGTTACTCTATATACACTGCTTGCTATGAGTTTCACCGTATGCCTGGCTTTCTCAATTTTTTCACCGCATTTACCCGCGGAAGGTACTCCCTATTGGCCACTGATCGCCATGGCTATTGCCACCGTGATTTCAAGGTTGGCCTTGTTTAAAGGCGTCAAACATTTGGGTAGTTTGCAAACGGCATTATTGGGGTTCAGTGAACAGTTCGTGACCGTATTCCTGGCCATCATCATTCTTCAGGAAGAATTGTCCCTGGAACAATGGATTGGGGCAGGATTAATTGGCATCAGTCTTTTATTGATTGCTTTTGATAAAGAAGTGGTCGCTACACGCAATAAATCGGGGTTGCTTTCCTGGCTTGATCCTCAATACTCAGCATCAATGCAATTCCCTTGGAAACCACCGCCCTACTAGCTTAAACAAAAAAAGGCCGTAAAGGCCTTTCTTGGGGTGCCTGATGGGGGTCGAACCCACAACCACTGCAGCCACAGTGCAGTGCTCTGCCATTGAGCTACAGGCACCAAGAACAAAAGGATTTTATCACAGGGCTGGATGTTCTGCAAGGAATTTCTTGATCGTTTCGCCCAGATGTTGTGTTGAAAGTATTTCTTGCTCGCCAGTTTTCAAGGATTTCAATACCACCGTGCCTGCTTTCAACTCTTCCGGCCCTTCAATAATCACATAGGGGATCCCATAACGATCCGCATATTTCATTTGTTTTTGTAATTTTTGTGGGGCAGGCATACTGACTACCTTCAATCCGGCATTACGGATTTCCTGAGCTAACACGAATGTCCGATCCACACTATTCTCATCAAAGATTGTCACCAGTACATCCGCCGGCGATTCTGAAAACGCTGGGATAAGTCCGAGCTCTTCAAGGACAACCCGAATCATGATATCGCCCATAGCAAAACCCACACCGGGCAAAGGTTCTCCACCGACATCACCGACTAAATTGTCATAATGACCGCCGCCGAGAATTGCACGGCCCGAATTATCATTCTTCCGGGCTTCGAAAACGATGCCCGTGTAATAATCCAACCCGCGGATGACCTTGGGATCAAATGAGACATATTCTCTTAATCCAATAGCAGAAATAAGGTCAAACATGCGAACTAATTCCGGAGATTCCAAATATAACTCCGGCTGCTGTAAAAGGGCATTGACTCCATCAAAAATGCTTTCGGTTAGCCCAAGCTCCAGCGCATATTTCTTCCACTCATCGTTGCGCATTTTGTCCCGCCTGTCGATCAGACGAAACACTGCAGTTTTTTGATCGGCCGGCACACCAATTTTCTTCAATTGATTGTCCATCAATCTGCGGTCATTAATAAAAATCTTGACCTGTTCCCCGGTTAATCCCAATCTTTTGAAGAAATGAATGGCTATGGAAATTAATTCAGCATCGGTTTCAGTATTATTCTCGCCAATGACGTCAATATTCCATTGGAAAAATTCCCGGGTGCGACCTTTTTGAGGACGTTCATAACGCCAAAATGGGCTGAAAGCCCACCATCGCAGTGGATAAACCAATTCGCGCTGACGTTGTGCCACCATACGGGCCAGGCTGGGGGTCAATTCCGGCCGTAAGGCAATCTCATCCCCGCCCCGATCTTGAAAAACAAAGGATTGCTCTTTTACTAATTCTTCCCCTGATTTTGCAGCATAAAGCTCCAGTCTTTCCAGGAATGGACCGTCCCATTCACTATAGCCAAAAGATTCGGAGATAGTTTTAATATTCTCATATAACCAATTTCGAAAGGCCATATCCTGAGGATAAAAATCGCGTGTGCCTTTTACGGACTCTACTTTTTTCTTCATTTCATTTTCTCTTCTCTTCATAGAATAATAAATTTTAACATATT
Organism: Leptolinea sp. UBA5203; assembly: GCA_002412765.1. Taxonomy (GTDB): domain Bacteria; phylum Chloroflexota; class Anaerolineae; order Anaerolineales; family Anaerolineaceae; genus UBA5203. Next base: position 258,419 of record DHVR01000061.1, on the reverse strand, counting down.
CTTTCGAATCCATCCCAAATCAGTCTATCCATCTTCCAAATCTACTTAAATTGTCATTAAATACAATTTCTACATTGAAACCATCCCCACTGTATGAAACAATAGGGTAAAATTATGCGATAAGGTCAAAACTCCTTTCTGTAAAGGTGAATATGAAAGTTAGAGATTTAGCAATTTTAATCAACGGCGAGCTGATAAACGAATCTGCAAATTTGGATAGAGATGTGAAAGGTGCCTTTGGCGCTGATCTGATGAGTGATGTATTGGCTTCCATCCGTCCAGATGCTGTCCTGATCACAGGATTGTGCAATCCTCAAGTCGTGCGCACAGCCCAAATGGCAGATATTGCAGCTATCGTTTTTGTTCGGGGGAAAATGCCCCCACAAGAAACCATTGATCTCGCGTCGGAAGAAGGCATAGCCCTGATTGCTTCCCCTCATGGCATGTACGAATTATGCGGCAGGCTTTATCAATCCGGCCTAACCAGTCTTGAATAATCAGCCATAAGTTCCAGAGGTTTCTGATGAATGAACCCAACTCGGAGAATCGCAAAATTGTCATCAATGACCAAGTTGCTGAGCAAATTACCCGCGTTGAAGAATTATCCTATGAATTAAAAATTGAAGATGTGATGAGCAGCAAATTGCGCAAGCTCACCACTGATATGAAAATGAGTGATGCGTTGGAAATGTTGCGCCAGGAAAGAATCTCCGGTGCACCGGTTGTTTACAACGATCAGCTAGTTGGCGTCTTGAGTATGGAAGATCTTATCCACTGTCTGTGTAATTCGGATCTTGATGCCAGCGTAAAAATGTATATGACCCCCAATCCCATCACAGTTCAGGCAAAATCTCCAGTTGTTGAAGCGCTAAAAACCTTTGTCAATTCAAGGGTTGGACGATTGCCTGTTCTCGATCCGGATGGGCATCTGATTGGGGTAATCACAAAGGGCGATGTCACCCGCGGTGTACTGCGTGCGCTAAAAAGGGATTACGCCTCCGAAGAATTGAAACGTTACAGAGCTAGTCATCTTTTTGAAGATATTGCCTCTGATAAATCCAGTCTCGTTCTGCGCTACACCATCAAACCAAAAGATTTTACCCATGGGGGTTCCGCTTCATCCAATATCAAGCGCGCCTTATTACGGCTGGGTGCTAGTCCGCAACTTGCCCGTCAATGTGGCATTGCCGCCTATGAAGCAGAGATGAACCTGATTATCCATACCAATAATGGCGGTACGCTCCGGGTAGAAATCCAACCCCATGTTATTTCAATGGTTGCCACAGATGAAGGTCCTGGCATTGAAAATGTAGAACTGGCCATGAAACCCGGTTATTCAACCGCCACCGAAGAAACCAGGGAACTTGGCTTTGGCGCTGGGATGGGATTGCCCAATATTGCACGCTGTGTGGATAGCGTTGTTCTGGAATCAAGCAGTGAAAGAGGAACCCGCCTAAAAATGAAAATCTTCCTTGATACCGATGAAGGCTTTGGTGAACGTCATTCTGCATAAACCTGCGAGGAACTTATGAATTTACAGCAAATCATTGATGAACTTAACCTAACTACCTATACCGAACCAAGAGAGGTTCTTGATGTTGAGCCAACATCAGGATATTGTTCCGATTTACTGAGTTGTGTAATGACCGGCGCTAAAAGTAAAGGCATATGGATCACCCTGCAAGCGCACAGCAATATTGTAGCTGTTGCCGCTTTGCTGGAATTAAGCGCAATTATTATCACAGAAGGCGCTCAACCGGAAAGAGGCACCATCGCAAAGGCCAATGAGGAAAATATTATTCTACTTGGAACTCCCCTGCCAAATTATGAAGTCATTGGTAAACTCTGGAGTCTTGGACTCCAAAATACCTAATTTTTTGGTTTCATAAATAAACTCATGCATACGTATCGTGCTGATTTACATGTGCATACCGTTGTATCTCCCTGTGCCGACGTTGAAATGATTCCGCCTCTTATTGTTGCAGAAGCTGTGCACCAAGGGATTGATATCCTGGCCATCACCGATCATAATAGCACGGCTAACATTGCTTCCGTTCAAAAAGCAGCCCTTGGGGTTCCGCTCCTCATCATTCCAGGAATGGAAGTGCAAACCGCTGAGGATGTTCATGTCCTATGTTTGTTTGAAAGCTTGGAACAATCCCTTCAGTGGCAAGAAATAGTAGATCAGCATCTCCCGCTCTTAAAAAACAACCCGGATTTCTTCGGCGAACAATTCATCGTGGATGAAACCGGCGATTTTATCGCCACGGAGGATCGCTTATTACTCACCGCTGTGGATTTATCATTCGAAGCAGCTTACCAGACTGTAATACAACTCGGCGGAATGTTTATCCCCGCCCATGTCAATCGAAAAGCCAATGGACTGTTGGCCAACCTGGGGTTTGTCCCAGCGGACACCCCGCTAGACCTGCTTGAAATCTCCCGTCATCTCTCGCCTATAGAAGCAAAAAAACAATTCCCGCAAATTGAAAAATACCCCTTGATGCAAAATGGTGACGTTCACTACCTTGCCGATTTACTGGGAAGTTTGAGGCTGAATATGGAGAGTCTTTCTTTTCAAGAGATAAAGCTTGCCTTGAAAAATCAACAGGGAAGATCCTTTTATATTTCACCTATTTGATCTTATTTATAGTTTATGATCTTACATGCACAAGAAAGTGACATTTATTATTTGACCATTTTCGCATTTTCGCGGTAAACTAATACGGGTACTTCGTGCCAAATTTCACAAATCAAAAATCTTTAATGGAAGGAAGTAGGAGTCACAATGGTAGACATCCTTGAACGGATCCCTGACAGCGATCCCCTCGCGAATGCACAACAGTTAAAAACTATTGACCGCATTATTGATGAACATAAAGATACGCCTGGTTCAACCATGGTAGTTCTGAATGAAATGCAATCAGTGATTGGATTCATTTCAGTACCGATGCAGGCCTATGTAGCAAAACGCTTGCAAGTTCCTCAAAAAGCAGTTCATGGGGTTATCTCTTTCTATTCATTTTTTACAACCCAACCGACTGGAAAGCATGTGATCAAATTCTGTATGGGTACTGCCTGCTATGTTGGCGGCACAGAACAGTTAATTGATAAAGCCAAGCAGGTTTTGGGCATTGCTCCGGGTGAAACTACACCCGATGGGGAAATCAGTCTGGAAATTTGTCGATGTGTTGGTGCATGCAGTCAAGCACCAGTGATCGTGATTGATGATAAAGTGTTCGGCCGCGTTCGCCCCAATAAAATGCCGCAATTGATCAAAGAGTTGCAAAACTAAGGAAGTATTCCTTTTGAGAGAACTCGTTTTACATATTTTGGATATCGCAGAAAATGGTGTTGCAGCCGGTGCAACCTTGATGATCATTACCATTTTTGAAAATCGCAAGGAGAATTGGCTCGATATCAACATAGAAGATAACGGCAAAGGGATGGATGCCGAAATGGTTACAAAAATCGTGGATCCTTTTGTAACCAGCCGTACCACCCGCAGAGTTGGATTGGGGATTCCTCTCTTCAAAGCAGCAGCCGAAGCTTGTAACGGTTTTCTCACGATCAACTCCGAACTTGGAGTAGGAACCAAAGTATTTGTACGTTTCCAACTTGATCATATTGACCGCATGCCCTTAGGGGATTTAGCTAATACAATTTTGACCTTGTTAATTGGGTATCAAGAAATTCACTGGATTTTTAGATATCAGGTCGACGAATTAGTTTTTGAATTTGATGACCTGCCCATTAAACAGGAACTTGAAGGTGTGTCATTAACGGATCCATCCGTTTTGAAATTCATTCGGGAGTATCTCGAAGAAGGCATTCAGGATATTCAAGCCGGATAAAAATAATCTATCAATTTGGAGATTTAAAATGTCGAAAGTAAAATCCCTGGAAGATTTGAAGCGCGTTCGTGAAGAAGCTCTAAAAAACCAACAAGCGAAATCAACTGCCGGCAATACTCAAATCATCATTGGTATGGGCACTGTAGGCATTGCGGCTGGTGCAAGAGAAACGCTAAAAGAGTTTCTTAACCTCATTGAAGATCAAAAACTTGAAGGCATTGTAATCCGTCAGACAGGTAATATTGGCCTAGATTCATTTGAACCGATCGTTCAAATTGTCATTGGCGAACAGGCTAAAGTGTCTTATGGCAAAGTTACGCCAGATATTGCAAGAAAAATCGTCAAAGAACATATCCTCGGTGGCAAAATTCTTAAAGAATTCGTCATCGAATCCTAATTTTAATCTCAAGGTCATTAATCGAATTTTGACCGAAACAGAAGGTAAGAAATGCCATTTTTTCGTGCACACATATTGGTATCAGTAGATCCAGTTTGTATTGAAAAAGGAGCGCATAAGATCATCGATAAATTAAATGATGAACTTGTGGCTCAGGGTTTGATCGACGAAATTCAGGTTTTAGAGACATCCCACATCGGTAATCCGACCCAATTTGGACCGGATCTTATGGTTTATCCCGAAGGAGTACATTATGCGAACCTTAAAGTTGAGGATATCCCATTTTTAGTTGAGGAACACTTCCTAAAAGGCAGAATTGTAGAAAAACTACGTATTGAACAACAAGTCGCTGTCGATGAAGAACTTGGACCCCCAAAATCCAAGGAAAAACGTGTTGTTCTGCGCAACTGCGGCAAGATCGATCCAGAAAACATCGAAGAGTATATCGCCGAAGATGGCTACATGGCTCTGGGGAAAGTCTTGACAGAGATGACACCTGAACAGGTGATCGATGAAGTTTTAAAATCCGGCTTGCGTGGTCGTGGCGGCGCTGGCTTCCCGGCTGGTAAAAAATGGCAATTCGCCCGCTCTGCACCAGGCACACCCAAGTACCTGCTCTGTAATGCCGACGAAGGCGATCCTGGTGCATTTATGAACCGTCGCGTTCTGGAAAGCGACCCCCATTCTGTGCTCGAAGGTATGATCATCACCGCCTACGCAACCGGTTCAGAGCAGGGTTATATTTACTGCCGTGCTGAATATCCGATTGCCGTAAAAACCATGCGTCTTGCCATCAAACAAGCCAAGGAAATGGGTTTGTTGGGTAAGAATATTTTAGGAACCAATTTTTCCTTTGATCTGGAAGTTCGTATGGGCGCCGGCGCTTTCGTGTGCGGTGAAGAGACTGCCTTGATCGCTTCTATTGAAGGCAAGCGCGGCGAACCCAGCACCAGGCCTCCCTTCCCTGCCACCAGCGGCCTGTGGAAGAAACCCACCAATAACAACAACGTGGAAACCTATGCAAATGTGCCCCAGATTATCTTGAAGGGTGCTGAATGGTTTTCATCCATGGGAACCGAGAAAAGCAAAGGTACCAAAACATTTGCTTTGGCTGGCGATGTGGTTAATACCGGCCTGATCGAAGTCCCCTTTGGCATCACGCTGCGTGAGATTATTTACGAAGTGGGCGGTGGTATTAAAAATGGCAAGGATTTCAAAGCAGTTCAGACAGGCGGCCCAATGGGCGGTTGTCTCCCCAAGAAGTATTTGGATCTGCCCGTTGACTATGAATCCCTAACCCAGGCTGGCTCCATGATGGGCTCCGGCGGTATGATCGTCATGGACGAAGATACCTGCATGGTCGATATTGCCCGTTTCTTCATGGATTTCACCCAGGATGAAAGCTGCGGGAAATGCGTTCCCTGCCGTGTTGGGAATCGCCGCATTCTGGAAATCCTCACCCGTATATGTGAAGGCAAGGGTGAAGCCAGTGATATCGACAAGCTGGAAATGCTGTGTGAAGAAATTCGCGCCACCAGCCTGTGCGGACTTGGACAAGGAGCTCCCAATCCTGTCATCAGCACACTGGAACATTTCCGCGATGAGTATGAAGCCCATATTCATGAAAAACGCTGCCCTGCAAAATCGTGTCGTGCCTTAATTCGTTATGAAATCGTGGAAGGCGCATGTACCGGTTGTACGGTCTGTGCAAGAAACTGCCCGGTCAATGCAATCTCTGGAGAACGCCGCCAAACCCATACGATTGACATGAATACTTGTATTCGTTGTGGAATCTGCACCCAAGTCTGTAATTTCAACGCCATCGAAATCAACTAGTACGAGCCAATAACAAGATTATCCAAAACCGGTTCTCTTGTTTTGCAAACCATACGTGGAGTGAATACATGACCAACCAAAACGGAAATAATCATAAAGTACTTGAGGTAGTTGAAACAATAGTTAAGAAGTACGGCTCAACCCGAGACGAACTGATTCCAATTCTGAATGAGGTCAATAAAGAATTGGGCTATGTTCCAAGTGAAGCACTCGAACATATAAGTCGCATGATTAAGGCTCCTAAAAGCCAGCTTTTTGGAGTAACAACGTTTTACAGGATGTTATCCACCAAGAAACGCGGCAGGCATGTTATTCAGTTTTGCGAAAGCGCTCCCTGCCATGTAGTCGGTGGGCGCGAAGTATGGCAAGCTTTACAAGAGAATCTTAACCTCGCTGAGGACGATACCTCATCAGACGGCAAATGGACATTAATCACAACCAGTTGTTTGGGGTTGTGTGGTGTAGGCCCGGTTGTCGTTGTGGATGAAGATATCTACGGCAACGTCACACCTGATCAAGTTCCCGATATTTTATCGAAATACAACTAGGAGAGGGAAACATGAAACCGTATCGTTCAATGGTATTAGTCTCAAGTGATCCTCGCAGCATGGAACTGGGTGCTCAGGATGTATATAACCGTCTTCAGCAGGAAATCAAAAAATTCAACATGGAAGAGGAAATTTCTCTCACCATGGTCGGTGATGTAGGCAGAAATGACGCCGCTCCCATTGTAATTGTTTATCCGGAAGCTGTCATTTACGGACCGGTCAAACCAGAAGATGTGCCATTTATTGTTGAAGAACATCTTTACAAAGGCCGTATCGCAGTTGATTATCAAGCCCCGATAAAAGAACTCTCCGGTCATATCGCCTGGTTAGCTGCCCGAAAAGGCACCCTGCCGGCAGAGCATCGTATTGTGCTCAGCCGCGCCGGTTTGATTGACCCAACCAGCATTGATGATTACATTATGCATGATGGCTATGTTGCTCTTGGAAAAGTCCTCACAGAGATGGATCCCACACAATTGATCAGCTTGATCAAAAACTCCGGTCTTCGCGGGCGGGGTGGTGCTGGATTCCCTGCCGGGCAGAAATGGGGTTTTGTTGCCTCGGCCAAGGGCGCACAAAAATATGTCATCTGTAACGCCGATGAAGCTGAACCAGGAACCTTCAAAGACCGGGTGTTGATTGAAGGTGATCCTCACAGCGTGATCGAAGCCATGGCCATCGCCGGATACGCCGTAGGAGCCAGTGAAGGCTACGTGTATGTGCGTGGTGAATATGCCCTGGCTCAGGAACGACTGCGGCTGGCCATCGAGCAAGCTATGGAGATGGGTATTTTAGGTGAGCATATCTTTGGCTCAGATTTCACCTTCAATGTTCATGTTCACAGCGGTGCCGGCGCCTATATCTGCGGTGAGGAAACGGCTTTGTTGGAATCCATGGAAGGCAGACGAGGCGAACCTCGTTCGCGCCCGCCGTACCCGACAACCTCTGGGCTGTGGGGTAAACCCACCCTGATCAATAATGTGGAAACCTTAGCAAACGTCCCAGCTATTGTTCGTAATGGAGCAGATTGGTTCAAAGGTATTGGCACCAAAAGCAGTCCCGGAACCAAAGTGTATACCATCATGGGACATGTCAATAATACCGGCTTGATCGAGGTTCCCATGGGCATTACCCTGCGGGAAGTCATATCCCTATATGGGAAAGGCATGCGCGCAGGAAGTACGCTCAAATTAGCACAAACGGGTGGGTCCAGTGGTTCCATGATCCCTGCCGCCCTGCAAGATACCCCCATGGATTTTGATTCCTTTAATAACACCGGTGTTGCCTTAGGCTCCGGTGCCCTCCTGATTTGTGATCAGTCCACCTGCGTGGTTGATCTTGCCAAGGTGCTGATGAACTTCTTCCGCAAAGAAAGTTGTGGAAAATGCAACCCTTGCCGAATTGGGAATCAGCGTGCCTATGAAATACTCACCAATATTTCAGAAGGCTCAGCAACCCTTCAGGAGCTGGATGACCTCAAGTCAATTAGCGACAATTTGTTCCAAATGTCCAATTGTGGCCTGGGGCAAACTGCCGGGACTCCCTTACGGGATATCATGAATTACTTCCGTGCGGAAGTGGAAGCTCACATCCGCTTAAAAGTTTGTCCCTCGGGCGCCTGTCCGATGAGTGGACATCGAATCTAGCTTACACTGTCATAGAAAGTACGATTTAAAGAGGGCTCATAATGGTCAATATTACAATTAATGAAAAAAAGCTCCAGGTTCCGGAAGGAACAACTGTTTTACGAGCGGCACAATCTGCTGGAATTGATATTCCTACCTTATGCGATCACCCAGCTTTAACACCGTATGGTGGTTGTCGCTTGTGCGTTGTTGAAATTGAAGGTGCACGAACGTTGCAGACTTCCTGTACTTTGCCGGTATATGAAAACATGGTTGTAAAAACCAATACCGAAAAAGTACTCAAGGCACGAAAGTTCATCTTAACCCTGATTTTCAGCGACAGAAATCATTTTTGCCCCTTCTGTCAGGTTACCGGCGGTGATTGTGAATTACAGAACGCCGCTTACGGCCAAGGGATGACCCACTGGGCCTTAACCCCAAATTGGCAGCCTTTTGAAGTGGATGCCAGCCATCCCTATATCATCATCGATCACAACCGCTGTATTCTTTGCCGCCGCTGCGTTCGTGCCTGTGACGAATTAGCCGGAAATTTCACCCTCGGCTTCGAAGAACGCGGTGCGAAGAGCATCCTGGTGGCTGATCTGGGGAATCCCCTCGGCGAGAGCAGCTGTATTTCCTGCGGCGCCTGTGTTCAGGTCTGCCCCACTGGCGCCATCATCGATCGTTGGAGCGCTTATCGCGGCCACGTCGAAGATATGAAGGAAGTCAAGTCCGTATGTACAGGTTGCAGTATTGGCTGCGGGATCGAAGTATATTCCCGCGATAATAATTTAATCAAAATCAATGGCGATTGGGATGCCAAAGTCAATGAAGGGGTCATCTGCAAAGTTGGCCGTTTCCTGCCCATCACCGAAGATCGCGAAAGAATTGTCACCCCGCTGGTTCGCAAAGATGGCAAATTAAAAGCCTCCACCTGGGAAGAAGCCTTGACAGTAGCGTCTGATAAAATGAAATCCCTGGTTGGCAAAAATACCAACGGTATTGCTGCAGCCGCATCCACGCGCATGAATGTAGAGAGTTTAGCCGCCTTTACCGAATTGTTCAAAGCTAAAGCCGGTTCTGACATGGTCACTTCCCTGGAAGAAGGTAAATTCAGCGCCATGCAAAGCAAAGCAGCCAAATTGGCTGGCGGTGCTTTTGAAGGCTCTCTGGAAGACATCAAAAATGCTGACTGTGTGGTTTTAATCGGCGAAGATGTTGTCGATACTCACGAAGTTGCTGGATTCTTCATCAAACGCAATTTACCCAAAGGTATCAAACTGATTGTCATCGATGAGAAAGAGAATAAACTTTCAGATCTTTCCGATGTTTCCTTGATCTCCAAATCCGGCATTCTGTCTTCCATTCAGGGGATTACGGCTGCCTTCGCAAAACAAAACAAAGAGGCATCTTTTGTCCTGGCTGCTGAACTGATCGCTGCCGCCAAAAAACCTGTCTTCGTGGTTGGAAAATCTCTGACCAACGAAGCTGATCTGGCTGCCGTCCTTGACCTTGCGAAAAAAGCAGGTGCAGAGAAGAAAATCGTCAGTCTGAAAGGCAGCGCCAATAGTGTAGCCGCTGAACAATTGGGACTCAATGCGAAGTTTGCCATCAATGGTCATCAGCTTGTCTTCATGGCCATGGCCGATGAAGTCCCTGCCCCATCATTGGTCAAACTGGTTGAAAAAGCTCCCTTCCTGGTAGTTCAGGCCAGCTATGTATCTCAATTGACTGCTCAAGCGGATGTCGTTTTCCCGGTTGAAATGTGGGCTGAAACAGAAGGCCATTATATCAATTTGGAAGGGAAGATTCAGAAAACAAATGCTTCCCTCACAGCGCCGGTAGATGTCAAATCCAGTGAAACTGTTTTGGCTGCCCTAGCTGAAAAACTTGGCTTGAAATTAAACACCAAGAATTGGAAAGAGAATATCGTAAAATCCGTATCCTCGGTAGAAATTCTGGAAGCTTAATGTTATTATCGATGAGTACGGAACTCTAAAGGAGAAAACTATGGGAAAACCAACCATCGCCAGTGATTGGTTAGCTGGCTGTTCAGGATGTCACATGTCATTATTGGATATCGACGAGAGAATTGTTCAAATTGCTGAACTTGTCGATCTTCGTGCAACCCCTATTACTGATTTGAAAGAACCGGATATTAAAGGTGTGGATGTAGGGATTCTTGAAGGCGGCGTGAATAACTCCGCCAATGAAGAAGTCGCCCACAGAATGCGAGACCGCTGCAAAATACTGGTAGCATTTGGTGATTGTGCTGTGTTTGGCGGTGTGCCGGCCATGCGGAATTTCTTTACCTTGGAAGAAACTCTTCGGCGCGCCTATGTTGAGACAGAAAGCACGGATGACAGCGGCATAATTCCTTCAGATCCGGAATTGGCTGTTCCCACCCGAGTCCGTGCCTTACAAGAAGTTGTTCCGGTGGATATTTTCCTGCCGGGCTGTCCTCCGGATGCCAATGCCATCTTCTACGTTCTCAGTGAATTAGCCCAGGGGCGCGTTCCTGACCTAAAGAATGAAAATTTGCACTGGAACTAATTGGAGATATAACAATGGCAACCCAAAAAATTACAATTGAACCTGTAACCAGAATTGAGGGACACGCAAAAATTACCATTAACCTCAAAGAAAATGGCACAGTGGATCATGCTTATTTACATGTAAACGAATTCCGCGGTTTTGAGAAATTCTGTGAAGGCCGTATGGTCTTTGAAATGCCCAATATCACCCCGCGCATTTGCGGTATCTGTCCCGTCAGCCATCATCTTGCAGCAGCAAAAGCCGCGGATGTTGTCATGGGCACGCCTCCTCCCCGCACAGCCTCCTTATTGCGCGAGTTGATGCACATGGGTCAAATCATCCAGAGCCACGGCATGCATTTCTTCGAACTGGCTGGACCGGATTTACTGCTTGGTTTCGACGCAGATCCTGAAATCCGTAACGTCATTGGCTTAATTGGCGTGAATCCTGAATTGGCAATCAAAGCCGTGCAACTGCGCAAGTATGGACAGGAAATCATCCGTCTGCTGGGCGGCCGCCGCATTCACCCTGTTTTTGCTGTTCCGGGTGGTGTCAATAAAGCCCTGGATCCCGTCGCTCGCGAGACCATCCTGCAAGGATGGGATGAAGCCATTGCAACCACTAAAGTCGGTTTGCAGATTATGAAGGATTGGGCTTCCAAAAATCAGGATGACATCAATAAATTTGCAGTCCTGGAATCCGGTTATCTTGGCTTGGTTACCCCGGACAATGGACTCGAACTCTATGATGGTGATATCCGTCTGGTGGATTCCACCGGCAAACAGATTGTTAAATTCAATGACCAAAATTATCTGGATTACATTGCCGAGCATGTGGAAAATTGGTCTTATCTCAAATTCCCCTACTACAAGAAATTGGGCTATCCTAAAGGCGTCTATCGCGTGGGTCCCCTGGGCCGCTTGAACGCAGTCGACAAATTGGACACCCCCATGGCCAATGAGGAATTCAAGACCTACCGCCAGATCAATGGCGGAAAAATGATCAACCAGACCCTGTATTTCCACTATGCCCGTCTGATCGAAATTGTATTTGCGCTTGAAAAAGTCCGCGATTTATTGAATGATCCCGATATCATGAAAAATGATATTCTCAATACAAAGGGCGATTTCAAGGGTGAAGGTGTGGGTGTCATCGAAGCTCCTCGCGGGACATTAATTCATCAATACCACGCCAAAGAAAACGGTCAAATTACCAAGGTCAACTTAATCGTTGCCACCGGCCACAACAACTGGGCTATGTCAACCGCAGTAGATAGCGTTGCCAAAACCTACATTGACGGCCATGATATTACCGAAGGCATCTTGAATCGTGTGGAAGCGGCTGTCCGCGCCCATGATCCCTGCCTTTCCTGTTCCACCCACGCCGTTGGCCAAATGCCCATCATCGTGGATGTGCAAGATTTTAACGGGAATATCATCAAGACGATAAGCCGAGATTAATTTGCCCATCTTATTTCAAATAAAACAGGGTTTGGGTAGTTTAATACCTTAACCCTGTTTATTTTCTAGAGGATTTTCATGAAAAAGACCATTATTTTAGGCTATGGCAATCTGGATCGACAGGATGATGGCGTTGCCTGGCATATTCTGGAAAAAGTTGCTAAACTGATTGATCGTCCCCTGCCTGCTCAAATAGAGGATTGCTTCTTGGATCTTGGCGAAAATCCGGATCTGTTCTTTGATTTGCAGCTCATCCCGGAATTTGCCGAAATATTGAAAGATTATCAGCGGGTGTGTTTTGTGGATGCACATACCGGCAGCGTGGAAAATGATTTGAATATTGTTCCCGTCAGTACTTGTTTTCAAAATTCGCCCTTCACCCATCATATGACCCCGGATACCCTGCTATGTTTTGTGGATACGCTCTATCACTGTGTACCGGAAGCCATCCTGGTTTCTGTGCGCGGATATGAGTTCAATTTTGATCGCAGTTTATCTCCAGCCACAGAAGCGCTTGCAGAAGAAGCCAGTACCAGGATTGTAGAGTGGTTACACGCATCGTAAAAGAATCAAAGAAAACTATCCATAGGAAAATCTGATTCAAACTTCGTCGTAAATAATATTTAATAAATTTCTTTTATTTATCTATCTATTTTGGATTATAATTACCTTTATGCACGAATTAGTCGTAACTGAAAACATTTTAGATATTGCATTAAAACATGCCAAACAAGCTGAAGCTAGGAAAGTTACCGACATCCATTTAGTGATTGGAAACCTTTCCAGCATTATTGATGACTCCATCTCCTTTTATTGGGACATCATTACTGAAGATACGATCTGTCACCAATCCAAACTTCACTTTAAACGAATACCTGCCGAGCTTGAATGTTTGGACTGTGGGGAAACCTACTCCATCGAAAGCGGCCTGTCCCCTTGCCCTAAGTGCGGCAGTGCCAAGGTGAAAGTCATTCACGGTGAAGAGTTCTGGCTGGATAGCATTGAAATAGAAAAATAATTTGGAGAAGTGCACATGGCTACTCAACGAGTTCCGATTATTGAAAGAATCATGGACGCAAATGATCAATTATCCCTCACGGTGCGCAAGCAATTGGATGATGCGGGTATTTTAGGTGTAAACATAATGGCCTCCCCAGGCGCAGGAAAAACAAGCGTCATCCTGGCCACCATCAAAGCCTTGATGCCCGAAATTCGCGTGGGTGTGATCGAAGGAGATACTGCCCCAGTGACCATTGATGCCGATAAAGTGACTGCCTTGGGCATGCCGGCGGTTCAAATTAACACCGGGGGGGATTGCCATCTGGATGCGGTCATGATGTCCCAGGGGCTGGCTCAATTGGATTTGACCGGTCTGGACATGGTCATTGTGGAGAACGTGGGCAATCTGATTTGTCCGGCGGCTTTTAATTTGGGGACCCATATCAATGTGTTGATTGCTTCCATTCCGGAAGGCGATGATAAACCTTATAAGTACACTAATATTTATCGCGGCCTGGATGTCTTAATCATTAACAAAATTGACTTGCTGCCCTATATTGATTTCCGCATGGATTATTTTAAACAAGGTGTGGAACTCTTAAACCCTGGCCTGATCACCTTCCCTGTCACAGCCACCAAGGGTGACGGCATTGAAGCCTGGGCCGCCTGGTTGAAATCCAAAATAGTGGAGCAAAAATCAAAGGCGTTATAACTCCATGATTGCACGCAGAATAGTGGTAAAGGGAATTGTTCAGGGCGTTGGCTTTCGTCCCTTCATCTATACGCAAGCCATTCAAAATCATCTTACCGGTTGGGTGCGCAATACTTCCAGCAGTGTGGATATCGAAATCCACGGCATCCCAGCCAATGTGGATGCATTTTTGCACGCCCTTGCCACCACCCCGCCGCCTTTATCGATCATCGATCAGGTGGAGATTACCGAAATCCCATTTGCGCAGTACCCTGATTTTGCCATTTTGCAAAGTGAAGCCCAGGAAGGACAGTTCATCCCCATCTCCCCGGACGTTGCTACCTGCGAAGATTGTAAACGCGAGCTTTTCACATCCACCGACAGACGCTATCGCTATCCATTCATAAATTGCACTAATTGCGGTCCGCGTTTCAGTCTGATTACCGATATCCCCTATGACCGTCCCAAGACCACCATGTCCACCTTTCCCCTTTGCCCAGTCTGCCGGCAGGAATATGAAAATCCGCTGGACCGCCGTTTCCATGCCCAACCGGTGGCCTGTGCGGTTTGCGGCCCACACGTAAGACTAAAGCAAAAAGGCAATCTTCTGGCCGAAAAAGACGGCGCTATTCAATTGGCACGCAAGCTATTGGCAGAAGGGCAGATTGTCGCTATAAAGGGCCTGGGAGGCTATCAAATCGCCTGTGACGCACGTAATCCACTGGCCCTGCAGACCTTACGCAGCCGCAAACACCGTAGCGACAAAGCCTTCGCTTTGATGGCCTTTGATATCGAAACCATGCAAACCCTGGTATCCATATCGGAACAGGAAAAAGCTTTATTACAATCTCCCCAGAATCCGATTGTCCTTTTGACTAAAAAAACAGGTGTAAGCCTGCCTGACCTTATTGCTCCGGGACAAAACACCTATGGATTTATGTTGCCGACCTCTCCTTTGCATCTGCTATTATTGGAACCCTCCCCCGAGATGCCGAACATTCTGGTCATGACCAGCGGCAACTTGAGCGATGAACCCATCGCTTTTCTGGATGAGGAAGCAGAATCCCGCCTGGAACCGATTGTAGATGCCATTTTGACCCACAACCGTCCCATTCATATGTGCACAGATGATTCCGTCCTGCGGACTTTCAACCAGGCTCCCTATCCCCTGCGTAGAGCGCGCGGCTACGCCCCCAATCCGATTCGGCTTACAGATACCTTGCCATCCATTTTGGGAGCCGGTGCGGAATTAAAGAATACCTTTTGCCTGACCAAAGACAACTACGCCTTCCTCAGCCATCATATTGGCGATATGGAAAACTATGAAACCTTGCTTTCCTATGAGCAGGCTGTTCAACATTACCAAACCCTGTTCCGTGTCCAGCCAGAACTGATTGCAGCCGATCTCCATCCCGATTATTTGGCTACACGATATGCTGTAAACCGCGCCAATGAGGATGGTATTCCGCTTTTATCCATCCAACATCACCACGCCCATCTGGCAGCCGTCATGGCGGATAATCACCTGCCACTCAATCACGAACCCGTTCTGGGGTTGATCTTCGATGGAACCGGTTACGGCACGGATGGCAACATCTGGGGAGGCGAATTCCTCTGGGGTAATGCGGCTAAAGTCGAGAGACTTTATCATCTGGACTATATGCCACTCCCCGGTGGAGATGCCGGCACCAAGAAGCCAGCCCGCATTGCCCTGGCTTATCTATGGCAGAACAACCTGGAATGGTTCGATTCCCTGCCGCCCATGCAGGCTTTATGCGCTGATGATAAAACCATGCTCAAATCCATGCTGCTCAACAACATCAGTACGCCCTCCACCTCCAGTATGGGCCGGTTATTCGATGCCGTCTCAGCCTTGATCGGGCTGCGCTCCGAAGTGACATACGAAGGTCAGGCGGCCATTGAATTGGAAAATTGCCTGGATCCGGATGAAATTGGTGCTTATAACTTAGTGATTGAAGGGGATCAGATTCGCCTCGTTGGTCTGTTTGATCAAATCATTAAGGACATGCACTCTGAAGTCTCTTCATCCCGAATCTCCGCCAGATTTCATCGCGGTATCAGCAGCCTGTGTCTGGAGATCGCTCAAAAAGTTCGCCGACAGACTGGGACAACAAAAGTTGCCCTCAGCGGCGGAGTGTGGCAAAATATGTCATTATTATCATTAACTGTGAACCAACTCACCCAGTCAGGATTCACCTGTCTGGTACATAAACAAATACCCACAAACGACGGCGGCCTATCCTTGGGACAATGCACAGCCGCTGCCGCTTATCTTCAAGGATTGAGGTGAAATTATGTGTTTAGGTATCCCTGGTAAAATTGTTGAGCTTTACGAAGCCAATGGAATCTTAATGTCAAAAGTTGATTTTGGCGGCGTTCTCCGCGAAGTCTGTATTCAAACTCTCCCAGAGGCTAAAGTCGGTGATTACACCATTGTTCACGCTGGTTTTGCACTTAACCTTCTCAGCGAAAAAGATGCCATGGAAACCCTGGAAATTCTGAAAGAGATTGATTTCCTCAATGATGAAATGGACCAACTCAGCAAAATCCAGTCATAATTTTAGGAGTCTCATGAAAATCCTTGAATCCTTCCGGGATAAAGAGCTGGTTAAGAAAGGCATCGATGATCTGCATCGTTTGATCAAACACGATTGGGTCATCATGGAAATTTGCGGCGGGCAGACGCATGCTTTTTTGCATTACGGCCTGGATGATATGCTGCCCAAACAAATTGAATTGGTGCACGGTCCGGGCTGCCCGGTTTGTGTGACGCCATTGGAATTGATTGACAAAGCCCTGGCGATTGCCTCCCAGCCCAATGTCATCTTCACTTCCTTTGGGGACATGCTGCGCGTGCCGGGCTCCAACACCGATCTCTTTTCCGTACGGGCTTCCGGCGGTCATGTAAAAATCGTTTATTCCCCATTGGACGCGGTCAAAATCGCCCAGGAAAACCCCGACAAAGAAGTAGTTTTCTTTGCCATCGGATTTGAAACCACTGCACCCAATAATGTGATGAGCGTACTCCAGGCTAAAGCCCTGGGATTAAAGAATTTCTCCATTTTAGTCTCCCAGGTGCGGGTACCACCAGCCATGCATGCCATTTTGGGATCCCCCCAGAATCGTGTCCAGGGATTCCTGGCTGCAGGTCATGTATGTGCAGTCATGGGCTACTCGGAATATCCTGCCATTGCCGCCAAATATGGTGTGCCCATGGCGGTCACAGGCTTTGAACCCCTGGATTTGGTCAATGGGCTGCTGATCCTGGTTCAACAACTTGAACAAGGCAAAACCAATGTGGAAAATGCCTACACTCGCGTAGTGACCTACGAAGGCAACAAGGCCGCTCAAGCCATGATTGACCTGGTCTATCAACCCATGGACATGAAATGGCGCGGTATCGGCATGATTTCTGCCTCAGGTTGGGGACTTCGCCCGGAATTTGATGCCTTCAATGCGGAAAAGAAATTCAATGTCGGCGATATCCATACCCATGAATCGGAAGTCTGTATTGCTGGCCAAATATTGCAGGGCCTAAAAAAACCCAACGAATGCCCCGCCTTTGGAACTTTGTGTACCCCGCAGAATCCGCTCGGCGCGACCATGGTCTCCTCAGAAGGCGCCTGTGCGGCTTACTATCGATACAAAAGCCATTCCCAAGAAGGGGAAGAATAATGCAAATTCCAGACATGCAGGGACCGGTATGCCCGATGCCCTTAAAACATGAGAATCAAATCGTCATGGGCCACGGCAGCGGCGGCAAAATGTCGCAGGAATTGATCCAGCGCGTTTTTCAAAGCGAATTCACCAGTGATGCCCTGCTGGCTGGCAATGACTTTGCTTATTTATCCAGCGACGGAGGCCGCTTGGTGACCTCTGTAGATGCTCACATTGTCTTCCCTCTCTTCTTTCCCGGCGGGGATATCGGCAAGCTGGCCATTTGCGGTACGGTGAATGATGTAGCCGTATCTGGTGCCATTCCAAGGTATATCACCGCTGCTTTTATCCTTGAGGAAGGCTTGGACATCGCCATCCTCAAGAAAATTGTTCATTCCATGCAACTCACAGCCCTGGAAGCCGGTGTTGAAATTGTCGCCGGTGATACAAAAGTGGTTGAAAAAGGCAAAGCCGACGGTGTTTTTATTACCACCACCGGGATTGGTTTTGTCCCGCAGGGACGAACCATTCACGGAGCCAATGCGCAGCCCGGGGATCAAATCCTCATCTCCGGCAACCTTGGCGATCACGGCATCGCGGTCCTGGCTGCCCGCGGTGATCTGGGGTTTGAAACCGGCGTGCAGTCCGATGCGGCGCCACTGAACCATATGATCGAACAATTACTGCAAGCTGCCCCGAATGTACATGTCCTGCGCGACCCGACCCGCGGCGGTCTGGCTACCACGCTTAATGAAATTGCCGCGCAAAGTAATGTGGGAATGCTATTAGATGAATCCTCCATGCCGATTCAACAAGCGGTCAGAGCCGCCAGTGATATGCTGGGTTTCGATCCACTCTACATTGCCAACGAGGGTAAAGTCATCGTGATTGTTCCCCCAAATGAAAAGGACGCCGCCTTGCAGGCTTTGCGCGCCCATCCCTATGGCAAAGACGCTGCCCTGATCGGCGAGATCACCAGCGAACATCCCAAACGTGTTTTATTGAAAACCTTTATCGGCGGTACAAGAATGTTGGATGTGATGGCGGGCGAAATGCTGCCCAGAATCTGCTGACAATCCTTGACACTCATGTGGTTTTCGCTATACTTCTACCTAACAAACCTATTCCAAAGAGGGATCAATGAAAATTAATTTTCAGGAAACGACCAAAGATCTACAAGTCCGTATTGATATTCACAATCAATTTGGCGGCAAGAATATCGATGCATGGATGCTGGACCTTTTGAAACTTGAAAAGGGAACCAAAATTCTGGATGTGGCATGCGGCGCAGGCAAACAAATCATCAGTTTTTATGAAGCCTTGGACGGCGAATGCAAAATTACAGGCGGTGATGTCTCCCAGGAATTACTGGACCAGGCGCGCGTGGAAACAGCCAAACGCAATATGAAATCTGTCGAGATTATCGAGTTGGATTTCAATAAACCCTTCCCCATTGAAGACAACCAATTTGACCTGGTTAGTTGCTGCTTTGCCATTTACTATGCCCAGGACATTCCTTTCACCATCAAAGAAATTCACCGTGTGCTTAAACCCGGCGGCCGTCTGTTTACAACCGGCCCGATGCCCGAAAATAAAAAACTCTTTTATGATGTCATCCGCGAAGCCACCAACAACAAACCCATCCCGCCCATGCCCGGAAGTTCACGCTATAACTTCGAGATTCGTCAGACCATCGAAAAATTGTTCACCAAGAACGAAGTTAATGTTTTTGTGAACCCCCTGACCTTTAGCAATGCAGCTCCCTTCCTGGCTTACACTCGGGCTTCTCTCTCTGAAGATCGCAAACTTTGGAAAGAATTCTTCTCCGGTGAAGATGATTTTGAAACCGTGATGGCCAAGATCGGCAAGGCTGCTGAAAAGCGTGCCCAACAGGACGGTCAACTAGTCATGGAAAAGGTTGTCGGCGGATTCGTCGCCACCAAATAAAGGATCACTGCTCAAAAGAGAGAATCTATGCAAATTTACGGCAAAAAACTGTGTTTTATCGGAGCTCACCCGGATGATATCGAACTAGGCTGCGGCGCATTGATTAACAATGTCCGCAAATATTCGGATGTTCTTTGTATCACCCTATCCGATAACCAGCAAAATCCATTGCTCCAGAATTTAGTTCAGGAACACTACAACAGTATGGCCATATTGGGAGTTACAAGGGAAAAAGTCCGCCTGGAATCCTTTACCACCCGGCGTTTCCCGGAAGCCCGGCAGGAAATTCTTGAATACATGCTGGCTGTACGAAAAGATTTTCAACCCGATATTGTCTTTGTGCATACCAAATCGGATATCCATCAGGATCACGGTACCATCACTGAAGAAGCTTTACGCGCTTTTCGCGGCACCACAGTGCTTGGTTTTGATGTCCTCAGATCCACCCATGGCTTCTTTCCCTCTTTTTTAGTTGAAGTTAAACAGGAAGATGTAAACGCCAAAATTAACGCCTTAAGCGAGTATAAAACCTACCGGGATAAGTATTATTTCAATTCCGAGATTACCCGGGCAACCTGCATCCGCCATGGCGCATTGGCAGAACGGCCCTATGCCGAAGGCTTTGACATCATTCGTGTTGTATGCTCCTATCATGAGGAATGCTAATCAGGATTAAAAAACGGAGGCAATCGCCTCCGTTTTTTTATTGTTCGTCAGGAATTCCTATTTCCAATTGACCGTCTGTTATACGGATTGGATAGGCGTGAATATTTTCCACTGCCGGCGGGGTGAGCGACTTTCCATTGGTTACATCAAATCGCGCGCCGTGCCGCGGACAGACAATTTGCGTCCCGTCCAATTCCCCTTCCCCCACGGGACCATTATCATGTGAACAGACATCATCCATAGCGTAATAATCCCCATTGATATTGAAGACCACAATGGGAACATCTTCCACTTCCAGAAACCAGCGTTCTCCGGCGGGTAATTCGTCTGCCGGACCGATTTCGTAGAAGGTAACTGCTTTTTCCACGCTATTCGTCCTCATCCAATTGCAATTCTTCCCCGCCCAGTCCATAAACACCACCTTTGAGAACTTTCAAGGAAAGCAAAGCACATTTCAAACGTACGGGGCCTAATTCAATACCCAACAACTCAAGGACATTTTCCTTGGTTAATGCCTTTACTTCATCCAGTGTCTTACCAATAATTTCATCCAGCAGCAAATCTGCTGATGCCAGGGATATGGCACAGCCGTGACCATTGAATTTGGCATCCACTACTTTGTCATCTTTTACAATCAGATCAATCTTGATATTGTCCCCGCATAAAGGGTTTTCATCCTGATAGGACATGTCGTGCGGATCCAGTTCACCAAAATGGGCTGGATTTTTATAGCGTTCAACAATAATTTCTCGATACATATCTTCCATGGGGAAAATCCTGTTTATTTAAATATAGTAATAACTTTCTTTATCCCGGCACACAGCGCATCAAAGTCATGCTTGTCGTTATACAAGTAAAAGCTGGCACGGGTGGATGCGGGGAGATTATATTTCTTATGCAGGGGCATGGCGCAATGGTGCCCAGCTCGTACGGCAATCCCTTCTCGATCCAGAAGTTGGGCTACATCATGCGGATGAATGCCATCCAGAGCAAATGAGAACACCGCCCCACGATCATGAGTCTGTGTGCCAAACAGTTTAACTTCATCAATCTCTTTGATTTTGTTGAAGCCGTAGGTGACGATGGCCTGTTCATATTTTTCAATTTGATCCATGCCAACTTGCTGCAAATAATCAATGGCTGCGCCCATGGCGATTCCTTCTGCAATGGAAGGCGTCCCTGCTTCAAATTTATGGGGCAGGTCATTCACCGTGAAGGAACGCAAGGCAACTGTTTTGATCATGTCGCCGCCGCCAAAAATTGGCGGCATATCTTTTAAAAGGGCTCGTTTTCCATATAGGATGCCAATGCCCGTAGGTCCAAGCATTTTGTGTCCTGAAAAAGCCAAAAAGTCTACATCCAGGTCGACTACATCCACGGGCATATGAGGAACCGATTGGGCCCCATCCAATATGGTAATCGCGCCGGCTTCATGCGCCAGGCGAATGATTTCCCTGGCTGGATTTATGGTCCCCAAAACATTGCTCATTTGCATAAAGGCAACTACTTTTGGTTCCAACTTCAATAATTTACGATAACCATCCATGTCCAGCGTACCGTCTTCCAGTACCGGGATGAATTCAAGTTGAATTGGAATTTCTGCTTGTAGAATATGCCAGGGAACTAAGTTGGAATGATGCTCCATTTCAGTCAGAATGACGACATCCCCAGCCTGAAGATGCTTCTTTCCCCACGAGAAGATCACAAGATTCATGGATTCTGTTGTGTTGCGGGTAAAAATACATAACTCCGCAGAGGGAGCATTGATAAATTTTGCGATTTTTTCCCGGCTATCTTCATAAGCAGCGGTTGCTTTTTCAGCCAGGGCATGGATTCCCCGATGAATATTGGAGTTGTAATGTAAATAATAATCCATCATGGCATCAATGACAGATTGCGGTTTCTGAGAAGATGCAGCAGAATCTAAATAAATAAGCGGCTTTCCCGGATAAATATCCTGGTTAAGTATGGGAAAGTCAGCTTTAAGGTTGTTCGTAATGTTCCCATTATCCAGTTTCAGCATAATTTTTTCCTTGCTATTGGTAATTAGAGGTCAAATTCCTCTTCCACGCGACGAATATTGGTTGAGTTGGTGGGAAACCAAAGAATTTGGTCTGGAACCATCCAGCCATCGGTTAAAAAAACATTTTCTTGAAATTGAACGGCGACCATCTTGGCGTCGACTTGAACGACGATACCCTTCAGCCAGCTTCTTACCCGTTGTCCATCGACCTCGTGATCGCAAAACACATCAGCCATGTCGCCGACCTCATAGATCGTATTTGGTTCAGGGTCTCTCATGAAAGGCACAGATGCCATACAGTCTTCTCCACATCGGAATTTTTATCACAAATTTCATTTTATCATGCCTTGATACTACAATACTACCGTTATAACTGAAAGGTTTTCATTTTTTCATGAATGGCATCTTGGAATCGCTGACGAATGCCTTCGAAAGGAATCCGCTGCATAATATCATCAAAGAATCCTTCGACTACCAGTTTTGCAGCATCCATCTTGGGAATGCCGCGACTTTCCAAATAGAACGTCTGAGTGGCATCTATTTTGCCTACGGTGGCCGCATGACTGCAGCGCACATCATCGGTTAGGATTTCCAGTCCAGGAATCGCATCCGCCCGGGCATTTTTTCCCAGGACCAGATTTCGATTGGTCTGATAGCCGTCTGTTTTACTTGCATCCGGGGATACATAAACCATTCCCTGCCAAACCGATCTGCTCTCATCCAACAAGGCACCCTTATAGAGCAAATCACTGGTGGTATCGGGAGCCAGATGGTTTTGCTGGGTGTCTAAATCCAAATGCTGGGAACCATTAGTGAAATAAAAACCGGACACCTTGGCAGACGAGCCTCGACCATTCAGATCAACATCGGTAAAGTTTTTGGTTAATTTGCTGCCAACGGCACCAAAAACCCATTCCAATTGGCCATCTTGATCTATTGATGCTCTTTCATGGGTAAAATTTAATACATTCTTACCCCAGGACTGGAGCTCCACAAATTTCAGATTGGCATGTTTACCAACAAAAATCTCTACATTTCCGTCGTGAAAAAGGTCTCCTTCCAACACGGTTGAGGAAGACACTTCGTGAACATAAGTTAGTGAAGCACCATCATCCAGATAAACCAGAATATGAGAGATCAAAGCTTCTTCGGCATGATCAGTCCAAAGCACGCTGTGCAAAGGCTGCTCAACGTGAACATTCTTGGGGATGTATACAAAAATTCCCGTTTGAGCATAAGCCAGCGCCATGGCGGCGAAATACCCATCTTCAGGTTTTACAAATTTCCCAAATATTTTGTTTAATTTTTCTGCATGATTAAGCTCGGCATCCTTTAAATCGGTGAAAATGATGCCCTTTTCTGCAAGACCAGCAGACAACTTCTTTTCTACTTTGTTATGATGCAGAAGAATTTGGCCGGCCTGGGTTTCATCACCCAACGGATTCATTAATTCTTCCGGAACAATGGATCCTTGTTCATTCTTGCCATTTTCAAAAAGGGTAAATTTGGACCCATCCAGATGATCCAACGGAGTCCGTCTCCAGGCTTCTTCGGTCTTTTGGGGTATCTGCCCTTCGGTAAATAATTTCTGCGCTCTTTCGCGTGTACTGCTTATCTCAGGTTCACTCTGCGCCAACCGTACAGCAGAATCAGCAAATCGAAAAGAACGATTGTCTGACGATGCTTGGCGTTGCGAGCTCCGAATAATTTTAATTTCTTTTGCCATTGGTTTCTCTCTTCCTTCAACCATAAATAACCCTTGCCATTAACGAAACCAAAAGTTATCCAATCGATCCAGCCATCTGAAGCTGAATCAAACGGTTCATTTCCACGGCATATTCCATGGGCAGCTCTTTCACAAGAGGTTCAATAAACCCTGAGACTACCATGGTGGTTGCTTCTTCGTCCGTCAGTCCACGGCTCTTCAAATAAAATAACTGCTCTTCACCCACTTTGGATACCGACGCTTCGTGGCCAATGTTGACATCCTGCTCATCGATTTCTATGTAGGGGTAAGTGTCCGAGCGTGACTCGGGATCCAGCAGTAAGGCGTCACAGACAACATTGGAGCTGACATTCGTAGCCCCTTTATAGACTTTGAGCAGCCCCCGGTAGGACGATCGTCCACCGCTTTTACTGATGGATTTGGAAATGATTTTGCTGGTCGTATTGGGTGCAAAATGAACAATCTTGCCGCCCGCATCCTGATGTTGTCCTTTTCCGGCAAAGGCCATGGATAAAATCTCACCATGTGCGCCGTCTTCCAATAAATAGCAGGATGGATATTTCATTGTCACTTTGGATCCTAAATTGGAATCAACCCATTCCATCGTACCGCCGGCATACACCAGCGCACGTTGAGTTACCAAATTGTAGACATTATTGGACCAATTCTGGATGGTGGTATAACGCACTCTGGCGTTCTTTTTGACGATGATTTCAATCACACCGCTGTGGAACGAATCCGTGGAATACTGTGGCGCCGTACAACCTTCCACATAATGCACCTGTGAACCTTCATCCGCGATGATCAAGGAGCGTTCGAACTGGCCAATACTCGCAGAATTCAAGCGGAAGTAAGCCTGCAAGGGTAATTCAACCTTGAGTCCTTTGGGTATATAAACAAAGGAGCCGCCAGACCAAACCGCACTGTTTAAAGCAGCAAATTTGTTGTCTTCAATCGGAATGACTTTAGAGAAGTGTTCTCGGAATAATTCAGGATATTGGCGCAGGCCTTCTTCAATGCTCAGAAAGATCACACCTTGTTTTTTAAGCTGTTCGTTGATGTTGTGATAAACCATCTCGGATTCATACTGTGCACCAACACCGGCTAAAAATCGTTGCTCGGCTTCAGGGATGCCCAATTTTTCAAAAGTGTCTTTGATGGTCGCAGGGACTTCATCCCAATTGCGCCCTTCCTTGTCAGACGGTTTAACATAATAAAAAATATTATCCAAATCCAACTTGGCAATATCTGCGCCCCAGGTTGGCATAGGCCGTTGTAGATAATGTTTTAGCGCTTTCAGTCTGAATTCCAGCATCCATTCAGGCTCCCCTTTGATGGATGAAATTTTACGGACTACTTCTTCACTTAATCCACGTTCTGACCGATAAACTGAAACATCTTCATCTTTGAAACCATATTGATAATCACCGAGTTTCTCAAGGAAATCGGTATTTACTCGATCCGTCATTTTTACCTCCTGTAAACAGGAATTTCAACCTCAGGACAATTGGGGTTCCTGTCCAAAGCGTTCTCTTACCCAATCATAGCCTTCTTCTTCAAGCTTCAAAGCCAATTCAGGTCCGCCAGATTCAACGATTTGACCATTGAACATCACATGCACATAATCCGGTTTGATGTAATTCAGAATACGCTGATAATGGGTAATCACTAAAACACCTAAATCTGGGCCCCGCAGCGTGTTCACCCCTTCTGATACAATCCGCAAGGCATCAATATCCAATCCGGAATCCGTTTCATCCAGAACAGCAATTTTTGGTTCCAGGGTGGCCATCTGTAAAATTTCTGTTCTTTTTTTCTCACCACCAGAAAACCCATCATTCAGATATCGAGCGGCAAAAGATGGCTCCATTTTTAATAAGGCCATTTTTTCATTCAATAGTTTGCGGAAGGCAGGGATTGGATATCCCTTATCCTCCGGATTGGCCTCTTTGCGTCTTGCATTTAAGGCTACCCGTAAAAAATTAGCAACGGTTACACCGGGGATTGAAATTGGGTATTGAAAAGCTAAAAACATACCTAATCGTGATCTCTCATCTGGTGCTAATGAAAGGATATCTTTGCCATCAAAAGTAACTTCTCCTTGGGTCACCTCATACTTCGGGTGCCCCATTAAGGTATATGCGAGAGTCGATTTACCAGTCCCATTCGGACCCATAATGGCGTGAACCTCGCCCTGTTTGATGGACAAATTAAATCCCTTCAGAATTTCGTTTCCTTCAACGCTAACATGTAAATTTTTGATGACTAATTCAGCCATTGAGGAATTTCTCCTTATTCTGATGGTTATTTAAGTTATTTATAATATTTATTATTATATTATACTTATATTTTTTCACAATTGAATTATATCATAGCGAAAAATAAAGGTCAATATTTAACATAAATATATATTATATTCTTATAAATCAAACTGGGAGCCCGCCCTCAAACAGTCAAATCTCTTAGTTTGGCCCAGGAGCTGTATTAATTTTATTTAACCCAATAAATCGCAGATAATTTCAGCCGATTAATCAAAAAACGGACATGGGGATGTCCGTTTTTTGTTTTACTTATTGATTTTTGACCTATGTTTTAGGGTTTCTTGATTTTTACATATTTGTAAACGATGTTTACTGGCAGCTCATCAAATGCCATGGCGCCTACACCAACTCCGCCTTCGCCTTCGATGATTTGCATCTCCTCTTGAAAAATCAACTCATCGTTGACTGTCAGAGAATAGGTATTCCCATCACAGATCACTTTGATCACATTATTCTTAATGGGTTTGAATGCGTCTGAATTTCCGGTTCGGATTAATGCCTCATATGGGTTTTTATATTCGTAGGTCAGCTCATGATCATAATGGTACAAATCATAGCGCCCTTGATTGGTCACCCGGAATTCAATCCATTCCGTACGATCGGCATTGGCGCGGCAAACCAGGGCTATCCCATTGTTTCTCAAGCCAAGGTTTTCCACTTCAGCTTCAATCGTTACATCGTTGTACGTTCCACTTTCATAGAACCTGTACACATAGGAATCATTGGCTCTGAGATCGAATCGCAGTCCGCCATCCCTCAAGGACACATCAACTGCCTTTTTATCCTTGCTGGTAACAATGACAGTATCTGACCATTTTTCCTCTACCTGGCTGGCCGATTCAAATTCCTCCGATGCGCCTGTTTTTAATACAGACTGACTGCACGCCACTGAGACAAATACCAATAAGGTTACCAAAGTAATGATTTTTCTGTTCATAATTGTCCTCCAGAAGTTATTGTGATATTTTGGTTCCCAAAACTAATAAAGGATGTCCCCACTTATACCGTCCATTTTACCATTTTTTACGCAATTTTTACTGCTTTTCTAATATTTTAACATATTGGTAAACCCAATAACTTTATGGATATTTAACATAATAATCTAATATATTGACAAAATAAATCTGGCTATGATATACTCTCCTTATAATATTTTTAATATTTCTAACAATAAATGGAATATTTATGAAAAGCACACGCGAAAAAATACTCAACAATTTATTAAAATTTCCCCGGTCCAGTATCAATGACCTGGCAAAGTCCGTTGGCATCAATGCCATCTCAGTTCGCCACCATCTAACCAATTTACAAGCAGAAGCCTTGGTTAGTGCTGAAGAGGAGAGACATGGGGTTGGCCGTCCGCGCCTGGTATACTATTTAACCGAAAAAGGCCTGGAACATTTCCCCACCCATTACCTAAGATTAACCAACCAAATCCTCAATCAAGTAAAAGAAGCCTTACCGGAAAAAAGTATAAAGGTAATTTTTGAAAATGTTGCCAAATCCTTGGCTTCGGATCATGCCATCTTTCCCCCAAATACCCCCATGCATGATCGCTTGGATCTTTTGAAAACTCTTTTAGTCAAAGAAGGATTTCTAATTGAATGGGAAGAGAAGGATGGCCAGTATCTGATCCATGAAATTTCATGCCCCTATTACCACATTGGACAATCCCACCCCGAAGTCTGTGTGGTTGATCAAACTCTGATCTCAACCATGCTCTCAGTACCGGTTCATCGTATTCATTGCGTATTAAATGGCGATGACCATTGTACCTTTGTAGTGAATCCTAAATAAAGGGACCTCTTTTATGTCAACGAACGATGAAATATTAAATACGGTATCCTGGCAAATTGATCAACAAAACGCCTTGCTTTCACAGAAGCTTAGAATTGGACTTCGCGATATCACAGATCCTGAACTGGGTATGGACATTATTCAGCTCGGATTAATTCGGGATATCCATTTAGGGGAAGACGAAACGCTCATCGTAAAAATGATTCTTACCACCCCATTTTGTCCTTATGGACCAGCCATGCTGGAAAGTACCCGTAAAAAAGCTCAGGAAGTTTCTGAGATGGAAACTTTTATAGAAATGGGCATGGATCCATGGGATTTCTCGATGATGGAAGACGGCGGAACTGCCGCCGAATGGGGTTTATTCTAGATCAAAAAAGGCCTTTCGGCCTTTTTTTTATAACAACACCAGTGCCAGCCCCCTCGCTAGAAGGGCAGCAATCGTAGCCACGCCAATGGTCAATAGAGCAATCAAACCTGCCATTTTTCCGCTCAACTCCTTGCGAATAACCACCAAAGTTGCCAGGCATGGCACATAAAAGATCACAAATACAGCAAAAGTAATCATCTGCACCTGTGACAGCACAGTAGATAAATCACTAGCATTTAAAGCTTGACGCAGCATGATTAGGGTTAATTCTTTTCGTAAAACCCCAAATATCAATGGGATCCCAACCGCCTCCGGTAAACCGAGTAACCAGGTTAGCGGTTTTGTGAGTGTATTCAGGAAGACAGATAATTTAAAATAATTCATCAATGCCAAGGCTAGACTCCCGCCAATCAGTACCGGCCAGGCGATAAAGACAAATTCTTTGACCTGAAACCACGCACGGTTGAGAATGGATTTGATTGTCGGCACCCGATAAGGCGGCATTTCAAGGATCAACCCCGGACTATCCTCGGGAGTGAATTTTGCCAACAGTCCAGCCACAATACCGATGAAAACAAGATTGTAAATATATATCGCCAGGGCAAGGCCCGGTCCAAGATAGTAAGCCACCAACCCAAAGACCACAGCCAGACATGCCGAGCAAGGTACCAAAGTGGATAGTGCCGTGGTAATAAACCGATCCCTGGGTTCCTCCATGATCCGTGTCGACATGACTGCCGGAACATTACAGCCGTAGCCTAAAATCAAGGGAACGATGGCTTTGCCGTGTAAGCCTAACTTATGCATCAGAGAATCCATCAAAAAGGCAATGCGTGGCAAATATCCCACATCTTCCAAGAATCCCAGGCCTAATAGAAATGGTGTCAGATAAGGCAAAACAATCCCTGCCCCGCCGGCAATTCCCTGCACAATACCGGATACGATATTGCCAAATAATGTAGTTGAACCCACCTCACTCATCAGCCAGAATTCAAGGCTTTCAAATAATGAAATAACAGGTCCTTCCAACAAACTGCCAAAGGAATATACAAATTGAAAAAAGGCGTACAGAATGGCAATCATGAAAAAATAACCATAGATGGGATGCAGGAATAATTTATCCAGATGATCCCGTAGGGTATACGTCCGTTTCCCTTCAGACACTACCTGCCTGAGCATTTTTTCCGAATGGATATGCCGCTGAGCACTAATAGCCCATTCCAGCGCTTGATGGTAATGCGTCTCGTAGCGATTGCTTCTCTCCACCAGCCAGCTAGATAATTGTTCATTCTTGGAAACAATTGTTTTCTCATAATACTCATCTGCTTCAAGAATCTTGATAATTTCGGCAATTCTGGGGACAGGCTGGATAAGATGACTCTTGGAGTCACTAAGCTCGGAAATATAAGATTCAATCTCCTGATCAAATAGAAATCGATCCGGGACAGCTTGTTTTTGTACTTCGTGCACAGCCGTAACAAAAACTTGTTTTACACCACGGCCGCGACTGGCAACCATGGGCAGAACAGGTATATTTAATTCTCTTGAGAGTTGATTACCATCAATTTTTAACCCCATGCGCTGAGCTTCATCTATCATATTTAATGCCAAAACCAGAGGTTTCCCCAACTCCAGCAACTCGATGATGAGCTCCAGACCATAAGCCAGTCGGGTGGCATCTACCACCCCAATAATAATATCCACTGGGTGAGTGATCAAATAATTAAACACTTCACGTTCAGCCGGATTTGTCCCCTTGAGGGTGTAAGTTCCGGGTAAATCAACCAGACGAACTACTTCCCCCAATACGCGAACATTGGTCTCAGTGAAAGTGACGGTCGTCCCGGAAAAATTTCCTGTCTCGGCGCGATAGCCAGCTACTTGGTTGAATAAGGTACTTTTCCCGCAATTGGGTTGTCCAATTAAAGCAATCTTCATTCAATACCTTCAACCATTATTTTTTTTGCAATACCATAGCCTAAAGCAATTTCCCGGCCATCCAACTCAAGCAGCACAGGACCATGAAATGGTGCCTTGCGGAGGATTTGTACGGTGCCGCCAGAATGAATTCCGAGTTGTCTCAGTTTCCCTTCAAGACCATGTCCACTATTCATCAATAGAACCCTTACCATTTTTCCAGCTTCAACATCAGTCAAAACCATAATCTACTCCAATAAAGTTTTGATTATTATAATATAACTTGATTTATTAGTATATGCTAATTGTCATGGTTTCAGAGTGACAGATGATTCATTGAAGTCCTTAAGGCATCATTAATCGTTGGGAAGACTTTCACACCTAAAGATTCTAGAGTTTTCGCTTTATCCGCATTTTGAGTAATTCCGTAAGCGATAGTTTTTACCTGAATACCAGTTGATCGTAACAAATCAGCAGCTTCCTCCACCGCCATGATACCCCCTTGGGAATCTTCAAATACGGATAATTCCAACTCTGTTGGGATTTCTATGAGGTCAATCTCTGGATCCAGCTGGGGAAACTGAGGCGTAATTCCATGCATAAAGCTGGCCGCTTGCTGCAATCCTTTCCATTCGTCGCCCAACAACCCAGTGAATATTGCTGCCAGGGCATGGAAAGAATTGGGTTTAAGGATTTCTTCAGCGGTAATTCCCAATTGATCAGCCAGGTACTGCAATTTTCCATAGGCAATAAATAGAAGATTGGGCAACCCCATGACTTCCATGGCAAGCTCAGCTTCAGGGCTGTATGCACCACTGGATTGAAGATCCACCCCACGTGGTTCTTTAGATGGCCGAGCGGTTAACCCTACTAATTTGATATCCGGTCGATCAGCGTTTTCTTTGATCCAGTTAACCCATTCTGCCGAAATAATCGGTTGATCATATTTCCCCAAATAAGATTCACTGCTAAACCATGCCGGTCGTTGATAGGTTTGTTGATACAGGTCACTACCCAAAATGTGATTCTGAAATAAGTTGGTGCACAAATTATCCTGCATATTCCGGGTAGTGCATAAAATATCCTCCAGAATTGGATGCTGGTAAAGAGCCGGGAACTGAACCGAAGTGCAATTGTGGAATACAGAAACACAAGGGATTTCATGCAAATGATAAATGGATGCCATCTGTTGAATGACATGCCTGTAATTCACCTGTAGTTCGGGTATTTGCATCTCAGACAACTCACTTATCAACCCTGTCACTTGATGGGACCGAAGTCCTAGCTTGTTTTGACTGCAAACGCGATCCAAAACAATACACATACAAATTGCCAACATGTCCCATTCATTGGTAATCCCATACGCCTCAAAAAGGGATAGGATCTCCCGTTCAGGCAGGTTAGCCCGGACACCAATTAAGCTCATCCAATGCGAAAATGTATCGAAAAAAGCTTTTCGATACCCGTGTGGTTTAACCAAAACGCCATCAATATCAAATAATAAGATTTTTACCATGTCTTATCCTGTGGTTCTTAAATAAATACAGCAGACAGGTTGCTATCTGCTGTATGTTATTCTTTATATCAGCTCTAACTGTTTTCCAACTTTTTCAAAGATATATAAGACTTCATCCAGCTGCTCATCGGTATGGGTAGCCATATAACTGGTGCGCAATAATTGATTGCCAGGAGAAACTGCAGGGGAAATTACCGGGTTTACAAAGACGCCATTTTCAAATAATGCCTTCCAGGTCAGGAAAGTTTTCATATCGTCCCCGATAATGATGGGAATAACTGGGGTTGAAGATTTTCCGGTGTTAAAACCTAGCTTTTTATAGCCCTCGCGCATCTTTACACCAATTTGATTTACTCTGGCAACCCGTTCGGGTTCTTCCTTCATTACTTTCAATGCAGCCAGAGCTGCTGCCGTACAAGAGGCTGGGATGCTGGCACTAAAGATAAGTGACCTGGCGGTATGCTTGATATAGTGAATAACATCCTCATCGCCGGCGACAAATCCCCCAATGGAAGCAAAGGATTTACTGAACGTTGACATGATCAAATCCACATCTTTGGTTAAACCATACTCTGCTGCTGTTCCATGGCCCTTTCCATTGACTCCCATGCCATGCGCATCATCCACCATAATACGAGCGCCATACTTTTTGGCTATGGGGACAATAGCAGGTAAATCGGCCAAATCCCCTTCCATACTGAACAAACCATCCACAATAATGATTTTTCCGGCATCTTCGGGCAAGGATTGCATAACCCGTTCCAGATGCTCCATGTCATTATGGCGGTAGCGCTCGATCTTTCCATATCCCAATCGGGCCCCGTCCACAATACTGGCGTGGTCATCTTTATCCAGAATCACATAGTCGCCCCGAGATAAAATTGAACTTACCACACCTAAATTTACCTGCATGCCTGTGGAAAACACTAATGCAGATTCTTTTCCAACCCATTCAGCCAATTGCCTTTCCAATTCCTCATGCATGGCCAGTGTGCCATTCAGAAACCGTGAGCCGGTACAACTGGTGCCATATCGATTCAGCGCATCGCATGCAAATTGCTTAACATCCGGATGGGTAGTTAATCCCAAATAATTGTTCGATCCGCACATGATCATCCGTTTGCCCTGGTAAATTACTTCTGTTCCTTCGTTTTCATCTAATGGGATGAAATAAGGATAGAACCCCTGAGCTATAGCGTCTCTTGCGGTTGTAAATTCATAACACTTCTGAAAAATATCCATAATAATTGCACTCCAAACAAATAGTATTACAGCGCCCAATTGCCGCACTGGTTTTCATAATAATAAAACGATAATAGCGTAATTTCTTAAAAATGCAAAGGTGTTGAACCTCGAGAGATATTATCAAGAAACTCCATTCGGGTGGATTGATTCTTTCTGAAATATCCAAACATCGTGGAGGTTGTCATTCTGGCATCGTGTTTTTTTACACCACGCATCATAGAACAAAGATGCAAACCCTCTACCACGACAGCCACACCGCGCGGATTTAATAAGGTCTGTATAAATTCAGCAATTTGTCGGGTCATGCGTTCTTGAACCTGCAATCTTCTGGCGAACATGTCCACTATACGCGGGATTTTTGAAAGTCCAATCACTTTACCGTTCGGAATATAGGCTACATGAGCCCGCCCCATAATGGGAAGCATGTGATGTTCACACATACTGAAAAATTCGATATCCCGAACAACGACCATTTCATCATAGGTTACATCGAATAGTGCGTCATTTACCATGGCAATAGGATCCACGCGGTAACCTGCCAATAATTCAGCATAAGAACGTGAGACCCGATCCGGTGTCCGTTCAATTCCTTCCCGGGTTGGATCATCCCCCACTGCAATCAAAATATTCCTAACCGCTTCTTCAATGGCCTTGTGATCAATTTCAGTATCTTTAAATAGATCTGCTACCGCATAAACATCATCATAATTCTTATCCATACTGGTTTCCATTTTTTGTCTTCCTTACCTCTCGGATTGGCTAATCTACGGATTAATGATCCCGATTCATTAATTGTTGAATTAACTGGTTCACAATAACTGAAATGTCGTTCCTGGGATCAAATATCTGGGGCAACAATTGCATGGCAGAATCTGTATATCGCTGGACCTCAGCACCCACAAAATCACGTACCCCCTCCGCTTCGAGTAAGCAGGCTAACTCTTCAGCCAGATCTGGGGTAACTCGGTCATTTGTATTCCAGACCTGATAAAACTGGCCATGGTTTTCTAGACCCTGAAGGATGGGCAAACTCTTTTTCCTGGAAATCAGATCACTTCGGCTGGCTTTACCGGTAACTTTTATATTCCCCCAGATACCGAGATAGTCATCTTGAATTTGAAAAGCCAGTCCAATGGTTTCACCAAATTTCCTGGATAGATCAATCTCTTGCGCACTTCTTCCAGCTGCGATTGGGCCAATGCCAAAGCAAAACCCAAGCAGCGCTGCGGTTTTTCCGGTTATCATCTCAATATATTGCTGGGTTGAAACCGAAGGCAGTTCTTCAAATTTCATATCCATATATTGGCCGATGGTTAATTTCCTACAGGTTTCATGAAAAGCCTGTACTGCCGCTAAAAGATGAGATTCTTTGACAGTTACATTGGGCCGTAGTAAAGATTGGGTCGCCAAGGTAAACATCAGATCCCCGGTATTGATGGCTTGAGGGATTCCCCATACCTTCCAAACCGTCTCCCTGCCGCGTCTACTTTCATCATGGTCTTCTATATCATCATGGATCAGGGAGAAATTATGCAGAAGTTCAATTGCTGAACAAAATGGGAGCATATCTTCAGCCAGGATAGAGCAATTCTCACCCCCAAGCAAGGCCAAAATTGGCCGCAGCCGTTTGCCCTGTGCCGCTTTTCCTGAACCCTCGCCTTCCCAGCCCATGTGATAACGCATCATTCCACGCAGTTCGTTATACGGATCGGGTATTTTAGTTTCGAGAAATAACTGAAGGTCCGATTCAATCAAAGGTAAGTTCTTTAACAGATAAGTATTCAGTTCATCCATGTACCACCATTATTGATAAGAGAGCATATCAGGTTTGATATCCGATAGTCTGCCGGCGCCAATTCCAAACATGGCGACCTTCAGTTCAAAAAGCAGGGTTTGAAGGGTCATCTCAAGTTCTTCTTCAGCCAGAGTAGCGGCATGCAGAATCTTTCCAGCAAAGCCACACAACTGCGCCCCTAGAGCAATCGCTTTCACCACATCCACTCCATTGGAGAGTCCCCCTGATGCAAAAATCTTCATTGTTGTAGTCTGGGCAGCTATCTCACGTAAACAATCAGCCGTTGGGATCCCCCAATTGCGGAAAGCCTCAGCAGCTCGAATCCGTATCGGATCATTGAGTCGGAATTTTTCCACCTGAGACCAGGAAGTTCCACCTGCGCCGGCCACATCCACGGCAGCCACTCCAATCTCTTCCAACATTCGAGCAACTTTTCCGGAAATTCCCCAGCCAACTTCTTTGACAATCACAGGCACTTTCATCTCATTTACCAGGCTGGCAATTTTGGGAAGCAGATCTTTAAAATTTACTTCCCCTTCAGGCTGAAAAACTTCCTGAATAGAATTTAAGTGCAGGATCAAAGCGTCCGCGCCAATTTCCTCAACCAAAGTCTTTATCTCTTTTTGAGTAACGCCATAGTTTAATTGTACAGCGCCAAGATTGGCAAACAATAAAATAGAGGGGGCGTATTTGCGTATCTCAAAGGATGCTTTCAATGAAGGATCATCCAACATTGGACGTTGTGAACCTACGCCCATGGCCATGCCAAGTCGTTCTGCTGCGCTGGCTAGATTTTTATTTATCAGTCCAGCACCTTCAACACCCCCAGTCATGGAGGAGATAAACAATGGACAATTTAGTTTTTTATTAAAAAGAAATAAACTGGTATCAATGGTATTAAAATCAATTTCAGGCAGAGCAACATGCCGTAAGCTATACCGCTCAAATCCTGTGGTCAACAAAGAGCGAACATCTTCGTGTAAATTGATGGCAATATGGTCACTTTTTCTTTTTTGAGGATGGTTTTCTTCCATAAGGTTTATTGTAATGGATAATTGCTTTCTTTGGAAATTAAGTGACCTGTGATCAATTTGCACAGGATGCTTGACATGGTAAAATGATATTCTTTACAATAAGCGTGTTAATCATCTTCCAGGAGGATCAAATGGCGAATACATTTGAAACAGTTAAAGAAGTCATTGTAGATGTTTTGAAAATTGATGATAGTGATGTCAATTTAGAAACCCGATTTATTGAAGATTTAAAAGCAGATTCCATGGATCAGTTTTTTCTGATTGACGGTTTTTGTGAAAAATTCAATGTCAATATAACGGATGAAGACGCCAGGGATATCCGCACAGTCGGAGATGCCGTGTCCAAAGTGGATGCCTATTTGGCAAACAAATAAGCTTTTCTATTTTTTTAAAGAAGACAGGCGTATGAGAACTTTCCATACGCCTGGTTTTCTTTAAGTTAAAAGTAAGTCTGGAATTTCTGATGGATACTTTGCGACTTTTACACCAACATTTTGAAATGCATTGATCTTATCCATGGCATTTCCATAACTTCCTTCCACAATTGCACCGGCATGCCCCATTCGTTTTCCAACCGGAGCAGTTTGTCCCGCAATAAACGCGACGACTGGCTTTGTCATGTGTTTGGCTATGGTTTCTGCCGCACGTTCTTCTTCATTTCCTCCAATTTCACCGATGATCACGACTTTATCCGTCTGAGGATCTGCCTCAAAGGCTTCCAATACATCGCGAAAGTTAGTGCCAAGCACTGGATCCCCGCCAATCCCAACGCAGGTACTGACTCCAAAGCCAGCTTTTTTTAGGGCATAAAGGACTTCATAGGTCAACGTTCCAGATCTTGAGACCACACCTATGTTCCCAGGAATTGCAATCGTTCCCGGAATAATGCCCGCTTTGGATTCATTAGGAGTCAGGATTCCTGGACAATTTGGACCAACCAATCTTGTTTTCTTTCCTTCCATATAGGTCATCAAGAGGATCATATCCCGGACAGGGATTCCTTCTGTAATACAAATCATGACCTCAATTTCTGCCTCAACCGCTTCAAACATCGCGTCCAGCGCATGGCGAGCTGGCACAAAAATTACTGAGACATTCGCGCCAGTGATATCCACAGCTTTTTTTACTGAATCAAATACTGGAACTTTACCTTCCAGTACCCATTCTCCGCCTTTTCCAGGACTTACACCGGCTACCAAGTTGGTTCCAAACTTTAGCATTTGTTCAGCATGAAATGATCCCTCATGTCCGGTAATCCCCTGGATGAGAATGCGGGAGGTTTTGTCCACATAAATACTCATCTTATGCTCCTTTTGCTAAAGCAATGGCTTTTTTGGCGCATTCAACCAGGGATTCTGCCGATTCCAATTTTGCTTTTTTAAGAATCGCCAAACCTGCATGCTCATTGGTGCCGACCAAGCGAACCACAATCGGAATTCGGGTATTAACATCTTCCAGGGCGTGTAAGATGCCTTTTGCCACTTCATCACACCGCGTGATACCGCCAAAGATATTAATTAATATGGCTCGGACTGAATGATCGGAGAGTATTATTTTTAAGGCAGCAGATACTTTATCCGCTCCAGCCCCCCCGCCAATATCCAGAAAGTTGGCAGGGGTGCCCCCAAATTCTTTGATGATATCCATGGTAGCCATGGCCAATCCAGCGCCATTAACCAGACAACCGATATCTCCATCCAGCTTAATGTAGCTCAAATTAAATTTTCGGGCTTCTATCTCTTCCGGTTCTTCAATGTCCATATCCATCATATCCGAGAGCACCGGTTGACGGAACAATGCATTGTCGTCAATGATCATTTTTCCATCCAATGCCAGGATATGATCATCATTCGTTAATACAAGGGGGTTAATTTCTACGAGGGTTGCATCCAGTGTGGAATAGGCTTGCCATAGGCCACGAGCGGTTTTGACAAACTCTTTCCAATACTGTTTGGGTATATCCATGCTGATAGCCAGATTCTTGATCTGGTATTCCCGCAGACCGATTAACGGGTTGATTGCTGTTTTAAATATCTTATCTGGAAAGCGCAAAGCCAAATCTTCAATATCTACACCGCCTTCCGGGGATACAACCAGTACCGGACATTTGAGTTCGCGATCAATGACAATTCCTAGGTAGATTTCTTGTTTAAAGTTGATGGCTTCATCCACCAATACTCTCCGTACAGGAAGCCCTTTAATTTCATTACCTAACAACAGGGTGGCGAATTCTTTAGCCTCTTTCGGGCTTTTTGCCAGTCGGATGCCGCCAGCTTTACCTCGCCCACCAACCAAAACTTGTGATTTAATCACCACCGGACAGCCTAACTCATCCGCAATTTCTTTCACTTGGCTGGCGTTACTGGCTACCCGGCCTTTGGGAATTGCAATACCAAAAGTGGAAAATAAGTTTTTCGACTGATATTCATGTAGCTTCATGCATGAACTCCATCAAGCCCTCTGTTAAAAGTCGAAAAAATAGCCCTGCAATACTGCCGGGCTATAATTCGACTATTTCACTTTTTTATCCTGCCAGGTACGCATCCAGTGCTTCTTTGCTGATCCTATATGCACTTCCAATTTTTCTGGCTTTCAAATCTCCTGCAGTAATGGCTGCCAAAATATCCTCTTCAGATACTCTAAGTACCGCGGCTGCCTCAGCAGGTGTCATAACTGAATTGGCTGCTGCTTCCGGTGTCGCTTTTGCTGCTTGAGCACCTGCTCCCGCATTCGCTCCAGTCATTCCCTGAAGCGATTGTGAGATGACATTGCCAAGTCCCATTCCTGCTCCAATACCTGCTGTTAACCCTGCACCGCCGCTGGGATTTTGGGCTGCATCCCGCATGGCATCCGCAGCCTGCAATTGAGTATACGTAGCCATATCCAACATTCCCATGGCACGCAATTCTTCAGCAGATTTAGTGGAAGGTTTCAAATTACTGATATAGAAGGATTTTAAAACCAAACCAATAGCAGCAAAATCATCCTGTGCTTTTACCCGAACAGCAGCACCCAATTCTTCAGTTAAACCGATTAAATTCACAACACTTTTGGTAGCAGCCGTCTCACCCAGAACGTCTTGTAATTTAGAGAGGAGCATATTCCGTAAGCGATTTTCAATGTCTTCGGTTCGATATGCCCCCTGAGCGCCGACTAATTGGGTAACAAATTGCTGTGCATCGCTGATTTGAAAACTATAGGATCCAAATCCCTGCAACAAAGCCACACCTAACCCCATTCCGGGATTGCTGACCAAAATCGGCTGTGAAGTGCCCCATTTGCGATCCGCAAATTCCTTCATGGCAACATAATAAACTTCTGCAGTAAAGGGAGTTCGATCCCCAAATGCTTTCCCAATTAAATCAATTAATTTGGGAATGTTCGCAGTGACAATGGTATGTCGACCAGGGCCAAAAACATCCAGGGCTTTTCCATCTCTAAAAAATACAACCTGTTGAGATTCCCGAACAATAATTTGGGAGCCAATCCGTAAATCAGCAACACCAGTTTCCGGAAAGCGATGGACAAGTTCATCCTGCATCTCATTTGGATACTCAACTACATCAAAAATTCTAGCCATTTTACATCTCCAAAGTGGGAAGCATCAATTATTGTTGCTCACCAAATGATAAAAATACTTCCGAACGACGATTGTATAAATCTACCGAATCCTGAGCCTGAGAAGTTAAGTTTCTAACTGCGGCTGGTAGCCCATCCCCACCGATGGATGTTTCTACATTTTCAATGGCTCGGGTAATGACATCCACGGAATTCATTAAAGTCAGATCATACTCGTAGAGTGCTTTCAATTCATCTTCATTAATTTTTACAGCATCAAAAAAACCAGAATATCCATATGCAGCAGTTTTTATGCGATCGGCAAATTGACGCAGCTTCAATGCGGCCGATTCCAAATCTCCAACAAGGATTAACTCACCCTCTCGAACCAGGTCACGCTGCAGGGAAGAAACGCGTTTCCATGCTTCTTCGTACCGTTGTGCAATTAGTTCACGCAACACTTTGTCGGATGCACGCCGGTTCTCTCGTTCAATGTACCCTTTAAAACCAGGGATTTTAGCCATTAGATTCTTGATGATATCTTGGTCATCGTTAACTTGTTGAAATAAATCTCCCATTATAAACCTCCAAAGATGGGGAACTGACAAAAACAATCCTTGTTAATTATATCTGGATTTAACTTTGTGAACAACTTTAATATAGAATGTGTTTATAATTATGCCTGTAAGGCTGTTGTAAGGAATTTAACTGTTTTTTACCTTGATTTTTCAGATAAAGAACTTATAATGAAATTAACATCTTACAAAGCGTCATCATTTTAAGTAAAGGAGATAATCACTATGTTATTCGCACCGAAAGAAAAAGCTCAGGGTCTTGTTGAATACGCATTAATTCTCGTATTAGTTGCCGTAGTCGTAATCGTAATTCTTGCATTGCTCGGACCCGCCATTGGCGCCATCTTCAGCAACATTGTTGAATCCATCTAGTCCAAATCGTTCAATCTAAGTTATGCAGTAAGAAAGGCTCTGAAATTCAGGGCCTTTCTTACTTTACAATAGGTATCTATACAGAAAATAAGGATTCGAGTACCCAATTTCCCTATATACAGATCGCTTTTTGCCGTATAATATGGATAAACTAACCCAAAGTTCATTTTGAGAGAGGGGCACATGGCTGCTAGTAATAGAAAAAATAGTGGAAGAGTAATTATCCTTGTCGCTGTCGTATTGATATTAATATTGGCGCTGGCAGCAGTTTTCTTCTGGAGTCAGAATCTCCTTAAACCGCAATCGCAAGAAGTCGCTACACCTGAACCCCAGAATGTAATGTCAGAAATTGTCGTTATTGCACAACCAGTCACCCGTGGAACCTCATTGACTGAAAGTGTTCTAACGATGATTCCATATCCTCAGGAGAAATTGGTACAAGGATTGTTCTTTACCAGTATTGAGGATGTTATCGATAAAAAAGCGAAATTTGATCTGCCACAGGGTATGCCTGTTACGGCCAGTGTTTTAACTGAAGGCCAGGCGGGATCTTATGCCGCATTTCAGATTCCACGAGGCATGGTTGGGATAACAATTCCCATTTCAAGACTTACTTCCATGGCCTATGGTTTACAACCCGGCGACCATGTTAATGTTTTGACCTCCCTGCTGCTGGTTGATATGGACGCCGATTTCCAATCCAAATTGCCCAACTACTCGGCAAGTGTCACAGCTCCCGGACCAGGCAGTGCTGAAGCACCTGGAACTACTGCCTCCACCACCATCACTTCCGGTGGCGCGGTTTCCATGCAAGGCCGCACGGAAATGGATGTAACCTTAAACCAACCGATATATGTTGTAGCATCAGAGGCACAGCGCCCTCGCCTTGTCAGCCAGACCTTGGTATACGACGCAGTTGTTCTGTGGGTTGGAGACTTTCCATCTGATGGGAATATTTCCGCTACTGCCGCAGCAACCCCTGATCCTGCCGCCGCTACTGAAGAACAGGCGCCAGTTGCACGGCCAGAATTGATTACCGTTATCGTAACGCCACAAGATGCAGTAACGCTTAATTACCTGCTAATTGCAAATGCGAAGTTCAACTTCGTCTTACGTGGCGCTGGTGATACGGAGAAAAACGCCACCCAAGCTGTCACCCTTCAATTTGTTATGGATCAATACGGTATTCCATACCCATCCAAACTTCCCTATGGAATGGAACCTCGTCGGGATGAAATGCTTTATCCAGGTGAAGCACCGACCATAGCGCAGTAATTTTGATGTCCATTGTGGAAATATTCAATACCGTTCTTTACACAATCATGAAGGTGGAGAGAGTATGGCCGCTCAACAAAAAATTCGGGTACTGATCGTTGATGATATTGATGAAACCAGAGAAAATATTCGCAGGCTGTTGCAATTCGATCAGAATATCGAAGTGGTTGGGACTGCCAATAACGGCGCAGAAGGGATCAAGCAAGCTTCTTTATTAAAACCCGATGTCATCGTAATGGACATTAACATGCCCGACATGGATGGCATTGCAGCTACTGAAGCTATACGCAATAAAGTCCCTTATGCTCAGGTCATTATTCTATCGGTTCAAGGAGATCCGAGCTATATGCGCCGGGCTATGCTGGCTGGCGCTCGAGATTTCCTTACCAAACCCCCATCCATCGATGAATTAACCAGTGCCATTAATCGGGCTGGTGAAATGGCAATTCAGGAAAAAGGGAAAGTTGCCACAGCATATGCGACCTCTAGTGAAGGCAGCCAGAGTGGTGTCGAAGGCTCTTCCACTTACGGAAAAGTGATTACGATATACAGTCCAAAGGGTGGAACCGGAAAAACAACCATCGCAGTAAACTTAGCTTTGTCGCTGCTGTCCAATAATCAGAAAGTCCTTCTGGTGGATGGCAGTCTGCAATTTGGTGATACTGCTGTCTTTGTCAACGAACCCGTAAAAAATTCATTGGCCGACTTAACCCCAAGAGTTGATGATCTCGACATTGATGTAATCAATGAAGCTTTAACCCAACACTCAACTTCGGATCTCAAGATTTTAGCCGCTCCTCCTCGCCCTGAGTTGGCCTATCAAATTGATCCTGAACAATTTACAAAACTTATCACCTATTTACGTAAACACTTTAAATATATCGTCATCGATACCAATTCCTACCTGACGGATGTTGTTCAAGCCAGTCTTGATTTTTCAGATTTAATTGTCCTTATCACCACCCAGGATATTTCCTCCATTAAAAGTGCAAATAGTTTCTTGTCCTTAATGGATGCAACTGGAATATCCCGTGGTTCAATTCTTTTTATCATGAATCAATTTGATAAACGAATTGCCATCACCCCAGAACGGGTTGGAGAAAGTTTAAAACTGGAAGTATCCGTGACAATCCCGTTTGAAGAAAGGGTTGTTTCCAGCTCAATTAACCGTGGGGTTCCATTTATCCTGGAAAACAAGAACCTGCTGATTAGT
Source organism: Leptolinea sp. UBA5203 (assembly GCA_002412765.1). Taxonomy (GTDB): domain Bacteria; phylum Chloroflexota; class Anaerolineae; order Anaerolineales; family Anaerolineaceae; genus UBA5203. Next base: position 215,446 of record DHVR01000061.1, on the reverse strand, counting down.
AAAGCAATTTTCCAACTTACCGATGCAATAAAAGACAAACTCAAAGCATTGCAAGAAATGGCAATTGAGGATTGAAATTAGCGCTGGTTTATTTGTACGGAGAACCCAATGTCCATTTTGAAACGATTACAAAGTGAAGGTGATTCACAAGTTGCAAAGAGCCCTGTTCAGTCCAATGGGAGCATGGATGCAGCTGCGGCATTTAAAGCAAAAAGAATCCCCGCTCCTCCAGTTAAAGGAGGAAAAGACACTTACTTTGACTTAAAAAATCGAGTACAGAATAAACTCCTCAATGGACTTGATCCAACCATGGACATCAGTAAAACCAAAGAAGTCCGAAATACCATTCAAGAGCTTTTTGAACAGATTTTGAATGAAGAGGATATGGTTCTTTCCAGACCCGAAAGGAACCGTTTATTTGAACAAATCGCGGCAGAAATTCTTGGCTTTGGTCCCCTTCAGATCCTTTTGGAAGATGAATCCATCACAGAAATCATGGTTAATGGGCCAAAGAATATCTACGTTGAGCGTTCTGGTAGACTATATCGGGTCCCTGTTTCCTTCGAAAGTAATGACCATGTTATGCGTATTATCGATCGGATTGTTGCCCCTTTAGGACGTCGTATTGACGAATCCAGTCCTTACGTGGATGCCCGCCTCCCGGATGGTTCCCGTGTAAATGCCATTATCCCGCCAATTTCCCTGATTGGTCCAACCATCACGATTCGTAAATTTTCCAAAATTCCAATCTCAGTAGACCAATTGATTGGTTTTGGCTCTATCACGGCAGAAGCAGTTGACTTTTTACGGGCATGCGTTATGGCCCGCCTCAATGTTGTCATTTCTGGTGGTACCGGTTCTGGTAAAACTACGTTGCTAAATGTTTGCTCCAGTTTTATTCCATCAGATGAGCGCATTATCACAGTAGAAAACGCGGCAGAGCTCCAGCTACGTCAGGAGCATGTCGTTACACTTGAGTCACGTCCATCCAACATTGAAGGCCGTGGTGAAGTGACCATTCGGCAACTCGTGATTAATGCCCTGCGTATGAGACCAGACCGCATCATTGTTGGAGAAATCCGGGATGAAGCGGCTATCGATATGCTCCAGGCTATGAATACCGGTCATGATGGTTCCATGACCACGGCTCACTCTAACAGCCCACGGGATACTGTAGCGCGTATGGAAACCATGGCCCTTATGGCTGGTATGGATTTACCCATTCGTGCCATCCGGGAACAAATCTCCTCGGCTATTGATCTGGTGGTTCACCAAGAGCGTATGCGGGATGGCTCTCGTAAAGTAACTAACTTGACTGAAGTTACCGGCATGGAAGGTGATGTGATTACTATGACCGATATCTTCGTATTTGAACAAGTTGGCTATGACAATAATAAAGTTGTTGGACGTTTGCGTGCAACTGGATTAAGACCAAAATTCATGGACAAATTAGAAGCAGCCGGAATCAATTTACCGCCTTCTATTTTTGGCATCGGAGACAGAAGAAGACGATGATATTGAGATTTTTCTCATATGCTCGTAAAACAGCGGGGGTTCCATGGATGTAACGACCATTCTGATTGCTGGTGCTGTCATCTCATTTTTGATGCTATTTGTCGGCATCCTGATCTCAGTAAGAAGTAGTCGCTCGGATGTTGAACAGCGTCTTGGTGACATCGTTGACCAACGGCAGATTGATATTGAAGAAATAAAAAGAATTAAAACTACACCTGTCACGGACTGGCTTAACAAACGGGTGGAAGGTTCTTCAATTGGCGAAAACATCTCCAAATCGCTCGCTCGCGCAGATGTAAAAATGAAACCGGGTGAGTTTGTTGCCTTGATGATCATTGCATCCTTTGCTCTTGGTTTATTGACATGGTTCATTGGTAATAAATCCATTATTGTGGGCTTAATCGGCGTCATCATCGGTCCTTTTTTGCCCAGAATGTATGTAAACAACCAACAAAGCAAACGCTTGATCCGCTTCAATGAACAACTTGCTGATATGCTTAACTTAATGGTCAATGGTCTGCGGGCAGGGTATTCCACCATGCAAGCCATGGAAGCTGTTAGCAAGGAGCTGCCTCCCCCTATTTCAGATGAATTTTATCGTGTAGTTCAGGAAATGCAGCTTGGTATTCCCATGGAAAGGTCCCTGGACAATTTATTGCGTCGTATTCCATCAGACGATTTGGATCTAGTCATAACAGCCATAAATGTTCAACGTGAGGTTGGTGGTAACCTCGCTGAGATTTTGGATACGATTTCGTACACCATTCGCGAACGTGTACGCATCAAAGGTGAAATTCGGGTTCTTACCGCCCAAGTCATGTATTCTGGACGCTTCCTCGCCATGATGCCACTATTTGTCATCGGGGTTTTATATTTAATTAATCGTGAATATATCATGGAGTTTTTCAGTCCAACAGCCGGTATCTGCGGCTATATTGCTCTAGGTCTGGCAGCAGCTTTAATCGTTGCTGGATATTTTGCTATGAATAAATTGGGCGATATTGAAGTCTAATTTATTAGGAGACGCGCTATGACAGGAATCCTAATTGCAGTTGGCATTGTTGCCCTCATCGCTGGTTTATTGGTATTTATTGGCTTAAGAAATCCAGCAACCATTGACGAACGGGCACTTCTCTCCAGATTGGATGAACTAAGCCAGAGTGGTGAAGACTTTGACCTGGAAAAAATTGAACTCTCTCAACCTTTCACTGAGCGTGTGATTTTTCCTATCGCACGTGGACTAGGTAATTTTGCCGTTCGTTTTACACCACAAAATGCATTACTCTCCATTGAAAAGAAGCTGGATTTAGCAGGCGTTTCATCAAAACTAGATCCATCCATGATTTTATTAGCTCAATTTATATTTCTGGGCGTGTTTAGTGGCGGCGTCTTCCTTATTTTTATGATTGGATCCTTCAGAATGCCCTTAGGGCAGCGAATTCTGCTCAGCCTTGTTTTTGGCTTATTAGGCTTCGCCTTCCCATCCTTGATGTTAACTTCAAAAATAAACCGTCGCCAAAAAGATATTCGCCGTGCCTTGCCAGATGCCCTGGATTTACTCACCATTTGCGTTGAAGCAGGGCTTGGGTTTGATGCTGCCATGCAAAAAGTCGCTCAAAAATGGCAAAGTGAACTTTCGCTTGCTTTTGGTGTCGTCATCAAAGAAATTCAGCTTGGCAAATTGAGAAAAGAAGCCTTACGTGATATGGCCACCAGAGTTGGTATCCCGGAAATGACCAGTTTTACGGCTGCTGTCATCCAAAGTGAAATGCTTGGTGTCAGCCTGGCAAAAGTACTTCGTATTCAATCTGACCAGATGCGTGTTAAACGGCGCCAACGTGCCGAGGAAGAAGCTCGTAAAGCGCCTATCAAAATGCTGGTTCCGATGGGATTGTTGATCTTTCCTTCTCTGATGATCGTTCTGCTTACACCCGCAGCACTAAAATTGTTCCATTCTGCTCTTGGGGATATGTTTGGATAAGACAAGTTTGTCGTCAACAGCAACAAACCGTCCAATCCCTCTAATTAATGCTTCACTCTATCGAACATTCTGGCAAGTTTTGGATTGGATCTATCCCCCTTTGTGTGCTGGGTGTGGCAAAGAGGGGTACCGATTTTGTCCCGCTTGTGAAGAAAGCATCTCCTACTTGATTTCTAACCTTTGCACAACTTGTGGTCAACCCCTACTAGGAAGGGGCTCCTCTCTATGTAAAAGTTGTTTAGAGAATCCACCTGTATTTCATGCCATTCGATCCGTGGCAGTCTATGAAAATTCTATTCGCGAAGCGCTACTGAAAATGAAATTCCATCAGGATTTTGGGATCAGTGAGTATTTTGGTTATAAGTGTGCAGAACTACTAGTTACCCTAAATTGGAAGTTTGATCTCATCATCCCGATCCCATTAAGCAAACAACGGCGGAAATTTCGCGGGTTCAATCAAGCGTATCGCTTGGCATTACCCATTAGCTTGACTTTTGCAAAACCGATTTGTGAAAACGGATTAGTCCGTAATATTGATACACAGATCCAGGCTGATCTGCCGCGTGAAAAAAGGTTAATCAATGTTAACGGTGCCTTCCTTGCAAATCAGGATTTAGTGCAAGGAAAAAGAATCCTATTAGTAGATGATATTGCCACGACTAGTGCTACTATGAATGGCTGCAGTACTGAATTGCTTGCAAAACACGCGGCTTGTGTCATGGGTATCACCGTTGCTAGAGCAGTTCTATAAAATATTAATACTTATTTTATATAGTATTCGAGTTTATTCGGATACATTAATACTAACATGATGTCATAGAGGAGGTTTTTTATGACCAACAGAATAGACGTCTTCACGAAAAACATCGAACCAAATGACAGAATTGATGAGTACGTTAATAAAAAAGTGGCCAAATTAGAAAAGTTTCTCAATACCATTGATGAGACCCGCATCGATCTTTCTCACGTAAAATCTGCCAGAAATGCCATGGACCGCTACGTTGCTCAAATTACCATTCGTGGTAAAGGCATCATTTTACGAACAGAAGAACGCGCAGAAGATGTATTTGCAGCCATTGATAAAGCTGTCGATAAAATGCAACGACAGATATCCAGATTTAAAGGTAAACATTATCGTGGTCGCGGAGATGGTACCCCAGCTTCCGAATTGGGAGAATCTTTTGAAGAGATTATTCCAGAGGAAGTGGATGAGACCGAACCGGTCATTGAACGGCGCAAACAATTTAACCTGGTCCCCATGGATGAATTGGAAGCCATTGAACAAATGAAATTACTTGGACACGAAAACTTCTTTATCTTTTACAATGTAAATACCAACGGAATCAATGTTCTCTACACCAGACGGGATGGTTCCTATGGTCTAATCGAGCCCAAAGTCGTATAAACTGCACCGACTGCAACATAAGAATTTCAAAACGAGACGATTCTGTCTCGTTTTGTTGTTAAACCTCAGCTCTCGATAGTGGCTAAGGCATAGTCATCAGTAGGGAAATTCATCCAGCTCTCGAAGCTGTCCAGAAGCTTGTCAGCGATACATCGATAGGCTATAATTCAAGATCGAAATTGAAAAGAAAAGGCTATTAAAAAATGATAGATGTAAATGAACTTCGCAAGGGTATTACATTTGAGCTGGATAACAGCTTATTCAAGGTGTTGGAATATGCCCATAATAAACCTGGCCGCGGTAGTGCTACCATTCGCATTAAAGCGCGTAATTTATTGACGGGATCCACCATTGAAAAAACCTTTATCTCAGGAGACCGCGTTCAAGATGTCCGACTGGATTATCAAAACGCTCAATTCCTCTATGCAGATGAAAATTTTTATTATTTCATGAATCTGCAAACTTATGATCAACCAGCCCTGGACAAGAAAATAATTGGAGACAGTGCCGGCTTTCTTAAGGAAGGCGTCGAAGCCAAGATCACTTTCTACCAGGATCGTCCCATTGACATTGAACTCCCCACCTCGGTCGATCTATTGGTCACCCGTGCGGAGATTTCTGTTAAGGGCGATACAGCAACGGGTGTTACCAAGAAAGTCACCGTTGAAACCGGTTTGGAAGTCAATTGTCCCAACTTCGTTAATGAAGGGGACACCATTCGTGTGGACACGCGTACCGGCGATTACATTACCCGCGTTTAACTGCCTCTATTGCTCGAGTGCTTCATATCTTGAAGCACTCGACCACTCTCACCGGAACCCATCATGAAAACTCCCGCTGGCACTGAATGTGTTTTCTTTTATGGAAATTATTTTCGGGGAAAATCGGAAGAAGAATGTCGTTTGCTTGGGTCAAATCTTGCTGCATCTAAATGGACAAGAGACCTGTGCTTTACCTGTCCTGTTCCACGAATAAAATTAGCAAATTCATGCAAAAATATGATACTCCATGCCACAATCCAAAAAAGATTGCTTGGATTGAAACGTGTTGTAAAAGTAACAGCAGAGTGTACGCAATCGCATAAAGCGGTAGAAATTCCTGAGATTGGTTGTGGGGAATGCCATCCGATTCAGAAGATCTTCAATCAGATTTCCGAATGAAAAACAAAATAGCCGTTCTCATTGATTTGGATGACACCCTGCTTGGTAATGATATGGATCATTTCCTGCCGGGGTATCTGCACGCCCTTTCCAAAACAATTCCGGATGTTCCTGAAAAGCTCATGATCAAAGAACTCATGGCAGGAACAAAGAAAATGTTGATGAAGACTACCGCAGAATACACGCTTGCAGATGTCTTTAATGCTCATTTCTATCCAGGTATTAATATTAATAAAGAGGAGTTAGAAAATAAAATTTCCCGTTTTTATGAAGAGGAATTTCCTAAGTTAAAAACCCTTACCACCCATAAGAATGAGGCAGTAACGATTATAAATACAATCCATCAAACAGGGCATCCAATTGTCGTTGCCACAAACCCGCTTTTTCCTAGTGCGGCCCAGTACCACCGACTAACCTGGGCAGGTTTCCCATATCCGGATGGCTTGTTCAAGGATGTAACCAGTTTTGAAAATTATCATTTTTGCAAACCTAATCCGGAATACTATGCTGAAATCCTTTTCAAACATGATTTTTTAAACATGCCGGCCGTGATGATTGGAAATAGCTTATCGGATGACATTTTACCGGCAGAAAAACTTGGCTTAAGCACCTATTGGATCACCAAAGATGGGAAGAAACATCCGGACCAGGGAATACTCAGTGCAGCGGGAGATTTATCCGGCGTCCCTGCCTGGTTAGAAGCAATTCAGGACGAAATTACTGCAATTAATTGGGGACAAAATCTGCAACAATCAATCATCACACTGAGAGTCACGCCTGCAGTTTTCGATGGATTTGGCATGAGATATCCATCTTCGATCCTTGATGATAAGCCTAAGCCAAATGAATGGTGTGTCAAAGAGATTTTACAGCATTTACTGGATGCAGATACTCATCTCAACCTGGCTCGAGTTAGAAAATTCTTTAATGAATTAAAACCATTTATCGCCAGTTTGGATCTGGATGCCTTAACCAATAACAACAGTGAACCGACAAAAGAATATCAATTAGTCTTATCCCAATTCTTCGCTATCCGCGCGGAACTGATTAACCAGATAACCTCTGCCACTCCTGAGATTATTTCAAAACAGGCTGTTCACACAATTTTTGGTCCTACAACTTTTGGTGAAATTATCGAATTTATTGCCATTCATGACCGGAATCACATTCAACAAAGCCTCAATGTATTATCAAAATAAAAACCTGTTTAAATTGAATTTCCCTTTTCAATTAGTGTAAGAAATTTCTTAATATCAACTACATTAGCTAATAATTGCTGGTTATGTCAATCATTGATTGGTATAATTTCAGAGATTATTGTTATCGAATTGCAAAATTTTCCTGGGAGGATGCGTTGAATTCAAGGAACCAATCCTACATATTATATGCCATCATCATCATCGTGATCTTAGCGCTTGTTTTTGGAAGCTATTCACGAAGCGGTGAGGATAAGGTAATTTCCATCAATCAATTGGCCACGGATATCCAAGCAGGTACCGTTTCCAAAATTACTATTGAAAACGAAAATGATTTAACCATCATTTATAAAGAAGAAGGTACAGAGCGACAAGCCATTAAAGAAACAAATACCTCCTTAATCGATCAATTGACTAAGATGGGTGTTTCTGCTGAGAGCTTATCTGGAACAAACATTGATATACGAGTAAAGCCACCAAGTGTATGGGTTAATGTACTCAATACCTTTTTAGTCATTCTTCCATTTGCTTTCATGGCAGTGCTGTTCTTTATCTTTTTCCGCCAGGCACAGGGCAATAACAATGCAGCCATGTCCTTTGGTAAGTCACGAGCACGTATGTTCTCGGGCGATCAGCCAACTGTAACCTTTGCCGACGTTGCCGGTGTGGAAGAATCTAAAGATGAACTGATGGAGATTGTAGAATTCTTACGAGAACCTCAAAAATTCATTGCTCTCGGTGCCAGAATACCAAAAGGTGTGCTTTTAGTCGGCCCTCCTGGTACCGGTAAAACACTGCTTGCAAAAGCTGTCTCCGGTGAAGCAGGTGTGCCTTTCTTTTCCATCTCAGGTTCGGAATTTGTTGAAATGTTTGTTGGTGTGGGCGCCAGCCGCGTTCGTGATCTTTTTGATCAAGCCAAGCGACAATCCCCCTGTATCGTCTTCGTAGATGAAATTGATGCCGTCGGACGTCAACGTGGCGCAGGCCTCGGTGGCAGCCATGATGAACGCGAGCAAACCTTAAACCAGATGTTGGTTGAAATGGATGGTTTTGACACGGATACCAATATCATTATCATTGCCGCAACCAACCGCCCCGATATTCTGGACCCAGCTCTACTCCGCCCCGGTCGTTTTGACCGCCGGGTTGTACTGGATCGTCCGGATGTAAAAGGCCGTGAAGCCATCCTGAAAGTTCATGTTAAAGGCAAACCGATTAGCGCTGAAGTAAATTTAGCCATCATTGCACGTGGTACCCCAGGTTTTGTGGGTGCTGACATAGAAAACCTGGTCAACGAAGCCGCTATTTTAGCTGCCCGTCGCAATAAAAAAACTATTGACCAGTCTGAATTTGAAGAATCCATCGAGCGGGTAATTGCTGGCCCAGAAAGAAAAAGCCGAATTATCAGCGAAGAGGAAAAGAAAATCGTGGCTTATCACGAAGCAGGGCATGCCATCGTAATGAATGTAATTCCCCATGCCAATCCGGTACACAAAGTCTCCATCATTGCGCGGGGAATGGCCGCTGGGTATACGCTTTCCCTTCCGGATTATGACCGAACCATGATGTCCCGCAAGAAATTGAAAGCCGAAATTGTCGGCCTATTAGGCGGACGTGTCGCTGAGGAATTGGTCTTTGATGATATCACCGCTGGCGCTTCCAACGACATTGAACGTGTCACCATGATCGCCAGAGAAATGGTCACCCGTTTGGGCATGAGCGAGGCCATGGGCCCGATGGTTTACGGCAAAAAAGAAGAATTGGTTTTCCTTGGCCGTGAAATCTCGGAACAAAGGGATTATTCTGAAGCCATTGCAATCAACATTGATAAAGAAGTTAAACTTCTTGTTGACCAGGCTTACAAAGAAACCAGAGAAATTCTCACCAAATACCGGGACAAATTGGAAGCTGTAGCTCAAAAACTTCTCGAGGTAGAAACCATCAATCGTGAAGACTTTGAAGCCATCTTCCCGCCACCCTTCCCCAAATCGAGTGGTACTCCCCAATTATTGTCAGAAGCTTAAGACTAAAAAAGCCGAGAAAATTTTCTCGGCTTTTTTGTTAGGCGATTGGAAGAATCCAATTCTTTTCATCATTCAGCAGGGAGACTACGGCTGAAACATCCAATTCGTTGGCATCCAACCAATGAATGGCCGGATCAGATTCTTTGAACCAGTTTGCCTGCCTGCGAACATATTGCCGGGTATAACGGCGCATCAAAAGTTTAGCCTCGTCCAGGGAAATTTCACCCCGGATAAATGCACCAACTTCCCGATAACCAATGGCGGACATAGCCGGCAAATTCCGATCATAGCCTTGATCCAGCAGCTGTTGAACTTCTTCCACCAAGCCATCTGTAAACATAAGCTCAATTCTTTGATCAATACGTTCATAAAGCGTCTTGCGATCCCGCTTGATCCCGATTTGAAAAATACTATACGGCACATGCTTAAGCTGACGCAACTCAGAGAAAGGTTTTCCGGTTCGTAAAATAACTTCCAAGGCACGCACCACTCTGCGTGTATTCTGATACTCAACATAATCCCGGGTTAGCGGGTCCATCCTGAGCAATATCTCATACATGGCTTCTTTGCCCTTCTCAAGTGCAATTTGCTCCAGGATCTCCCGCAGCGGGTCATCCGGTTCCTGTTCTGGCAAATCCCAGCCATCCACAATGGCTTTGATATATTGTCCGGTACCACCCACCAAGATGGGCAACTTGCCTCGCTGGTGGATATCCTCCAGAGTTTGCTTGATCGCACTTTGATACAAAGCCAAACTCCAGTTTTGATCCGGGTTGGAGACATCAATCAAATGATGGCGCACCCTGCTCATTTCCGCCTGGGAAGGTTTTGCGGTACCAATATCCATGCCCCGATAAAACAAGCGAGAATCCGCGGAGACAATTTCTCCATCCAGCGTTTCAGCCAATTGTAAAGAGAATTCAGTTTTCCCCACACCCGTAGGTCCAAGAATCACAATCAATGGTTTTTTAATTTGCTTCAGTGACATTTTTTATCCATTCTATGGTAGGCGTAGTTTTCTTTACCTGCATCAATATGGCAATAATATCCATTCTCATATTCAAATCCAGGCCATTTTCCTGCATATAGATTTCTGCACATTGGGCCATTCTTTCCAGTTTCTTGGGTGTAATAGCTAATTCGGGCACACCAAATTTTTCAGTAGTACGGGTTTTGACCTCGAAAAAAACAATTTCTCCTTGGTCCAGGCCAATTAAATCAATTTCGCCGTATTCTGTGCGATAGTTCTGATCAAGAATTTCCACACCCTGCTGTTCCAAATAACGAGCGGCCAGCGACTCACCTTTCTTGCCAATCTGTTGATTCCACATCCGATCCCCAGTATTTGTTCCTGTATGCATATACAATTTCTACCTAGCATAACCGTTGATTCCCCAATTTGCAAGGCGCAAGTTTCATGCTACACTAGACGAACCAAAGATTTTATACCACTCAGGGAAGATAAATCGTATGGCATCTGCAGAAATCATAGCAATCGGCACTGAACTATTATTAGGTATGACCCAGGATACCAACACCTGTTATCTGGCCAATCAATTGAGATCCATTGGTGTGGATTTATACCGTACAACCGTCATAGGCGATAATGAAGAACGAATCACGCAACTGGTAAAAGAAGCCCTCGCCAGAGCGGATATCGTCATTACCACTGGCGGATTGGGTCCAACCATAGATGATCCTACCCGCAGCGCGATAGCCAATGTTTACGGAGTTCCATTGGATTTTCAGCCAGAATTATGGGAGCTGATTTTAGAGCGCTTCAAAAATTATGGACGGGTTGCAACAGAGAATAATAAACGTCAGGCTTACCTCCCGCGAAACGCAAAGGTTATTTTGAATCCTGTTGGTACAGCACCGGCGTTTTCCATTCTTGAGAATCATCATTTATTGGTCAGCTTACCTGGCGTTCCGAGAGAAATGGAATACCTTTTTCAGAACAATGTCAGCCAACTGATTTTAGATACTTTTCCGGAACATGCCTTCATCGTCACCAAAATCGTGCACTTAATAGGCATTGGCGAATCCCATGTTGATCAATTGATTGGTGACCTCGAGCTGTTACATAATCCAACGGTAGGTCTTTCTGCCAAATCCGGTCAAATCGATATTCGCATCACAGCCAAGGCATTTTCCAAAGTAGACGCTGAAGAGTTGATCGATCCTATTTTAAGAACCTTGCATGAAAAATTGGATCCTTATATCTTCAGTGAAGATAACATACCACTCATTCAAGTGATTGAAAATCTGTTGGAGAAGAATAAAACACCACTAGACATATACTTCTTCAATCATACCTTCCCTGAGTTGGCAACCGTTTCTCCCTGGATTAAAGCGAATCCTATCGAGGAAATCATCCCAAATGAACAGTCCCTTGAAAAAGTTCTACCTAAAGAAAACAAACCGGATCAAGGAATTAAATTAGCTTTTGCGATTTTTGAGAAACCAGATAAAATGGAATTACACGGGATTAATATTTCGGACCCTGAATCTATGCGCATGATCCGTACTCACTTGGGACCAAAAGAGGATTTTCCTCAATGGTTACACCAGAACGAATTGGGTTATTTATTCACCCTCTTAAAATCATAATCATCAGGTAGTCGAAAGGAAATGATATGAAAGCCGATACGATTTTGCACAATGCCTGCATCCTGACTATGGACCCCGCATACCAGATCTTTTTCCCGGGAGCGATTGCCATCAAGAATGATGAAATTCTAATGGTTGGTGAAGAGAGCACAGTTTTATCCACCTATACAGCTGATTTTGTGCAGGACTGCAACCAGAAAGTAGTCATGCCGGGCTTTGTAAACGCACACACCCATGTCCCAATGACCCTCCTGCGGGGATTGGCCGATGATTTACGTCTTGATGTCTGGCTGTTAGGCTACATGATGCCGGTAGAACGGGAGTTTGTCACCCCTGAATTTGTCCAATTGGGCACCTTGCTGGCCTGTGCAGAAATGATTAAGAGCGGTATTACCAGCTTTGCCGATATGTATTACTTTGAAGATGACGTCGCCATAGCCACCGTTCAAGCCGGGATGCGCGCCGTTTGCGGCGAATCCGTTTTAAAATTTCCAACCCCGGATTCCGCATCCTTCGAAGAAGGATTGACCTATGCCAGACGTTTCATTGAGAAATGGAAGGGACATCCATTAATCACGCCTGCCATCGCACCACACGCTCCCTATACCTGTACAGATGAACTTTTACAGGCTTGTGCGGCATTAGCACTAGAATTTGATGTGCCGCTGCATACGCATATTGCTGAGACCTCCTTTGAGGTGGAAAATATGCGTAACGAAAAAGGGATGCCTGTTGTTCCCTATGTTAAGAAACAATCGCTTCTGGATACAAAATTGATCGCTGCTCATTGTGTTCATATTGATGAAGGGGAAATTCGCAGCTTGAAAAACGCCAAAGTTGGCGTTGCCCATAATCCATCTTCCAACATGAAATTGGCCTCCGGCATTGCACCCATCCAACGCATGTTGGAATTGGGAGTCAATGTGGGTATTGGCACGGATGGACCTGCTTCTAATAATGATCTGGACATGTTCGAGGAAATTCGCCTTGCCTCCTTCCTGGCAAAAGTAAGCAGTGGAGACCCCACCACACTGCCCGCTCGAGACATCCTCTCTTTGGCTACCATTATTGGCGCTAAAGCCATTTACTTGGATCAAATAATTGGTTCCCTTGAAATTGGAAAGAAAGCGGATTTAATCGTGTTGGATGTATCCCCCCTGCACAATTCCCCTCGCTTCCGCAGGGACCCAGATTCCGTATATGCTCAAATCGTTTATGCTGCGAAATCCACGGATGTCAGTGATGTGATGATAAATGGTAAATGGGTTTATCAACGGCACTGCCTGCTCACCCTCGATGAACAAAGTCTTCTAAAAGAAGCCAATTTATTGGCCGAAAAAATTGATGCCTTCTTGATCGAACGGGAACAATCTGTCCTTTCTAAATTAATCGCCATTGGCGGTGCATCCGAAGTTGAATCCTTCGAAGTTCAAACGAAAGTGCGAATTTCGAATCCACAACAGATTGTGGAGGCATTGAATAACCCACAAATTGAAATAATTCGCAAACGGCATTACCGTGAGTATGACACCTATTTTTCTTTTGAAGATCCATCTCAAGGCAAATTACGCTACCGAGAAGATCATTTTGTTGGAGAAAAAGGTGAGTTCACCCAAGTCCGCTCACGCTTGACGCATATTGGCCTTTCCAGAGAATATCAATTCGAACAAAAAGCGCTCCTATCCCGCAGCCGGTACCTTGCTCCTGCTACACAATCCCTGCGTTTTTATCGCGAATATTTTACCCCCTCAAGTGAAATGGAAATTGAAAAAGATCGCTTGAGATTCTTGATTCAATACCAGGACACCGAATTCTTTGTCAATATCGATACTATTGAAAAACCAGATTTGGGTTACTATCTTGAGATTAAAAGCCGTACATGGTCACGCAAGGATGCAGAAATAAAATCGCGCCTCATTCCAACTTTGTTATCCTTGTTGGGTGCATCAATTGAACAAATTATCACGGATGATTATGTTGAAATGGTTGAAAAGAGGGTTTGATTAATTGATGAATATGCCTGATAAAAAAAATCCCATCAAGGTACTTTTCCTGACCGCCGAATCTAGCCCATACATCAAAGTTGGCGGATTGGGTGATGTTTCCGGTTCCTTACCCCCGCTTTTAGCCAAAATGTATCCGGACCAAATAGATATTCGCATGGTCATGCCATACCATGCCAGCCTCATACTCGATCCTAAAGCTGCGAAAGTTGTTTGTGAGTTTCAAGTAAGTTTTCCCGCGTTGAAAGAGAAAATTACAGCCTGGCAGGACCTTTCTGCTTCATTTCCAGTATATTTGCTGCAATCGGAAATTATTTCAAAGACCGCGCCCTATACGGAAGATTGGGTATTTGATTTACAAAAATACACGCTCTTCTCCCTGGCAGTTCACTCCTTTATGGACACACTCCAATGGATTCCGGATATTTATCACGGCAATGATTGGCATACATCCTTGGCGATTTATCAGACGGGTACCCGCGCTTTCAAACAAAATACCAATAAACCATTCAAGACCATGCTTTCCATTCACAACCTGCCCTATATGGGATTGGCGAACCGAAAGGTTCTGGCGCAATTTGGCATTCGAACCTCTCAGAATCAAGCCCTGCCGGACTGGGCACGGGATATTCCGCTCCCCATGGGGATGAGCCGCACCGATCTCATCAGTACGGTATCCAATGGCTACGCGCAGGAAATTATGACGCCGGAATTTGGCTGCGGTTTGGATGGGTTTCTCCGAGCCAAATCTGATAAAGTTCGCGGGATCCTTAATGGTATCGACCCCCAGGAATGGGATCCTACCTCAGACCCTCATATTGTGGCGCATTTTAACCAGGATAGCCTCCAGGATAGACTGACTAACAAGAAAGCCTTGTTTGATCAGTTTTTTCCAGAAAGCAAACTCTCCATCCCCCTATTAATCTGGGTGGGAAGGTTACAGGGCCAAAAAGGGGCGGATGTCTTTCTGGATTCTCTACGGAATTTACTTGATCTGGATTGGCGCTGCATTATTCTGGGCACAGGCGATCCTGCGCTGGAAGAGGCTGTCACGTCTTTGTCCGCCCAATGTCCTGAAAAAATCCATGGCATCCTCAAATTTGATAATGCCTTCTCTCACCAATTATATGCCGGCGGGGATATGATCATCATGCCTTCCCGCTACGAACCCTGCGGATTATCGCAAATGTTCGCCATGCGATACGGTTGTCTGCCCATCGCCACCGCCACGGGTGGGCTGAAAGATACAATTTCTGATGAAGCAGCAACACCTATCTCGGATGGTTTTTTATTTTCACAGCCGACGGTCACAACGTGTACTGAGTCTATTCAAAAAGCATTGAAAATCTATTCCAACAATCCCCAAAAATGGCAACAGATGCAACTTAACGCCATGGAAAAAGATTTTTCCTGGGAACGCTCTGCTGAACAGTATAAAGAAGTCTATATAAACTTATTGGAGAATCGCTGATGAAAACACGAGCAGTAATTCTGGCTGGCGGTGAGGGAACTCGACTGGGCGTTCTGACGGCCAAGCGAACAAAACCCGCTCTTGCCTTTGCCGGAAAATATCGGATCATTGATTTTGCCCTGTCTAATTGTGTAAATTCAAACCTGTTTGATATTATGATTATTGCTCAATATCGTCCCCATTCCTTAATTGAACATATTGGCGCTGGGGGCCCCTGGGATTTGAACCGGGATTTCACGGGAGGTGTACGAATTTATACCCCTTATAAAGCGTCAACTTCCGGATGGTTCAACGGCACTGCGGATGCAGTTCAACAGAATTTTGGATTTATAAAACATAATAACCCGGATACCATCCTGATCCTCTCAGGAGATCATATCTATACTATGGATTATGCTGCCATGCTGCGTTTCCATCAGGAAAAAAACGCCGATGTCACAATTGCCACCATCCAGGTACCTCGCGAGGAAGCCTCGCGGTTTGGCATCATGGAGATGGATGAAAACAATCGTGTGATCTCGTTCGTGGAAAAGCCGCAGATTCCTCCCGGAAACATGGCCAATATGGGAGTTTACATTTTCAACACCCCCGTCCTGGATGATATCCTTTGGGAAGATCATGAGGATGGTCGGTCCACCCATGATTTTGGAAAAGACATTATACCCAAACTGATTGCAGCCGATCATAATATTTTTGCCTATCCCTATGATGGCTATTGGGTGGATATCGGTACCATTAATTCATATTGGCAGGCTCATATGGATCTACTGGATCATCCCCCTGCGCTGGACCTCTATAATCGTTCCTGGATTATCCACACCAGAACTGAAGAAAGACCTCCGGTTTTCATTGATACCAATGCGGAAATTACCAACAGCCTGATCAGCGATGGCTGCATTATCGAAGATGGCGCCAAAGTAATTCACTCCATTTTATCTCCTGGCGTGCGTATTAAAAGTAACGCTGTAGTACGCGAATCCATTATCCTCACGGATAGCGTCATCAATAATGGTGCGATCGTCGAGCGAGCCATCCTGGATAAAAAAGTGATCATTTCCAGTAAAACCAGGGTAGGAAGTATGATTAAAAACAAATTGCTTATCAGTATGATTGGAAAAGGCACCGTCATTCCGGATGGCGTGATCATCGAAGCTGGCGCCATGGTCGGCACGGATGTCAATCCATTTGACTTTACAACAAATATCGTCAAAGCAGGCGAATATTTAGAGACAAAGAGGTTACCGAATGAGCTCTAACCGATCCAGTGGAATCTTGTGTCACGTGACCAGTCTGCCTTCCGCAGATGGGATTGGCAATTTAGGTGAGTCTTCACGTCAGTGGTTGGATTTTCTTGCAGCGACCGGATGTAATTATTGGCAGATCCTCCCCCTGGGTCCAACAGGATTTGGAGATTCCCCATATCAGGTCTTCTCTGCGTTTGCGGGAAATCCGATGTTGATTTCCTTGGCCGATTTTTGCGACGAAGGATATTTTAAGAAGAATGAACTTACCCCGCCCTATGCGGTGGAGGATGAAGAAGTCCATTTCCTGGAAGTTAGCCAGTGGAAAGAACAAAAACTTCGTATCCTCTATCAACGGTATCAATCCAAAATTGATCCGGATCTTGATAAGGAAATCAGTACATTCGCTGCAAACAATGAGTTCTGGCTAGCGGATTATTGCCTGTTCATGGCCATTAAGAATAAGTTCAATCGTCATCCCTGGCATATGTGGCCGGCCGAATATCGCTTCAGGGATGAAGCCGCTTTACAGCGCGCCAGAGATGAAATGGCGGAGGAAATAAACTATCAGCAGTTTTTACAGTTCATCTTCCACGCGCAGTGTCTTCAAATGCGCCAGTACGCTAAATCAAAAAACATTAATCTCATCGGAGATATTCCGTTGTATGTGGCCTTCGATAGCGCAGATGTCTGGAGTCAGCCGGATTTATTTCAATTAAATCAGGATCGGATTCCCGCTTTTGTTGCCGGGGTCCCGCCAGATTATTTTTCATCCACAGGTCAGCGTTGGGGCAATCCCGTTTACCGCTGGGACGTTCTGGAAGCCAGCCATTTCGATTGGTGGGTCAAGCGCATTCGACACACCGTCAATTATGTGGATTTAATTCGCCTGGATCACTTCCGCGGACTGGCGGCGTATTACAGCATTCCCTCCATTTACCCCACGGCAGAAAACGGGGTGTGGATACCTGCTCCCGGTCAGGAATTACTACAGACAATTCAGGATAAATTACAAGTCCTGCCCTTTATTGCCGAGGATTTAGGCGTAATCACCCCGGATGTAACCGCATTAAGGGATAATTTCAATCTACCAGGGATGCGTATTTTTCAGTTTGGCTTTGGCGTGATGGAAGAAAGTATTCATAAACCAAGTATCTATGTTGAAAATTGCGTGGCTTATACCGGTACCCATGATAACGAAACCACTTTAGGTTGGTTCAAATTGCAGAAAGCCGAAGTGCAGCGTGAGGTTCTGGAATATTTAAACTTGACCTCCACCCACAATCTTGTTTTAACCTGTATTGACAGGCTCTGGTCCTCGCAAGCCTATCTCACCCTGGCACCCATCCAGGATTTCTTGCAATTAGGGAACGAAGCCAGAATGAACCTACCGGGAACGGTTGGCGGAAACTGGAAATGGAAGTTAAAAGACTGGCAGCAAATCGAACCCTTAGTCCAATTGATCGCTCAGTTAAATCAAACCCATCGACGGGGGAATAACCCAGATAAAAATTCCTAATCCTTCTTTGCTTGATTCCCAATCGAAGCGATTAAGATACCTGTCAGAATGACCAGTCCACCGATTCCTTCGAGCCAGTGTGGAGTTTCACCCAGAACCAGATACCCTAACAGGGTGGCTCCCACCGGTTCACCGAGCGTGGCAACGGCGATGACCACGGCAGGCAGATATTTCAGTGCCCAATTAAAGGTCGAGTGGCCCATCAATTGGGGGAAAATAGCCATGGCAGCGAACAATAGATAAGTTTTGGGTTGGTATCCGCCCATCGGTAATCTCAGGATGCCAACCAGCATCAGCAGGAAAACTGCGGCAAACCCGTAAACCAAAAAAGTGTAGCTCACCAGCGAGATGGTTTGACGTAAGAAGCGCCCTATCAATAGATACCCTGCTACAAATACAGCCCCCATCAGCGCCAGAAATTGCCCAAATAACACTTGTTTACTGTTGAACGCCTGCAGATCCACTCCCTGAGCCCCAATAATACTTTGCGCCCCGCCTACGAGGATTCCCCCCATCATGGCGATACCCAAACCCCACCGTACAAGTACAGGAATCTTTTCTTTCAGGATCAAGGGTGTAAGAATGGCAACCCATAAAGGGGAGGTAGTTACAATCACAACCGAACTGGCTATTGAAGTATATTCCAGCGAGCTTATCCAGCTTCCGAAGTGAATCGCCAGGAATAAACCGGAAAGCAGCAATAATAGCCAGGTCTTGCGATCCAGCTTTCGAATCTCATTTTTCGTTTGCACCCATGCCGGTAAGGCCAAAATGAGAGTTGCAAACAATAATCGGTAGGCCGCAATGACCAGTGAAGGTGCATCCCCTTGAGCCAGACGAATAAAGATAGCAGATGCAGATACTGCCAGAATGGCAAAAGCCAGTGCGAGATAAGGGGATAGAACTGGTTTTAAACATTTATCCGATTCTCGCGTTGTATTTACGTTGGGTTCCATATTTTTTATATCCAATACCAGGGTTGGTTGCATAATGACAAAACCCATTGCAAGAGTATCTAAATTCTGACAATTAGTATTCGCTCTTGATTCTAGGTAACATTTACAGTATAAACAGGCCATACGAGTAAATCAAGAAATCTATTCTAATCATAAGCCGGATTGATATTTGATCCGCTGACAAACTATCTTGGAGGAAATCATGACGCATGTAATTACCAGTTTATGTATACGCGATGGCGGTTGTGTAACCGTTTGCCCAGTCGAATGCATTGTGCCGGGGAATCCTCAAAGTGAATGGCCGTTGTTCTATATTGATCCTGAAACCTGTATCGATTGTGGCGCATGCATCCCGGAGTGTCCGGTTGGCGCAATTTTCCCGTTGGCTGAACTACCAGACGATTTTATTGCAGAAGGTCACGAACGCATGGTTAAACCGGAAGGTACGCCTGGCTATACCGAAACCTTCGAAGGTATTGATGTGGACAATAATCCTGTGGTATTAAAGGCCACACGCATATTAACCGCCGGAGAAGTGATTGATTTCACGGAAGATATCGAACTTAATGCCAGGTACTTCAGTGACGGGCCCGGTTACGAATCCATGTACGATTAATAGATTAGGTCTTTTTCTCGAGTTGGAGATAAATAAAACAAACGCCATGGAAAAAATCCTCATGGCGTTTGTAATTTTTTTCATCCCTTACAAGCAATGGCATAAATCATGGACCAATTATGCTTGATAAATTTCCTTCCAGGAATTCTAAACAAGTTGTTCCGCTGCATATAAGGCTGCCCCAATCACGCCGGCCTGATTAAAGAAATGAGCCGGTACTATTTTGCCTGCCACATGCAGATATTCCTCAAAATCAGCAATATCTTTGCTGATCCCGCCGCCCAAGATAAACAAATCCGGATAAATCAATCTTTCATAGGCATCCAAGCACAATTGCAATCTGCCCGCCCATTCCTGATAAGATAATTCCTCTTTGGTTTTAATCCAGGCGCTGGCAAATTTTTCAGCTTCCATGCCATTGACTTCCATATGACCAAACTCGGTATTATTCAGCAAATTTCCATTGACAAAGACGGCTGAACCGATGCCGGTTCCCAGGGTCAACAACAGGACAACGCCCTTTTGTTGATAGTCCTTCCCCGCGCCAAACATCATCTCGGCCACACCGGCTGCATCGGCATCATTAATCGCCGCACAAGGACAACCACTCAACTCTTCAAGATAAGCTTGCAGATTGACCCCTTTCCAGCGGCTATCTACATTGGCGGTCGTGTGAATTTTGTTGAATTGAATCACACCGGGAAAGGTACACCCAATTTTTCCACCTGCCCAATGAAAATGCTCCATGGCCGTAAAAATTGCAGTCCGTACTTCATCCGGACCAGGCAGTTCAGGTAATTTTACGCTTAGCACCGGTTCGGCAATTTCGGCAGTGGAGACGTTAATCGGAGCAACTTTGATACTTGACCCGCCAATATCAATTCCCAGAATAAGATTTGAATTCATCAGTAGTCCTTTAATTGCATAAATTATCTAAATGTTGTTCAAAAGTCACAGAAAAATTGTGCCATCCACTGTGGTCGCACTTTGCCATGAAGAAAATATAGTCTGTATTGTCGGGATCGGCCACGGCTGCTAGGGCATCCGTACTTGGGCTGCAGATCGGTGTCGGGGGCAATCCCTCAACTAAATAGGTATTATACAACGAAACAGATTCCAGATCAGCATAAGTTAAGGGTACTTTCCACCAAGGGCCGCCGGCGTATTCCTGGCCAATTCCATATTGAATGGTTGGGTCACTTTCCATTTTCATCCCCAGATCAATGCGATTATAAAAGACCGAAGCGATGGTGGGCATTTCTTCATGTTTGACGGCTTCTCGTTCGATTACGGAGGCCAGGATGATCCCCTGATAGACCGTCAAGCCATTCTTCTCAATATTCCGTTTCACATCTGCCGAAAAATTCTTTTCAAATTGTCCATATAATACATTGATTAATTCTTCAGCAGTTATATCCCTGGAAACCCGGTACCGCCCCGGATAAAGAAACCCTTCCAGTGACGGAACCTGTATATTAAAAGGACTGCCAAGGTCTCTAGGTTGTTTTGCCAGGGCAAGAAAATCTGCGGGTTGAATGGCTACTCCCGTCGTAGGCAGGGAATCAGCCACTTCCTCCAGACGCCAGCCGGCCAGAATATTGATGATGGCTTCTGTGGGGGTCGCATCCTGAAGCAAATTAGCCAGCGCAATATCCGAAACACGTTGGGGAACCTGATACTCACCCGCTTGTACACTTTGATCCAGTCCTTTATATTGCAGGTAATGCAGAAATGCCTTCTCGTTGCCAATATAACCAAGCTGACTCAATCGATTCGCAACAGAGGCCAAGGATTCTCCATAAGCGATGGAAAAAACAGTGCTGCTGGCAGGTATTTCTCTTTCTTCAAGCAGTGATTTTTTTTCAAAGTACAGACGCAGTGACAATTTCAGACGTTGTGAATCGGATAAAAAGTCATCAGCAGGTCCAAAGTTTTTCTCTACACTTTGCAGCATAAATAAAATCGAGAGAATTAAACACGCGGATGTAAAACAAATCAGAGTAAAGAGTAACAGGCCTTTTGCCAGAGGATTGTTCATGGAATTTCCCTTTGAAATGTTCATGCGGATGGCCTGCTGATTGAGTCCAGGTATCCCTGCAATATAATGGTCGCAGCAATGGCATCAAAATGACCCTGCCGGTTTTTTGCTTTGATGCCCATGGCACGGCGGCTTTCCTGGGCGCTGTTGGTGCTGAAATCTTCATTCCAAAAAGTAACCGGAATCTCGCCTATCTGTTCGATGGAATCCTTGAGACGTTCGGATTTCCGTCCTTGAAAACTAACCTCGCCTTCGTCGGTCAGGGTTTGACCGATGACAATGCCGATGACAGACAATTCTGTCGCGATATCGACGATTCTGCGCGCATTTTCAGCCCGGGATATATGATTGAGTACCAGATGCGGGTTTGCGATGGTTCCCGTTTCATCACTGACTGCAATGCCGATCCTTTTGTCTCCCGGATCAATACCCAAATAGCGATTATTCATTCAGGCTTACCTCAATCCGGCTTTCCAAGAATGGTATTTGTTTCCACCAACTCGGAAAAACCTGGATGGCTACCTGTTCGGAGTTCAAACCCTTGCTGGTAAGAATCTCACGGATCTCCTCAGTTCTCTTGCCCGCAAGATTTCTGCGAATTTCATTGATATTCACAGCCTGCATGGTGGCTCGTTCAACCTGATATTGCCATTCGACAAAATCAACCCTAATAATCGGGCGTTGTGTGGCTTGATATCTCAACTCGCCATCCAGCGCTTGTTCTTCAGCAGGTAGTTGAATATCCAGCATGCTCCTGAGAACCTGTTCCAGATCCGCCTTGCGGATAAACCAGCCCTCAAACTTGGCCCGTTGTGTCATGTGCAAGACTTCTGAGGGCTGGCCAATTTGCGGATCATTGGTTTCATCCAAAATCTCCACCAATTTGGCAGAACCGGGGATGTAAATCTCCCCATCGGCTGCCTCACCAGTGAAAGCTCCATTGGCTTGAGTGAGCAAACTGGAGGCCATGCGAGTACGAAGCTTGGTCAAATCCGCTTGCGTTGGTGAACGGGAGGACAAATTTTCGCCGCCGATTAGAACATCCGGATTGGATACACTGATAAAGAGCCCCAGGTCACCTTCCACGGCGTCAATTTGATTGGCTGGAAGGTTACTTTCCTTTCCGGGTAAGACAGCCTCTACGGTGATTCGGATGGTTTCATTAATTCCCGCAGGGATAACAGCCGCATCCAAGGATTTATAACGCAATTCAGGTGCCTTGGACGAAGAAAAGATGGTCCCCGCGCGAATATTTAATTCATTCTCCGTCAGATTCTGAATCAACAAATCTCCGGCTGCCTTGGAAACCGCCACATCCACCGAACCAGTACAGTTTATCTGATCATCCAGTGTTTGCTCAAGCTGATGGATCTGAATGGGCAAAGTCCCGGCCATATCGATTTCGGTAATTGTGGATTTTGCTTTAACCGGAACTACGAGTGTTTGAGTCGATTGTTCTGTCTGAATTTCTATGCTTACGGATGGAATAAAAAATACCACCAGGCTGATCACTGCACAAACTGCAATTAAGAATATAAAAATACGTACCAAAAATGGGGGTTCTTTATGCAAAGGTCGCATGAATTTGCTGATCGTGGAAAGATGTGCTACCCGGCGCTTCTCATCATTGGTCAGCGGATTTTGCTCGGTTTGCTGCCAGCCTTTTTGCTGAGCTTCCCGTAAACTAGTAAATACAGGAATGCCGTATCGCTTGGCAGATACCCGGATGGCTCTGGATTCACTGATCACACCCAGTTGTGAGCCCAAATTCTTGGCAAATCGAATCAGCAGCGCTAAATCCTTGCGGGAAAGGAAAAGTATATTATCCCCTTCCAGCTTTAAGAGCACGCGCCCAGATTTATTCCAGGTTAGTTTGTCCTGGATGGAATAAAGATCATCGTTTTTATTGACAGGTAGTATGGTTGTTTTCATAAGTTTCACTCGAATTATACATGATTCACCCCGATCTCACTACTTGAAAGACCTATGGCAACTCTGGCTTATGCCAGGTTAGCAAAATACGGTAAATTTGGTCTATAATAAAAAGAAAAATGGTTGGGCGAATCCATATGAAAAAACTATCCGTACTTCTCCTTTTTATCTTGAGCTTTGCATTGATTCTTAGTGCATGTAGCTTGCCAACTTCAACGCAAGAAACCATGCCTACCCCGATTATCCTGGTGGTCACGGAAGCTTCGACCCCGGATATTGTCGGAACGCTGGTTGCTGCCACTATGGTGGCTTATCAGCAGCAGTCTGCAGAACAAACGGCAGCCGTTCCCACGGCAACCATCGAACTTGCCACAGCCACACCTGCTGAAACCGCCACCACCACGGCCACGCCAACAGATGTAGTTTCCAGCCTCGGCACCCCCACCTGGAAGGATGAGTTTAACGTCTCCAAAAGCTGGTATCTGCAAGATGATGAGTACACCGTCATTGACATTGTAGATGGATCTCTGGTGATGACTTCCCTGCAAGCCGCAACCTGGACGGGTTGGTCCCTGCACTATAACCAATTGGAAAACTTCTACCTCGAAGGCAAAATCAATCTGCCCACCTGTAATGCCGCCGATCGCTACGGCCTGGTTTTTCGCTCGCCGGATTACATCCAGGGATACTTCTTCGGGGTTAGCTGCAACGGTCAGTATAATTTGAGCATGTACAATGGCAGCAAATTTGTAACCATCATCCCCTGGACACCTTCCGGCGCTGTCCTGACCGGGGCGAACGCCCAAAACAAAGTGGGCGTGAAAGCCATAGGGGATAAAATCACCTTATCCATCAACGGCACAGAACTTCAAACCATCACCAATGCGGACTATAAAAAAGGCACCTTTGGGGCTTTTATTGCCGCGGTGAATACGCCCGGGTTTACCCTGAAAATGGACGATATCTCATACTGGACCTTACCCTAGGAAATGAATTATGTTTTCCCCTCAAAATGAACTTCAACGCAGAACTCAGGCTGTCCAGTTTGCAAAAGATTATCTTGAACAAAAACCGGTTTATCTGGATACAGAAACCACCGGATTGGATAGTTCTGCCGAAATTATAGAAATCTCCATCATTGATCACACCGGCATGGTTTTATTGGATAGTCTGGTAAAACCATTGAAACCCATTCCGGCAGAGGCCACGGACATCCACCACATCAGCAATGAGATGGTTCAAAGCGCGCCCACCTGGCCGGTGATTTGGCCGGCTGTTCGTGCTTGCCTAGTTGGTTCCTTAGTTGGCATTTACAACTCGGATTTTGATATGAAAATGCTCCAGCAGACCCATCAGAAATACCAACCCTGGCGGGAGAATTTCCAGAATTTCTGTGTGATGAAATTGTTTGCCCAATTCATCGGTCAATGGGACCCGAAACGAAAATCCTACCGTTACTTCCGTCTGGAACAGGCCGGGCAGACCTGTAAAATTAACATTCCCAATTCCCATCGCGCCCTGGATGATACGAAATTAGCCCGAGCCGTGCATCTTTGCATGGCAAACTACAAACTTCCACCGGTTCAGGGGAAAGAATAAATTTCAAGCACACCGGAGCAACCCTTGGCCTCACCTGATTCCCTCCTTCCTGCCCAGGAAGAACTTTTGTCTTTGCCGTTGACCAGTAACGTTTACTTGTCCGGTGACGCCACAACCGGAAAAACAACCGCCGCCCAATTACGATTAAAACAATGGCTCGAAAACGGCGTGCGTCCGGATCAAATTCTAATCCTGACACCGCAGCGTTCCGGTGCAATCCCTTATGAAGAATCTGCCGCACAGGCAGGCTTCAATCCTGCCGGCCTGACCTCGATCACCATGGGCGGCCTGGCAAAGCGGATGTGCCAGCTCTTTTGGCCTCTGGTTCAGGAGGCTTTCCCCTTTGCCCAACCAATCCAACAGCCAACTTTCCTGACCCTTGAAACAGCACTGTATTATCTTTCAAAGATCGTCGATCCCTTGTTGGATAAAGGTTACTTTGCCTCCATCACCGTGGACCGCAACCGCTTGTACAGCCAGATTCTGGATAATTTAAATAAAGGGGCGCTATCCGGCCTATCTCTTCCCCAAATTACGGATCGTCTGATCCACGCCTGGGTTGGCGACGAAAGCCAGATTCGCGTTTATCAGGACGCGGAGGTTTGTGCGGAATCCTTCCGCGCTTTCTGTTTTGAACATCACCTCCTGGATTATTCGCTGCAAATGGAAATCTTTTCCCAATATCTTTGGCAGCATCCCCTTTGCCGCAGATATTTGCAGGATCAATACACACATTTGATTTATGACAATCTGGAAGAAGATCCCCGCGTGATTCACCAGATCGTGGAAGAATGGCTGCCCTCTTTTCAGGCCTGCACCCTGGTACATGACCTGAGCGGCGGATTCCGTTTGTTTATGGGCGCTGACCCTGTGCATGCCGGCGATATCAAGGAATTGTGCCAGCATCAGCTCAAATTTGATCGTCCTCTGCATCAAGGCCCTAACATCCAGAGCATTCGTCAGTTATTGCAAAATAAAATAAACAAAAATCAGGCGCCTAACCCCGTCAATATCCAAGCCGTTCGTTCCGGGTATGATGTATCCATCAAAAAATTCGTCCCGGAAATGCTGGATTGGATCGCCGACATGGTGGCAGAACAAATCGAAACCCAATCCGTTTTACCCGGCGAAATCGCCATTCTCTCGCCCTTTGTTTCCGATACTCTGTTCTTTTCCCTTTCCAACCGGCTAACAGCCCGGGGATACAGCCTCACCACCCATCGCCCCTCGCGCAGCCTGAAAGACGAACCTGCCACAAGAACCATGCTCACCCTGGCCAAATTAGCCCATCCCCAGTGGCAGATGCCCGTCAGCCAGCACGCCCTGCGCATCGCCTTGATGCAGACCCTCACCAACAATGATTTGTTAAACGCCGACCGGCTGTCCCGCATTCTCTACAACACCCGCACCCGTCAGTTAAACTCCTTCATGGCCATAAAACCGGAGATTCAGGAACAAATATCCTATCAGGTGGGCGAAAAAGTGGAATCTCTGCGCACCTGGCTGCTGGACTATCAAGAGCAAGAGCCGTTATATCTGGATAGCTTCCTGGGTAAACTCTACGGCGAGCTGCTCTCGCAGCCCGGCTATGCCCTGCATACCGATTTTCATGCGTCTACTGTGATTGCCCGCTTGATGACCTCTATCAAGAACTTCCGCTGGGCCAATCAAGCCATTGATCAATTGGATCCGCTCGCCACCGGCAAAGCCTATATTGAAATGGTGGAACGGGGTATTTTGGCTGCATCTTCCTACCAAGATCAAACCCAAATTCAGGATCAAATCCTGCTCCTGCCGGCTTACACCTACCTGACCGGTTCAGTACAGTCCAAAATTCAATTCTGGATGGATCCGGGCAATCCCTCCTGGGCGGAACGGCTCTATCAGCCGCTTACCCATCCCTATGTGCTCTCGCCCAATTGGCCGGAAAATAAACCCTGGACGCAGGTGGACGAACAGCTCCATCAAACCGAGTCCCTGCAGCGCATCATCAATGGTTTGCTATTGAAGTGCAGTGATAAAGTCTATTTCTGTATCAGCCGGATGAACGAACAGGGTCAGGAAATGCGCGGCCCGATGTTGAGCATTTTACAGGATATTTTCCGCGCCGTAGCTGCTGAGGAGAACTCACCCCATGTTTAAACCCCGCCCCATGCAGCAAAAAGTTGTCGCCTTCCGCCGCGGTAAAATGGGCATCGCTGCTGTTCCAGGCAGTGGAAAAACCCAAACCCTTTCCTATCTCGCGGCAAATTTGATCCGTGAAGATTGTCTGAAGGAAGGCCAGGAAATTTTGATCGTCACCCTCGTGCGTTCCGCCGTGGAAAATTTCTCCACCCGCATCGAAGGATTTATTCGTCAATCCGGCTTGCTGCCAGGTTATGGCTATCGTGTGCGCACGCTGCACGGTCTGGCTCATGAGATCGTGCGCGAGCGACCTGATCTGGCCGGCTTATCGGAACATTTTCAGATCATCGATGAATCCGAATCCACACGCATTCTGGAAGGTGCCGCTCAGGTGTGGATGAAACAACATCCGGAATTCTTATTGGAATTTACCGATGAAGCCTTTGACCTGAATGACCGCAAACTGAGAACCGAACAGTGGCCCAAGAATATTATCACCATTGCCGGAGATTTTATTCGCACCGCCAAAGACCTGACCCTCAATCCCAATCAATTGCGCGATCAGATGCAAGCCCTCTCCGTGTCTTTGCCTCTGATTCAATTGGGCTTTGATATATATACGGATTATCAGGAAGCCTTGCGCTACCGCAGCGCCATCGATTTTGACGACCTGATCCGACTGGCTCTGCGTACCATTCAGATGGACCCAGATTACCTGAAACAGCTTCAATACCGCTGGCCGTATATTCTGGAAGATGAAGCCCAGGATAGCAGCCAGCTTCAGGAGAAAATCCTGCGTACCCTGTGTGGCACAGAGAATAATTGGATACGGGTTGGCGATCCCAATCAGGCCATCTACGAGACCTTCACCACGGCCAATCCCCGCTACTTGCTGAATTTTTTGGAAGAACCAGACGTACTAGCCTGGTCACTTCCCAATTCCGGACGCTCCACGCTCTCCATTATTAACCTCGCCAATCATTTGATAAAATGGACAACCCAAAAGCATCCGGTGCTGGCCTTGCGTCAGGCCCTCTCAGAGCCGCTGATCGAACCCACCCCCATGGGCGATCCCCAACCCAATCCGCCGGATCAACCACAGGCAATTCACATTTACAACAAGGGTTACCTTTCGGACGCCACCAAGGATCAGGAAATTGATACCATCGTTAAATCCATTCAGCACTGGCTGCCCGAGAATCTGGATAAAACAGTGGCCGTCCTGGTCACCCGAAACGACCGCGGGGCAGATATCGTCAACAAGTTGACACAAGTCGGTATTGAAGCGGTGGAAATGCTCAAGACCAGTAAATCCACACGTGAAACAGCTACCGTTTTAGCCAATTTGTTAAAGTTCCTGATAGAGCCGCACAATTTCGGCAAACTGCTCACCTGTTTTAAGAATCTGCTGCCTTATTTAACCCTGGAGGACCAGGTTGTTTCTAAAAAAGACCTCTTCAATCTGCTGCAATCCACCAGAACCGTGGATAATTTTCTCAAATTGGATCTCGCAGCCCTATTGGACAAAACGCCTTCCATGGAGAATAACGCCGTTGAACTGATAGCCCTGCTGACGGAATTCCGCAGATTGTTATTGCGCTGGCTGCAAGCCGTCATCCTGCCCATTGACCAATTGATCCTGACTCTGTCGCAGGATTTATTTCGCCAGCCCGCCGATCTGGCTCTCTCGCACCATTTTGCCCTCTTTTTGGAATCCCTGCAAAAGAGTCATCCGGATTGGGAATTGCCCGAATTTTCGGATGAGTTGACCAGTATCGCAGAATCCAAACGCAAATTCGAGGGCTTCAGTGATGAGGATACCGGCTTCGATCCGGAGGACTATAAAGGCAAAGTCCTGGTCGCAACCATGCACAAAGCCAAAGGTCTTGAATGGGATCGTGTCTATCTGGTCAGTGTCAATAATTACGATTTCCCTTCCGTTCAACCCTATGACCAGTACATCTCCGAACGTTACTTTGTTCGCGATCATCTGAATTTACCGGCTGAAGCTGTGGCTCAGTTGCGTGCCTTGGCTGATGGGAAAGTCGATAAGCTATACGCAAATTTAGGCGAAGCCACCCTACAGGCACGTATTGATTATTCCGCCGAGCGGCTGCGTTTACTTTATGTGGGTATTACCCGTGCCAAACGTGAATTGATCATCACCTGGAATACCGGCAGGAAAAATGATTGTCAGGCTGCTTTTCCTTTCATCGCCCTGCATGAGTACATCAAGGAGCAATCCCATGATTCTGCCTGAGAATTTTCACTTTACCGCCAGCAATTTACAGGACTACCTGGCCTGTGAGCGCCGTTTTGAATTGAAAGCCATTCAGCAATTGCTTTGGCCGGCTTTACCTTCCCAACCGGTGCAGGAGCAGGAAACCCATATGCGCAATGGCGCTTTGTTTCACCAGTACATTCAGCAATATTTCCTGGGTGTCCCCACGGAGCTGATCACCAACCTGATCAATGAACCTAATTTAATGCAATGGTGGCTAAATTTTCTCGCCGCCTTTCCAGAAACAGAGAAAGCCTCGTTTGTTGGCTTTGAATATACCCTTGCCGGATTTATCGGCGGCTTTCCCGTGCTGGCCAAACTGGATGCCATCCGTCTGCAGGATGACCAATGTCTTATTTACGACTGGAAAACAGGTTTTTACCAACCCAAAGCCCAAAGTCTGGCAAAAAAGATACAAACCCGATTGTACATGTTTATGCTGGCAGCCAATGGATCATCCATCCATCCAAACCAGCCCATCCAACCCGACCAAATCAGCATGACCTACTGGTATCCTGAATTCCCGAGCCAGGAAATCCGCCTGAGTTATAGTCAAGCGCAGCATCAGGAAAATGAACAAGTCTTGACGACCTTGATGCAGGAAATTGTGGATAAAGAACCTGGCAAGTTTGCCCTGACCCAGGATGCCAAAACTTGCCAGTATTGCGTCTACCGTTCCTTATGCGGACGAGGAACCAGCGCGGGCGAATTCAACCGCCAAATGGATGCAGAGAATGACCTTGATTCTCAAGATAATTTCTTATATGATCTGGATTTGGATCAAATTCAGGAGATCGCCTTCTAATGTTCCCCATTACAGAATGGCGGCTTCCCGATGAGAAGAAACTACCGGAAGAGCTCTTGGCACTCGCCGATGGGGATCGATTGGTGGCCGCTATCTATGCCCATTACAACATTCAAACCGCCAATCAATTGGAAGACTATCTCATAAGTTTGCAGCAATCAACCTCCCCCTATGACTTGCCCAACATTCATCTGGGTGTAGACAGGGTTTTACGCGCGATTCAGAAAAAGGAAAAAATTGCCGTTTGGGGTGACTTTGATGTGGATGGTCAGACTTCCACCACTATTTTAGTGGGAGGCTTGCGTGAGCTTGGTGCCGAAGTGATTTATCACATCCCAGTACGCGGACCGGAGTCCCATGGCATCAATCTTCTTAATTTGAATATTCTGCTCGACCAACAAATCAACCTGCTCATCACTTGTGACACCGGCATCAGGGAATTTGAAGCCGTGGCGGCCTGTAACGCTGCCGGTGTGGATATGATCATCACCGATCATCATACACCTGATACCAGACTGCCTGGAGCCCTGGCCGTCATCTCCGGGCAGCTATTACCCGCAGAACACGCCCTGCACGATCTTTGCGGTGCGGGCTGCGCTTACAAATTTATCGAAGCTTTGTGTATATCTGCTGGTGTGCCTGAGAAAAAAGACATGTTTATCGATCTGGCCGCCATTGGAACCGTAGCGGACCTGGTGCCATTGTCCCTGGAGAACCGGCGCATCGTGCGTAAAGGACTAGCAATCATTCGGGAGAATCCACGACCCGCCCTGAAAGAACTGCTTCTAAAAGCCGATATACCCATCTCCTCCTTCCAGGAAGAACATATTTCTTTTCAAATAGCCCCGAGGATGAACGCAGTGGGGCGTCTGGATGATCCGAATCCGATGGTGACCTTTTTCTTAAGCGCAGACGCCACGGAAATTAGCATCATGACCAATCGCCTGGATGGACTGAACGAAAAACGCAAACAAATCTGCGATTCCATTTTCAGAGCGGCAAGTGAGGAATTACAACGCGAGCCAGCCCGCTTACGTGAACCGGTGCTGATTCTGCATCATCCGGCCTGGCCAGGTGGGATCAACGGGCTGGTTGCCAGCCAATTGACGGAGCGCTATCACAAGCCAGCCATTGTATTGACTGCTCCGGAAAATGGAACTGCCCGCGGATCCGCCCGCTCGGTCGAAGGCATCAATATCACTGAGGCGATTGCCTCACAGGCAAACCTGCTTAATGGATACGGCGGCCATGCCATGGCGGCTGGCCTGTCCCTGCCAACAGACCGCCTGCCACAATTTCGTAAAGGCATATCTGAATTCATCCAGCAAAATACATTCGGACAGGATATGGTGTTTTATTCAAAAATCACCTGTCTAGCCTCTTTTGCGGATTTTTCGGTACCGGTTTTGGAAAAAATCGAACCCTTTTCCCCCTTCGGACCCTCAAACCCAGCCCCATTATTCCTTACCAGCAGCATCCGTATAGAAAAAATCATCCGCCTTTCCAGTGAAAAGCAGCATCTTAAACTGATCTGCCAGGACAAAGCAGGTACTGTTTTACCAGTACTCTGGTGGAATGGCGATGCAGCCCAATTGCCGATGGAGCAAGACCTGGACATCCTTTATCAAGCCAAGGTGGCAAGTTTTCGGGGCAAGATCGAAGTGCAATGCACCTTAATGGATTTACGCTTGCATCCGGAATCACAAAGTAAAACAAAAGCGAAAGAAATAACATTCATCGATCTGCGTGGAAAATATAAATCCCATCAGGAGATCATGGAATTTATAAAACAGATGGATGGACAGGTATGGAGTGAAGGAATTCCAGCTCTTGAAGCATTCAGCCATGCGCGTAGTTCACTTCGGTCTTCAAACAAACTAATCCTGGGTTCTACACCTTGTAGCATTGCTCAATTCCGTCAGCTACTTTATATTGTCAACCCAACTGAACTCTACTTACTCACCTTGCCGGTTCAAATGGATACATTTGAACCACTGATAAACTATTTTGCAGGCATTATAAAATATGCGCTACAAAACAAGGAGGGTTGGATACCCTATAGGACTATAGAAGAAAAGTGTGCTCAACCACCTGCGACAATCAAAACCATCTTCAAATATTTTCAAGCTACAGGAGTCATTGATATTCTAGATGAAACCATGGATGGAATCCAAATCACAACACCTGGCATTGAAAAGAAAGGGGAAATGATTGTCATTCGTAAAGAAATTGAAGCACATTTAGCAGAAACCAGATCCAGACGTTGCTATTTCTCAAATATCCCTCTGGAAATATTAACAAAAGCAATTCTGGAGAAATAGCAATTCAATTATTAACACAATTGTTAGACAAACCTAGTCATTAATGGGTCAATGTGTTAAACTTGTCGAAGTAAATGCAGCAAATTTAAAAAGCTGCCTTTCCGCATTTGGCTTTTATACATTGAAAGCACAAATGCAATCCCATGGGAAGGAGGATCCCTTTATGCGTACATATGAAATTATTGTTATTATCCACCCAGATTTGGAAGAGAGTGTTGTAACTGAAACTCTTGAAAAAATGAATGGTTGGGTAACTGCAGCTGGTGGAACAGTTGATAAAACTGATGCGTGGGGTAAAAAACGCATGGCTTACGAAATAAAGAAACAACGTGAAGGCAATTATTATATGCTCACTTGTACTATGCCCCCCGCTGCGACAACCGCTTTGGCTAATAACCTGCGGTTTCTTGAACCTGTAATGCGCAGTATGATCTCAGTAATCGAATAAATTGCAATAAGTCTCTTTACTGTTTGACGTGGTTAGGAGAGTGATATGAGTCGAGGGTTGAACAAAGTAATGATCATTGGTAACCTCGGGCGTGACCCAGAAATGCGGTATACGCCATCGGGTCGACCGGTTACTACCTTTTCTGTCGCAACTAGCCGTAACTGGAATTCTAACGATGGCGAAAAGCATACGGAAACCGAATGGTTTAATATTGTCACCTGGGGTGCACTTGCTGAGATATGTAAGCAGCACTTGACAAAGGGACAACAAGTATACATCGAAGGCCGTTTGCAAACTCGCCGTTGGGAAGATACTGACAACGTCAAACATACTTCTGTTGAGATTGTCGCAAATGAAATGATGATTCTCGGTAACCGTCGCGATGCAACTCAACAATTTGATGCATTTCAAACTGATGAAGAAGATACAGATTATTCCATGTAAGTGGATACGGAGTTAAAGATGAGTGATAATTACGAAAATGATATGGGGAAACGACCCTTCAGCGCTCGACGGTTCGTCTCAAGACCAAAAATATGCGCATTCTGTTCTGACAAGAATATTGTGATCAACTATAAAGAGGTTGACATGCTGCGCCGCTATGTGACGGAAGATGGCAAAATTCGCCCTCGTCGCCAGACAGGAACATGTGCCCGCCACCAACGTGCTCTTGCTTCCGCCATCAAACGTTCACGGCAAGTTGCTTTGTTACCTTTCACGGGTGAATCTTTGGGCGACGCCCTCAGACATCAATAAGAACCGGGATATAAATTCATAAGGCATGGAGAATTAAAGCTCCATGCCTTTTTCTCATAACCACGAGGAATCATCAATGGCAAAGATTGAAGAAACCAAACATGTTTCACAAAAGTACGTCGCCAGAAGCCAAAAAGAAATGGATCAAAAGAAAAAATTAATCATTGGCACGATCATCATCGCTGCCCTTGCATTAAGCGTGATTCTTTACGGCGTCCTGGATCAGGTTGTTTTTCTGAATAACAAAACAGTAACCACAGTGAACAGCCAAAAAATTTCCCTCAATGATTTTAAAGAAATGGCTATGTATTCCCGCTATCAGATGAAAGAACAGTATAACTATAACAATTATATCTTTCAGATTTTAGGGGAAGATCCCTCCGTTGCTCAATCCTTCGCCTCAAACATGATTCAGATCATCAACGATCTGAATCCGAAAAATGCGCTTACCTTTGGTAAGCAAATTGTTGATGTGCTGGTTGATAATGCTATTCTCGATCAACAAGCCAAGGAAATGGGCATCACCGTTTCAGAAGATGAAATCAATAAGAAGATTGAAGAGATTTTTGCTTACAACGTTGAGAATGCACCCACAGCCACCCCATTCCCTACAATGATTCCAAC
Source organism: Leptolinea sp. UBA5203 (assembly GCA_002412765.1). Lineage (GTDB taxonomy): Bacteria > Chloroflexota > Anaerolineae > Anaerolineales > Anaerolineaceae > UBA5203. The sequence continues at coordinate 180,821 of DHVR01000061.1, read as the reverse complement.
TCAACCCATGAGCAAAGAACAATTAGCTCTGATTACTGTCACACCCATCCCCACCCTGAAGCCAACGCTGGCTGAACAGCCCGCTACCCCAACGGCAGAAGCCACACTTGTAGTTGAACCCACAGCCGTGAGTGAACCCACCGAAGTCTCCACACCCTTACCCACTCCCACTGCTTACACATTGGAAGGGTTTAAGACAGAATATAGTAACTATATGACCACACTTGGGGAATACAATATCAGTGAAAAATTCTTCCGCAACCTGGTTCGCTTAGAGATTCTAAAATCAAAAGTGCAAGCTGAAGTTACGAAAGATATCACTCCCGTTCAGGATCAGGTCTGGGCACGTCATATTTTAGTGGCAGATAAAACCGTTGCTGATATCCTCTACCAGCGCTTGACCACAGGCAAAGAAGATTTCGCAGCCCTTGCAGCGGAAGCTTCCATTGATACCGGCAATAACACCACCGGCGGCGATTTAGGCTGGTTCCCCCGCAATACCATGGTTCAAGAATTTGAGACAGCCGTCTTTAATAATTTGGCCGTTGGCGAAATCAGTCAACCGATTGAGACCAAATTTGGCTTCCATATCATTCAAAAATTGGGGGAAGATCAGCGCTCCGTTAGTGAAAAACAATACACCAGTATTCTCACCACAGCATACAACTACTGGCTGACAGGTATTAAAGAAACTGCAACCATTAAAACGAATGATATCTGGCAGGCGAATGTTCCTACGGAAATCATCATTTCACAAGATGAAATTCCTGCATCCATCCTGCAATTGATGTATTAATCAGACATTAATAAACAAAAAAATGACGGGAGAAATTCTTCCGTCTTTTTTTTTGGATGGTGCTATCCAAATCTCTACAATTTTCATTAAGTAATACTTGTAGGATCAACACGGCCTGTCGCCCTTCCGATTATGACATGCAAATTTGCTACTTCACCATATCTTCAGTGACTTCGTCCAGCTTCAAGCTGATGACCTGACTTGCAGAATCGCGGCCCATGGTAACGCCGTAAATCACATCCGACGTCTGAACGGTGTTACGGTTATGGGTAATCACAATAAACTGTGTTTTCTCACTCAGTTCCTTGAGCAGATCGCAAAAACGGCCAACATTGGCCTCGTCAAGTGCGGCGTCCACTTCATCTAGAACACAGAACGGCGGCGGGGATATTTTCAATAAGGAAAAGACCAGCGCCACCGCGGTGAGACTGCGTTCACCACCCGAAAGCAGCGAAAGCCCTTGTTCCCGTCGGCCGGGCAATCTGGCTTCGATGTCCACGCCGGATTCGGTATCATTTTCATCCAATAAAATCAGTTTCGCGGAGCCACCTCCAAATAACTTGGTAAAGATCTGGCGAAACTCAATGGCGACCGCATCAAAGGTTTTCTTGAACTCTTTTACCATCAATTCATCCAATTCCGCGACGACTTCTCTTAAGTCAGCATCCGCCTTTTGCAGATCCTCCACTTGTTGGGAGAGAAAATCATAGCGTTCCTGGATGGAATCAAACTCAGTCATGGCTTCGGGGTTGACTGCACCCAACCGGCGCAGCATACCGCGCATTTTGTTGATATTCTCTTCCAATTCAGGTCCCAATTCCGTCAGCATGGGCAATTGTTCAACAATTTCCCCAAAAGGCAGCGGCGTAGGTCCAGAAACATCCGGTTGATATTCAAAATTCACCAGGCCAAAGTCATCTTCAATTTTTCGGCGCAGGGATTCCAGCCCGTCTTTCTGACGGGTTAATTCCAATTGCGCCTGAGTAAAATGTCGTTCCGCCATGGAAACTGTCTGCTGAACAGTAGTAAATTTGTCCTGGTACGCAGTATTCTCGCCTTCAATCTGCTGTAAAATTGACTCGGATGGATCTATTTTTTGTTTCAAGGTCTCAATGGATTGATTCAATCCAACTTCCTGATTGCGATAAGTTAGTTGTTCATCCTGCAAGGCTTCCAGCATACCTTGAACCTCATCCAGGCGAACTTCGTAATCCTTAATCCGCCGGATGGAATCTTGAAAGCGTTGTTCTACCTCGACTTTTCGATTCTTTGCATCCCGCGCAACCCGCTCGGCAACAGCCGCATTGGTCGTCCAGTGATTCATCTGGGCTTGCAGCTCATCCACGGTCAATTCTCGCAAAAGCTGGCTTTTTTCTCTGACAATGGTGCGGTACTGACCTATTTCACTCTGTACTTTGGCTAACTGAGTTTGGGAGGATTCAATGCCTTTTTTGGCTTCCTCCAACTGAGTGGTGCTCTGTTGAATTTGCTTTTGCTGCCATTCCAGGCGTTGTCGGGCTTTTTCAAGCTGGATTTTTACATCCTGAATGGTGGTCTTAAATTGCTGAACCTTGCCAGCCGCTTCATCGAAACGGACTTGAATAGTTTTGGCTTCTGTAATTCTTTTTTCCTGTTCCGATTGTAAAGAAGCAAGCGTTATCTGGCTTTTCTTAACCAGCCCCTGCATCTCTTTCTTTTTATCCTGAAGTTCATTCTTTTTGCGGGTACGGCCAATGGTATGGGCTTTACCGTCCTTACCAGCAATTACCAAACCTTTCGGAGTAAATACCTCACCGGCAAGCGTGACCAGGACTTCATCAGCCGCCAGAGCGGATAATTGCTGCTGCGCTATCTCTCGATTTTCAACCAGAATAACATTGCCCAAGACCTGCTCAACACGCGAACGGTAAGATTGAGGGATGGTAATCTGATCAATCAGCCAACCTATTACACCGGGTTTCTGAGTCAGTGTTTTCTTTTTGCCGCTGGATGTCATCGGCAGCAATAGAACTGCCTTGCCATTTTGCCCGCTGGAAAGCAAACTCAAAATCGCATCCAATCGTGCGGGTTCTTCGATCAGGATGCCATCTACCGTCTCGCCTAAAACTGCAGCTACAGCCAGTTCTACCTTTTCAGGAACTTCCATAATATGGCTGAGGGCTTGCAAGGCAACCGGTAGATCGCCTTTCTTTGCCGATTGCAATAAAAATTGCGCACCCTGATTTAAACCACTGAAGCTTTGTTCCGCCTGTTCCAAAACATCCAACTGGGCGGTAAGCTTTGCCAGATCCGCTTCCAGGGAGGCGATTTCTTTTTCAGCCTGCTTTCGATCCTGCTCGATTTTTTCCACATTCTGCTGGTGGGATTTCTTCTCTGAATCGATGGCAGAGAGAATAGCTTCCTGCTCTTTAATCTGCTGCTCTACGCCCAGCAGGCTTTTTTCCAATTGGGTGACGGTTTGTTGTTCACCAGTCAATCCAGCTTTGGCTTGTTGGTTGGAAACTGCCAACGCATCAATCCTGGATTGAACCTCATTGATTCTGGCATTCAGTTGAACTTCCAGGGTCTCATTTTGTACGAGGGTTTTGCGGGCATCCCGCATTTCGCGGTCTGCTGAATCGCGTTGGCTTATCAAGGCATCAAATTGCTTTCGATAATTCTCTGCCTGCTGTTTGGCATCCTGATACTCCAGCCACAGGTGCTCGTAATCCTGATCTGCGTTATCGATCTTTTCTTTGGTGACCTTTTGCTCTTCTTCAGCACGCACTAAATCCGCTTCCAGACTTTGCTGCTGATTGATCAAAGATCGGGTTCGTTCTTCCAAAACCGCCAGGCTGCGGCTGAGTTTTTCTCGTTCCTGATGAAATCCCGCAGACTCAGCATGCCACTGATTGAGCTGATTTCTCAATTCTTTCAGTTTTTCCCGTTGGGCATTATAGGCTTCTTCCACCGAAAATTGTTTTGATTTTTCTAACTCAAGGTTTTTGGCTTGGTGTTTCAAAACTTCGCGGACTTCTTGAATTTCTTTTTGTTTTCGATGCCAGTGATAGCCATACCAATCGCGAAGATAAACCTGTAGATCTGCTTTAATATGAATATACTCTTCGGCCTTTTTAGCCTGCCGCTCAAGGCTCTTCAAACGGGGCAGCAGCTCATTGAGAATATCTTCCACCCGAATCAGATCACGTCTGGTGGATTCAAGGCGGTTTAAAGATTCATCTCGTCGAGAGCGGTACAAACCAATACCGGCGGCTTCTTCAAAAAATTTTCTGCGTTCTTCAGGCTTGAGTCCTAATGCGGCATCCACCACACCCTGGCCGATCATGGTATAGGTGCGCTCTGCCAGGCCGGATTTGGCCAACAGTTCGGAAATATCGCGCAAGCGGACTTTTTGGCCGTTGAGCATGTATTCATTCTGGCCGTCCCGGTAGGCTCGGCGAGTAATGGAAACTTCCGCGTAATCAATCGGCAGCCAGCCATCCCCATTATTGAAAGTAAGCGTAACAGAAGCCATACTGGCACGTGGGCGCTGTTCTGATCCGGTAAAAATCATGTCCTCGGTTTTTCGCCCGCGCAGTGTAGAGTAGGACTGTTCCCCTAATACCCAGCGAATAGAATCGGCAATATTTGATTTTCCAGATCCATTCGGACCAACGATCGCAGTGATCGGAACTGGAAATTCAAACGGAATGCGATTGGCAAATGTTTTATATCCGTGCAACTCTAATGATTTAAGCTTAGATTCCATGCAAAATCAGTCCTATCAGTAATCCTATGTGTATTTGTTATTCTAAGGAGAGCTTCTTTAAGGCATCCATGGCGGCAGATTTTGTTGCAGCTTGCTTACTGGGGCCGCTGCCGCTGCCGTATATCTTACCATTAACCGTCACGTCCACATCGAAGGTTTTGGAGTGATCCGGCCCGGTGGCTTTTTTAGTAACGTAGAGTGGCGTGGCAAATCCTTGTGCCTGAACCCATTCTTGAAAGCTCGATTTCGGATCTTCGGTTTTGTGATTCAATAAAATATCTTCCGAGGATTCTTCCAGCAGCGGGGAAATAAACTCAATCACCGCTTCAATGCCGGAATCCAGGTATAACGCACCAATCATGGCTTCAAACGTGTCACACAACAAAGCAGAGCGTTCACGGCCACCGCCATAGAATTCGCCTTTTCCTAATCTTAAGGCTGACCCCAATCCAATCATGCGGGCAAATTCCGCCAATTGTTCGGTATAAACCAGTGCTGAGCGCATGCGGGTCAAATCGCCTTCGGGCATTTCCGGGTAGCGGTTATAAAGCCAGGCACCCACCATAAAATCAAGAACAGCATCCCCAAGAAACTCCAGACGCTCATTATCTTCCAGTGCTTCCGGATGTTCATTGAGATACGAACGATGTGTTAAGGCACGGCTGAGTAACAATATATCTTTAAAGGGTAAACTCAATCGTTTTGCAAGTTGCGCAGGTGTTTCAATATCCGGAATCAGATCCCGATGAACCATTTGGCCTCTCTCCGGAACTCAGGGAGCGCAAACCACTCAAGTGATAACCATTCAGTAACTGGCGATCCATTAGTTCCTATTCATTTTATTTGTTAGTATTTTAACCCAGAACCAGTCAGAATGAAAATGATTGGCTCAGGCAATTTCTTGAGACTTTTACGGAATGCAGCCCATACCAGGGCGGATGTCATTTCCACATAGATCCCCATTTTCCATAATTCAGAAATGGCATTTTCCAGCTCAGGGTTGGAGCAGGCGACAAAATCGCAATTCATGATTTTGCTCATAGCCAGGATTTGCTCAAAGCGGGCTGGTTCCTGAATGCGAACCCCTTCCGCCAGACTTTCAATGGCAGGTTCACAAGCCGTGGACATTTCAGGATGAAAATGGGCAACCAGAGGATGAAATCCCAATCCTTGCACGCCAATCATGGCTGGCATTTGTTGAATCAGCTTCCCTTCATAGAGTGCAGTAAATCCACGCATTAACCCCAGAAACAGGCCGCCATGTCCAACCGGAGCAATCACAGTTCCCGGCGCTGCCCCCAATTCTTGGACCAGCTCATAAGCGATGGTGGCAATCCCCGGTAGCGAGAAAGGTTGATAGGCATGGCTGGCATACACCACAGAATCGCTTTGCAGGGAATTCAGGAGCGCCTGGGTGGCATTGGCTCTAGCTCCGGGTACAGTTATCAATTCGGCGTTCGAACGGCTGATCTGGGCAAGCTTGGCGCCGCTGGCGGATTCTGGAACAAAGATTTTACAATCAATGCCGGACCAAGAACAATACGTCGCAAAGGAGGCCCCGGCATTGCCAGAGGAGTCTTCCACTGCAAAGGAAATATTGCGGCTTTTAAGCTCTGTCAGCAACAGAGAGGTTCCCCGATCTTTGTAGGAACCGGTTGGATTACTGCTTTCCATCTTGAATCCCAGGCTTTGCCCATTCAAAGTGCGCATCAGGAGAGGCGTCTTGCCTTCCCCCATGGAAACAGCAGCATGCTGTGAACTGGGTCCAAAACTGTTTTTATACTGCCAGATGGATGTTCCGGGATTCGCCAAATCAGCTCTTTGAATTGGGAAAGGTCCATCATAATCATAAATTCCGCCGCATCGAGGACATCGATACGGCATACTGGATTCAGGATAGGCTGAATGACAGGAAGTACAGCGGATTTGCAGCATAAAACTCCTTTGGACTATTTTATCATGCCTTTATTGGATCGAAGACCTATAAGGTTTTGAGCCGTCAACACTTTGCCATATCTCTGTTATAATCTTTCTCGTGAGTTTACGAATTGTTGAACACCAATCTGATGATTATCAGGTAAATACCAACGTTTACGAAGGCCCGCTGGATCTGTTGCTGGAGTTAATTGAAAAAGCAGAGCTGGACATCACCCGCCTTGCCCTGGCCCAGGTAACCGATCAGTATTTAGCCTATTTACGCTGCCTGGAAGAAAAAGACCCCGCCAAGGTGTCTGCTTTTCTGGTCATTGCAGCCCGCTTGATCCAGATCAAAGCCGCAGCCCTGCTGCCCAAACCCACCCTGGTTCAACTCTATGTGGATGAAGAAGATCCAGCAGAAGCCCTGGAACGCCAATTAATTTTATATCGCAGATTTAAACAAATTTCGGCACATTTCACTATGCTTCAGGATCAGAACTTACGCACCTATCTGCGGGTTGCACCCCCACCTATTCAAATTGATGCAAAATTTGACCTCTCCCATGTCACCCTGGATGACCTGATCAATGCAGCCAGACGCGTTTTCATGAGCAAACCGCAGATGAAGAGTTTGAATTCCGTGGTAAACATGCCGCGCATTACCATTCGAGAACGCATCTCAACCATTCTGGAGCGCTTCAAACATCAGAATAAATTTACCTTCCAATCCTTGTTGGATTCCCATAACCGGGTAGAAACGGTGGTTTCCTTTCTGGCTGTGTTGGAATTAGTAAAAAGGCATATCCTCCAAGCGCAGCAGCTCACTCTCTTCGGCGAAATCGACCTGGAAACCAGCGGGGCCATTGAACCTGCTGAAAATTTGGTCATCGAATTCGAGGAATAAACAAAAAAACTGGCCTAAGCCAGTTTTTATTTTTCTTCCAGATCCCACATTTCCCAATCCATCGGATCCACTAAATCGACAGGTAAGCGATTGCATATCCAAACCAGCATCAAGGTGGCATCATCACTTTGCTCGGCATATTCAGGATGCTGATCAAGGAATGCGGTGGTTAACACTTCAAAATCGTCATTCTTCGGCCAGGTGTGTAAGAATCCACTCAGGCGAGAGCGATCAAATTCCAGAGGGGGTACTTTCCATTCTCGTTTGACTAGAAAGTCGTAGGCTTTCTGGGCTAATTCCGCATGCGTCTCCGCCCAGGCTGCCAGAACGTGTTTGGCAAATTCAGGGCTTTTTTCAAAAACAGCTTCAGAGTTCCGGATTTTCAAGGGCAGCGGTGCAAGGGAAGCATTGCGAAAGCCGGGAACTTTTAAGGCTGATTTTAGGGTAAGATGGATGGCTTTGCTGTGTTCAGGGGAAATCGTTTGCTGACGCTCCAACACCCATTGCAGTACCGATAAACGGTAGGAAGACACCATAAACTCATTAATGACATGAAAAGGAAGGTAGGATATTTCTTTTGTATTCATGGGGATAATTATATCAAATCATCCCCATGTTGAGTATGCAAGAAACTATTCTCTGGGAATAACCAGCCATAAAATGAAATAGGGAACAACTCCAGGGATGCCTCCCGGTAAAAACAGCAGGAAAAATATCAACCGAAACCAGAACGGAGAGATACCAAAGAACTCTCCCATGCCGCCGCAAATTCCAAACAAGACCCGGTCATTTCTTGATCTTCTTAATCGATGAGGTTTTTCATCCATTGTAAAACTCCTTTATGTTTCAATACACTATATACGAGTTTTGCGCGGATTGGTTGCAGTTTTCATTCTTCAACAGCATAGCGGTCGCTTAAATCATCCAGCAAGGCAACCTCATCCCGGGTTAGAGTCCAACTGACGGATTCAACATTTTGTTCAGCCTGTTCCAAAGTCTTTGCCCCAGGGATAGGAATGGCCCCTTTACACATGACCCAGTTGATGGCCACCTGAGCAACGGATTTGCCGTCATGGATCACCCCTATGCGTCCCATTTCAAGCAGCAAGGGACGGATGCGGGTAAATAACTGCCGGTTATAACGCCGGCTGCGGTATCCGGAGGGCAAATTTTCTTCATTATATTTTCCACTCAATGCCCCCATAGCAATCGGGCTGTAGGCTATGATTTTTACGCCCAAATCCTTGGCCATCTTTAGCAGGCCATTTTTTTCAATTTTTCGGTTGAGTAGATGATATTCCACTTGATTGGAAGTTAAAGGGATGCCCTCTCGATTCAAGGCAGTGAAAGCACGTTGAGTTTGCTCCATGGAATAATTGGATACGCCAATATGAGAAACCAGGCCGGCTTCATATACCCTGATCATGCCCTCCATCCAGGATTCGACAGACAAAGGGGGTAAAGGCATATGGATTTGGTATAAAGAAATCTTCTCCATACCCAAGCGCTGCAGGGAGTTCTTGCAGGCCTTCTCCAGGCTTTTACTGCTTAGCCGCCAGGGATAAGGCATGAATTTTGTGCCCAGAAAAATGGGTTTATCCATTTCACGGACAAATTGTCCAAGGTAACTTTCCGAGCGTCCCTGTCCGTAGACCTCCGCCGTGTCAAAAAAATTGATCCCCCGTTGAACGCAAAATTGAAACACCCTGCGTATATCTTCTTCCTGATACCCCTTACCATATCCCCAATATAACCGGTCTCCCCAGGACCAGGTTCCTATGCCCATTTTGGTCTGTGCCAAGATATTCGTTTCCATGAAGTACACTCCTGTTCTCACCAGTATTATACAGGAGATTGTTTCTTCGTTTATGGATCATCTACTGACAGGTTTTCCGCCAGTTATGCGTGCATCAAGGTCAAAAACATGGATAAAACATTTTTATCCCAACTCAAAAATGAGGTAAGATTAACAAGCAAAAATCCTCTGAACCGGAATAAACCATGACCGATGACGTAACGCCCATCCGAAAACAATATCTGGATATCAAAAAACAATACCCCAATACCATCGTTTTTTTCCGCTTGGGGGATTTTTATGAGACCTTCGATGAGGATGCTCGCACGACCTCCAGAGAGCTGGATATTGTGCTTACCGGGCGCAAAGTGGCCAAAGATGTAAAGATTCCCATGGCCGGTATTCCTCACCATGCCGCAGAAAATTACCTCTCCCGGCTCATTGAAAAAGGCTATCACGTCGCCATCTGCGAGCAGGTCGGAGATGCCCCTATTAATGGCCTTTTTCACCGCAAAGTGGTGCGCATTGTTACCCCTGGCACCATTGTTGAACCCGGCCTACTAAAAGGTGACGGCAACAATTATCTGGCAGCCATCTTCATGGATAGCAACGGCGGCAGCATCGCCTATGTGGATATAACCACCGGTGAGTTTTATGCCACCCAATTCAGCGGCGAGGACATCCTCAGCCAACTGCGTGCCGAATTGATGCGCCTGCATCCCGCAGAAGTCATTCACCCTGAAAGTCAGGCCTTTAATTTGCCAGAACTAACTCTCAATCTAAGCCCCTTGGCAGATTGGCATTTTGATCTCAATCGCAATTTTGAAAAACTGAAAAGCCATTTCCAGGTCGCTTCCCTGGATGGTTATGGATTAAAGAATCAAACCCTGGCGGTGCGTACAGCCGGTGTTTTACTTCAATATTTGGAAGAAGCTCAGCCCAACGCCCTGCGATTGCTCAATACCGTGGCAGTTTATCATACCCATGAATTTATGATGCTTGATTCTGCTACACGCAGGAATCTAGAACTAACCGAAACCCTGCGGGATAATCAAGCCAGGGGTTCCCTGCTTTACGTTTTGGATCATACGATTACAGCCATGGGCAAACGCCTGCTGCGGCAATGGGTCAGCAAACCCCTGCTGGATCTCGCCAAAATCACCCAGCGGCAGGATGCCGTGCAAACTTTCGTCGAACACGGCCTCGAACGCATTGAACTGCGCCAACTCTTTCAACAAATCAGTGATCTGGAACGCCTGGTCAACCGCATTATTTCCGAACACGCCAACCCCAGGGATCTGGCCACCCTGCGCAGTAATTTGGAACTGATCCCGGAAATCAAGAACTGCTTTGATGGCAATGCGCCCATTCTTCAAGAGCTGCTTCTTCAACTGGACCCCTGTACGGAACAAGTCGCGCTGCTGAATCAAGCCATCGTTGAAGATCCGCCGGTCTCGTTACAGAATACCGGAATTTTCTGTACCGGCTACTCAACAGAACTGGATCAGATCATTCAAGCCTCGGACTATGCCCGCAAATGGATCGCTGATCTGGAAGCCGTGGAACGTGAGCGCACCGGTATTAAATCCCTTAAAGTAGGATACAACAAGGTCTTTGGGTACTTCATTGAGATTTCCAAAGGGCAGGTTGAAAATGCACCCGCCAACTATATCCGCAAACAAACTTTGGTCAATGGGGAACGCTATATCACTCCCGAAATGAAAGAATACGAGACAACCGTCTTGAACGCAGAAGATCGTATTCACGAAATTGAGCAACGCCTGTTTAAACAAATCTGCAAAACCATTTCTGCCGCTTCCGAACAAATCCTGCAAACTGCCCGTATCATCGCTCAATTGGACGCCCTGGCTTCCCTGGCTGAAACCGCCGTGCATAATGGCTACGTCCGCCCGGAGTTGGTGGAAGGTACTGAATTGCATATTCAAGACGGTCGTCATCCGGTGGTGGAAATCTTGCAGCAGAACAACCGCTATATCGCCAACGACGCCATTTTTGAACCGGATGAAACCATCCGCATCATCACCGGACCCAATATGAGCGGTAAAAGCACGTTTCTGCGCCAGGTAGCCATCATTGTGCTTATGGCTCAAATGGGCAGCTTTGTGCCCGCCAAAAGCGCCAAAATCGGCCTTGTCGACCGGATTTTTACCCGCATCGGGGCGCAGGATGAAATTCACGCCGGCCAGTCAACCTTCATGGTAGAGATGGTGGAAACAGCCAATATTCTAAATCACGCCACGGGAAGCAGCCTATTGATCCTGGATGAGATAGGCCGCGGGACTTCCACCTACGACGGCGTCTCGATTGCCTGGTCGGTCATTGAATACATTCACAATCATCCACGGCTGCGCTGCCGGACCCTGTTTGCTACCCACTATCACGAATTAACTCAATTGAGTCATTTGCTGCCGGGAATTCGCAACTATAATGTGGCCGTCACCGAAGGCGACGGAACGGTGATTTTCCTGCACAAAATCATTCCGGGTGCAGCGGATAAATCCTACGGCATTCACGTCGCCCAACTGGCAGGCATGCCATCTCAGGTGATTGAGCGTTCCAATACCATTCTGGCTGATCTGGAATCTTCAGCCGGTACGGTGATCAAGCCCCCCCAACAAAAGGATTTGGCCCAACAAATGGTGCTGTTCCCGGAAACCAATCCTCTGTTGGATGAGTTGAAAGACCTGGATATTAACAGTCTGACTCCGCTGGATGCGATCAATAAACTCTTTGAATGGAAGAACCGTTACAAAGAACTTTAAATGAGCCTGTAAGAACAGGGCGTTATCCTTGGGCTGCTTGTAGCTTCCACCAATGCACGGTGTCGGTGATTATTTGCAGGAGGCTGCGCGGTTGATAAGCTAGAGACTTGCGGGTTTTCTCGGGTTCGATATTCGAATTGCTTTGCAGGGTATCAATCGAATATGAAGTCAATCTGGGGATTGTTCCCGTCATGTTGTAATACCATGGCGTAAATCTAACTGCAAAACGAGCCAATGCCGCCGGCAGAATGACATCCAAGGATTTATGTTCCGCGGCCTGTTTTACCATTTTTATCATGGCAGGAATCTGAATTTGCTCTCCATTCAAAATGTAGCGCTCACCAGTTTTTCCGTGGTGATAAGCAAGAATCAAACCATTTACCACATCCCGAACATCCACAAAATCATAACAACCATTAATTAAGAAATTTACCGGATTTTTCATCCATCCGCGGATCATGTGACCCATCTCAGATTGATTGTAGTCATAAGGACCGATAACACCCGTCGGGCAGACAATCACAGCATTTAACCCATATTCTGTTACCGCGTGCTGAATTGCCAGGGTAGCTTCTGCTTTCGAATGGTCATAGGCTGCCACTGATTTTGTTGGATCAATGCTTGTTGCTTCCGTAATCCATTGCCCATGCGGGATGCGTTCGAAGGCATGGATAGAACTGGTGTAAACCAAACGCTCTACCTCACTCTCCAGGGCTGCACAGATTACGTTTTTTGTGCCGACAACATTCACCATTTGTACGAGCTGATTTTTACCAGGCAAAATGGATATCATTCCTGCCAAATGAAAGGCACCCTTGACCCCCTGGAAGGCAGTTTTAAGCGTGCTGTATTCGAGGATGTTTCCTTCCACAATTTCTATATCTAAATCCGATAAAACTTTGCTGTCCTCATTGGGTAACAAGAAAGCCCGAACAGATTCCCCCATCTCAACCAAACGTCGGACCAATACATTGCCAATATGCCCAGTTGCACCAGTAACCAGAATCATACTTGACTCCTCTCAAGACCTGTATTAAATACTTTTACCGCACGAGTAAGGACTTGCTGCCAATCTGCGTCTTCAGGAAATATCAGCCCCTGAAGAATAATACCGATGGCCATGCCTACCAAAATCCGGGATCCATCAATCGATGAGATATCCGTGTTCAGTGAACCCGATTGTTTCCCTTGATCAAGAAGCGCTTCAAATCCATGCTGATAATGACGGAAAGGTTGAATCGTCTCCTGCCACGTATTTGGATCTTGATACGCTTTTGACCAAAATGCCAGAAACGTTGGGATGGGGTTTTCCAGCGTGTGAAAAATCATATCCGAAGCACCAGCCATTTTTTCAAACTGCTCCATCACAGTATTGGTTGAATCATGGATAGAAGCGAATGAAGTATCCAAAGAAGAAAGCCATTCGGAAAGCAAGGTTAAGAAGAGCTGATGTTTGGATTCAAAGTGATAATAAAACGCACCCTTACTGACACCAGCAGCCTTACAGATTTCTGAAACGCCAGTTGCATCATACCCCTGCCTGATGATCAATTGTCTGGCAGCGTCCAGTATTTGTACCCGGGTAGCTTCCTCAACAGGTTCCATTTCTCCTCCATACCGACCGGTCAGTTTAAGTATATAAAGAAAATCCTAGGATTTCAAGCAGAAAAAAACGATCTGATTTCTCAGATCGTTTCCTTTTTAATTTCGGTTAGCAAAGCTTGCGGGGATTTTTGAAAATCCTTCCATTTCCGTTTTCCATTGACAATATCCACCAGAATGCTGGTCAGGAGGCGATTAACCGGCGCAGGAACTTGATAACGCTCTGCAAAGCGCACGATGGCTCCGTTCAGATACTCTACTTCACTTTTCTCACGCCCAGCTGCCAAATCCAGATAGAAAGAAGGCATTTTCTCGCCACGGCCTTTGCCCACACTGCCGGCAACAATCAAACGGCTCAACTTTTCGGGCAGGTTTTTTATCACAAACATCAAAGCTCGTACCGGAACGCCAGGTAAATCACATAATGGAATCTGAGCTTTTTTCATCACCGCCAGCGTTTCCAAAATTTGTCTGCGTTCCAGATGATATAACTCCGGATCGGCAAAAACCTGGGCGGGAGTCATTTGTAAAATAGCGGAGGTGGCATTACTCATGATATTGGTCAATAACTTGGACCACTTCATGCCTTCCGCATGATAAATCTGCTCCGCATTCAAACCAACAGAATTCAATGCACTGACAAAGCCCGGCGTAATACTGTGATTGGAGGCCACACCCATGCCGCGCAGCCTTTCCACTACAATATGGGTGGGACCGGCTTTTCCAATTGCTGTAGTAACGGTGCCGTACATTACTTTTTGCAGGCCCAGCACTTCTGCAATTTTTTGCTCATTCTCAACGCCGTTCTGGAAGCAAACAATCACCGGCAGTGCCGCAGCATACGGTTTTAAGGTATGCAAGAGGGCATCGGTATCATAGGATTTTACAGCCAGGATGGCGATATCATAGGGTCCTCGGGTTAAGGCCTCATCAATGCTCTTTACCACCTGTGGATGTAACAGATGCTGGGTTTCCCCTTTAATGGTGATGTGAATCCCATTTTCTGCCACTGTGGCAGCCATTTCTGGACGCTCCAGAAAGACAACACAATGGTCTTTTAAAGCAAGGGAACCGCCAATATAACCACCAATGGCACCAGCCCCAAAACACAAAACCCTCAATTGCGGATAAGTTTGATTCGTCATCGTTGTTCATACCTTTATCGTAGGTTAAATTTTCCAGGCCAGTTCAAATAGAAGGGAAAGTTGCCCAATTCTTTGCACCCAGTAAAAATTGCTTACCAGTCATACAGTTCTTCCCGGCAGGTTGAACCACATCCAATCGTAAACATCCTGATAGGGTTGTAACCATTGGCCAACCGTCCTTGATCGTAAGAGCTAGGTCAGTACCCGGTTCATCTGATACAATCGAAGCTTCCAATACTTTTAACCTTCCCCCCTCCCATTCCAGAAAGGCGCCTGGCCAGGGTTGGTAAGCTCGAACTTTTCTTTCCAAAGTAGCAGCGTCCTCAACATTCGGATCGAGTTGTCCATCCTGTTTTCTAATCAAGGAAGCATAGGTTATGCCAGTATCCGGTTGAGGGACGGCCGCTATTTTGCCGGCGATGTAGTCCGGTAAGACTTCCAGTAGATATTCTGCACCCAATACGGAAAGTTTTTCAGTCAACAATCCGCCAGTATCAGTGGATTGAATGGGAACTTCCAACATACCCAGGATGTCCCCGGTATCCATGCCCACGTCCATTTTCATAATAGTTACCCCTGTCACGGGATCCCCTGCTACAAGTGCGGATTGTATTGGAGAAGCACCGCGCCAACGGGGCAGCAACGAGGCATGCACATTAATGCAGCCGTATTTTGGATAATTCAATATTTTCGGTTTCAGAATTTGTCCGTAGGCTGCAACTACAATCAAATCAGGATTCCATTCCTGAATAAATTCAAAGCTTGTTTCTTGATTGACTTTGTTTGGCTGAAAGACCTGGAGCCCAAGGGAAATCGCCAGATCCTTCACCGGTGGCGAAGTTAATTTCATTCCCCTGCCGGAAGGTCGATCCGGTTGCGTAAAGACCCCACAGACGTTATAAGTGTTTGCCAAGGCAGCTAATATTGGGACTGAGAAGTCCGGTGAGCCCATAAAAAGTATTCGAATCGTCATGGTTCTGATTTTAACACAAATCATTTCCAGGGATGAGATTTTTGAATGATTCTGGTATTTTCTATTATAATGGAGCTTAGATTTAGCTTTGGAGGCATTATGACGGATCAAGACCAAGATGACATGATTAATGGAATTTCTCAAGAAGATAGATTGTGGGCTGCCATGGCTTACGCTTTTTCCCCAATTATCCCCATTATTATTTATCTCCTGGATGAACATAAAAACAGGCCATTCATTCGTGCTCACCTTAGTCAAGCCTTTATGTTGGGTTTATTCTATGCTTTAATGGTCGCTGTCACCTTGGGCTGCGGTAGTATTCTCTGGGTTGGAATGCTATACATGGCTTTCAAAGCCTATCAGGGAGAGGAAATCGAAATTCCCATCGTAAGTGATTTCGTAAGAGCTCAGGGTTGGGATTAAGTCTCTCGATGTTGTGTTTCAGTATTTACTGCCAGCAAAATCAGCCATTCATTTTACATAGGATAACTCTCTGATGGAATTATCAAAAGACGAAACAACCTGGGCGATGATTGCCCATCTCAGCAACCTGGTTAATTTGGTTACCGGCGTTCTAGGTCCTGTTATTGCGATCATCATTTATTTTTCCTATCGAGATCGCTCAAAATATGTCGGTCATCAAGCCATGCAGTCCTTTGTCTATCAAATGATCACGGTGATTTTTTGCGGCCTGCTGGCTGTGGCTGCCTGGATCGTGACTGGTTTGTTGTCCATTATTCTGGTTGGTCTTTGCCTGATCCCCTTTGCAACCATTCTTACTTTAATTCCCCTTTTGGGTATGGTTTACAGTGTCATCGCAGCCGTGGAAACCTCGGCTGGGAAACATTTTCATTATCCTGTCATCGGCAATTGGATTAAAGAGTAATTATTCTGTTTCAATTCAACTTAGCGAATAGAGGCACTATGGGCGAAGAATCTGGAAAAATCAAATTTTATGCCACTGAATGGTGTTCAGATTGCCGCAGAGCGCTTTTTTATCTAAAAAGGAATGAAATTCCCTTTGACTACATTAACATTGATCAGGACCCGAAGGCAGAGGCATGGGTTATCCAAGTGAACCATGGGAATCGCAGCGTGCCCACCATATTATTTCCAGATGGCAGCATTTTGGTTGAACCCTCTAATGAAGAGTTGACCAATAAGCTGGGGCATTAATCTGCGGGTTCATCCAGGGCAAACAGATTGTAAATAGCCCGGATCAGAACGAACAGAATAATCCCGACCACCAAGCCGATGACTAGAACCAAAAAGACCAGGCCATTCCGCCGATTTTCCATCAATACTCTGGGGGGGGTAATCAAACGATGTTGTAACGTCTCAATAAATTCCGGCGCTGGTTTTACCGGTCCATAAGTGCTGCGAAGTCTCTCTTCCAACAATTGGACATTTTCCAATTCATGATCATCCTGATGTTTCTTCATTTCTACCCTTGTCGCATATATAAATCTAGTTTCTTTTAATCGAATCGCTAGTTCAATCCATCCATTGTTTCATCATCCGTGGTTAAAATATCCCTTAGGGAACTCAGTGTGCGATGATATAAACTTTTAATGGCACCTTCACTTCGTCCCATAATCATAGCGATCTCTGCGTTGGTTAATGGTTCAACGAATTTCAGTATTAATAATTCCTGTCTTTCCAGGGGCAGCTTTTTGATAGCGTTCATCAGGGATTGCTGTTCTTCCTGGAGAATGACGGTACGTTCGGGATGATTGCTGGGTGAAACCAACGGCAGCGAATCATCCAGGGGGATTTCCTGTTTCCGCTTGTTATCCCGATACCAATTGGCAACCAGATTGTGTGCGATGCGGTACAACCAAGCCGAAAATGGATAGCCCTTCTCGGTGTAGTGGGTGATGTGATTATAGGCACGATGAAATACCCTGGAGGTTAAATCTTCGGCATCATTGGTATTACTGGTGCGATAGTAGACGTAATTATAGATGCGGTCCACATATCGCGCATACAAAGCCGAAAAGGCTTCACCATCACCTTCGGATGCCAGTTTGATCAACTGCGAATCTGTAGTGTCTGTCAGTTCTTGTTCCAATGCAGGATCCTTTCAATAAACAACCCAAACCATCTCAATTGGTTACGATTTTGATTGTAACCGTATCAGAACCCAAAGACAATCCAGAATCTATTTGTCAGTACACATTTCACTTAAGTTCAGGAAGGTATTCAGTATATTAGAAGACCATTCTGAGTTACACTTAATGGGAAAGTACAACCCCAAAAAAAACTGAAAGGGAAAGGAATAGAGAATGGAGCAGTTAACCGGAAGTTGGGTCAGTTCGAGTCAGGAAACTATCTTCTTTCAAACGTGGAAACCGGATGCCGCACCCAAAGGCGTCATCCTGATCCTGCATGGTTTGGGAGAACATAGCGGACGGTACAACCATGTTGCAGACTGGTTCACCAAACATGATTATCTAGTCCAAGCCTATGATTTACCAGGTCACGGAAAATCCGCAGGGGTTCGCGGCCATGCAAAATCTTTCGCAGCCATCCATGATATTACCAATCATTTCATCGCCGAGTTAAATCAAGCTTATCCAAACATCCCATTAATTCTTTACGGACACAGCATGGGCGGCGAGCTTGCGTTGGATTATGGATACTCAAACAGCGCCAAAATTGATGGGCTGATCTCCAGTTCCCCTGGATTGATCCCTGGGAATCCCCCGGCAAAGATTTTAATCGCATTATCTGGCATCTTGCAGGCAATTTCCCCAAAAACCCAAATGAATAATAATCTTCCGCTCGAGGGATTATCCCGCGATACCTCAGTAGTGGATCGTTATAAAGCAGATCCTTTGGTTCATCCATTGGTCTCCATGAAAATAGGTCATGAAATCATCTCGCGCGGGCAATGGTTAATCGATCATGCCGGCGAATATCCTGAGATTCCACTATTGCTCCAGGTTGGCGAAAAAGACATGTTGGTTGCCCCAAGAGGACCGATTGACTTTGCAAAAAATCATCCGCCGTTGGTTTGCAAAGTCTGGCCAGGGCTGTATCATGAACTGCATAATGAGCCGGAACAGGAAGATATTTTTAACTATATGTTAAAATGGATTGAAGAAAGAACCGTCATTCGCCATTCATAGGATGAATGCTTGACCAGATCAAGTCAGCGGTATACAATGGGACATTGTGCATCTGTCTATACAAGTGTGCAGGATTTTTTTGGATGGTACAAGTTACCTTCCAACAATCTTGCAAATGATCATGGTTTTACAACGAAGCGAACCACTGAAATACTCAATCGAAGGAGATCAACCCAATGAAGGATTTCTTGTTTAGAGGCTCTCTAGCCCAATTGGATCCTGATATTCACCAATTAAATGAATTAGAAACCGAACGACAATTTCGTCGATTAATTCTCATTCCCAGTGAAAGTTCTGCTCCCCTTGCCGTAAGGGAAGCTTTAAGCTCCATCTTCCAAAATATCTACGCTGAGGGTTATCCGGACGAAGAATCCCGCTGGATGTCTGAAGCAGAAATTTTGGATTATTCCACCCGCATCCCCTACTATCGTCGTTATTCCGATCCCCGCTATTACAAGGGCGTGGAATATGCTGATGCGCTGGAAGCCTTGGCTCGCCGAAGATGTGCGGAAGCCTTTGCCGCCAATGGCGTCTCAGCGGATGAGCTTTACGTTAATGTGCAGGCTCTTTCCGGTGCTGCTGCCAACAATGCCGCTTATCATGCCATGATCAATGTTGGCGATACCGTAATGGGCATGGATTTGCTGCATGGCGGTCACCTTTCCCACGGATCACCCGTGAATCGCTCCGGTAAATTATATAACATTGTCCATTACAACATTGATCCCGCCACCGAGAAAATTGATTACGATGTACTCCAGGAATTGGTTCTGCAAAATAAACCCAAAGTATTAATTGCAGGCTTCTCTTCTTATCCTTGGGTGCCAGATTTTAAACGCTATCGTCAGATTGCAGATTCCGTTGGCGCAAAGGTGTTGGCCGATGTTTCCCATATTGCTGGTTTGATTGCCGCTGGGGTGGTTGATTCCCCGGTTGGTTACGCGGATATTATCACCTTCACCACCCATAAAACCCTCTGTGGACCCCGCGGAGCCATCATTATGACCCAGGACGGCCAGCTCTCCAAAAAGATTGATCGGGCTGTCTTCCCTGGCGAACAGGGCGGGCCCCATGTTCAGGTTTTTGCAGCTTATGCTCTTACCTTCAAATTAGCGAAAACCGCTGAGTTTAAAGAATTACAGACCCAGGTTTTGAAAAACTGCAAGGCCATGACGGATCAATTGAAAGCCTGCGGCTTTAAGGTCCCCTTTGGCGGCACCAATACCCATCTTGGAAATATTGATTGCAAATCCATCGTCGGTCCAGACGGCACCACCCTGTCCGGCGATATGGCCGCCCGTATTCTCGATGCAGCCGGTATCGTCTCCAACCGCAATACCATCCCCGGTGATAAAAGCGCCTTTAGCGCCAGCGGGATTCGCTACGGCACCCCCTGGATGACCCAACGCGGCCTGGTTGAAGCCGATATGGTGGAAGTCGCCAATATCATGGCTGATCTTTTACATGCCACTATCCCCTACAAACAAGAAACGCGCAAAGGCTTCACCCTGCGGGCCAAGGTTGATTTTAAGGTTCTGGAAGATGCCAAGCTGCGTGTTCGCAAGCTGACCGAAAAAGCTGGTTCAGATATCACCCCCAACTCCATTGGCTATCCGCATTTCTTCTATCTGGATGACCAACCGGCCGTCAAATCCGGATCCACCGCGTTTGAGCTCTCCGGACGGGGCGTGTATCAATTCGTCAACGCCGTCTTCACATCGGATGTGGAAGATCTTAATCCGGGCCAATCCCAGAAAACCTCCCTTAACACCCCCATGGGCGAAGTCGCTGGCATCCTGACTTATCGTCAGGCAGGCAGCTTTATTTTCAGCACCGACGTGGAAAAATCCACCTTGGCCGCCACCTGGATGCGGGATCTCTCGGACGGCTATGTCGCCTTTGATGATGATCTTGCCCGTAAATTGCCTGGTCCTATTGCCGTCATGGAAAAGCCTGAATTGGCTGTACTGGACGCCAAAGAAGCAAAATCCGCCCTTAAACCCTACGCCATCGGTCAGAAACCATTGACGCTTCCTGCCCTGCCGCAGTTTAGCTGGAAAGAGGATGAAAATCCAAAACCCAGACGGACTGCCCTTTACGAGACCCATAAAAAACTGGGCGCCAAAATCATCCCCTTCGCGGGTTGGGAAATGCCGGTTTGGTATAGCTCAGTCATCGAGGAGCATGCTGCCACCCGTACCGCGGCAGGTCTCTTTGATGCATCCCACATGGGCACGTATCAGGTGGAAGGACCGGATGCCTCCGTCTTTCTGGATAGTCTGGTCGCCAATGATATTTCCCAGGTAGGCATCGGCGAATCTGCGTACACCCATTTGTTGGATACGCAGGCCAATGTCCTGGATGATTTGATTATTTACCGCCGTTCTGAAAATCAATATCTGGTCGTGGTGAACGCAGGCAATGATGATAAAGATTGGACCTGGATGAACGCCGTTCTGGAAGGTAAAGTCCGTGTGGATGAAGCCCATCCCTACGCCAGAGCCTTCGGACGCAACGTCACCTTCCGCAATCTGCGAGACCCCAAAGCCGGCGCTGAGATGCGCGTGGATATCCCCCTCCAGGGACCAAAATCCCGCGATATTTTACTGGCTCTGGGCTGTGATGAAGAAACCCGTCAAAAAATCATGAAACTGGAACGCACCCAGCTCTGTGAAGGCATCGTTGGCGGATTGGATATGATCATCTCCCGCACTGGGTATACGGGTGAACGAATGGCGTTTGAACTATTTGTCCATCCTGAAAAATCGGTCACCCTGTGGAATAAATTAATGGAAGTCGGCACCCCCAAGGGATTGAAACCCTGCGGATTGGGCGCTCGGGACTCCTTGCGCACGGAAGCTGGATTACCACTCTACGGTCACGAAATGGCCGGAGACCTTGGTTTGGGCGTTGCCGAAGCCGGTTTCTCCTATTATGTCAAAACCTATAAATCATGGTTTATTGGCCGGGATGCTTACCTTGCCCGCGAAATGACACGTAAAGGGGTCGTTGCTCGCTTCAGATTCAATGAAAAAGGGGTCCGTATGGCTCATAATGGCGATCCTGTGCTGAATAGCAAAGGACAGGTCATTGGCAAGGTCACAAGCTGTGCCATCGATTCTGAGGGCTATCTGACCGGTCAGGCTTTTGTTGAGCTGAAGTACGCCGTTGAGACGACACCTGTTCTAATTTATCAGGGAGCCCCGGAAAAAATTGGCAAGACCCCGGATACATTGGAAATTGGGGACAAACAGGTAATTCCCACGGCTGCAACCATCATCAGCCGCTTCCCCAAAGCATAAACGGTTCTACAAATAAGATGTGGATGTCATTCCATGACATCCACATCCGAAAGTCAAATATTAGGAGCAAGTTCAAGTATGGAAACACCATGGCAATACCGTTTTTCCACTCGTGCACAGGCAATGAAAAGTTCTGTCATTCGGGAGTTGTTAAAGCTAACAGAACAGCCGGATATTATCTCTTTTGCTGGTGGATTACCCGCGCCAGAAGTTTTTCCATTTGAAGCCTTTCAACGAGCATCTAAGAAAGTTTTGACTGAATACGGCCCGCAAGCTTTACAGTACGGTACCACCGAAGGATATGCCCCACTACGACAATTCATTGCAGATCAAATGACCCGGCCTGGGTTCGAAGTTTCCGCATCCAATGTCCTGATCACCTCAGGCTCCCAACAAGCCCTGGATTTACTCGGCATTGTATTTATCAATCAAGGGGATCACGTCCTCGTGGAATCCCCAACATACCTGGGTGCTTTACAGGCTTGGAATCTTTATGGCGCAAATTATGTGACCGTAAAAACAGATCATGATGGCATGGACACAGCAGATTTGGAAGCTCAACTCCGTACTGGTCCAAAATTTATTTATATCCTGCCCAATTTCCAAAATCCGATGGGGGTCACCATGTCCCTGGAACGCCGTGAACAGCTTGTTCAATTGGCGGACAAATACGGCATCCCCATTGTTGAGGATGACCCCTACATGCAGTTACGGTTTGAAGGGGAACATCTCCCTGCAGTCGCAGTAATTGACAACAAAATGCGTGGTGAAACTCACTGTAATCAAAGCAACGTTATTTATCTGAGTACTTTTTCGAAAACCCTGGCACCTGGTCTGCGTATTGCCTGGGTCGTTGCTCCAGAAGAAGTGATTCATAAAATGGTCACAGCCAAACAAGCCATTGATTTACATACCTCCACCTTCAACCAATATATTGCCTATGAAGTGGCTAGAGATGGTTTCCTTGAAGAACATATCAAAACCATCATCGAAATCTACCGGGAACGCCGAGATGTCATGTTGGAATCATTCGACGAATATATGCCAGCGGAGGTTAGCTGGACCAAACCCAGCGGCGGCCTTTTCTTATGGGTGACCATGCCGGAAACCATGGACTCCGTGGCTATCTTTGAGGATGCCGTTAAAGAAAAAGTTGCCTTTGTGCCAGGGCAATCCTTCCATGCAGATGGCTCGGGAAAAAATACATTCAGGATGAATTTTTCAAACTCCTCGCCAGAAATGATTGTGGAAGGCGTGAGAAGATTATCGATCGTGATTAGGAAACACCTCAAAAAATAGGAAGGCACCAAAAAAAATCGGCTGGAAATTCCAGCCGATTTTTATTATACAAAATGAATATCCTTCAAGATAGATTTTCCGATGAATTCCCTCAAAATGGAATTGTCCGGAATTAATTCTGTGTCAACGGGTAGAAACCACTCCAGAAGTGTCAATAATCGCTTAGCTTCTATATATTCTTGGGTTCCGTAGGGCACCTGCCGTAAAATCGGGACAGCCAGGGATTTGAGCGCAGCCAATTCATAACTCAACGCAGAGTTAAACATTTCATCCGCATGATCCTGATACGGAAAAATATGTCGTTTCTCCCCTCGGCGGACAGACTCCCATCGACTGATGGTATCTTTTGCGGAATATCCCCGCTCTCTTGAATCCCGTACAATACGGCGAATTAAGCGTGTATCGGTCGTAGATATCCGATTGTGTCGATCCAGGTTTAATTGGGTTAAATCAGAGACATAAACCCGAAAAGTTTCCTGTGTTGAAATGTCAGATAACAAATTAGGGTTCAATCCATGGATACCTTCCAAAAGGATCACCTGATCCTTTCTCAATTGGACCAACTCACCCAGTTCCTGACAGCCAGTGCGAAAATCATATCGCGGTAATTGAACTTGTTTTCCGGCGATCAAATCCTTCAACTGGGCGGATAATTGCACCCTATTTAAGGCATCAATCGATTCAAAATCATACTCCCCATTTTCGTCCCTTGGGGTATGCACACGATCCACAAAATAGTTATCCATTTCAATGGGGTACGGATACAAACCATTCACCATCAATTGAATGCTTAATCGCTTGGAGAAAGTTGTTTTCCCGGAAGAAGATGGTCCGGCAATCAAAACTATTCGCGGATGATTGGGATGATTGACAATTTCCGTGGCAATCTCGGATATTTTTTGTTCGTGTAAAGCCTCTGATACCAGGACAACTTCACGAATATGCTCTCTACGAACCACTTCATTGAGTGCGCCTACATTGGGAACACCAATTTTTTCCAACCAGGTGCCATATTGTTGAAATGTGGATAGGAGACGTTCACTGTGGGGTAAAGGTAAGATCTCCGTCGGGGCATGCCGTCTGGGAAATTGTAAAACAAACCCATCCCCAAGTTTCTTCAACGCAAACCACTTTAAATAACCCGTTGAGGGTACCATGTAGCCATGATGGTAATCTTGATGGTCCACCAGACGATATAAAACCAGATGAGCTTTATATCGGGTTTTCATCAGACTGACTTTATCATCCTGTTCCCGCGCAGCAAAAATATCCAATGCTTCTTGTAAAGGTACTTCGCGTCGGCTAAAAGGCAGATTCTGGGCAACCAGTTCCTTCATGCGATCTTCCAGGGATTTTACTTCCGCATCCGATAAGGGTCCCCGTCGCACCACCTCACAATAATAACCGCCAGTGGAAACGGAATGATCCACAGACAAGGCCGCCTTGGGATACAACTCATCAAATGCAGCTTCCAGTAAAAACGTTAAAGATCGACGATAAATCCGCATTCCATCTGCATCAATCATACTGACAGGTTTTACAATCGAATCCATGTTGATACGGTAGGTTAATTCACGCAGTTCACTATTAATAATTGCCCCTAAGATGGGCGGATCCTGCCATTCGGGTAAATTCATTAAAAAGTTTTCCACGCTGGCGTTACGTGGCCCTTCATAGACCCTGCCATCCGGCAGATGGATTTCAATCGTATCTCTGGCTGTAACTGGTTTTATTTCTGGGATCTCAATCATCTATTCACCAAATTAATCTTATTTTTTACTAGGAACCTAATTATAGCAGATTCAATCACTACGCGCTCCAATGAGGATTCGATGGAAGCTTTTTTGTTTCTGGTATAATCGAAAACGGGTGGAAAATTATTTCATTCCGTTTTTTAGTCAACTCATCCAATCGGATGAAGAGTAATCACCAGGTTTGGCAGAAATTGTCAGGCTCACAGGAAGAAACGCATGCAAAAAAAACAATCCCTATCTATACTTCGCGGATGTGCTACTTTCGGATTTGTCTCCCTGATTATTTTCAGTTTGCCCCGCCTCATCACGCTGCTGATGGCTGCTCCTAAAACATATGATCTGCAATCCATTCCCACAAAGAAAATCGGTATTGTCTTCGGCGCAGGGATCACCAAAGACGGACGCCCAACGGCTGTCTTGAAAGATCGGGTCATGGCAGCGGTGGACCTCTATAAAGCCGGTAAAATCCAATATTTTTTAATGAGCGGGGACAATCGATTTTTGGATTATAACGAGCCGCTGGCCATGAAACAATATGCCATGGAATTGGGTGTACCTGAAGAAAATATCATTATGGATTTCGCCGGCCGCCGTACCTACGATACTTGTTATCGCGCCAAGTATATTTTCGGAGTAGACGAAGCCATCCTGATAACTCAACAATTTCACCTGCCGCGTGCCATGTTCCTGGCTGAAAGCTTCGGCATTCATGCAGTCGGCTATGCATCAGACATTCGCACGTATCGAAAATCCACCATGCTATATTGGAACATCCGCGAGATGCCGGCTGTCTTTACCGCATTTGTGGATGTCTACCTGCGCAAACCGCTTCCCATTCTGGGGGAATACGAACCCATCCTGCCCAAAGAATAATCTGGTACTTTTCTTGCAACATACTCTCCGACTGGAGATTCCTCTCTGACAGGAGCGCATGAATCATGACGGTTACTCGCACCGATGCTTATAACTTGATGTGTGAATTTGTCCATAATCAGGGCTTACGCAATCATATGCTGTCTGTAGAAGCCGCCATGGCATTCTACGCAGCTCGATTAGCCCCACAGGATGTGGAAACCTGGAAAATTGCCGGCATCTTGCATGATTTTGATTGGGAAATTCACCCTACCAAAGAAGAACATCCCATCCTGGGAGTACCCATTCTGCGGGAGCGTCAGGTTCCCGAAGAGATCATCCGGGCTATCCTGGCACATGGCGATGAGACCGGGGTTGAACGCATCAGCTTGATGGAAAAAGCCTTGTATGCCTGTGATGAAATTACAGGTTTAATTACAGCGGCTACCCTGGTACGTCCCAGCAAATCCATCATGGAATTAACCGCCCCGTCAGTCAAGAAGAAATGGAATAATCTGAACTTCGCCGCCGGTGCCAACCGTACCGAAATGGAAAAAGGTGCGCAGGAATTGGGCGTTGAATTATGGCAGCATACAACCAATGTCATTACCGCGATGCAATCCATTGCATCGGAAATTGGATTAGCAGGAATTGAATAATATTTTGGATAGGGAGTAGGGCAATGACAACAACAGGCAAAGGAATGATGATCTGGCAGATTTCCAGGTGTGAAGGCGGAGATCCTGAAAAAATCGCACTGTCAGCCAAAGAAGCTGGGTTAAGTTATGTTTTAATTAAAGTTGCGGAAGCTACCGGACCCTACAACGTGGATAAAACCACCGGCGTGGATCTTGTCCCTGCCGTAGTATCAGCCCTCAGAGCTAAAGGAATTGGCGTCTGGGGTTGGCATTATGTCTATGGGTACAATCCGACCGGAGAGGCGCAAATCGCTATAAAACGCACCAAAGAATTCAATCTGGATGGTTATGTGATTGATGCCGAAGCCGAGTATAAATTGCCCGGTCGGGCAACCGCCGCTGCGACTTATATGAGCACCTTGCGTGCCGGTCTACCCAACACACCTATTGCCCTGTGTTCTTATCGTTTCCCTACTTATCACCCTGAACTGCCCTGGACCACCTTCCTGGACAAATGCGATTACAACATGCCCCAGGTTTATTGGCAAGGGGCGCATAACCCCGGTGAGCAGTTGGAACGCACCTTACGGGAGTTTAAAAACATCAAACCTTACCGCCCCATCATGCCGACCGGCCCAATTTATAAAGCCGGAGACTGGGAACCCACCGCCGCAGATGTGATTGAATTTATGGACGCGGCCCAACGCTTGGAAATGACTTCCGTGAATTATTTTGAGTGGTATTATGGCCGTACCATCATGAAGCCGGTTTGGTCGGCGGTTGCCAATTACAAATGGGGTTCAACTACCCCCCCTGTACCGCAAGACATCACCACCCAATACCTGAATGCCTTGAACACTAATAATTCAGCTCTGTTGGCCAGCTTATATAACAGCAACGGTGTGCATATTACTGCCGAAAAGACCATCCAGGGGACGGCCGCCATCCAGAATTGGTATCTGGATTTCCTGGTCACTCGCATGCCAGGAGCTACTTTTACCATGAGCAATGTCACCGGGGACGCCACCTCCAAACACTTCAATTGGAAGGCATCCTCCAACTTGGGACACATCGTGGATGGAAATGATACCATTGGCATAAAAGATGGCAAAATTATTTACCATTACAGTTTCTTCAATATTCAGTCTTATACATGATTCACAATAAATAAACCAAAAAATGAAAACCTAGAAAAAAAGTGAATTTCAGGGGACGGAGTTATCCTCCCCTATTTTCGCTTTTCAGAAAATGGGGGAGGCGCAGGAGGGGGTGTTTCTGCTTATATTAATAAACTAGTTTGATTTTATTAATCTGAGTTTCACTGATATGATATGGAGGTCCGACTTAATCCTTACCCCCGCCCAACCTCCCCCAAAATTCTGAGGAGCGAATTTTAAGGGAGGCGTATACTTTTGCTTATTCAATTCCCGGCAATGTATTTTGCTGCTGATCCGATTTTTTCTTTTTCTTTTTAGTCTTGTCAGGACTCAAGGCAATCTGCCAATAGGAATCATAATCCGAAAAAGCAGTCAATTCAATCACGGAATCACCATCCGCCAGAGGGATGGTTTGTTTGGTACTTTTTGCCCGGCTGTTGCTGGTGAATCCTTTCACGGCGAGCAGTTTGCTGGCCAAACGATGGAAGTGAGCCAAGAAGTTATCGCCAGGATCCACAATGCAGGACCCAATCAATTGCTCGCCCGCAGCCAGTCTCACCATAATCGTACCCTGTCCATAACGGCCTTGAAGGACCATTTCATCCGTTGGAATCTTCCATAGTTTGCCATTCCCCGTCACACAGATGCTGAACAATCCGTCTCTCACCACATCAGAGCCAATCACAAAATCATCGGCTTTTAGCTTGATGCCATTGACGCCTGCCGCGACCAATCCCATGGAACGGACTTCCTCTTCCTTGAAGCGGATGGACATGCCCTCCGCAGTGACCATGCTGATATCATCAGCACCGGTGGTGAAGTACATCCAGCCTAATTCATCTTGAGCATTGACTTTAACTAATTGGAACGGTGTCGAGGATGGGCCAGGCAGCTCACTAATATCACTTTTCTTGACCATGCCTTTACGTGTCACGGTAAAGACATAATAGGGTTCTTCCGGACTTTTAACTTGCTTTATCGTCGCACAACACACAATATCCACATCATTGTCAAATCCAGAGATTTTTGAGAAATGGACTCCGGCGTTGAAATTCTCAACTGTGGGCAAAGCGTCCACCGCTACAGAAGCCGCCCTGCCGTCTATAGCCCCGAGAAAGAGCGTGTGGTGTGTAGTGGTTTTTAAAAGCCTGATGGGCGCCGTATTGCCGCTGACACGCGGTAATTTATCCGTCAGCGTGCGCCCGATCATACCGTCTTCGGTCATGCCAACCCAGGTGGGCTGTTCGGGAGTTAAATCAGATGTGGTTAACTTATCGGAAGCCGACTCCCCTTCCTTCAAGGAGACGATCTGTGTTCTGCGGCGGTCGCCATATACCGTTTGAATTTCAGCCAGTTCATCCTTGATCATCTGGCGCATTTTCTTGGGGGACTTTAAAAGCGTTTCCAGTTCCTTAATCGTCGCCAGCAGCGCTTTATATTCTTCTTCAATCTTCTTTCGTTCCAATTGGGATAAGCGTTTCAAAGGCATATCCAAAATGGCGTTGGCTTGCAGCTCGCTTAACTTGAATTTCTTCATCAGTTTTTGGCGGGCTGTTTCCGTATCCGGGGATTTTCGGATAATATCGATAATCTCATCCAGATTGTTGATCGCAATGTGCAGGCCTTCCAGGATATGAGCGCGTTGTCTGGCTTTCTCCAAATCAAACTCAGCCCGGCGTCGCACAATTTCAATCCGATGCTCGATATAAACCTTCAGCGCCTGCTTCAGGCTCAATAATTTTGGCTCCCCATTGACCAGAGCCAACATGTTGATGCCAAAGGTGGATTGCAAGGGTGTTTTTTGATACAAAGCCCGCAATATTTTATCGGTGTCTGTGTTCTTGGCGCACTCAATCACTATACGCATACCATGACGATCCGATTCATCCCGCAGGTCAGTAATTCCTTCAATTTTTCCCTCACGGGCCAATCCTGCAATACGTTCAATTAGTGTGGTTTTATTGGTTTGATAAGGTAACTCGGAAATTAAAATCCGGTTACGGCCGCGGGTGATTTCCTCTAAAGATACCCGGCCGCGCACAATAATGCGTCCCTTCCCCGTGGCATAGGCGCTGCGTAATTCCATCACTTCGTCATTCTGTAAAATAATACCGCCGGTGGGAAAATCCGGACCTTTGACAAAAGTCAGTAAATCATCCACTGCAATTTCATCAATCTTTTCCCAATTATCCAGCATGTAAAAAATGGCATCCACCACTTCATTCAAGTTATGCGGGGGGACATTAGTTGCCATACCCACGGCAATGCCTGAAGATCCATTGACCAATAAATTCGGGATGGCTGCGGGTAAAACGGCAGGTTCACTCAAGGTATCATCGAAGTTGCGGGTGAAATCAACCGTATTGCGGTCCAATTGGGCAATCATATCCACGGCGAAACTCTTCAGGCGTGCTTCGGTATACCGCATGGCAGCCGGAGGATCGCCGTCGATGCTGCCAAAGTTACCCTGACCATCCACCAGAGGATAGCGTACCGAGAAATCCTGGGCAAGGCGGGCCATGGCTTCATAGACCGCGGTATCGCCATGCGGATGGTACTTACCCAGCACTTCACCCACAATTCTGGCAGATTTTTTAAAATCCGAATTCGCACGAATCCCCATGTCATACATGGAATATAAGATACGACGTTGAACTGGTTTCAAACCATCCCTGGCATCCGGCAATGCACGGGAGACGATTACACTCATAGCATAATCGAGATAGGATTGCTGCATTTCGTGATCGATATCTACCTGTTTAATCAATCCAATTTCCATCTATGACTCCTCTTTGTTCGTAACCACAATTGTGTGGAATATTTCGTCTTGATACGATCATCCCTATCATATGAAATAATATGGAAACCGTCAACTCTATTAAGAAACAAAAACCTGTAGAATTGTTTTCTACAGGTTTTTAAGGACTTAAAAACGTATTACAACACTGCCTACCCTGGTAAATTAGGCATGAAATCAGGTGTGATGTCTTCAGCAGACACTTCAGAATCCTCAACCACGGCCACTAAAGGTAAGGGATCAATATGGGCCTGTTTGAATTTTCCTCTCTCAAACCCGGTTCCAGCAGGAATTAACTTACCAATGATGACATTCTCTTTCAAGCCATACAGCGGATCTTCCAAGGCTGCAATGGCGGCTCCAGCCAGGACCTTGATCGTGTGCTGGAAGGAAGAGGCGGAGAGGAAGGAATCGGTGCTCAAGGAGGCTTTGGTGACACCCTGCAAAACTTCCAAATACTTCGCAGGCTGTTTGCCTTCATCAATCAACTCTTCATTGACTCTCTGAATCTCAAGACGATCCACGACATCCATCGGCAGGTAATGGCTGTCACCGGAGCGAACCACCTGTACCCGACCAATCAACTTACGAATGATCACCTCAAAATGTTTGTCATTAATATTCTGACCCTGAGCACGATACACCTGCTGAATTTGAGTCATCAGGTACATCATACAGGCATCCCGGCCGTTAATTCTCAGTACGGTATGGGGGTTCAAAGAACCTTCAGTCAGAGGCAGACCAGCGGTGACATGCTCGCCGTCGCGGATCAATAAACGAGCGGTGGTCGGAATCTCATAATCTTCAGATTCTTTCTGCTCATAAGAGACGATAACCTTACCGCCATCAATGCGAACCCGTCCGGTATGTTGGGCAGTGACTTGAGCTTCACCAAATGCAGCGATTTCATCGCCGACAGAGACAGTTTGCTCATCATGAACTTTGATATTCCATTCACTGGGAATGGCATACTCATCACTCACAATTTCGCTGTGCTCAACCCGTACTGTACGTTGTTCACTGTAGCGGTCGGATTGAATCACTTTAGCGACACCATCAATGGTGGTCACCACGGCTTCACCTTTCGGTGCGCGGCGGGCTTCAAACAGCTCTTCTACACGGGGCAGACCAGTGGTGATATCACCGCCAGCCGCAACACCACCGGTATGGAAGGTACGCAGGGTCAACTGTGTACCAGGCTCACCAATGGACTGCGCTGCAACGGTACCAACAGCAGCACCCAGATCAACCAGGTCGCCACGACCCAGGTCAATCCCATAGCAGGATTGGCAAATTCCGTGGACCAATTCACAGGTCAATGGAGAACGTACTTTGACCACATCCACCGTGGATTCGACCACTCGACGAACTGTAGTGTGATCCAGCTTGCCATCTTTCTCGACCAGGATTTCGCCGGTCAGAGGATCGACAATGCGCTGGGCTACGACACGACCGTATAAACGGGAGGAGTAAGACTGACCAGCCACATCATCCGCTTTACGAACATAGATACCATCCGAGGTACCGCAGTTGTATTCGTTGATGATGATATCCTGGGCCACATCCACCAGACGACGGGTCAAATACCCTGCGTCAGCGGTACGTAAGGCAGTATCAGCCAGACCTTTACGAGCACCATGGGTGGAGATGAAGTATTCCAAGGCGGTAAGACCTTCGCGGAAGTTGGAGATAATCGGCAAACGAATGATACGTCCGGAAGGATCAGCCATCAAACCACGCATACCAGCCAATTGGGAAATTGGGCCGAAACCGCCTTTGGTGGCTCCGGAGTTGGCCATGGTGGAAAGATTACCATTGGGATCCATATGAGCACGGACGGCGTCTGCCACCAGCTTGGTGGTTTTCTGCCAGATTTCAATAGTCCGTTCGTTGCGTTCCTGTTCGGTCAACAAACCACGGCGCCAGGAGCGGTTAACTTTTTCAACTTCACTCTGGGCATCATTGATGATGGCCGGTTTTTCAAGAGGGATGGTAATATCAGCAACAGCCAATGTGGAACCGGACTTCATTGCATACTCAAAACCGATGCTTTTAATACCATCGGCAACTTCGGTGGTCACAGCCTGCCCACAAACTTCATACACCTCAGCAATCAAATCTTTAACCCCACCCTTTTCAAGGGTCACGTTGACAAATTGAACTTCGGGAGGAAGAATACGGTTGAAAATAACACGACCTACAGTAGTGCTGATGATTTCTTCTCGGGCAGCGGGTAAGCGCTGGAAAGAAGCATCGTACCAGGTCTTGGTTTTAATTTTGATATGGGCATGAATATCGACTTTCGCCAAAGCGTATGCGAGTTCAACTTCATCGGCGTCAGCAAAAATCCACCCTTCGCCAAGTTTTTCGCGGGTGCTTGTTTCGTCAACGGTCAGGTAGTAAACACCCAGAACCATGTCTTTGGAAGGCGTGATGATCGGGTCGCCGTCAGCAGGTTTCAAAAGGTTCTTTGAGGATAGCATTAAGTTTCGAGCTTCCCAAACTGCTTTTTCGGACAACGGCACATGCACGGCCATCTGGTCACCATCAAAGTCAGCGTTGAAGGCGGTGGTAACCAAAGGATGCAACTGAATGGCGCTGCCTTCGATCAACACAGGTTCGAAAGCTTGGATGCCCAAACGGTGCAAGGTAGGTGCGCGGTTTAGCAGAACCGGTCGTTCGCCGATAACCTCTTCCAATACTTCCCATACCTCAGGTTTGTTGCGCTCAATCAAGCGGCGCGCACCTTTGACATTGGCCGCATAATTATGCGAGACCAAACGGGAGATAACGAAAGGACGGAATAATTCCAGCGCCATCGTTTTTGGCAAACCGCATTGATACAGTTTCAACTGAGGACCGACCACAATTACGGAACGTCCGGAGTAGTCCACACGTTTACCAAGCAAGTTGCGGCGGAAACGCCCCTTCTTACCTTTCAACATATCGCTGAGGGATTTCAATTCACGTCGGCCACGGCGGGATAAAGCCTTGCCGCGCTGAGAATTGTCTACCAGGGAATCGACAGCTTCCTGGAGCATACGTTTTTCATTGCGCACGATCACATCCGGCGCGCCCAATTCAAGCAGACGTTTCAGACGATTATTGCGGTTAATTACCCGGCGATAAAGATCGTTCAGGTCAGAGGTAGCAAAACGGCCACCATCCAATTGAACCATGGGGCGTAAATCCGGAGGAATGACCGGCAGAACGGTTAAGATCATCCATTCTGGGCGGTTGCCGGACTTGCGGAAATCTTCCACAACTTTAAGGCGAGTGGTCGCTTTTTTGCGTTTTTGTTTGGATTTGGAGGTCTTTAATTCGTGCCAGAGATCCTCAGCCAGTTTATCCAGGTCAAGGCGACGCAGCACATCATAAAAAGCCTCAGCACCCATGTCGGCACGGAATACCTGGCCCCAGCGGGATTTCAATTCACGATAACGGCTCTCGCTCAGGAAGGTAAAGGGACGCAGCTCCATCAGCTCATCGCGCATGCGGGAGCTCTGGTCCTGGGTTTCAGAGGATTGATCTTCGAGCTGGTTGCGAAGCATTTCCATTTGCTCATCGGCTTCCGCTTTGAGCTGCTCTTTCTTCATATCCATCTGTTCAAGGTCACGCTGCAGTTGTTCTTTGAACTCATTCTCAATATCATCCAGTCGTTCTTTGACCACTTTCTGGACACGACTCAGATGACTGGAGGTGATTTCTTCGCCAGATTTGACGATGACCACGTTAGCTGCGCTAAAGGTTAACTCAGTGCGGGAGACGGTGCCCGTGCTATCTTGCAGGGTACGTTCCAGGCTTTGGCCTTCCTTCATCACAGGTTCAAGCCGCAGAGCAATTTGCTCATCGGCACGCGCCTGCATTTCAGTACGCTGCTGCTTTAATTCTTCAATGCGGGCATCACGGGATTTTTTAATCTCCAGGATTTTGGCATTGATGCCTGTGGCAGCATCGCGTTCGTTGATATTTATTTCATCATCCAGCCGTTTTAAAGCTTTCTCACGTGCATCTTCGTCCACATAGGTGACGATATACTGCGCGAAATAAAGCACGCGATCCAAATTCCTTCTGGAAATATCCAATAAAAGGCCCAGGTAGGAAGGAATCCGGCGGGTATACCAGATATGGGCAACCGGCGCAGCCAGTTCAATGTGCCCCATCCGTTCGCGGCGAACCGAAGAACGGGTAACTTCAACACCGCATTTATCGCAGATAATACCTTTATAACGCGGGTTTTTGTATTTACCACAATAACATTGCCAATCCCGGGAAGGTCCAAAAATCGCTTCGCAGAAAAGGCCGTCTTTTTCAGGACGTAACCGACGGTAATTAATGGTTTCTGGTTTCAATACTTCACCGTACGACCAACTACGGATCGTCTCAGGTGAAGCCAAACTAATTCTAAGTGCAATTAAGTCTTTCGTTTCCAAGAAATCGCCTCCTGACCGGAACTTTGGAGTAAAACGGAAACAAAGCGCCTGGATCTTTTCTGCCCGTGCGCTTCTACGTTACTACGTGTGTCAACTAATGGTAACCATGCAATAGAAAAGTATACCACAACCTTTGTGGGTTTACAAACATTTTATGTACGAATTTCATGGGGAATTTCGAAGATAATGAGGTAAATTGTTCCCGGCGTAAAAGAAAAATCGATCTGTAGGTGCAAAAGTCAGGTTGCATGCCACGCAAGTTTAGCAATTCCAGAACAGATAAAATTTTCGTCACGGGTTTGGGTTTAGCATCCGCATAATGGTTAATAATCATAAGTAATGGATGCTAAATCCCATACGCATCAACTTATATAATTTATGACAACTCATCCAAGTCTATCTGGTAAAGCTAGTTATTTGTGATCCAATAACAAGTACATGATCCAGCAAATGGAAGCAGGTTTCATTAGTCAAGCACAGCATGATCGCTTTTAAATAACCTACCCCACAAATAATTCACGGAAATAAGTGAATTTTCATTTCACATTCATCTCGTTTTAAGGAAATTCCAGGATTAAATTGGAATTTTCCTCATTCGCCGTAGGGGCCAAGCATTCGGAACGGCTTTAAATATCAGTCCATTCCATCGAATGCTTTGCCCTTCCCGCCAAACAGGATTTTCCACTTTCCTGTGAAAATTCCATCCGAGAAAGGGCAAAGCATTTCAATGATGCCGTAATTTTCCAGCCTCTTTTTGAAATGCTTTGCCCCTACAGGTATTTATCGGGTAATGATGTTAATTTATTTTCTTAAATTGATGCACATAGGGCAATGGATGCTAAACCCTACATTGAGAATGACTGCCACATAGATTGCGGAGCTGCCAAATTGGCTTTTCCAGAATTGCTGCAATGACCATCACACATAAGGGCAAAGCATCCATGGACAGTAAACTAATCATTGGCAACTATATTCCCTGGATGCTTTGCCCCTACATTGTTTACTTATTACCCCTGCCGTCTTGGCACCTGTAAATAAAAGGTACTGCCTTTGCCCAGCACACTTTCTACCCACACCCGTCCGTGATGCCGGGCAGCAATGGATTTGACAATGGTCAGGCCGTAACCAGTATCCAGACTCTCATCTCCTTCCACAGCCCCTTTCTGTGGCTTACGCTCAAAGAGGGTCTTCAAATCCAGTGGTGCAATACCGATGCCGTTATCCTGCACCTTGAACAGGATGTCCTCCCCCACTTCCTCACAGCTTACACTGACCTTGCCTTTGACCGGGGTGAACTTAATCGCATTCTCAACCAGATTGTACAGGGCCTGCTGCAGCAAATCCGCGTCCACTTCAATAAAGCGTATGGCATCTCCATGGAAAAGATCATTGCCTATGATCAACTCGATCTTTTTCTGGCTGGCCTGGGGAGTCAGAATTTGATTTACCATCTGTATAATCTTCTCAGGCTCCACAGATTTTAAATCAAGCCCGATGCCCGCTTCAATGCGCTGAACATTCAACACATTGTGGGTTAATTTAATCAAACGCTCAATGCTGGATTGAATTTTTTCCACATATTCTTTTTGCTGGTCATTTACCTCCCCCACCATGGGCAGCATGTTAACATAGCCACGCATCATCGAGAGCGGCACGCGCAAATCATGACTGACGGTAGCCACAAAATCCGATTTCATCGAATCCTGTTGTTTATAGCGGGTAATATCACGCAGGGTGCAAACCAACCCTGCCGGTAACTCCTCTGAAATCCAGACCGGTGAAATCATCACTTCGTAGGAATGTCCATTGGGCAGGCTGATCTCTTCGGAAAAATCATAGGGGTTAGCTGGCGCTTCCAATAAAATTCGACGCAAAGCAGCATTCTGGACGGCGATCTCCACGGGTTGATCCACTTCGTTTTCATTAACCAGCCCAGGGATATTGGTGGCCGCTGGATTCATCAGCAGCACCCGTTTTTGGGTATCCATCACCAACACTGGTTCCGGCGTAGCTCTCAGTACCGCCTCCAAGCGCTGACGCCCAACCACAGCTTTCGAGAACAGGGAGGCGTTGGCAGCCGCGATGGAGGTGTGATAACTAAGCACGTTTAGGAATTTAACCTGTTCTGCATCAAAGGTACGCGGGGATTCAAATCCCAGCCAGAAAACGCCATAGTAAGTCTCTTCCATGCGCAAAGCCAGGGCAAGGACCGCCCCCGGCTTTTCTTTTTGCTGCGATAATTTCAAGCGCCGCATGCGGGTTGTATTGGCAATGATCAACTGGTCTTCATTTTCCATCATGTCCACAATCTGACGATCCAACACAGCATAGGCCTCTGAATATCGTCCAGCCGCAAAGACACGATCTGCCTGGGTTGCGCCAGGCACCGGATTCTCTTCCCGCAGAATGACCCGCACGGAGTCGGCTCCCTGAGCCAGGGCAATTTGCAGGATAGTCTCAATGGATTGATCCACTGCAATATGCTTGGCCACCCCTTCGGTGACCTTTAGCAGGCCATTCAGTTCTTCCAGGCGTTGTTTGAGCCGGATGCGCATGGTTTCAAAAGATTGGCTAAATTTACCCACTTCGTCATCGCCATGCGTTTGCAGCGTGTAGTTCAGCTCGCCGGAAGCAATGGTGGCCGCTTCCCGCGCCATATGATTGAGTGACATGGTCACCGAGCGCAGCCCAAATCTCAGGGACAGGGCCACCACTACCGAGAAAATCAAGACCAAGATCATCAAAGGAATGGCAATATCCAAAGCAATTTGTTGAGATTGTTCCAGGGGCACAGTGAGCAAGACTTTCCAGGGTCGGCCAACTACCGGATAGTAATATAAATACGTGCGGCTGCCGTCCGGAGATACATCCTGATAAAAGCCTGCGTTTTCGGGAATATTGCCAATATAATCCGACATAACCAACGAAGAAATGGGGTGATAAATAATGCGGTTATTTTCATCCAGGATGATGGCTTCCCCGCCGGATTGATTGATTTCATCCAGGGATTGAATAGCCGGCTGGGTATAAGGATTGGACCTTAAATCCGTGCGTCCTAACAGAATGCCCTGCAACTTACCATTATCATCCTTGATTTCCGCGATCATGGAGATCTGTGCGGTTTGTCCATCCAACCAGGGTGAAATGGTATAGGTTTGAATTGGCACTCCACGGCGGGCAAAGTTGATCCCGGCCACTTCTTCTCTGGCGGGAAATATTTCGGTATAGGTGCTTAAGGGGTAACCAACCAGGGGATTTCCCTGGTCATCAAATAAAAATAACTGACGGAAATAAGGCACAACGCGCAATTTCTCCGCCAGGGCGGTTTGCATTTCACTTTGAGAAAGCGTCATTAAATCGGCATCTGCCAGATCCAATAGCAAATTCTGTCCGGTCTCCATAAAGTAAGGCAGATTTTTAGCGGCAATGGAAGCCGTGCTCTCCAGACGTTCTTCAAGCAGTGTGCGTGCGGCATCACCGGCAATCAACCAATCCCCGGCCATCAAACCAATCAGCAGAATCAATAAAAAGGGAGCAATTCGGTTAAAGAATCGGACTTGAATACTGGATTGTGAAGGAGACGGTTTTAAGGTCGTCGGGCGATACCAATTTCCTACGCGGGTCAGCATCAAGAGTTCTACGATGAAACCTGCCAGTATAATCTCCGCTGCTCTGGTCAGCATTAAAGTCGAGGTTTGGGTAAAGGCGTAATCAATCTTAACCGGCAGTGAGCCGTGAATGGTCAGGAAGGAAGACAAGATATAAACAGGACTGGAGAGAACCGCCACCAGCAGAGCCGCACCCAGGGGATGCCGAACCAGACGATAAAACCAGGTGCGGTAATCCTGGCGCAGAAAGATGGAAAGTAAAAACCCAATCAAACCGTATTCAATCACAGTAACCAGAGAGTGAGTTTCCCAAAACGCGCTAAGTAATCCGATCAATAAACCGGAGAGGATCGCCAGCGAGATGCCGGAATAGCCTGCCCCAATAAAAATCGGTATAACAATGAGAATCATTATCAACGGTGCTTGAGGATCCATCAGCATTCCGGGTAATGGACGTAAATTCTCTCCAGGTAAACGCAGGCCGAAACATAAACTAAAAATAAAGATCAGAAGTAAAAATAAACAGACCTGGATAATCTCATTTTTGGAAACAGGAATTTTTACCTGCCAGTTCCTCAAAAGGACAATCACCAGGCTGGCCATCAAGACACCCCAAATGAGCCATTCCGTTAAACTCTGGAATAGAATCAGATAAGGCGGATTTCCAATCAATGTCAGAATATACTGCATGGTTTGCCTCAATTTAAGCGGTTCAAAGCCCGATTAATGGATCCTTTCTTTCAGGTTGGCGCTGCGATTAAAATTACTCCAGGCGGATTGGTATAAAGACAAAAGCGCAGAATTTGCCGGCTGTTTCTGGACCCTCTCAGTCCAGCTTTGCCGTTGTAAGCGAGCTTCTTGCAGCAATTGCCTGGAAACCTGCTCTCTTTTATCCGCGGGCTGCTTCATCATTTCATCAATTAATTTTCGGAATTTCTCTTCCATCTCATCCCGCTCCTTTTGAATCAACGGCATTCTGTTTCTATAATCGAGCAAGATGGAGCGGTGTAAAACTTCGTGTTCCCAGAAATCAAAATTGGATTGATACACTCCGGTGGGTTCCACCTGGATTTCTTCCCAGGGGGTATCCAGCCAAAGGGGTGTAAATATACCGGTGCAGGGAGCAGCGCTGTGAGTTGCCCAGTAGGTATCAGGAGCATCCGTATGAAATCGGGAAATTAAAGAACCGGTCGTTTGACTGACCCGAATGGGACCCCAACCTGCATGCATACAAACGCTTGCGCCAGTCATGCCTTTATCCACCGGATGTATACCTGCCCCTCTGACGTGACTACGCAGGTAGTTCATCATGCTGGACAATTCAATTTTTTTATTTTCAGTTGTTAACTCATTCATCGTGCAGGCATAACGGGAACGGGAATCGCTGAAAGTAGTGTAGAGAAAATCGGAATAGCAGCCGGCAAAATCAAAATCCGAGCGGCTTGAGCACCATTTTTTATCTCGAGCGAAATTGACCAGATCATCAGAAGCCAAATCCCATTCCTTGCCTATGCTCAAACAGTTGGAAATGGAACGCGCATCCTTGACCCGTTGGGCAGCCCATTGCCTGCCAGCAGTTTCCAAAACCCAGGCTTCCTTGCGGTCACAAATGAGAAACGAATTATGGTAAACCATGTTATGTTGATAACCGCAATTCCCGGATTGTCCATATTGCTCCAGCAATGCAGTAATGATTAATAAGGCATCATAGGCCGTATCAGCTCTTTCCAGACCCAGACGCAGCAGATCCATGCCGATCAGCCCGGGCTCTTTTTCCTGTGGTACCTTGGTAAAAACCGCCTCATTGCCAATCACCACCCCCTGATCATTGGCACCCATTTCAGCGCCCCAAATCCAGAACGGTTTGGAGAGCAAAACGGCATGGGTATGCTCCACCTGCGGAATACTGATATAGGTACATTTCAGCGATGATCCAGGGCTATGCTCTTTTGCAGGCACGCGAACAATGGATTGGGCTTCATTCGGCTCCCGATCACTGTTTTTTGCGAAATAAACTGCTCCATCCTTTGTTGCACTAGCAAGTGCTACCAATGTATCACACATACATGCCTCCAGGCTTGAGCATTTTCTCTTAGTATTTAACCAGTTTCTTTATCGCTCGTACAACTTCTTCAATGGTCATATGATCAGAATCAATCATGATAGCATCTTCAGCGGGCTTAAGTGGTGCAACCGCCCGGGTGGAATCAATTTGATCCCGCTTGATCATGGCATTCAGGATTTCATCATAATCCGCAGAATCCCCGCGCGCTTTGAGCTCTTCACAGCGCCGTTTTGCCCGTTCTTCGGCGGATGCATCCAGATAAATTTTCAGATCTGCGTCCGGTAAAACCACTGTTCCAATATCGCGACCCACCATTACCATTAACCCCTTATGTCCAATGCGGCGCTGCTGTTCAGTCATCGCATTTCGCACCCCAGGATATGCCGAAACCTTGGATACATTGGCTTCCACTTCCGGCTGGCGAATTTTCCAGGTCACGTCCTCTCCATCCACCCAGACATCATATTTGCGGCCATCTTCTTGAGATGGTTTGCGAACATCAATGTCAATTGATTCAGCTAATTCTACGACGGCTGACTCGTTATTAAGATCATCGATTTTATTCAAGGCCATCAATGTCACCGCACGATACATCACACCGGTATCGAAAAACGTATAATTTAATTCTTGGGCAAGGATCTCAGCGACAGTTGATTTTCCGGAAGCTGCTGGTCCATCGATTGCAATCATTCTTGGTTCATCCATAGAAATTATTCCTAAATGAGTATTATTAGTGTGTCATTCATTCAAGGTAACCATCATATAATTCATAAAATATAGGGTCACTTTAAATATTTTCAAGGTCAAATTTCCAAATACCTTAATAAATTGTAGCGTGTTTTGCGCGAATCGTGTTCCTTTAGTTAAGGATAAAACTGCCTTGGAAAATCCCAGGGCAGTTTTCTTGAATGCAATGATTTTCGAGTTTAGGGCTCCGTTACAACTTCCAATGACCCAACATAGGGGTTCATCCAAACCACAATTTGCAAGTTGTTATACAAAGGTTCTTGATACAAGACCCAACGGAACCACTCCGGAAATGACATCAGCGACCAGGCAGGCGATTTTTCTAATATAAAATCCTGTCCTGTCCGGTTTTCAGTCACCAAAGGTGCGTCATTAACACCCGTAATAATTACATCCGATGGCGTATCAGAAAAAAGCATCTTGGAAGTTTTTTCCATCAACTCATAGTCTCTTAGTTCCCACAATAAGCTGCTAGAAGTGACATTCTGTAATTCGATTTTCAACGGGGCAAGCTTTTCCAATCGATTCTGATCCAGTTGTAGAATACTTTTATTGAAAATATCACTGTCCTCAAAATAACGGGTTTGGAACCACATTAACTGGGATGGTTTGCTGTCAAAGCCTGCGCTTTTTAATCCAGAGACTAGCAAGGCAAAAAGCACAAATCCAAGTCCTAAAACCCGGGCTGCATCCAATGAGATGGCAATGGACCATCCCCAGGCAAGGACCACCAGGATCAAAGCTAAAATAACAAAAGAGATCACTGCGCTAAGCAGATAAATATTGCTTTGGCTGTCTCCTTGAAGCAAGGCTGCATTGGGTAAATACTGGGTCAAGGAGTACAAAAAATATACTGAAAATACGCCTAATATGGCGACTACGGCTCCAACGATCATTGGATTCTCTTGAGAATGAAGTTGAAAGCGGGATAAAAAGATGGCAGCAGGAAGATAAAGTGGAATAACCAACCAAATGGTGTCAGAAAGTTGCCGTCCCGGCATTCCCATGACCAGGATGAAAGCAACAAAAATCCAGGTCCAGGTGATGGAACGCCAGCCACTGGATAAATACTGCATACCCAAGAAACCCAGAATGAGGATAGGAAGATAGGCAGCAAAAAAACCTATCATTTCGATGGAGAAGGAAATCGCGTGAATGCCCTGACTTTGCCGTTGGAAGAATTCAACCACACCGGTTGTTAATCCAGCCAGCGCTCTGGGTTGAATCAGAAAAACTGTACCCGCCAGAAGAACGGTTAGACTAAATGAAATTAAGACAGATTTCCAATTAATAGCCTTAGCTTGTTGTCTGATCAAACGAAAATCTATGGTCCCCGCCTCATTGTCCGTGTTTTTTATTGGGAACACGCTTACGATCACCAAACACAGGATCATTGCCACTAGCCCGATCCAGAAATAGGAGCCGGAAAGCAAACCAAGTGCCAGGGAGATTCCCGCAAAAGTCCATTTTTTTTGCCAGATGAACAAGATCAGTGTAAAGAAAGCGACTAGGGCTATGATT
Organism: Leptolinea sp. UBA5203; assembly: GCA_002412765.1. Taxonomy (GTDB): domain Bacteria; phylum Chloroflexota; class Anaerolineae; order Anaerolineales; family Anaerolineaceae; genus UBA5203. The sequence goes on along the minus strand of DHVR01000061.1, from coordinate 137,854 downwards.
TCTGGTCCGGCTTGCTTGGAAAGCGCCAACAGACCCGGATCGATCGCCAAACCCAGTGCGATGAGCAAGGCGACGGAATCGCCCAACTGTTTTCGAAGCATTAATGGGGCAAGTACAAAGGCTGTACCAAAGACAATCGGCAAAAGTCTGGCGAGAAAATTACTGGTATGGAAAAGTTGAAACAGAAGCCCTGTCCAGACTTGATAAATGGTTTGATAAGAGCTGGTAGCGTTAAGTGCCAGGGTGGCTTCTTTTTCACTTAAGACCCAATCGCCAGTAAAAACTACTCTCAATCCCAAAGCCAGGAGTACAACTCCTGCATATAAAACATGAAAATAAGTTACTGTCTTCTTTTCCATCTGCATCCCTATGCTATTTGCCAGCATTGAACATTCTCGTAATACCTACATACTTATGAATTGTTTGTTCTCAATCCAATTTTCGGATCGGTTGATATTCATATATTACAACAGCTTCATTCTGAAACACTACATCCAGATGGTTAATAAATTTTTCTTCTTCCACAATGTACGTGCTCTGTTCGATGGAACCCACATAAATATAACGTACCTGATACAAATCGAGAAGTAGTTGGGTAGCCTGCCAATCCCGAACCTGATAAATTCGCCGCACATCTTCTTCCCTGTTACCAATTTCATCATATCCACCGCGCCACTGACTTTCGTGCCCCGGCCAACCCAGTATGGTCGGCAGCCCTGTATGGGTGCTAATCCTGCCAAAATTTGCCTGGTAACTGCCGCCAACTGCTTCCACCACGACACCATCCGGCGCTTGGCGTAAGAAATCAATACCTTGCGCATCCAGGGGCGCATACGTGCGGATGTGATATGCCCCGTCCAAACTCATGCTAGCGTTATGATCCGTTACAAATCTATAGTAGCTTCCCAAGATGGGATAAATCAATAGGATGGCAGTCATCAATCCGATGCTGAAAATAGCAATTTTCTTTCCCATGCCTTTCATTTGATCGATGACTACAATTGCGCCAAAAGAAGCACAGATGCTCAATGACAACCAGGCTTGGTAATAGAACTTAAAAATGGTATTCATGCGCCAGCCAAAATTATCCAACAAATAGAAAAATTCCGGGAAGGCAATTAATCCAGCTCCAATCGCCAGTACCAGCAGGATAAAGGTGGTTTCGTGATGAACCACCATACCAGCAGATTTTTCTGACTCTGCTTTGGGTAGGCTCAAACTGATGATTAACCCAAATAATATCACCAGCGTTATCCAGCCAATGGGTGATGATGCTCGGCGAATTAACGTATCCACTAGAATATCGCGCGATGCCCCATACCCTTGGGCATTGAATATCTTTCCACCTAAGTTTAACAACTGGGTATCACTCAAGAACAAATTCACCGTCGAGAGGCCGACCACGGCTACCAACATGGAAAACAAGCCAATTCCGAACCATCCAAGCAGAGATTTAAAAATCCCTTTTGCAATTTGTGCTGGATTGCTATGTTGCTTGTTAAGCCAGGCCAGCCAGAAAAAGATCGGAACGAGCAAGCCGCCAAAGAAAATCCACAGTTGCTTGCCGGTGGTAAAAAACACCATACTGGGTAAAATACCGCCCGCTTGGGAGGCAAAGGAACTAAAAAATGGAAGATACCATACCAGCGCAAAGATACCGCAGGTTACCCCAAGGAAAAAGGCTTCTGAAAATCGGCGTGAACTCCAACCCAAAACTGAAATTCTTTGCACCAGGATCACCAGAAGGAACATACCAAAATAAACCGGAAAGTCCCAGGTGTTAAGAAATGATATTCCACCAATAAAAACAAGGCTGAAGCAAGTAAACCAGAGATTCGATCGGAGGGTAAGAAATTCCTTCACATCCGCAAGCAAATTTTCCGATGGATTGAACTCTTTTAGCCGTAGAAAGAGCATGTAACACAGTGCAACGGCGGTCAAAGCAAAAGGCATGGTCAGGACATGAGGATGTAAATCGCCCAGGAGATAGGAGAAAAATGGAAATTCATCAATGATCTCTTTTGGCACACCTTGAATATCATAATCCTGCAATATCCGGGAAGCCTGCCACCACCACCATGAACTGCGGTCTGAAACTTCCTGGGGAATGGTCGCCGGGGGAATTTTCAAATCTTTTATATCCAGCCACTGCCAGAATGACGAAGTCACACTTCCGTCCAACTGGGTTTTCCAGAACAAGCCTCTGGCATACAAGACTTCCAATAATCCTTCTAAGTTTCCACTGAACAACGTGATCAGGGGTGCAAATAGGGCATAGAAACACCCTTTTGCCCCACTCCAGGATAAAGACAAACCCGCTGTTTGAGTCCGTTTCCGCCAATCAAAGAGCAATTGATACACAACACCGTAAACGGCCAGAGCAGACAAGCCATACCAGAGGGAGATGGCCAGGTTAAACCCAATGCCGGCATCCACCCCACTGATGCGAATCAACAAGGAGACAATCACATAGCCAAAATAGTAATAGGAAATCCCATACCCCGATAACCATGGATCACGCGGAGGGAAATTGGTTGAACGCAAAATGGCATTGATAAAAGCCATTTCCATAGGCTTTTCCGTATGATCCAGATTGGGATACATGGATTTCAGGAAAGCCATAAAGAGAAACGCCAGGAAAAATAGTATCTCACCGATTAGGACAGCGTTCTTATGCTCGCTCAGCGACTGAAGAAATTCTTCACGAATATTTCGCTTACTGATAAAAAACGACAAAGCCACAATACCGATCAGGGTAAGTAAAGCCCCGCTGAAGTCAACCGGAATGATCTTGATTGACCCAAGAAACCAGTAAACAAATCCCCAAATGAACAGAGCAATCACTCTGGAGAAGAAAAAACCCTGGGCAACGCCCTTATGGAAAAGCCGCCGGGTAATAGGGAAAATAGCCAACCCCAAAAGACTGATGAAACCATACCAGATGATAAACTGCAGCATATCCGTCTCTCCTCCGATTATGGAATTACCTTATAAATGGTGGTATTTTTACCCTCATAAACTGTTTCCCAATAAACACCATCATACTTGGGGAATTTACTCATCCCAACAGCAGAATACAAGCCAGATTCCAATTGTCCACTGATAATATACTGGACATTGTAGGTTTTCAAAAATGCCAGCGCCTGATCCACATCCCCGGTTTCATAAAACTGATTGATGGCATCTTCCCGCATCTGAACATCATTATTAGCCAGGATGGCCCGCTGCTGGCGCTGATGCCAGTTCCAGCCTAAAACCCCAGGTAACCCCGTGTAGATGGTATAGCGGCTTCCCCAGCGATATTCAGTGGCATGTCCTTCGACAATGACGGGTGTTCCTTCCACATTCTGCTGCATCCAGAGGATGGCAGCATAGTCTTCGGATAAATCCATCATCACCTCGGCATCCATATGGGTGGCGACGGTCATGTAAGCCATGCCATCCAGTGTGTGCGGAGCATTGTCGCTCATCCGATCCTTTATTTTTCCGCTGGTAGCAAAAAGAGTGAACATAACCACCGACACAGCCAGAATACTAAAAATAGCAACCCAGGTGTCTTTTAGCCAACCTCTCCAAACCTTTCCAAAGGCTGGCAGCAGCCAGATTAAGGCGGCGGCACTGCAAACGGCCATCAACGTCCAGGCTTGCAGATAGAATTTGAAGACCGTATTCATGCGCCCCAAATCCCCTTCCAGAGCCATCAATTCGACAAAGAGGGTGATAAATAAAGCAGTCGAATACAGGAAGAATACAGCTTTCTTTTGAATTCCGGTATCCCTGCGCAGCATTAAAAGGCCTGCCCACATAAGAAGCAGCATCACAAACCAGCCGATGGCGATTTGTTTACTGAATAACCAGGCAACAATCGCAATCCAGCCCATACCCAGGAACAACAACAAATAGCTCGATTTTTTCAAATTCAACAAGGCTCTGGCGGGAGTTTTTGCCATCCAATCGCGTGATTCCCACAGATACCAGGAGATCAGGATGAAGAGGAAGAATCCCCAGTGGGTGATGTAGGACCAGAAGGGCGTGGTCAGACCGGTAAATGGATTGAATTTGGTATAACTTGCACCGTACCAACGGCTAAACGGAGCATAAAGGAAATAAGTACTCGCCAGAAATACAAGATAACTCAGTCCATATTTTACCAGCGGGGTAATTTTCAATCCGCTGCGATCTTTTGAAGATTCTATCAATGGATGGATCAGACCAACATATCCATAAGCTAGACTGATTAGAATCAAATATAAAGGCAAGTCCCAGGTATTGGTTGGACGCAATGCACCCACTACCACCCCGGCAAGCAGAGAACCAGCCAGCATTTCTGCCCAACTGACCTGCCGGCGAATAACTGACAATAAAACATGATAGGCAAGCGCAAAAGCCAGAATAGCTAAGGGGATGGAAATCATATGGGCATGTAAATCGGCATACAGGTAGGTGAACATGGGGAATTCGGTGATCGCCTCACCCGGAAATGCCCGGCTTGGATCCCAATACCAATTGCCGTAGCCATACCCCAAATTTTCCCCGCCAATAAACTTGGCAAAACCGGAGATAGTCCATACTAACTTACTCCACAGATTCACCCCATCCAGGGGCAGCGTCCCCCCTGCCAGACGGATGAATCCATGCCAGATCATGCGCAAGGTACCCAGGTTGCCAATCACCATGGTCATCACAGCAGCCAGGATGCCAGCCAGCAAATTCCAACGCGAACCCTTTTGGGTAGTTTCCTGCGCCCCTTCAGTCAAGTTCCAACCGATGGAGAATGCTCCAATGGCGGCCATGCTGTATAAGGATGGCAAAATAAGGTTATACGCAATGGAAGGAATGATCCCCAGGAATTTCACCAGGGTACCCACCAGGACAAACCCATAATAGTAATAATTGATATACCCGCCTGCAAACCATGGATCATAGGGCGGAAACGTTTCTGTTTTGAGGATCGCATTGAAATAGGAGAAGTCCATGGGCTTCTCCCCACCCTTGGCAAAATGCCATAAATCGGGATTGCCTATGCGTATTAGTAGGAAGAAGACGAAGAAAGCCAGCATGATCCCTTCGATCATCAGCATGGATTTCCAGTTCTCTTTAATGTCCTGCCCAATGGCCTTCCTTCGGAAGAATAGGATCAGCACATTGACCAGAATCATCCCCTGAATCACCATGCCAATCGTTTCTTTAGAATAAATCATGCCATTTGAACTGAGCAGCCAACTGCCCAGGGCTAAGATTAATAACCCTACCAGCTTGGCAAAGGGATATCCACCAAAGCGGAAATTCGGGAATGCGAGATGAGTAAAGGGATAAACGATCCAGCCAAGCAGCAGAATACTGACATACCAAAGTAAAGCTGCCAAAAACGGTTTTTGATTGTACAACCTATCGGGATTAAAGAGCTCTGACCAGGTCCCAGCCGCTTGCTGTGCCTGCCAGGTATCTGCAGGCAGCATCAAATCCAGTTTTGGTTTGGTGTCTTCTACCGCTGCAACCGGGATTTCCTGTGCCTCTTTCCCGTATGTGGCTTCCTTGGGAGTCAAACGAATAACCTTAGTCAAATCAATCGCATCAAAGATCCGACGAGCGATAACCGGTTGGTAAGCATCCGTCTTTTTAAAGATCATCACTTTGGGATGATCATAAACCGTGAAGGCTTCTTCAGCGAATTGAGTATTGAACGATAATAAATCACCAATGTGGGGATTGGATTGAAACACCTCGACCAGTTCAAAACCCAAGGTGCTATCAAACATCCCGGGCTGAGCCACACGGTAACACCAAATAATATCTTTGTCATCAGGACAACCGATCAGAGAACGATATAACTCAACCGTCATCGGATATCGTTCCGGCACACGAACGGTGGTTCCCCATTGTCGATTGGACGTGATAAAGATGTAATCTGTCTGATCCAGGATTTCATAGAAACGATCGCGTTTCTCCTGATTATCATCCCAGTACATTTCGAAATTTAGGTCAGTCCGATACAGGCCATCGTAATAGTCAAATGCGTTGTATCCATACATATTTAACGGAACGACGTCATCCCAACTGCTTTCATCGGCTTTTTTAGTGCCGAAGAATGCCAGTTTTCCAGTATCGGAAGTGTTCTTAAATATTAATTCGTAGGTGTGCCCGTTGAGTAAAGGAATCCCTTCGTCAACAGAAAATTGGAGGCTCTCCCCTCGCGGATCAGTCACAGCATGAAATAGTGATTCGCTGCTCAGATCCACCAACACTTTGCCGCCGTCCGATTGGTCCACCAACTGCATATTCAGTGTCTTGATCTGCCCAGTTGCTTCATAATCCAGGACATGGGGAATGCTTATACCGTGAAATACGCTATCTTTTTGTGGGGAAAACATTTTGCGATATTCCCCGCCAGCCGATATCGAATTTACCAGCTCAGGTAAATATTGGTATTCCACACCCTTTTCCTGGGAATAGCCCAGCGCAATGGTTCCCGTGAGTTGTAATCCATAGGATGGATCGGTTGTCCGCAGGGTCAGCAAGTATTCCTTATCCGGGAACAAGGATTGCATGGATTCCATGGCAATCTGGTAACGTGAGCCTCTGGGATCATTGAAGTTTTGAAAACTTTGAAATAGTTGACCTGAAAGAATGGAATCGCTGCCGGTAACATTCTCCCGAATTTCAGCAACCAAGATATGCTCAATATCCGTTGGGGGTAAGGATAAAATATGGTCAATTTGCACAGTAAGGATTGGCGTGGATAAACGGGGAGTAAAGGCAATACTGAACGGATTTTCAGTATCCACTTGCTGCACCAAATTATAGGGCACATGTTGGATGTAGTCCCCATCCACTGTTTCCAACTGAAGATTGATTGCAGTCGGCACATTTTGATAAATCCATTCACTGGCTGCTTCCCGGGTAAAGGGATCCTGATAAATCTGCACGAATGCATAAGCCCAAAGGAAGGTGCTCAGCACCACACCCACACTCAGGACCCAGAATCCAACGTTACTGGCTATTCTCCTAATGGAATATTCCTGTTCACGGGATTTTTTCCACAGGAAGTACAAGAACCAGGCAGCGATGATAGCCAAGGTTGGATACACATGAATTTGATAGCGCATGGTGCGGGAAAATTGCAGGGATTGATAGGCAAAATACACCCCGGTCCAAATCCAGATGAGCAGATAGGGTTTCCAATCTCGTTTGATCATTCGCCAGGCCATGAAGAGAAAACCAACCCATGCCAGAATCCCCAAAGGTAAGCCAAAACCCCATTTGACCATGTTTTCCCAGGAGAACGTGATGGGTCTGCGCGCCCATTGCAGGGCTGGCGGGGCATCACTATTCCCGGTGCTTTGTGAGGCTAAATCCTTCAGACTACTGATCCAGTTTTCGTTGATGCCTAAATTGAAAAATCCTGGGCCATTAAATGCGTAGGGCTGCAAAATGCGGAAAGTCAGGAAACTGACCAAAGCGGCAATCAGTAAATTGCGGAAAATTAAGGTTAGCTTATCCCGATCGAGACTCCCATTTTTCTGGTTAATCTGAACCAAAATCGCCAGGGGTAATAAGAAGACAACTAAAAAGGTACTGACTTTGGAGGCCAACGCCATGCCAAATGCCATACCAAAAAAAACATACTCCCATATCCCATGCGAGTGCCTCCAGAACCAATTGGAGGTCTTTCCTTTCATCTCCTGCATATCCCAAGGCAAAGCTGAAGTCATGATCCGCACAGCAAAGTATATAGTCAGGATCGTGAAAAAATTCGCAAAACTATCTACGGTGAAATAATGTGAAAGCTGAATGGGGAGAACTGCAGCGGCATAAAAAGCCGCCGCCAACAAACTAAGCAACATTTTCCGAAACAGACGATCGGAAATCAGGAAGACCAAAGCCAGGGTCAATAAATCAAAAAATGCAGAGAGGTATCGCCCAACGAGATAGACATCCCCATATCCATTTTGTTGGAAGATGCCACTGACGAGTCGAACAATAAACAACGGCAAGGTTCCATAAACATAAAAGGTATACCCGCGATTGCTGGGGTTAAAGGAAGAGATACTGGTATCGAAATAATCCGTGATTGATTTAGGGGTTTCTAGTGAAGAGACTACCATGGTCAGGAAACGTTCATCCGGATGCATGTGATGATCCCCTGCCCAATTCATCCCGACAACACGGAGATAAGCCCCCAATCCGAGGATCACAAATAAGATGATCATCCACCAGGGAAATGAACTCCGCTTCTTTGGTTCAAAATTCACATACTCATCAATTTCCTGATTCATAAGGCTGGGAACTCCATCAATTGACTGGTTGATCGGGAAGTAGAGGAACTGAATTGGCTGGTGGCACAAACAAAACCAGAAAATCTTTGCCTTCGTATTGATCTACGTGCCGCCAATAGACGGCATAGGGGTACATCTTCTGCAAAGTTTCTATGTTTGCAAAATCATCTGGTTTGAGAATAAATAATTTTGCCCCTGGGTATTCCAGGGTGGATTCAAATTGCTCCGGCCATATGGCAATATTGGTAACATCTTTCCGAGCAGCAATGCCAACCAGGGTGGTATCCACCCAATAGTCATAAGGAACAACATAGGCATGTTCATAATCCCCATACGTGGAGGCAAACTCCCAGATCACTGCCCCCATATCGGAAGAATTCCAGGCGCTCCGAAAGAAGCGTTCCTTATAATCTTCAAATACCAGGGTGTAGTTTTGCATTATTGCAAAGCTAAAAAATAGAAATCCAAGTCCCATGGCAAGATACGGTTTTCTGCCAATTTGTCTGGCTTGATTAACCAAGGTACGCAAAAATCCTTCCAGTCCTATGGCAACCAGAATGAAGACCGGGATGACCGCCCCACCGGTTCGGTTTAAGGACGGGTTTTCGCCAGGAAAAGCCAGGGACATAATGGAAGGCATCATTAAAAGCGGCACTGAAAGCAGGAGAAATAAATCCACCCAGTTCCTTTTTTGGATATACCGTATCAAAACATAAACGCTGCCGATAAAATAAAAAACCGCAGAGATGATATCCAAAGCTGGACGATTGGGGACAGAATGAACCCAAATTTCCCCATTCTTCCAGAAAAACATGACGGAAGCTTTAAATAGATTCTCGAAGAAAATGAGAATTGGATTTCCTGGATAGGCGGATTCCAAGGTTCCCATACGGGTCAACGCACGGTAGGAGAACATATCCAAATTTCCAAGCACATAATGGAACAACGGCATAAAGACAATAAATGCCATCATCGCCACAACCATAAGGCCAAAAACAGATCCTTTTTTTTCATCCCTGGTTTTCATATGCAGCAAATAAATGGCAATGGCAATCACAGCCACAATCGGGAGCATGCGAGCTGGGCTGTATCCATGCAGACCAATGCCCATGAAAATACCCGCCAGAATGAAGTCCCTTTTTCTGGAATGGCGCAGGCCTTTAATTAAATAGTATAAGGTCGGCGCAACAAATAAAGGATATAAAGGAAATCGCAGCCCCACTCTGGAAATCACATTCGGCCAATAAGCGATGCCTGCCAAAAAAAAGGCAATAATGCCGATTTGTTTATTGCCAATTTCTTTCCCCAACAAATAAATAAATGGCAGTGTGAAGAGACCGGCCAAAGCCGTACCTATTTTCAAACTCATGAATGATAAGCCGGTGCCTAACGTTGTAGCGATTAAGGCGGTCAAATACATTTGAAAGGCTTCACGGCCTGTATTGCGTGGGAAATAAACACTGTATTGACCATTGAGAATATCACTGACATCTGCCAATTTTTCTGCCTGGTCGCTGAACATCTCGCCGGGTACTTCATTTAGCTGATGGAACCGGAAAAAGATGATTACCAGCGTCAGAACAACTAAAAGAATCTGCCACCAACTGATTTGTACAGCCTGGGAAAAATTAATTTTGGTTTTGAAAAGTGAAAGGATTTTTTTTCCAAATTCCCCGATAAGTTCATGCTCGGAGAATGCCTGAACATAGCAGACAATGGAAAAGATCCAAAAAACAATATTAAATGAATTAAATACATTCCCGGTGAGGAAGAAGAAAGATACCATCATGGAAATGGTTCCCATACCAAAGGCTTTCCAATTCACTCGCCAGGTAGATAGATCATTGACCGGCTCAGCGCCGGGAATCTCAGAAAAATCCCAATCGTTTAATATAATGGAGAGAACCAGGAAAGCTGTCCCAATGACATAAAAAGCCAGTCCCAAATAAAGGTTTTGGATAGGCGGCTCAAATAAGAATTGGCCAACCAGAAGGGACAAAACCGATGCGGTTATCCGCCAACGGAAAGGCGATCCAACAATGGCAGCTACTTCAACCTCGGATTCAACCTTCTGAACCGGTTCCGATTCAGAGGGAAATAATTCATCAACAATTTGATCAGATCGATCTTCCTCGTAATCCGCTAGCCGGATTCGCGGCCGTCTGGGATCAAGGATTGATTTTAAATAATCCAATACACTTGGTTCCGTCATATGAGTTCCCTATCCAATCAATCGGTTATATTGTTAGTTTTCTTCGTGATGTAAAAAGTGTACGCCCCATCCGGCTGCCTTCGCTCTTCGGTATAGGCAGAAGACACCATAGCGCTGGTCAGGGATAAATTCCATGTTGAGGGCACAAGAATCCATTTACCGAATAGTTTCTTACAAATCAAAGCCGGTAAGCCAAAATAATGCCCCCACTCCAGCAGATGAAAAGCCCGGGGTGAAAAATAATGCCAGTAATCCACTACCTCAAAGCCATTCTTTTGTAGACGGGCTTGCCAAACTTCCGGAGAATCGCAGTGATGATGACGGGAGATTTTGTTGAAGAAGGCTCGATACGCATTCCCCAACCCTTTCAAATGAATTCGATCCAAAAATTGACCCATGGATAAATTTTTCAAAAACTGGTGATTGGGCACACAAAACAAGAACGGTGCACCCGTTTCCAGTAATCGATTGGTTTCCCTGACTACCGCATCCACATCTGGAATATGTTCCAAAACGGAATTTGAAAAAGCACTTTTAAAATAACCATCCATAAATGGAGCATGATCCCCATTGGCTTGAATGACCAGCTCGTATCCGTTGGATTTTACAGCCTCTTTTAAAGGAGCTGCCCAGGGATCCAGACCCACATCAATTTTATGATTAAATGTGATGGATTCAAAATGTCCGTCCCCACAGCCCAAATCATAGATCGGACTGGGCAGATCATATTCCTGGTAGACTTTGGCTTCTACGGCGCGTAAAATGCCGCGAAAGTATGGCAGACTGTTAATATTTGACGCGAGGAAATCTTTTTCTGATGAGGATGGTTTGTTTTTATCCATGATCTGAATCCAACTATTCTTCTACTCTACAATTAGCTCTTTGGAAATCTGCTCAAAAAGGTGCTCATATTTTATCGCAACACTATCCGGCAAGTATTCTTCAAGGATCGGTCCGATGGGTTTAATATACTGATCCGGGTTAGTTAGAACTCGAACCAAAGCATTTGCCAAACCCTCGGCATCACCAATGGGGAAAATCTCGCCCATCTGATGGCGTTTTACCGGTTGACGAACACCCGGCAGATTGGATGCAATCGAAGGGGAACCATTGATCATGGCTTCAATCTGAACCAATCCAAACGCCTCAGTGGCATTCAGACTGGGCAGGACCACTACATCAATGTTTGCGTAGAACTTCCGCATCTCTAGGGGATTCAACTCGCCCAGAAACTGCCAATGACCTTGCTGCTGGAATTGCTTAATCTGAGGTTCCAGACGTTTGAAATAATGCTCTTCACCCATGATGTTCTCATAGGGTCCGGCAAATTGAACTAGGGCTTGAGGGAATTTTTCCAAAACCTTGGGCAACGCCGCCAGCAAAATTTCAACCCCTTTCTCTGTGGCAAATCGGGCGGCCATGCCAATCACAGGCCGCACATTTTCAGGGTTATTTGAGTCGGCAAAGGTTTTTATCTCATCCGCAGTGGCTTCTGGTAATTCCACCGGCGGTGAGATGACGGTTAGTTTATTCAGGTATTGGCGAATATAAGGCGAATGTTCCGCGTAATCCTGAGTGTAGGTAACAATGCTGTGGGTAAATTTTGCCGCCATGTGGTTCATGAAATCAACTGCACGATTTACAAAATAATTGAAATAACCACGAGGCAGGTTGAGATCACAATGATAGGTGATCACAGTCGGTTTCTTTAACAGGCGTCCACGCAAGGCAATCCCGGCAGCATCAAACTGCGGTAAATGAAGCTGGACTACATCATGATCCAAAACCAGTTTGCTGGCCATCCAGCCAAAGGTTGGCATGATGACGCCTTTACTGATGCGGAATAGAACCGGTGCGCGGATAATGCGCACCCCATCCACAACCTCTTCCCTTGCTAGATTGGGCAAAAATTGAGAGGTCAATACCGTAACCTCATGCCCTCTTTTGGCAAAAGCTTTCGCCAAACGTTCAGCGTAAATCGTCAATCCGCTGGTATGCGGCCGATAATAAGTCAATACAATCAGAATGCGGAGTTTTTTATCTGCAATCATCTATTGAAATAACTCCTTGTTTTCTTTTACCCAGGCAAACAAGGTTTCTATGCCAGCCTGAGCGGATACATCCGGCGACCATCCCAAGATTTCCTTTGCTTTACGAATATCGGATACATAAATGGGCTGATCCCCTGGGCGCCAATCACTGCGGGCCACAGGAATGGTTGAGCCAAGGTGTTTTTCCAGGATGGGGCAGAATTGTTTCCAGATGGAAAGGGTATTGCTGGAGCCGCCTCCGACATTAAAAATCTGACCTGCAGCCACATCAATATGGTCAATCGCGGCATCATAGGCACGGCACAAATCGGTGACAAATAACACATCCCGAACTTGTTTTCCATCCCCATAGATCGTAATTGGTCTGCCCAATTGAGCCGCAATAATAAACCATGCCACCCAGCCCTGATCCTCCACGCCAAATTGACGGGTACCGTAAATGCAGCTTTGACGGAAAACCACCGTGCGCAGCCCATAAATACGGTGATAATCCCGCATATATTGATCGCCAGTGCCTTTGGAACAGCCGTAGGGAGAGTGAAAATCCAGCGGTTGGCTTTCAGGAATTCCCAGGGGAAAATCTTCATAGTAGTACTGGACATCATTACTGGCAACACGGACTTCTTCCATGCCGCCGTAGACCTTATTGGTGGAAGCATAAATCAGGATGGGATCATCGCCTACCAGACGGGCAGCTTCAAGAACATTAAAAGTTCCCAGTGCATTAATTTCGAAATCCTCACGCGGGTCGGTTACAGAGGTGGTCACAGCAACCTGCGCAGCAAGATGGACAATGACATCCTTCCCTGGAACAACTTTTTTCAGAGATTCCAGATCACGAATATCTCCGTGAACAAAATTGAACGTTGTTTCGCCGAATTTGCTTTTCAACCATTCTAAATTTTTATCAGTGCCCCTACGGGAGAGGTTATCAAATATGGTCACTTCCTGTCCATTCTCTAACAAATGAGCAGTATAGTTGCAGCCGATAAATCCGGCTCCCCCTGTTATGAGATAATGTCTTTTCATTATCACCTCTAGTTCAGATTAGCATTTCCCACTTCATTAATTGATTTTGGTGCATCACCTGATAAATCCTGCTCAGGCTGTGTAACATTTTTATAATGAAGCAGGGAAGAGATTGAAATATTGTTGCGCATGAATCCAATAGCACCTAAAATGCCCGTTAAAATGATCTGTACCAAGTGCATGGAAATGGCATAAGCCATGGCAATCGCACGATCCACTTTCAGAATAGTCAACGCGCCTACCATGGAAGCTTCATAAACCCCCAACCCAGCAGGTGCAGAAGGGACAGCGGCCCCTAAAGCCAGAAGGCCATTAATAAAAGCTCCCCACCAGAAAGGAGCCGCCGGGGCGATGGCACGTAAGACAATATAGTACAACAACACCCAGGATGTCCAGGTTAAGGTGCTCCAGAAAAGTACCTTTAGAAATTGAAGAGGATGGGTAATGACTTGAAATCCGTCCAGAAAGCCCTCAATGCGGGGGAAAATCACCCGGCTTCCCCAAGCCCAACGGATAAAAACTTTTTTCAACCAACCGGATATTTCTTGATGAAAGCGGGAAATAATGAAGAGGACAATAAACCCTGCGATAACTGCGGATAAAGCCATAATAGCGAAGGGTTTTGAAGATTCCATTTGGGTGGTCAATGGCAGGGTCACTAAAAATAAACCGGCAGCGAAACCGATGTCGATGGCCCGTTCAATCACGATGGACGAGAACATGTACATCACACCTTTGCCTGTTTTTTGGTTCATTAACACAGCCCGCCCTACTTCACCGGCCTTGAAGGGCAAAATATTATTCAGTAAATATCCCTGGCAGATGATAAAGAACGTATCCAATACTCCAACTTTCAAATTCAGAATGGAGCGCCAGACGAAGGTTTTAAAGAATAAAGAAATGACTGTAATGCCAATTGCGATCAGGAAAAATTTTATCTCAATCGTCTGCACAGCCAGAATGACATCTTCGACGTGAACGGATCGGAATAGAATAAAGATCGCAATGGCACTGATCAGGAATCCTGGCAGCCAACGGCGGGAATTTCTCCAAAGCTGATTCAACGATGAGATCAACGATCCTCCAACTTAAGCACGGCCAGGAAGGCATCCTGAGGAATCTCGACATTACCCACCATTTTCATGCGTTTCTTGCCTTTTTTCTGTTTTTCCAACAGCTTCTTCTTACGGGTAATATCACCACCGTAACATTTCGCCAAAACATCTTTACGCATGGCTTTTACATTGGCGCGGGAAATAATACGTCCAGTGGTAAAGGCCTGAATAGCTACATCAAATTGCTGACGGGGAATCAATTCTTTCAGTTTGCTGACCAGCGCCTGCCCTTTATGATAAGCGTCATCTTTATGTACAATGGCGGACAGCGCATCCACAGGTTCGCCGCCTACTAAAAATTCCAGCTTAACCAATTGACCCATGCGGTATTCCAAGACAGAATAATCCATGGAGGCATACCCTCGGGTTCTGGATTTTAATTCATCAAAGAAATTGACAATCAACTCAGAGAGTGGGATTTCAAAAATGATCTGCACCCGGCTTGGGGATGGATAATCCTGTTCACGATAAGTACCCCGACGTTTGCGCACCAGATCCATCACCGTGCCGTAAAACTCAGTCGGCGTGAAGATTTGCAATTCCATCCAGGGTTCGCGAATTTCTTTGAACAAGTTTTCATCCGGTAAATGAGCCGGCGAGTCCACCATCAATGTTTCACCATTATTCATGATGACTTCATAAGCCACAGACGGAGCAGTAACCACGATATCCAAATCATATTCCCGCTCGATCCGTTCTTGAATAATTTCCATATGGAACAATCCAAGAAAACCGCAGCGGAAACCAAAATTCAACGCCTGTGATTTTTCGGGTTCATAAACTAGAGAAGCATCATTTAATTGCAATTTTTCGAGTGCTTCCCGCAGGTTTTCAAAATCTTCGCCTTCTACCGGATAGATGCCGGCAAATACCATGGGTTTGACTGTCAGGTAGCCAGGCAGGGCTTCCTCGGCGGGTTTCTGCGCAGATGTAATCGTATCCCCAACCCGGCATTCCGATACGGTCTTCAGTCCGGTAGCAACATAGCCAACTTCTCCGGCTAATAGCTCATTCTTGACCTGCATGGTGGGAGAGAAAATACCAATTTCGACCGGTTTCAAATCTTTTCGGGAGGCAATTAATCTTAAGGTTTGATTACTTTGAATTTTCCCTTCCACTACACGCACATAGGCGATAACACCTTTGTAGGAATCATAATGGGAGTCAAAGATCAACGCTTTTAATGGGGCTTCCCGATCACCTTTTGGAGCGGGAATTTTGTAAATGACCGCTTCCAACACCTGATCAATATTCAAGCCTTCTTTAGCTGAGATCAATGGAATTTCACTGGCAGGAATGCCAATCAAATTTTCAAGTTCCTTGGCAACCTCTTCAGGCTGCGCAGAGGGTAAATCGATTTTATTAATTACCGGGATGATGGTCAATCCGGCTTCAATTGCCAGATATAAATTAGCCAGAGTTTGCGCTTCAACCCCCTGTGTTGCGTCTACCACTAAGATAGCGCCTTCACAAGCCGCCAGTGCGCGGCTGACTTCATAGCCAAAATCGACATGCCCGGGGGTGTCGATCAGGTTTAATTCATAAGTATTCCCATTTTTTGCAGTATAAGCCATGCGAACCGCGGAAGACTTGATCGTAACCCCTTTCTCCCGTTCCAAATCCATATTATCCAGGACTTGTTCTACCATATCCCGATCAGAAATCGTTCCCGTGGCTTGCAATAAACGATCCGCCAGGGTCGACTTTCCATGATCAATATGCGCGATAATACAAAAATTCCGAATTGTTTCGTCCATAATCGTATGAAGTATACCCTACTTTGAAAGGATGAAGCCTTAGTCTTTTTCGTTCGGCACGGAGAGAGCCATAGTCTGACGAATCAATTTTGCCATGTCTGGCTGCTCGCCTGGTTTGTTGGAACAATACATCAAAAACTCTTTATTTCCCTTGGGACCTTGAATCGGCGAGCGTGTCAGGCCTTTAACCAGATAACCCAAATTGGCGGCCATCTCCAGTGTATCCGCAAGCACCGCCCGATGCACCATTGGATCGCGAATGACACCTTTGGCTTGCGCTGAGATTTCCCGGCCGGCTTCAAACTGGGGCTTGATCAAGGCGATCAGTTCCCCGTGTTCGGGTTTTAACCAGTGACGAATCACTGGCAGCAGAACACTCAAGGAAATAAACGAGGTGTCCACGCAGACAAAATCCACGGGCTCGGGCAGCGTTTCCACATTCCGTGCGTTGACCCTTTCCATACACACTACACGCTCATCCTGGCGAATTTTCCAATGCAGGATGCCATACCCCACATCGATGCAATACACTTTCGCGGCGCCGTGCTGTAAGAGGCAATCCGTAAAGCCGCCCGTAGAAGCCCCCACATCCGCGCAAACTTTTCCCGAGAAATCCAGCATGCGGAAGGTCTGCAGCGCACCTAATAATTTATCTCCCCCTCGGGAGACAAATTGCGGCCCTGAATCGACCGTAATCACATCCGAAGGTTCCACCGTTTCCGAAGGTTTAATAATTACGTTTCCATTCAGTCGTACCTGTCCGGCCATAATCAAACCCTGAGCTTGATTTCGGCTCTCGGCAAGGTTCTGTTCCATCATCGCAATATCCAAGCGCACTTTTATTGTCATAACTCTTATTTTAACATCCCTTGCTGTATCTGAATATCAATCTTGTGATAAGATTGCAATATGTTGCGTGATATTCTGAAATCCATGCGTCCCAATCAATGGCTGAAGAATGTTTTCATCCTTCCAGCCCTCGTTTTCGACCGTCAACTATTTTACCTGCCAGCCCTCTTTCGTACCCTTCTCGGATTCATCCTCTTCTGCTTCCTCTCATCCGCCATCTACCTACTCAATGATATCGCCGATTTGGAATCCGATCGGAAACACCCGCGCAAGAAGAATCGTCCCATTGCTGCCGGCCGTATTTCAGTAAAATTAGCAGCTAGCATTGCCATCTTCCTTTTGCTGATTGTTTTTATCAGCGGATACTTTCTTTCCAAAACCTTCCTATTCATCGCCGTTCTGTATTGGATCATCAACACCATTTATTCCAAATGGTTGAAACACGAACCCATTCTGGATGCCATCACCCTTTCCATGGGATTTCTGCTGCGCGTCTTCGCCGGGGTAAGTTTGATTGTCGTCGAACGTTTCTCACCCTGGCTGTATGTAGTAGCCAGCCTGATTTCCCTTTACATCGTTTTTGGCAAACGCCGCTCCGAACTAAATCTCCTGCAAAGTACAACGAATGAACAACGGCCAGTCCTGGATGGATACACCATTCCCTTTTTGGACCAACTGATTAATATCATTTCGGCCACCACCATTATTTCTTATTGTCTATACACTTTTTCGGCACCAAATGTTCCTGAAAATCACACTATGATGTTGACCATCCCCTTTGTTATTTATGGCATCTTCCGCTATCTCTACATCATGCAAGTACTCTGTAAAGGGGATACCCCTGAGGAAATTTTCCTTCACGATCGCCCTCTACAAATTACCATGCTGGCGTGGGCCCTATTTGTTATTATCATCTTCTATTTTTCCTAATCCTCCCATGGCACAAATCATACAAAAAGCACCAGGCAAGATTATCCTTTTTGGAGAACATGCGGTTGTGTACGGAAAACCGGCCATCGCAGTACCCATTATGCAGTGCTATACCACCGTGACCATCCAACCTTTAATTCATCAGCATAACATAGTTCAAATTCAGGCACCAGACATTGGGCTAAATTGTCCTCTGGCTGAACTGGAACCTGAGCATCCATTCGCACTCATCATCAGCATGGTCAGGCAGTTGGGCAAGCTGCATCATCTTCCTGCCATGCAAATTCATATCCACTCCAGGTTACCCGTTGCGGCAGGGTTGGGGTCAGGTGCATCCGTCTCGGTAGCTCTGGCAAAGGCTCTGTGTGCCTTCTTCAGTATCCCCTTTACCGATCAAGAGATATCAGATATCGCTTTTGAAGCCGAAAAACAATACCACGGAACGCCCTCCGGGATTGACAACACCGTCATCGCCTTTGAACGGGGCATCTTCTTCCAACGTGAAAAACCGGTGGAGTGGCTAAAAATTGCCCAGCCAAACCATATCCTGATTGTCAACAGTGGCGAGGAAAAGTCCACCAAAGGCATGGTCGAGAGGGTCCGAGAGCAGTTCAATCATTCTCCTCAGCTCATCCAACCCCTTCTGGATCAGATCGGCGAAATCGCCGTACAGGCGCGATCCGCACTTGAAATTGGCAATCCACCTAAGTTAGGTTCGTTGATGGTGCAGAACCATCAATTACTGCAAGCGTTGGGCGTCTCCACTCCTGGACTAGATCGAATGGTCCAGTTAGCCATGGAGAATGGCGCTCTGGGGGCCAAACTCTCCGGAGCCGGCGGCGGCGGCAACATGATTATCCTGATGCATTCAGCAACAACTGCTGCTCTCACACAGACTTTTGCGCAGGCAGGTTATACACGCCAGATTCAAACGATCATTCAATAAAAAGGAATTCCATGCAAACCATTTATTTAAAATTGGGCGGCTCCTTAATTACCGAAAAACATCAAGCTTTCACGGCAAACCATTCCCGCTTACGATCCCTCATTCAGGAAATTAAATCCAGTTACCAGCAAGGGAAGTATCGTTTGGTTTTAGCCCATGGTTCGGGTTCCTTTGGGCATCAGGCCGCGAAAACATATGGCACGCGGGATGGCGTTCATTCTCAGGCAGATTGGATGGGATTTCTGGAAGTCTGGAAACAAGCCAGAGCCTTAAATCAAATTGTTCTGGATGCCTGCATGGAAGCCGGGCTTCCGGTGCTGGCTTTTCCGCCTGTTAGTGCGGTTCTCAGTAAAGATCGACAGATCCTCTCCTGGGATACTGGTCCCATACAAACTGCTCTAGATCACCAAATGATCCCGGTGATCTACGGGGATGTCATTTTTGATCAAATTTTAAAAGGTACCATCCTCTCCACAGAAGAGTTATTCATTGGATTATCCCAAAATATTCCACCACAATCAATTCTGATTGCCGGTATCGAAGACGGTGTCTGGGAGGATTTTCCTTCCTGTACCAAACTGATAAAGGAAATTACGCCAGAGGTGATGGTCAGTCAGCAGGATAATATTTCCGGCTCACAAGCGGTGGATGTCACCGGCGGTATGCTTGAAAAAGTCAACCAGATGTTGAATCTGGTACAATATCATCCTGAGATCCAGGTACAAATTTTCTCAGGTGTTAGATCAGACAATGTGCGCAGAGCCCTGGATGGGGATCATTTAGGCACTATCATCCGCCGATAAATGAATCAATAAAAGGAGAATCAAAATGATTTTGCAAAGACAAGATCTTGAAAATCACGAGGATCAATTCCTTGCTCCTTATGCAATCCGAAGTAAAGATTCCAAAGGCCGTCTCTTTCTGGAGCCGGAACCCACTCACCGCACTGCCTTTCAACGCGACCGGGATCGCATCATCCATACTACGGCCTTTCGCCGCCTGGAATACAAAACCCAGGTGTTTATCAATCATGAAGGGGATTATTACCGCACACGGCTGACCCATACCCTGGAAGTCGCTCAAATCGGCCGCTCCATCGCCAGAGGATTGGGTGCCAATGAAGACCTGACAGAAACCATTTGCCTGGCACATGATATCGGCCATCCCCCTTTTGGTCATTCAGGTGAACGGGTATTAAATCAACTGATGCTGGATTACGGCGGATTTGAACATAATAAACAGACATATCGCATTGTGACCTACCTTGAAAAAAGATATGCCGAATTTTCCGGTCTTAATTTAACCTGGGAAGTCCTGGAAGGGATTGTCAAACACGAATCAGAATATGATCTTTCGGACGCCAAAAACTTCAATCCGGATTTACGCGGACATCTGGAAGCTCAAATTTGCAATGTTGCGGACGAGTTAGCCTATACCGCCCATGACCTGGATGACGGCCTTCGTTCGGGGATGATTCACACCGGTATGCTGGAAGGGATTGAATTGTGGGAAATACTGAGTAATCCCTATCGCTGGTCCGGAACTAAACTGGATGATTTGACCCGCCATCAAATTAATCGCGAACTGATTGGTTACCTGGTTTCGGACGTACTTAATGCCACCGAAAAGAAGATTCTGGAAAGCAGTGTTAAGTCCGTAGACGAATTACAGCGCCTGACGTATAATGTACTATGTTTTTCTGATCAAACTCAGCTCAGAATCCGAACTTTAAAAGATTTTTTGTTCAAAAACTTGTATCGGCACTATCGGGTTCAACGAATGGCTGTTAAAGCAGAGAATTTATTATCCGATATTTTTCATGCATATCAAAATGAACCGACCATCCTTCCGCAGCACGTTCAGTGTCTGATCCCTGAACAAGGATTGGAAAGAACGATATGCGATTATATAGCAGGTATGACGGATCGATTTGCCATCGAAGAATATCAAAAGTTATTCGATCCCAAGACCCTACCTTAATACAAAAGATTTACTGGATTGTGGAGATTTTTATGTCAAATGATGTTTCTTATTTAACCGCTGAAGGCGCTGTAAAAATTCAAGAAGAGTTGGATTATTTGAAAGGACCCGCTCGTAAAACCCTGGCAGAACGTTTACGCGCTGCGATTGAACAAGGTGATTTATCGGAAAATGCGGATTATATTCAGGCAAAAGAAGAACAGGGTTTCCTTGAAGGCAGAATTCTGGAACTTGATAACATCTTGCGTAATCGAGTGATCATCGAAGATATCAAGCAGAATCTTGAAGAAGTCGGTGTTGGCGATCATGTAACCATTGTCGAAGATGGCTTTCCAGAAGAAACCTATTTTATCGTTGGCCCCAAAGAGGCAGATCCTGCAAATTACCGCATTTCTCACCTCTCACCAATCGGCAAAGCAATGATCGGTAAACGAGTGGGTGACCTCATTGATGTACAGACACCTTCCGGATCTTTGAAATTTAAAATCACCAAAATTGAGTAAAGATTTTCGGATCAATAAAACAGCCCGTTCGATTTGAACGGGCTGATTTTTATTTTATGAATTAAGTTTCGTTATTTAGGCCACACAGCCAGTTCCAAAGTCATACGTTCAAAATAACTACCGGCGGGCAAAGCGCCTTGACCATAATTCATGTCAACAACACGGGCTTCCAGTTTCAGTGTGGCTGTTTCCAACCAGACGGATTCTCCAGGCGAGAGTAAAATCGGTTCGCCCTTGGAGGCAAGTCGTTGACTGATGGTCGGATCACCAAAGGCATGCTGACTCATCAGAACTTTAGTAACCGTTTGGATATCATTTTTATCAAACAACCAGACTTCAAAAGCTGTTACCTTCTTCGGATCCCCTACGCCGATGGTGTCAGAAATGCCCACCCCACATTCACCCAGGAACTCACCGGATGGCGAATCGATACTGAAGGAATCATCATACAAATCATCCCCGATCATGTAGGTGGTCATATATTGAGCAATGGCTGCCCCCATTGCACCATCCTGATAATCAGTAAATTCGGCTTTCTTGGAAATTTCCTGTGCTTCTTTCATGGCAGAAACATTATAGTCTGCGACGTCCGGCTCACGGGTACGGTTGCCTTTCTTTTTGTTCCGTACCAGCATCACATAAGCAAATGCCCCGGCAAAAGCCATCATTAATAAGCAGGAGACAACCAACAACAAGATACTGCTGGTATTACTTTTCTCCGGCTCAATAGTGACTTTTTCGGTAGCGGGCGTCCCTTCCAGGGATGGAAACCCCATCTCGGTAGTTGGCACCATCGGGGACTGAACCAGATTGGCAAACATGGCAACATCTTCAGGGTTAATCGTGGGATCGCTTTGCAGGGCTTGCAGCAAGCTGTTTTTGTTCTCGCCCATCTCGCCCCAGCGCTCCATGGCCTTATTGCGATCATTATTTTTTGCATAGGATTCAACAATCATACGCACATAATCTTTTTGCAAATCCTCGCGTAAATGCTGCGGTGCGGCATCCTTCCATTCCAGCGGCCAAACCCACCAGCCCAGGATGACCAAACCAAAAAATAAACCAATGATGAAAGCGCCTATTGCGGCAACCAGAGGATTTTTGAGCTGTCCACGAATTGTATCCATTTGTCCTGCTCCTGAAAGATTGGGGCTTTTTTTCTGCCAACCCGTACATGTATTTTAGATGAGGTTCACTTTAGATGCAAATAATTTCGATATCTAACGTCCATTGGTGCAAGAACTATGCCGATTCTTGTTCAATATTCTCAATATCGTCTCGTGTAAATATCGTCTCACAATCCATACATTGAACTTGCTTTTTGTTGGCAACAACCAAAGTACCCTGGCAATTTTGACATTTTGCAGCAATGGGTTGTTTCCATGACGTAAAATCACATTCAGGATAATTGGCACAGCCATAGAAGATTCTGCCCCGGCGTGTTCGCCGCAAGACAACATCCCCGCCATCTTTCGGGCAGGTTACCCCGATTTTCTCCAGCCAGGGTTCCGTATAGCGGCATTCCGGGAAATTACTGCAGCTTACAAATTTTCCAAACCGCCCCCAGCGAATGACCAAATCGTGAGCACAATCGGGGCATTCGCGGCCAATTTTTTCCAGTTCGGCTTTTTTCTCCGGCATATCCTTTTCAGCTTTATCCAGTAAAGGTTTAAATTGCCCGTAGAAAGTGCCGATTAATTCCGGCCAGTTTCGTTCCCCTTCCGCGATTTCATCCAGATCTTCTTCCATTTTGGCAGTGAAGCCAACTTCAATGATCCCAGGGAAATGATCCACTAATAAATCATTGACGGTTACACCCGTTTCGGTGGGGAATAAGCGTTTGTTTTCCCGTTCGATGTACCCACGTTCCTGAATGGTGGATAAGATGGCTGCATACGTAGAAGGCCGGCCAATACCGTGTTCTTCCAGTAATTGCACCAGGGAAGCCTCAGTAAAGCGTGGTGGCGGCTGGGTAAAATGCTGCTCAGGGAAGACTTCTTTCAAGGACTGCGTTTCGTTTTCCTGAAGATTGATCGGAATATCAATGGCATCGCCATTGTCATCCAGGGTATCTTCGTCTTTGGCCTCTTCATAAATCGCCAGATAGCCTTGGAAGCGAATGGTCGATCCGGTGGTACGGAATAAATACTCATGAGCAGAGGAATTCCCCGTAACTTCCACAGTGATCGTATCATAGATAGCGCTGGACATTTGTGAGGAAACAAAGCGTTTCCAGATCAGTTGATAGAGTCGATATTGATCCCGTCCCAGGAAAGCCTTCATTTCTTCAGGCCGGCGGTTTACCGAAGTGGGACGAATCGCCTCATGGGCTTCCTGTGCCCCTTTCACTCGGGTTCGATAAACAGGGGGCTTTTCAGGAACGTAATCCGCTCCATAATTCTTGACCACAAAATTGCGGGCTTCATTTTGAGCATCAATGGAAATATTGGTGGAGTCGGTACGCATATAGGTAATCAAACCCACGGTCCCCGAACTGCCGATATCAATACCTTCATATAATTGCTGCGCCAGGGTCATGGTTCGTTTAGCGGTAAAACCCAATCGACGGGAGGCCTCCTGTTGCAGTGTGCTGGTGATATAGGGAGCAGATGGATTCTTCTTGCGGGTACCGGTTTTAATCTTGCTGATGGTATATGCGGCAGAAAGCAGGTCTTTTACAACTTCTTCCACCGTCTTTTGCTCCGTCAAGTTCGGATCCTGATTATCGGTCTTGACCAGCTTGGCTCTATAAGTGGCATCGCAGATCGCGGAATAAAAGGCGGCTGCAATGCTCCAGTATTCTTCAGGAACAAAATCTGCAATGGCGCGTTCCCGCTCAACGACTAATCGCAAAGCAACCGACTGCACGCGCCCTGCGGATAATCTGCTGCGCACTTTTTCCCATAATAATGGACTGATGCCGTAGCCAACCAAACGGTCGAGAACGCGGCGCGCTTGTTGGGCGTCCACCAGATCCATGTTGATCCCGCGCGGATGTTGAAAGGCCTCATCAATGGCCGTTTTGGTAATTTCATGAAAGACAACCCGTTTATACAGATTGACATCTTCGCCAATGGATTCCTGTAAATGCCAGGCAATCGCTTCTCCTTCGCGGTCAGGGTCAGTTGCAAGGTAGATTTCTGCGGCATCTTTGGCAATGGCCTTTAATTCCTTGACGATTTTTCTTTTTTCATTGGGGATTCGGTACTTGGGTTGAAAATTATTATCAACATCCACCGATAATTCCGAACGTAATAAATCCCGGACATGACCCACGGATGCCTTGACAGAATAATCCTTGCCTAAAAATCGACCAACGGTCTTCGCTTTAGCCGGAGATTCAACAATGACTAATTTACCACTACGAACTTTCTCAATAACTTTTTTCTTGGGAGGAATCAAGCCTTCATGGGCAGGAGTATTCCCGATCCGATACATCTTTGTACCACAAACAGGGCAAATCCCTTTGGTAACAGGCGCTGCTGCTGCATTAAAATCAGCTATTGGACTTTCAATCTCTCTCTTCTCTCTACACTTTACGCAATATGCTTCCAACCCGACACTCCTATAAATACGCTTCCTTATTTAGCGCCTGTAATTTCTTCACAATCTCTTTTACTTCCTGTACTTTGTCTCGATGGCTGATCAGCAGAGCATCACCGGTATCGACGATCACCAGATCTTCCACCCCGATGGTAACGATCAGTCGCCCCTCTTGATTCGAACACACTAAAGAACTTTTTGTTTCGATGCCCAGATGGTCCGCGCCCAATATAATATTACAATTTTCATCGGATTGCAATACATCGAACAAAGAATCCCAACTACCTACATCATTCCACATTAAATCAGCAGCAGGAATCACGACAACATTTTCAGCATGTTCCATAATACCATAATCAATCGTCTGTGGTTGAATCGTAGGCCAAATTTCAAGAATCCGTTTTTGAAGTTGGATTTTCTCCTTTTCTTCAAACATATGCTGCATTTTTTGAAACAGGTCCGGCATTTGTTTTTCAAAGGATTCTAAAATCTGATCCACACCCCAGATGAACATTCCGGAATTCCAATCGTAGTCCCCAGAAGCTAGCATGGATTGGGCTGTTTCCAAATCCGGCTTTTCCCGAAATTGCAGCACTCCGAATACAGGTTGCCTAAAACCGGTAATCTTCTCTGTAGATCGATGAATGTAACCATATCCTGTGGATGGAAACTTGGGCACAATGCCCAGCGTTACCAGATAACCAGCCTTTGCCACATCGTAAGCCGTGGATAAGACTTCTTCAAACATCTTGCCATTTTCAATCAGGTGATCGGCTGTTAACACCACCATGACAGCTTGCGGGTCAATTCGCTGGAGAACACTGGCTGCATAAGCCACCACTGTGGCTGTCCCTTTCGGCATGGGTTCGATCAAGTAATTATCCAACGGAATTTCCGGTGTTTGTTCGGAAAGGGCAGAGACCTGATTTGCCACAGTAACAACATAAATATGATCAGGCGTAAATAAATTCTTCAAACGATCACACGCCATTTGATACAAAGTCCGTGCGCCAGTGATCGCCAACATTTGCTTGGGAGTCGATTTTCGAGACAACGGCCATAAACGGGTACCGCCGCCGCCAGCCATAATTACCGCATAATAATTAGATTTCATCTTTAATGTTCCTTTTAAGGATGGATTTTCCATGAGAAATCCTGTATTTTGCTCCCTCCACCTGGGTGATGTAGCCCTTTAATTCCATCATACTTAATGAAGCAGAAATTGTCTGCACGGGTAAACTGGTTTTCTGCATAATCTCATCCAGCATATAGGCTTCATCATTAAGGGCCAATAAGATTTGTTCTTCAGTTTGGTTTTCCGGTACTACAGCGCGAGGTTTTTCATAAATCGAGTCCTGACGGATGTTGAGATTATCCAACAGAAGTTCAAAATTCAAAAGTGGTGTAGCACCTTCAGCGATTAACTGATTGGTACCTTTACTCTGCTGTGCATAGATTGGTCCAGGAACAGCATAAACGTCCCTGCCCTGTTCGGCGGCATAGGTTGCCGTTATTAGCGCACCGCTTTTAATGCCTGCCTCAATCACGATGGTAGCCAGGCTCAAACCAGAGATAATCCGATTTCGGGGAGGAAAATTGACACTTTCAGGCGGAGTTCCGGGAAAATAATCACTCATCAGAACGCCGTCCTGGGAAATTTTAAAGGTTAATTCACGATGCTCCGGGGGGTAAATGACATCCACCCCGCAGCCTAAAACCGCAATGGTTCTGCCATGAGATCGCAGTGCCGTTTCGTGAGCAATTGCATCCACCCCGCGAGCAAGGCCACTGACGATGGTGATATCATGGGCTACCAGAAATTCGGTCAGCTCCTGGGTGATCTGTTTTCCATAAGAGGACGCTTTCCGAGTGCCCACGATGGCCACTGCCCACTCATCCGTAGGAATATACTCACCCTTTAAAAATAGGATGGGAGGAGGGTTATTGATTTCTCTCAAGCGGCGTGGATACAACTCATCATCCAGGGTCAGGATTTCGATGCCCAACTTCAAGATGTCAGCCAATGCTTGATCCGGATCGATTTTTTTTCGTGCTGCTATGAATCCGTCACATACCCGTTCAGGCAAACCGCTCGCAAGCAAATCTGCTCTTCTCGCATACCAAGCTGTTGATAAATCCGGAAAAAAGGCTGCCAATTTCTGCAGCCTTACGGAACCAATTCCTTGAATGGCATTGAATGCGACCCAAAATTTCGTTTGTTCCACAATTCCCCCTGCGAACCTTACAGAAATTCAGGCAACCGTACGATGATCTTTCCTTCATCTAAATGATACGAAAGGACAACATCAAAAATTACCGGCAGTAATAATTCCTCACCAGTTTCTTGCTTGACGACATAAACATCATTGGCGCCGGTTTCCAAAATTTCATCAATAGACCCAAGTTTCTCGCCAGATTCAGTAAATACCTGCAATCCGAGAATTTGATGATGATAGTACTCCCCTTCAGGTAACTGGGGTAATTCCTGGCTGTTGATAAAAACGATTTGATTGCGTAAGATGGCCATTTCTTCCGGGGAATTAATGCCAATAAACTTAATCAAAACATTTTTATTTGCCCAGCGAACACTCTCTACTTCCATCGGACGATGCTCTGCCCCGATTAGATAGGTTTTTCCCGGTTTAATTCGATCCGGGAAATGGGTATTCACATCCATCAAAATTTCGCCCCCGAGTCCATGGGCACGACGTAACTTCCCAATACTCAAGAACACAGGCTCGCCTTGTTCAGGCGAGCCGTTTTTTTTATTCATTGAAGCCGGATTATTTTTCGTGTTCTTAATATTCATGAGGTTCAACAACATCAAGGGTAACTTGCTTACCCTCTCGAGCTGCAGCTACTCTGGCCAGTATCCGCATGGAATTAGCCACCCGGCCGCCTTTTCCGATCACACGACCCATATCTTCGGGTGCGACATTTAAGGCTAAATGTACACGCCCACCGGTACTGGTTTGGGCCACTTTTACGTCGGTAGGATTATCGACCAAGGATAAAACGATATACTCTACTAGGGATTTCACGGCTTCTCCTTTTTAGTAGCGAAGAGCAAACACGAACTCAATCCAATTAATCGCGACGAGTGCGCAGATCTACTATTCGATTATCATAATATGCTTTGGATTCAGCCAGCACTGCTTCGATGGCCTCACCGGATTTTACTCGGGCAAAGCGTGTGTCCAGGCCAACACTCTTGAATAATTGAGCTACTGATTCAGTAGGCTGGGCACCTTTACTCATCCAATCAAAAATCCGATCTTCTTTCACATCAAAGGTGAAAGGTTCGGTGCGAGGATTATAAAAGCCAACAATCTCTAAATATTTCCCATCTCGGGGACTTTCTTTATCTGCAACCACCAGTCGATAACTGGGCTGTCGTTTTAAACCAACTCTGCGTAAACGAATTCGAACCATTGAGTACTATCTCCTATTACCTAATCTTAAATATTATTCACGGTATTTCTAACTGATGCTGTTCTCATGAAGTTAAGGGACGCTGAAGGAAGCGTGAAACCTCATGATCGACAACAGCAGTTACTTGAACATGCGGGATAAACCTTTACCGCCTGTTTTCTTAAGCATTTTCATTACTTTTTGCATTTCCTTAAACTGCTTTAATAAGCGGTTTACATCCTGCACACTGGTTCCAGATCCTGATGCGATGCGCCGACGGCGACTGGCATTTAGTAATTCTGGCATTCGTCTCTCCGCACGAGTCATTGAAAGGATAATCGCCTCGGTACGGCTCAACTGCTTATCGGCTTCTTTTGGATCCACCTGCTTTGCCATGCGGCTCATTTCACCGGGCATCATGGATAATAACTGGTCAACAGATCCCATTTTTCGTACCTGACGAATCTGATCAATATAATCATCCAAACTCATCCGGCCGGACATCATTTTTTCTGCCTGTTGTTCGGCTTCAGCCTGTGAATAATTGGCTTCCGCTTTTTCAATCAGCCCGATGATATCACCCATGCCCAGAATTCGGGAAGCCAAACGGCCTGGATCAAACGATTCAAGCGCATCCATGCCTTCCCCGGTACCAATAAATTTAATCGGCACGCCGGTGACACTTCTTATGGAGATGGCCGCACCACCGCGTGCATCACCATCCATTTTGGTAAAGATCAGACCACTGATTTGTATTGCGTCCCGGAATCCTTCGGCTATCGGCAAGGCTTCCTGTCCGATCATGGAATCAACCACCAATAATGATTCGCTGATCGGTGTGTTTTTTGCAATGGCTTTTAATTCTACCATTAATTCTTGATCTAATTGTGACCGACCTGCGGTATCCACAATCATGACCCCGTAACCGCCATTTTTGGCATGCTCATGCGCTTTTCGTACCAGTTGAGGTACTTTCATACCAGGTTCATGGAAGACGGTCAGGCCAACTTGTTCACCCAAGGTTTTTAATTGTTCCACAGCCGCAGGACGGTATGGGTCAGCCGCAACCAGTAGAACACGCTCCCCTTTGGCCCGTAGACTCTTTCCTAATTTTGCACTGGCAGTTGTTTTACCGGATCCTTGCAAACCCACCATCATGATCACCCGTGGTTTTTCACCGGTCAGATTCAAGCGTGCAGGTTCACCGAGGGTGGTAATCAACTCCTCATGGACAATCTTAATCACTTGCTGAGCAGGATTTAATGCCTTGGAAACTTCAAAACCAATCGCACGTTCACGTACACGGCTGGTAAAATCTTTTACCACACTGTAATGAACATCTGCCTCCAATAAGGCCATACGCACTGAACGCATAACCGCATCAACATCCTCTGCGGATAACTTTCCACGTCGGCGTAAATCTTGAAATATGGTGGACAATCGATTGGTTAAATTCTCAAACAAGGGTCCCTCTTGGGTTCTTTAAATATGAAACAGCTTCACCCTTCTACGGGGAGGCACGGGTAGATTGTATTCTGTATGAGAAAAATGGTCAAGGCTTGACTCCATTCTTATCAATCCCCCCAATACCTGATAGAATTATTCTTTTGTATTATTTTTCCTCAAAAAAATAACGTAACGAAAATGAGTTTTTTGGGTTATTAAGGATATTCATTCATAATTCTTATTATTTTCCCACAAGGAGTGGTCTTGATGTCTAAAGTTGCAATCGTAACAGATAGTACAGCTTATCTTCCAAAAGAATTAATTGCGGATTTACCAATCCACGTTTTACCTTTACAGGTTATTTGGGGAGAAGAAAACTTCCGTGATGGTGTGGATATTGAACCGGAAGCATTCTATCAAAAACTGGCTTTGTCTTCCATTACCCCTACCACATCCCAGCCTTCACCCAAAGTCTTCCAGGATAAATATCTGGAATTATTAGATCAGGGTTACGATATTCTTTCCATCCATATCTCATCTGCCCTTTCTGGGACAGTACAATCTGCTGAGCAAGCCAAGCAATTAGTCAATAAAACCAATATCGTCATTATCGATTCCCGTGTGACCGCTATGGCTTTGGGTTTCAATGCCTTAATCCTTGCCCGAGCAGCCAAAAATGGTTCCACTCTGGCAGAGTGTGTTGAAATGGCAAAAAGTATGCCTGAAAATAGCGGCGCGATCTTTGCTGTCAGTAATCTGGAATTTCTGCATCGGGGTGGCCGGATCAGTGGTGCTTCCGCATTCCTGGGGACCGCATTGAAACTTAAACCGATCCTATGGTTAAACAGTGGCAAAATCGAAGCCAAGGAAAAAATCCGAACCCTGAACAAAGCCCTGGAACGGATGGTGGATTTAATTGTTGAAATTGTCGGCGAGCACAAAAAAGTAGCCATCGGTATTGTCCATGCGGATGCCAAAGAACAGGCTGTTGGCGTGTTAAACAAAACCATCGCAGCCCTCGGCAAAGAGCGGGTAACTGAATCCGTTGTTACCTCAGTCAGCCCAGTTGTTGGTACCCATACCGGGCCAGGCACCGTGGGCATTTGTTTCCAAATTCTAGAATAATTAACCTTAAACCCAAGAAAATGAGATCGAATCTGATCTCATTTTTTTATTTCCATGCTTTGAGGTACAATATTTTTGGGTTTTCTTTCGTGGCATTAAAAGATGAACCCCCAGCATCCATCAACAACCAAAGGGAAATCAAAATGAAAACATATCCTGAAATCGCAGTTGGCAAACCATCGGTTTTTCTTCCACGCAAAGAACTTGATATGCAAAAATGGGCAGTCGTTGCCTGTGATCAATTCACCTCGGAACCGGAGTATTGGCAGGACGTGCAGCACATCGTTGGGGATGCCCCATCTACCTTGAATATGATTCTTCCAGAAGTTTATTTAGGGAAAGGGGAAGAAATAGATATTATTCAGAAAACTCAATCCACAATGAAGCGTTATCTGGCTGAAGGTTTGTTAGTTGAGCATGAAGGGTTTATTTTAGTTGAAAGAACCGTAGCTGGCAAAACTCGCCACGGCATTTTGATGGCACTGGATCTGGAAGCTTATGACTTTTCAGTGGGTTCTCAAAGTTTGATTCGTGCCACAGAAGGCACCGTATTGGACCGTCTGCCCCCACGCATCAAAATCCGTGAAGGTGCCCCACTCGAACTTCCGCATATCCTGGTTTTGATCGACGATCCACAGCGAACCGTCATTGAGCCCATTGTGGCTCAAAAAACGAGTCTGCCTGCTTTATATGATTTTGAGTTGATGAAAGGCAGTGGACACCTTCGTGGCTTCTCCATCCAGGACTCACATATAGAGAACCAAATGATCTCTGCCATAAAACAGTTGGCGGATTCGGATGACTTTAATACAAAATATCAGGTCAATTCAGATCATGGCGTGCTGCTCTTTGCCATGGGCGATGGGAACCACTCCCTGGCCACAGCCAAAGCCATTTGGGAAAAGAATAAATCTACTGTCGGCATGGATCATCCCTCCCGCTATGCCTTAATTGAGCTGGAAAATGTTCACGATACCGGACTGGAATTTGAACCCATCCATCGGGTGGTGTTCTCCTGCAAAGCAGATTACAAATCTGCCATGCTATCCTTTTTTGGGGAATCGGTCACCTTCGAAGAATGTCAGACCTATCAACTGGTTAAGGACAATGTCTATGCGCAAAACAACATTGGTCAAATCGTAGGTGTTGTTTCAGAATACGGGTTTGGCCTGATTCATTTTACCCATCCGGAATCCAACCTGCCCGTGGGGACCTTGCAGCCTTTCCTGGATAACTGGCTAAAAGCTGGCGCAGCTTCCGAAATTGATTATGTCCATGGCGATGATGTGGTCCTGCGCCTTGGACAAAAACCAGGCACTCTCGGCCTACTTCTGCCCCCCATGCCCAAGAGTGATTTATTTAAAACGGTAATTCTTGATGGTGCTTTACCCCGAAAAACTTTCTCTATGGGAGAAGCCATCGAAAAACGTTTTTATGTTGAAAGCAGGAAAATTCAATAAAGAACTGCCAATATTTTATGGCGTGATCAGAATTTTGGTCAAAGTCATGATTTACTGGCAATAAAGGCAGGTTCACTATGCACGACTATGTACACTCCTTCATACCGGATGAAGATGCAGCCTCTCCTGCGGAAGTGAGGGTTCTCTCCCTCAAGGCAGTCCCGTTATCAGAACCGCAAAAGATTCGGGTGACCATTCAATTAACACCATTCCAACAACCTCCTGATCTGGCCTTCCTGATTCTGGATCAGAATAAAGTGGAAGTTGCCTCGGTCAGCATGATTGAAACTGTACTCGATGAAATCAATTTTGTCATTCACATCCGCAAGAGAAATACTTCATTGTCAGGTGCCTATCAATTGGCCGTGGATGTTCTTTATAAGGATCTAGGAATTGTGGATCGAAAAACCCTCGATTTTGAAATCCCCTGAGTCTTATTCACCCATCAAAACCTTAAAGAGCAGATCGCCAAATATCCTGGCGATCTGTTTAATTAAATATTTAATGATCTTGAATGCGTTTTTCTTATCGAGCAGTCAGAACTGTTTAGTTCCTATTCTTCATCCATTGAAGATGTTTCTTCCATCTCCAACTCTTCTTCATCAGCTATGTTGGCAGCCCATTCTTCTGAATAAAAAACTTCGCGGACACGTTTGTTAAACAGGAAGAACAAAACAAAAATATCCACCATGGCAAACAAGGCATAAAAACAAATCGTTCCCACACCCAATAGACCTACTGTCATCCAATTTGGATTGGGCTGCCCAAAAGCGCTTGCGCCAATACTGACTAAAACGCCAATAAACCCACCCATCAAACCGAGTCCGCTCAAAAAGATGGCCGTCATACGGGAATTATTTTTCAATCGGGAGAGTCCAGCACCAACGACCAAGTATGTAATACAAAGGATCAGGCCTAATATACTGCCGGTGATCGGCAGAAACAGATTTTGAGGTGTTCCTTCAACGCCCGCTTGAATGGGGGGATTCAAACCATAGGCAAGAATTCCGGCAGTACCAATCAGGACAATTGCTGCCATAAAATAATGGAATCCTGCTACTAGAAATACACCATCGCGTACGGATCGGCTAGTCATATCATTTTCTCCTTTAATCAAGAATTCATAAATAATTTCATTCGGTAATTTCCCAAAGCTCAATATTTGATAAGTTACATTGCGTTCCATATCCATTCATATTTCCCGAAACAACTGTAAATGCCAAACTGCCGTTTGGAAGCCAGGTGTCCTTTTTACGGAAAATTTCTTTTTCATTGAAGTAGAGATTAATATAGTCGCCCTGAACTACGACCATGATTTTGCCAAATCCATTTTCGCGATCCACATCATAAATTGTTGTTCGCCCTAATAACACCGGAGCACCTTGTAAAGTTCTCATCAAGCGAGCTCGACCATCCAGACTGAAATAGGCCAAATAGTGATTCAAATCCTTATCCTGCCGAAAAATGATGCCGCATCCGGATTCTCTCCAATCTCCGCCATTTGAATCCACCTGCCATGAGGCATCTGCCCGGAGGACAAAATTCTTTAGTTCATAGAAATCTGTCGGTGTTTGGTCATAAACGCCAAGTTGATTCCAGCTTTTATTAAAATTGGGCAGTTTATAATATGTGCCAGTCGTTGATGTGAGAATCCCACTATCGGATAAATTCTGAATTTCAGCCACCATGTCTGATGCCTGCTTTGTTGGATCCATCGTTGGCGTAGGTGTTTCAGTAGGCGGCACAGGTGTTTCTGTGAAGGTTGCCGTTGCCTCTATCGTTGGGGTATTCTCAATGGTTGGTGTATTAGTTGGTGGTTCCAAAGTTGGTGTATTGACAATGACGGAAGCCTCTGCTGGTGAAGCAGTTTCGGCCATCAGAGCCTGCGTGTCTGCAACCATTTCAGTTCCCACCAGCGCAGTGCCATAGGGTTGTATTGTGTTTCGGGCCAGTTCATAAGCGGATATGGCAGTCCCTTGTGTAAAGGACTGGAATGCATAGCCGATGCCAACAAAGGCCCCAGTAAATATCAACATACTGCAAAATATGATCAGGAATAAACCAAGACCAACGGTAACAAGTAATAGACTTGAGGATTTTCGCTTCATCGTCACTCCGCTTGTAATAGGTACAAATTGTTACTCATGATACATTTCTGTAAATAATTTCATCGGATCAAATGGCCGGAAATCGCCACTGGTTCTCCATCTTAAATAGGTGTTCATTTCTTCATCCGAAGCAGAAGTGTCATAAAAAGCCATACTATTAAAAGTAAAGTTGGATTTACCTACACGCGTTTCCAAATGTAAATGGGCTTCTACAGTTTGGCTGTTACCCACATTACCAATTTGCTGCTGCCAGGCAATGGGGTCCCCGACCAGGTAGCGTGGAGCTTCCACCATATGGGCATAAAGAATGTAAAGCGACTCATCAGGTTGAATATTCAAAGCCTTTCGATATTCATCAGGCAAACTATTATAGGGAGTCTCCACCATAACTGCAAATCCTAAAGGCGGACGATCATGGATAATGCCAGCCACTGCACCCGCAAAAACCGCGTTAATCGGTAGACCATATATATACTGACCCTTGTAATCATAATAGCCCAAATCAAGCCCATGATGCCCAACGTCCCTGTGCTCATCGGTCACTGAATATAGTTGCGAGATTACCAGCGGGATATCCTCTACCGTTAACCCGCTCAAAGGTATTCCAATTTCAACATTCTGCGAGGCATCTGATGCATCAAAGCGGGATATTGTGGGAACAATGGTTGACGTTACCTGAACAACAGGTTCTGGAGTAGCTGGTATGGGTGTAGCAGGCTCAGGAAGAGTGTATGCCTCTGTATTTTGAATCACCTCAGTGGAAGTGGGAGCCACTTGGGTTGCCACCACCGGCGCTGGAGTCGGGAATTTAATCTCAGGAAAATTGTAATCAACAGGAATTTTAAAAAGAATAATACTCAAAATAGCTAAAATTAGAAAAAGGCCAACGAATTTTACCGAGATAGCCCAAAAAATAAAGAGATATTTTGGCTGCATTCCCTTGTCGGTTTTTTGTAGTCGGTGAATTAATGCATCATAGTATTCGTCGAAATCGATCATGTAATTTCCTGCACCCGATTTGCCAGATTCAAGCTCTTGCCCGACAATTCTTTTCGATTATATCATATTCACTTTCCAGAGAAGGAAATTATGCTCATAAATGAGGTGGGTTTTAAAGGTATAATGATGAAAATCTACGATGGTGGGTCTGGTGGAACGAATAGAAGAATGAAAACTCAAAAGCAAACCATCCGCTTCTCAAAAGTTATAATCATCCTGATTCTTTTAATCGGCGTCGCTGCTATCACGATTCCTGGCTGGCCCTTTTTGTTGAATATACTTCAAAAACCCATCAGCGAAACGCTAGCAGATCCGGGGCAATTTTCCAGTGTCCTGGCCAATCCTGATGCAGAAGGAGAAAACTCTCCAGTTGAAGCTAGACCAGAAGAAAATGCACCTGATTCAACGATATTTAATAAAAAGATTATTGATGAAGGCATACTAGTTTTATCCATGGCGGACGGATTACAAAACAGTTTATTTCTTTATCACCCCCAATATATGACTTATAAACGGATCACAAATCCGGAGAGTAATGATATTAATCCTGTAATCAGTCCTGATGGCAGCCAAATCGCTTTCAGCTCCCGTAGAAATGGATATTGGGATATCTATTTACTTAATATGGTTGACGCCAGTTTATTGAAGATTACGGACACACCAGAATTTGAAGGTCACCCCAGTTGGTCACCAGACGGAAAATGGCTTGTTTACGAAAAGTATGAAAATACCAATTTTGAGATCTATATTCAGGCCTTGGATCAGCTTAATGAAGCTCCCATCAATCTGACTCAAACAAGCAGCAATGAATTCTCCCCCACTTGGTCACCCAGCGGACGCATCCTGGCTTATTTATCAGATACCGGTGGATCCATTGATGTATGGACTGCTGATTTGAATAATTCCGATCAAAGGTTTGTCAATATTACAAACAGTACAACCGTAGAAGAAAAAAGTCCAGTTTGGAATCCGGATGGGACTCAGATTGGTTGGTCGGCAGATGTAGAGCACTTTAAGACTATCTACCAATATGAGTTGGCAACCAAAACCATCACAACATTGCCAGTCTCTGGTGATTCATTTGTCTGGTCGCCGGATGGAACAATTTTGTTATCCAACACAAAGGAGCCCAATGGATCGTCGATGAATTTTTACCAACCCGAAGGCGACCTTGTTTACCCTAAGCAATTTACACATCAAGCCATTGATGGCATGGACTGGAGTGCTGGAAAGTTTGTTGAAAATGTCATCCAATATCCATTCAGCCCATTCAGTGATTCCCCCCAGGCAGTACTCTTCGAGCCTATGATCGATACCAATCCAGCACCACCTTTGGGACGCTTTGCTGCGGTTCCCCTAACTGATGTATCTGCTCCTTACCCATATATTCACGATCTAGCCGATGAATCCTTTGATGGGCTGCGCTACAATATTGCCAAACAAACAGGCTGGGACGTATTGAACAGTCTTGAAAATGCATTTATTCCTATCACAGTGCCCTCAGAGATCTGGAATCATGAAAATTGGTTTTACACTGGTCGCGCAATTGCGTTGACCACCTCACCTATCGGTGCGGGATGGATCATTGTCCTAAAAGAGGAAAGTTTCGGGGAAATCTATTGGAGAGTTTTCGCCAAATGTCGTTATCAGGATGGGTCCCAAGGCCGTCCACTAACAACACGCCGCTTTAATTTGGATGCACGGTTGGATGGCGACCCGGAAATCTATGATTTAGGTGGTATGTTAACCACCATCCCCACAGGCTATTGGGTGGATTTTACCGAACTTGCCTATCGGTTTAATTGGGAGAGGCTGCCAGCCATGCTGCAATGGGAGACCTTTTATCCTGCTGCACGCTTTAACATCTTCGTTTATCGCCAGAATCTGGATTGGTCACAGGCAATGAGGGAGATTGTCCCCCTGGAATTAATTCCTACCGCAATTTACCCCATCGATCCAATTCCAGATAAACCCATCGTAGCCCCAATGGTCAACCCATCGGCGGAAACAACAAGAACCAGCTCAGTAGCCATCCGTGCCACATGGACTCCCGTTCCGGAATTAGAAAAGCCCTGATGAAGCGGAATCTCAGCTTTCTTATGACAGTCATCATCGGGGGTAGTTTTTTCTTGGGAATAACGGCATGCCAAGCGACAGGGCCGATGCTGCCTGAAAATAGTCAAGATATTGCTCAAGCTACTTTGTCTGCTGAGACATCGTCCCAACCCGAAGTAAAGAATTCCACTCAAGAGTCTGTCGAGCAGTTGTCTTCCATCTTAGAAGATTCTCCTCTTGTGTTTACTTTCCCAACCCCCGGGTTAAATCCGATTTCATTGTGGAGACCCCCACTCTATCCAGCACCCTGGGCATTAAACTCAAATGATCATTATTATTTCATCCGTCCGATAGCAGCCGATGAAGTCAATTGGCCTTTAGCAGATTACCGCTATGGCGGTATATTCTTTGGTCCGGATGTGGTGCATACCGGTATTGACATTCCCAATCCAAAGGGCACTCCTGTTTTGGCAGCCGGATCAGGGAAGGTGATCACGGCGGGCTATGGTTTATATTATGGTGGAAATGATATCAATGACCCCTATGGCTTGGCAGTTACCATTCAGCATGATTTTGGATATAAAAATCGGCAGTTAACCACGGTGTACGCCCATATGGATAGTA
Source organism: Leptolinea sp. UBA5203 (assembly GCA_002412765.1). Taxonomy (GTDB): domain Bacteria; phylum Chloroflexota; class Anaerolineae; order Anaerolineales; family Anaerolineaceae; genus UBA5203. Next base: position 99,435 of record DHVR01000061.1, on the reverse strand, counting down.
TCAATGTCACGCCGGGACAATGGGTTAAGGCCGGGGATCAGATCGGAACCATAGGTACAACAGGATTTACTACCGGTCCGCATTTACATTTTGAGGTTCGGATTGACACGAATAATTTTTTCTCAACGCGAAACCCGGAATTATGGCTGGTTCCCCCCCAAGGATGGGGAATCCTGGTCTGTCGATTTATGAATACCAATGGCTCGTTATTAACCAAGCAGACGGTCTTTGTAAAAAACAAGACCACAGATCAAAAATGGGATGTCATTACGTATGGGAAACACACGGTAAATGAAGATGAGTATTTCCATGAGAATATGGTCCTTTCGGATTTACCTGCTGGGGTTTATACCCTTTCCATTAACTATCTGGATGAATGGAAAAGAACGGATGTAATTATTAATCCTGGGGCAACTACATACTGTACTTTCAAAGGTGAAAACGGCTTTGCTTTCGATCTGCCGGATGCCAATGAATCGGTCGTCATTCCGTTTATTGATGAATCAGGGAACTAAACCAAGTCTGGAAACGTTATATCAATATCTGACTGAAATACATTTTTTATAGTAAAATTGTTGGTTGAATGCATATGCAAATAAATACTGAAAACAACAATCTCCTGGAGGTTTATATGAAATCCAAATTAAAAATACTGAATAGCTTAATCATCATCATATTAGCTGTCAGTTTAAGCGCTTGTGGCCCGAGCGCTCCGGTTGAACCAACGATTGATCCTAACTTAATTAAAACTGAAGCAGTCCAAACTGCCTTTGCTCAGATGACTCTGGAAGCCATCATGAATCCATCGGCAACACCTCAACCCACGGATACGCCCGTCCCCACAGCTACCACTGCCCCAACCATGACGGTGACCGCGACTGCTGGAACTCCTGTAGCTCTTCCTGGTGTTGCCACTCAAGCAGTTGCATTGCCTGGTGTTGCCACTAAGCCTGCATCAGGGCTAGCTCCTGTCACCACTGGTGATAAAGGTGAATGGGTTTCGAATACGCCAGAAGATGATTTTAAGTTCTACTTGAAAACTGACACTGGCAAATTTAGAAATGGGGGTGTTGATCTTACATGGGTGATTAGGAATACAGGAACGACCACATGGAATGGAACATATTTCGCTCGATATTATAGTGGTACTAAAATTGTAAGTCCTGATTCAGTTTATCTAAAAGAGACTTCTGTTGCTCCCGGAGGCGTGGCAAATATTACAGTTGATGTAATATGTCCGAGTACCGCTGGTACCTATTATACAACTTGGGTTCTATCAAATCCTGACGGACAAAATTTTGTTACATTTACTTTCCAAATCATCGTTGTTGATGGTTCAGGACCAGAAGTCCGTGATATCAATTAAAGTTAACACGTATCAACTATTATAACCATTGAAATCAGCCATGGTATTTACATGGCTGACTTTTTTTTCTGAATTCTTATGCTGATATCTGTCTTTGTCCTTGACATTTCTTCTCAGGCATATGAAAATCATTGCAATGAATGTAACCTACATCATCGGTTACATTTCTGGAGGTAATCTATCATGAAAAAAGTTCTGTTATACACCGTCTTATGCATCTCACTAGTTATAATGTTATCCGCTTGTTCATCCCTGGCAGGCTCCCAAACTGCTGCCCCAACGATGGACGTTTCAGTCATTCGTACCGAGGTAGTCGCTGCCATGCAAGCAGCTTTCACTCAAGAGGCATTATCCAAACCCTCCGAAGAACCCACATTGGCCGTTACGCAAACCCCCTATGTCATTACTGCGACGTTTGAGCCTGCAACCCCAACACCTCAGGTGATCGCCTCTTTGACACCGGCTAAGGCAATTGTCATTGCTACAAAAGCTGCCCCCACTAAAACCCCGGGGCCAGCTCGCTTGATCTCCCAGAGCCCCTATGACAATACAAAATTCAGACCAGGTGAATCTTTTGATGCTGTTTTTACAATTCAAAACAACAGTACGAGAAATTGGAACAAGAGCTATTACATTCGCACTGTGGGTGGTGGTGATTTAATTCCCAATCAAACCCAAGTCATGATTTCTGACAATGTGGATATCGGAAAATCAACGACGTTTACAGTGGATTACACTGCACCTAGCATTGGCGGAAAACATACCACCTATTGGGAACTCGTTGATGATAATGGCGCAGCCATCCTTTCCTTCTATCTAATTATCAATGTCGAGTAACCCTGAAATTTTCAAAAAGCTCATCAAAGCCGAGGCAAAAAACCTCGGCTTTTGTTTAATTGGCATTTCGGCTCCGCAAGAACTTAACCATTATTCAAAGTACCAAAACTGGATTCAAACCGGAAAAAACGCTGGCATGACCTATCTCGCCAGTAAAACTGCGCTTGAAGCTAAAATATTTCCACCTGCCCTCTTTCCGGATTGTAAAAGCATCATTTCTCTGGCGGCCCAATTTCCCAACCCCAATCAATATCAAAATGCAACAGGAACACAGCCCACAAGCGGAATCCTGGCCAGCTACGCTCTGGGAACAGATTATCATGAGATACTCATGCAGCAAATGACATTGCTTATGACCAGCGTTATTGATCGAACAGGGAATGAGGTGAAATGGATGAGTGCCGTTGATACATTACCCATGGCTGAAAGAGAATTAGCGGTGCAAGCGGGTTTAGGTTGGATAGGAAAAAATGGCATGCTGAACACGTTGGAATATGGTTCCACCGTATTCTTATCAGAAATTATGTTGGATCTTGCGCTTCCGCCGGATGAACCCCAAAGCAAAGATTTCTGCGGAGAATGCAATTTGTGTGTGGATGCCTGCCCCACCCACTGCATCCTGCCGGACCGCACCCTGGATGCCAACCGTTGTCTTTCTTACCTGACCATTGAACATCGCGGGGAAATCCCATCTGCATTCCACGAAGTCCTTGGGGAGCGTATTTTTGGCTGTGACACGTGTATCGTGGTCTGCCCTTGGAACCAAAAATCAAAATCCGAGCCTCGGATCCAGGCTTTGTTTCCGGAATCTTTGACCAATCAACTGGATATAAAAACTAGTCTGCCTGAGATTATTGAACACTTTCATCGCTATTTCCAACACAGTGCCATCCGCCGAGCCGGCAAAGTTGGATTCCTGCGCAACTGCCTAATCCGTCTGGCAAATGCCCAAACAGCCAATGCTGATCAACTCATGGATGAGATTGTCTCCCGATTTCCCCACCCGGACATTATCAAATACTATGCGGTATTATCAAACAAAGATTCTCGAGATAATAAAAAGGAGCTTGAATAAATCAGGCTCCTTTTTTGTTGGTAATTTAAGTATATATTATTTTGTAGCGGTTACATTGGGTGTTGCTGTAAAGATACCCGGTGTGGAGATAGCCTGAGTACTGCTCGGTGCTGTTGTGGGGGTTGGGGTGGCAATGTTAACCGGTACTTTTAATAATTGTCCCGCGTTGATGGCATTTACATCTTTAAGGGAATTCAAAGCGATAATTTGATCGCTGGTTGAATTGAACCTGGAAACGATGGATTGAATGGTATCGCCGGTTTTTACGGTATATTCCACGATGGTGCCGCGCGGCATATCGGAGGGGATGGGTGTTTCTGTCGGCAACTCTTGGTCTTTCCCGGGAATCCAGATGGTATCATTAGGCTGGATAGGGCAACCTGTAAAGCTGTTAATCGCTAACAATACATCAATACCAACCTCAAATCTCACTGCGATATCCCAACAAGTATCATCTGCCTGTACAACATATTGGAAAGGCCCACTTGGTGTTAAAGTAAGCGTCTCGGTAGGCGGCACAGTCTCCGTCGGCGTTAAGGTGATAGTAGCTGTCGGTGGCACATCCGTTGGCAAAGGGGTTTCAGTAGGTGTGGAGGTTGCAGTCGCAAATAACCCTCCAATACGGTTCGGTCCGCTAAGCCAGACAAACAGAATAATCAAGCCGATGGTAATAAGCAGTACCGCCAACGCAGCCACATAGGGCAGGAGCTTTTGTTGCTTTTTGTACGAACTCATTAATTTCTGAGGGTTCTCTCTTTTTATCATTTTTCACCCTTATCTTTTCATGTTGATTGGATTTCATAAATGGTGTGAATTTGAAATCGCTTTTAATTTTACTCGAATTTGAAAGCACAGCCAATTATATCTCATGATTCTGGGATAGATACCGCTTTAGGTACTTTCCTGTATAGGATCTTTCAACCTCACATACTTCTTCAGGAGTTCCAACCGCAATAATTTCCCCACCTTTGTCCCCACCTTCCGGACCTAAATCAATTAAATAGTCGGCGACCTTAATAATATCTGGATTATGCTCAATAATCAATACTGAATTGCCTGCATCCACCAGCCGCTGTAATACAAAGACCAATCGATGCACATCGGCAGCATGCAAGCCGACCGATGGTTCATCCAGGACATAGATGGTCTTTCCGGTCGCTTTTCGAGATAATTCCTTGGATAGTTTTACCCGTTGAGCCTCACCGCCAGACAAAGTCGGAGCAGGTTGACCAATGCGAATATATCCCAGGCCAACATCCATCAAGGTTTCCAACTTGCGCACAATGGAAGGAAACGCTGCAAATACTTCCAATCCTTTTTCTACCGTCGCATCCAAAACATCTGCAATATTCATGCCCTTAAAGCGAATCTGCAGGGTTTCGCGGTTATAGCGTGCCCCGTGGCACACATCACAGGGGACATAAATATCCGGAAGGAATTGCATTTCAATTTTTAATTGGCCCTGTCCCTGGCAGGCTTCACAGCGGCCGCCGTGCACATTGAAAGAGAACCGTCCAGTTTTGTATCCGCGCATTTTGCTATCCGGTAATTCCGCGAAGATCGTTCGGATTTCATCATATAATCCGGTGTATGTACCAGGGTTGGAACGTGGTGTACGCCCGATTGGACTCTGATCAATATCAATGATCTTGTCCAAATGCTCCGTTCCTTCCATTCGTAAGAATTTTCCGGCCATTGTTTGCGCCCGGTTCAAGGTTTTTGCCAGCGCCTGGTATAGGATGTCCACAACCAGGGTGGATTTTCCGGATCCGGACACACCGGTGATGCACACCAGACTACCCAGAGGAATGGAGACATCGATATTCTTTAGATTATTTTCTTCTGCCCCAATGATCTTTAGAAATTTCCCATTTCCGGGTCTGCGATGCTCCGGCAGTGGCACGTGTTTTCGCCGAGATAAATAAGCGCCAGTAATCGAATTTTGATTGTTGATAATATCTGCAACCGGTCCCTCTGCAATAACATAACCGCCATGCTCTCCCGCCCCTGGCCCCATATCAATGATCCAGTTGGCTTCCAACATGGTGTCTTCGTCATGTTCTACGACCAGGACGGTATTGCCTAAATCGCGCAGCCCTTTCAAGGTCTTCAATAAACGGTCATTATCCCGGGGATGAAGGCCAATGGAGGGTTCGTCCAGCACATATAAGACGCCCATCAAGCGGCTGCCTACTTGTGTCGCCAAACGAATGCGCTGCGCTTCACCGCCGGAAAGGGTCGCCGCACTGCGATTCAGGGTCAAATACTCCAGACCCACATCCATCAGAAATCCCAGGCGATTTTCTATTTCCTTGAAAACTCTGGCTGAAATCATCTTTTGACGTTCACTGAGGACAGCATCATCTGCCATCATCGACTTAACCCAACTCTGGGCTTTGGAAACGGGCCAATTAGTCACCTTGATGATATTTTGATCTGCAATCGTAACCGCCATAGCTTCGACCCTTAACCGATCGCCGTGGCAGGTAGGACATTTCCGATCATTCATGAAGGTGTTGATTTTATTGCGGATATAGTCCGAATTAGTTTCACGAAATCGCCGTTCGAGATTATTAATCACCCCTTCAAAAGTCGTGGTAAATTCAGAAGAACGGCCGTTTTTTCCTTCCAGACGGATGGTGATTTCATCTTTCCCAGTGCCATAGAAGATCAGATTCCGTTGATGTTGATCCAGGGTCTCGAATGGGGCATCCATGGTAATATGGTATGCCTTACAGGTGGATTGAAGCATCTGCCAATAATATCCACCATCATCTCGGCGGTTCCATTCCATGGAGGTGATTGCTCCATCATTCAGCGAAATACTCTTGTCCGGGACTAACAGGTCCGGATCAATTTCTAATTTGCTGCCCAACCCCTGGCAATCCGGGCAAGCACCGTGAGGCGTATTAAACGAAAATGTTCGGGGTTCTATTTCGGGAATGCTGATGCCATGTTCCGGACAGGTTAAATGCTCGGAAAACATCAGGTCTTCGCCCTTCTCATCGGACATCAAGTGAATTTTCACGAACCCTTCGCCCATCTTTAAAGCGGTTTCAATGGAATCTGTCAAGCGGGTGCTATCTGCATCTTGAGTTTCTTTATCCGCGTGTTTTCGAATAATAAAACGGTCCACTACCGCATCGATATCATGCTTTTTGTAGCGATCCATCTGAATGTCATCATCAATATTGTAGACCACGTCATCTACACGCACTCTAAGAAAACCGGATTTACGAATTTCATCCAGGACCGACTGATAGGTTCCTTTTCTGCCGTGAATCACAGGAGCAAGAATTAAGATACGGCTGTCATCCGGTAACTGCTCCACCTGCTCCACAATTTCCTGGGCAGACTGCTTGACGACCTCTCTTCCACAGACAGGGCAATGGGGAATGCCAATTCTGGCAAAAAGCAAACGCAGGTGATCATAAATTTCAGTTACCGTACCGACGGTTGAGCGCGGATTTCTGGATGTTGCTTTTTGATCAATGGATACCGCAGGGGAAAGCCCTTCAATCAAGTCCACATCCGGTTTTTCCAGTTGTCCTAAAAATTGACGTGCATAGGCCGAGAGCGATTCGACATACCGTCGCTGCCCTTCTGCAAAAATGGTATCAAATGCCAGTGATGATTTTCCCGATCCGGAAAGGCCGGTGATCACAACTAATTGATCCCGTGGAATTTCCACATTAATATTCTTCAGGTTATTTTGTCTGGCACCAATGACTTTAATTACATTTTTCATGAGCTTTATTCCGATCCCGTACTACCAAAATTGAGTTGAGTTCATATTTTTAACAGTACTCATTATACCAGATATTAGAAAATATTTTCCATAAATAAGTTGGGCTGACACACAGATCCCCACCCAATTAATTGGTCGGTTATCTTCTATTATGTTGGCACATTTGGATTAACAAAAAAGAGGCTGGCCTAATAAAATGTCAGCCTCCTCTTTGTTTTGTTTTATGTAGAAACTAAAACGAGCTGATTAGGTCTAAACTGCAACCATATCCCGTTCTTCTTGCTCAGCGACAGCGATACCCTTATCCACGTTTACTTTGGTCAACAAAAAGGCACCGAGGACGAAGAAAACCAACAATGAAGCAATACTCAGTCGAGATTCGCCCATGATAGTGGAAACTACCCCAAAGAGGGCTGGTCCTAGAATGGAGGAGAATTTTTCAAACACGCTGAAGAAGGCATAAAATTCAGCCGATTTGCTCTTAGGCATCATCTTACCAATCAACGAGCGGCTTAAGGATTGACTGCCGCCCTGTACGGTCGCAACTGCGGCACCCAGAGCCCAGAACTGCCATTCCTGGTAAAGAAAATAGCCGGCAATGGCAATCAGGGTATAAATGCCTAAACTGAGGTAAATGGAGCGTTTGGTGCCAATTTTCTTGGAAAGCCAACCGAAAAGGAAAGCAAAGGGGGCTGCCAGGAATTGCACCATCAGCAGCGTACCAATCAGGGTTGTTTGGGAAAATCCCAATTCCGAGCCGTAAATGGTTGCCATGACGATAATGGTTCCAATCCCATTGGAATAGACCCAAAATGCCAACAGTCCCATGGAAAGTTCTCGATATTTACGGATACCTTTGAAGGTGTTATATAGTCGGGTAAAACTGGCCTTGAGCGGTGAAAAACCGATTTCACTGGCCTCAATTCTGCGAACAGGTTCCTTGACCCGCAGCAATACGGGCAGCGTAAAGACGAACCACCACACAGCCACGGTGACAAAACTTAAGCGGGTCATCAGCCCGGCATCCAGACTGGGAACCAGTTCCGGAACGGCCATAATCATCCCCAGGTTGACTGCCAGTAAGATTCCGCCGCCGATATAGCCCATGGCGTATCCTCGCGAGGAGACCTGATCAATTTCATCCGGTCTCGCAACATGCGGCAGGAGCGCATCGTAATAAACCAGACTGCCGGCAAAGCCGACATTACCAAAGACAAAAAAGATAGAAGCCAAAAACCAATCGCCGGATTGAATGAAGTACAACAAGGCAGTGGCCGTTACACCAATCAGCATGAAGATGGTCAGAAAACGTTTCTTAGAACCTTTATAATCCGCAACTGCACCCAGGATTGGACTGATGAAGGCAGCAATAAAAGCGGCGATGGAGGAGGTGAATCCCCAGTAAGCCGTGGCAACATTCGGAGCCAGTGATGAAGCTGCCACTGAGGCATAATAAACAGGAAGTACAGCGGCCATAATAGTCGTTGCAAAGGCTGAATTCCCCCAATCGTACATTGTCCAGGCACTGATCGCTCTTTCGTGCTGATCCTGTTCAAGACTGATGTTTCTTGGATTCTTGATGGCATGGTTGAAGATTCTCCAGCCAAAATATGCAAGTACGATCCCCAAAATGACAAATCCAAAAGGCAGCGTGACAAGACTGCCCAAAGATAAGTGATACCCAAGAGCCAGCTCAGCTACAATGGAAAACAGACCAGCCAGGATCATTGCCAATCCACCTACAATTCCGCCAATATTATTACGCTTAATCATTCTTTCTTCTCCTATGATGACAAAATAAAAACAGGTTCCGGTCTTTCAGATTATAAACAGATGGATAGTGTTACGTCATTAATTCTGCCAATATTCAGTAATTAATAAAGATTCATTTCCGTTTTGGTTCACTAATTTATTATACAGACTATAAATCAGGAAAATATGATAGAACGTGAAGATATGTCAGAACTGCTTACTCCCCGGATAATATCTTAAGGGACATGCGAATTTGTTCTTCAATTTCCACAGGCTTCTCTTTAGGCAAGGATTGAATGGCTTTTTGAGCTTCCAGGATACTATACCCCAGAGAGGTTAACGCATCCACCAGCATCTGATGATCCACAAGGGTTTGTTGATCCAATCCATTGATGCTGCCGTCAAAACTGCCCTGTAATTGCAAGATAATTTTCAAGGCGGTTTTCTTGCCAATACCGGGCACCCGGCTGATTATGGCAGAATCCTCTTTTTGAATGGCCTGGCGAATGGCTTCCACACTAAGGGTAGAAAGAATTGCATTAGCTGAGCGTGGGCCCACCCCATTGACCGCCAATAACCTCTGGAATAAATCCTTCTCGGATTTCGAGGTGTAGCCATAAAGACTTAAGGCATCTTCCCGAACAATTAAAAAAGTATGCAGTTGGAGAAAATCACCGATTTTTATTTTTGCTAAAACCTCATGGGTAGTAAACACCTGAAAACCAACACCCTGGACGTTTAAAACCACTGAGGTATCCGTCGTATCAACCACTTCACCACTTAGATAAGCAATCATTTCTTTTCTCCCGAAACCAAGCCTGACCGGCGGTGCTGATTAAATATTTCATACAGAACAACCGCAGTTGCAATAGATAAATTTAACGAATCTGAATAACCGCTCATAGGGATACTGACCAACGCATCACATAATGACACATACTCTGGATGCAGCCCTTCCCTCTCGCTGCCCATTAATAAAACCATCTGTGAAGGATATTGAATGGATTGGTAATCCACAGCAGCGGCATCGGATGTGCCAACCACCATCACCTGGTTTTTCTGTTTCCAAGATGCAAATTCATCCAAATTCATGGCATTGAATGGCTGGGTATAGAAAGCCCCCATACTTCCTCGTACAACCGAACTATCATAAGGATCCACACAATTTCCCAACAAAAACAAACCAGAACCTGATGTGGCATCCTGGGTGCGAAAGATGGTTCCCAAATTGCCAGGATCTGCCACTGCATCCAGACCCACCCAAACTTGTCGTTTGGAAGGATCCACCTCAGGCAGCGGATTCGTGCACATTTTCATCACGGCTGCAATTCCCTGGGGATGGTCTTTCAGCGCAAAGTGTTTAAATATTTCAGCGGGTACATTAAAAGTCGGAATACCTTGCGCTTCAAGCTGTAGAACCAACTCCAGTCCAAATTCGCTGCGTAATAGCTCGGGGGCATAATAGACCGACTCAAAATCAGCTTTGTGTTGTACGGCATCGCCCATGATGCGCAGGCCTTCGATATAATAAAGGCCGCTGCTTGCACGCTCTTTTTTGTCCTGCAATTTGCGTAATTGTTTTATCCGTGGATTAGAGAAACTGGTTATTTCCATAGGGTTTAGTGGGTCAAATCCAACATGGCTTTGGCTTGTTGATAACAGATGGCGATCGCCAGGGCATCCGCTGCATCATCCGGTTCCGGAATTTCTTCCAATCCAAGGATGGCTTTCACCATCGCCTGGACCTGTTTCTTCCCAGCTCCCCCATACCCGGAAACCGCTTGCTTTACTTCATTGGGCGTAAATTCGACAATTGGGATGCCTTGCTGTTGCAATGCCAAAAGAACCACCCCGCGAGCCTGCCCTACAGAAAGCGCATTCGTCACGTTTCTTTGAAAAAACAACTTCTCCACAGCCGCAAAATGCGGTTTGTGGAGAAGTAAGATTTCTTGCATATCCTGGTAGATCAGCGCCAACCGTTCCGGCATGGGCAGGGTAGCTGCTGTCCGAATTACCCCGTACTGGATACATTGAATGCGCCTATCCGGTAATTCGGAGATGATTCCAAAACCGGTGGTTGCCGTTCCAGGATCAATTCCAATAATGAATGCCACGTCCTAATTTTCTAATGAAGCCAAAACTTCATCGGAGATGGACATATTGGAATACACATTTTGTACATCATCCAAATCTTCAAGGGCTTCAATGCAGTTCATCACTTTCATGGTGTCTTCGGCGCTGAGCTCTGTTTCTTGATTGGGTGTATAGCGCATGCCGGCTTCCTGGATGGTGTATTTTGCGGCGCGCAGCTTCTCACTCAGTTCTTTGAATACCTCAACTGGAGCAGAGATAGAGATGGTATCGCCGTCGGCTTCTACATCTTCTGCACCAGCTTCAGCAGCAAGTTCAAAAACAGCATCAAAGTCGACTTTCTTCCCATCGATTTCAAAGAATGCGCCGCGCGTAAATTGCCAGGCAACCGAGCCCATGTCAGCCATATTTCCACCCGCTTTGGCGAGGGTATGGCGCAAATCGGAAATGGTCCGATTTCGGTTTTCGGTGACACAGTTAATGATCAAGGCGATGCCTTTAGGGCCATAACCTTCATACATGATCTCTTCATACTGTTCGGTGTCTTTACCAACGCCTGTACCACGATTAATCGCGCGATCAATACTGTCTTTTGGCATGTTATTGCTGCGTGCTTTCTCTAGTGCCAAGCGTAAACGGAAATTCGCATTGGGATCTCCGCCACTTTCTCTGGCAGCCATGGTGATTTCTTTGGCAAGTCTGGTAAAAATTTGACCACGCTTTGCGTCAGTAGCCCCTTTTTTCCGTTTAATGGTAGACCATTTATTATGACCTGACATAAAAATTTCTCCTGTAATCAAGCGGGTATACAAATTTTATCGGTATTATACCATCAACCACGAAAGATGGCCTATTCACTTATCCAAGCCAAATATTGTACAGATTTCGCTATCTTCAATAAAAGAAATTATTAAATTCTAGAACATGGCCTTGAGCAATCAAGCAATGCTTCAGGATGATTTGCCAATTAATAATCGATAGCCTAAACGATCAATATTTTCCAAAAAATCTTTCCCCGGGGCAATCTGATCAAGCTTCTTGCGGATCAAATACACCAGATATTTCATCCGCTTTCGTGCATCGGCTGAATCTTCATCCCATACGGCCTGCATAATGGTTGAATATCCCACCAGGTTTGGGGCATGCTTCGCTATGATGGTGAAGACCGCGAATTCACGTGGGGTTAGGCGTACCTGTTGTCCCTGAAAAATGATCTCCTGATTCTGAAAATCAATTTCCAATCCAGAGGTAGGATAGATACGATGAGACAATTCCTTTTGTGCAGGTCTTCTGCGCAAGACCGCTCGAATCCGTTCCACCACTTCAGCATTGTAAAAAGGTTTCGTGATGTAATCATCAATCCCTTTCCTAAACCCTTCTACGACATCTTCTTTCTTTTCCAATGCCGAGACAATGATGACCGGCACATCCCCCATCTTGCGAAAATATTGAAAAGCTTCCCAACCATCCATCTCTGGCATCATAATATCTAAAATGATCAGATCGGGTGTATATTCACTGAGTTTTTTAATCGCTTCCGCGCCATTTAATGCACTAATAACATTAAACCCTGCTTTGAGGAGGATTTGTTTTAATAAAAACACGGTATCCGCATTATCTTCCACAATAAGAATCAATTCGCGGTGATCATTAATCATGGAATCCAAATCCACACCTGAAGAGCTGTCCTCGATTGTTATTTCGTTCATCACTTACCTCACCAACTAAACTATCAGGATCGAATTACATGTGGCCGCTATCCCGAACCACAGGATTCCTTAATATTCCAATTCCTTCAATTTCAATCTGAATCTGATCCCCTGGCGAAAGTTTCCCAACCCCAGCCGGCGTCCCCGTAAGCAAGATATCTCCAGGTTCCAGGGTCATCACCGTAGAGGCGAAGGAAATCAATTGGGAAACGGTGAATACCATTTCCCGGGTGGATGCCATTTGTCTTAATTCATCATTTACCCTACAGGTGATCAGGGCATCGGAGGGATCAAAATCCGTATCAATCCAGGGGCCGATGGGACAAAAAGTATCAAAACTTTTAGCCCGTGTCCACTGCCCATCGAGCCGTTGAAGGTCTCTGGCCGTAACATCATTGCCGATGGTGTATCCCAAGACATAGTCCAACGCAGATTCAGCGGGAATCCAGCGCCCTTTCTTGCCAATCACCACCACTAATTCCGCCTCGTGTTCCATCTGGCGAGTTTGTGGAGGATGAACAATGGCATCCTCCGGTCCAATACAACTGCTGGTTGGCTTTAAAAATAATAACGGGATTTGGGGTACTTCTGCACCATGTTCGCGGGCATGCTCCACATAGTTCCGTCCCACACAGATGATTTTTCCGGGAAGTACGGGAGCAAATAGTTTGACAGACGCGATGGGTGTATCCACTTCCAGTCGACGATACTCGCCAAAGGGAGTGCCATCAATTGGACCCACCTGATTCTGATAAACCCATCCAAAACGGATTGGACCTGCATTTTCCTGATAACGAACGAATCTCATACAGTACTCCAATTGGGTCAAGAGTAAAATTTCATTGAGCCTTTTCAAAACCGCCTATAATAAAGTATAATCTTTTTGTCGGGCGGGTAGCTCAGTTGGTTAGAGCACATCCCTTACAAGGATGGGGTCGCAGGTTCGAGCCCTGTTCCGCCCACAATTCTTTATATGAGAAGATGAGTATCCAAATACTTGGAACCAACTCATCTTTTTTGTTTAAAAACCAAGTCTGGTAAAACTGTAGTCAGGAGGTTCCTGACAGGAAAACTGGCGGTTAGAACCAATCCCTTTTCATAAAAATGGCAATTACAATCAAGGAAATTAATAAAATGATGCCAATGATTTCCAGATACGCTACCGAATGCGCCTCAAAGGGTAAAGAAACATTCATCCCAAAATAGCTGGTGATAATCGTAGGGACACTTAGTACAATCGTCACGGAAGCCAAAAATTTCATCACACTGTTCAAGTTGTTGGAAATGATCGAAGAAAAGGTATCCATCATGGAACTTAAAATGTTGCTCGATACACTGGTTGTTTCAATAGCCTGTTGATTTTCGGTGATCACGTCTTCCAACAAATCCATATCATCCGGATACATCATAAATAATTGAGTGCGCTGCAGACGTTCAAGCACCAACTGATTGGAACGCAGCGCTGTGGTGAAATACACCAAACTTTTCTTATATTTCAACAAATCCATGACCCCTTTGTTGCGCATGGATTGCTGCAATTGGTCTTCCAAATTGTCCACTATTTTGTTGATTTCACGCAGGTGACTCAAATATGTAGTAGCAGTTTGCAATAAGATCATTAATAAAAAACGGTTTCGCTTACTGGTTGAAAAACGCCGCGCACGCCCTGAGGTGAATTGATGAATGATCTCATTCGGCTCACTGCTGACAGTCATTATATATTTTGCCGTTAAAATGATCCCCAGTGGTGTAGTGGTATAAGGCACATCTACGCCCTGCCCTTGATATTCAGGTACGCGAATGACCACCAACATGCTGCCGTCATCTTCTCGCTCAATACGGGGCCGTTCATCAATATCCAAGGGGTAGGTCACAAAATCCTGCGGGATACCCAGGGTTGAGAGTTCGTCGATCTCTTCTGTGGTAGGCGCACAACAATTTATCCAGGCACCTTCAACCACTGATTGCAGACTTTCCAACCCATTGATCGTATTCTTAAAAACCTCGATCATACTTCACCTCTTCAATGGATATTTGATGTGCCAGGCACACTCCCCAATTGTACCCTTAACCCCGAATTTCCACTACGCAAACCCTGCGATTGAATTTAGTTAAGCATTCTTCTGGTATAATAGAGGTAGATATGGGGATGACCGGTCTCGACGGGGGAAGGTGGTCCCGGATTGCGAGTCGAGAGGTGCCGACCTCGGAAAATCAGCACAAAACCTTAAGTGCCAAACGCACAAACTTCCAAGCTCTTCCACTTGCTGCATAGTAAGTGACTGAGCGAGGCCTCCTGAAGAGGCCACGTCCGCCTGAGCCGTCCATTGACCGGGTCAGAATCGGGCGACACAATGTCAATGTGCTGCACATAACGTCACACCATGTGCTTAAGAGGACTTTCGGGTCTGAGTGACTCGCGACCTGTATTTTGGTTAGTTTTTAATACAGTGAGCTAAATCAAAAACTAACTACACTCGTAGACATCCGAGGGTTATCTCTTTCGGACGCGGGTTCGACTCCCGCCATCTCCACCTAATGAAAATGACTGCCTATTTTGGGCAGTCATTTTTGTTATTTGTTGAGTAATCCTTCTAATTTGACATAATAAAAATAAATTTGACGTTAATTCCGATGATTTTCGGAATAAAGGCTGAAAAATAACAATTTTTTTACATGGAATTTGTGCCCGGAAATCTGCCCCTTTGAGATAATACAAGATAGGAATGGATCTTATTAAAATTATTCTTACTATCCCCACGTTTTATTGGTATCTCTTTATTTATAAAAAAAGGGTTATTTGGGTAGCCAAATATGAATATAAATTCAATGGTAGCTTTGCAAGCTGAGCTTGAAAATGCATTATTAAGGATCGACAAGAATAAAGTCAAAGATATTTTGACTACCGCTTTTCAAAACGAATCTCCCTTTCATCTGGTCGAAATTCTGATCGTACCCGTATTGGAAAAAATAGGTCTCGGCTGGGAGAATGGAGAATACTCCCTCTCACAGGTCTACATGAGCGGCAGAATTTGCGAAGAAATGGTCGATCTCATCCTCCCCCCTTCGGATCCATCCCGGATTATGCAACCCAAAATGGCGATTGTAACTTTTGAAGATTACCATATCCTGGGTAAACGAATTGTCTATTCTGCTTTACGGGCCAGCGGTTTTGAAATATCCAATTTTGGACAAATGCAATCAGATGAACTCGTCGAACGAACAACACAGGAAAAAGTTAAAATCCTGCTTATCTCTACTTTAATGTTACCTTCCGCACTCCATATAAAACAATTAATCACTCGTCTCAAAGAGAAAGGAAACCAAATTAAAGTCATCGTTGGAGGTGCACCTTTTAATTTTGACAGCCAATTATGGCACGAAGTTGGAGCGGACGGCTACGGAGCTTCAGCCCCGGAAGCGGTAAAAACTGTCCGCCGTATGCTGGGAGAGCTGTTATGAAATCACCTTCCATGAATTCTATGCAGCGTGTCCTCACCACCCTGGGGCAAAAAGAACCGGACCGAGTACCCATGTTCTTACTGCTTACCCTGCACGGCGCGAAAGAATTGGGACTCAGTATAAAGTCCTATTTTTCTAAAGCGGAAAATGTGGTTGAAGCCCAACTGCGCATGCAGAAAAAATACCAAAACGATTGCTTCTACGGCTTCCATTATGCTTCTTTGGAAGTTGAAGCTTTTGGCGGAGAATCCATTTTTGTAGAAGATGGACCGCCCAATGCGGGAGAACCGATCATAAAACAACCTTCCGATATCTTATCCTTACAAATTCCAGATATTAACCAATCCCCTATGCTGCAAAATGTATTGGAAACTCAAAGAAAATTGAAAGCCGTTGCTAAAGATGAGATTCCGATCATCGGCGTGGTCATGTCTCCCTTTTCCTTACCGGTCATGCAAATGGGATTTGAGCCTTATTTGGATTTGTTATTGTTCCAGCCCAAGCTCTTCCAACAACTCATGAAAATCAATGAGGCATTTTGTGTGGCTTGGGCAAACGCGCAGTTGGCTGCCGGTGCTACCGCAATTTGCTTCTTTGATCCTGTTTCTTCCAACACCATTATCACCCCGGAAATCTATTCCCTTCTATCCCAACCTATCGCCAAACGAACTCTCAGCCAAATCCAGGGACCAACCGCCACTCACTTTGCTTCAGGACGATGCCACAAAATTATTGATCCAATTGTGGATTCTGGTACCGCGATTGTTGGAATCAGTATTGATGAAAACTTATCAGAATTAAAGAAAGAGTTAGCCAGCCGGTTGACTATTCTTGGAAATTTAAACGGGATTGAAATGCGAAGATGGACGGACCAGGAAGCCGAGAATGCTGTGAAGACAGCCATTTCCCAAGCTGGACCAGGCGGAGGATTCATCTTATCGGATAACCATGGTGAGATCCCATATCAAGTCTCGGAAGACACCCTGATAGCAATCTCCAATGCGGTTATGGAATGGGGCCAATATCCCCTTAATTGGGTTGAGTCTGAACCTAAAGCGGACTAATGAGTAAGAAATTAATTCTAGTATTATGTCAAAGTTACCAAAAAGAAATTGAAGAAATAGCCAAAATTCAGCTATGGAATTCGGTTGAATTTCTCTTTCTACCGGAAGTCTGCCGTCATCCTCATTTAAAAAAAGAAGCTGAAAAAAGTCTGGATTCATTAGGTCAAGACCCTGAGACAGAAATTCACATTGTTGGTTGTTATACGAACTGCATTGGCTGTGACAATACCCATCAAAAATACGAGTTCTCCCATTTTGAACAATGTCTTCATATGATTATTCCGCCCTCAGAGGTCAGTTATCATTTTAATCAGGGAACTCATCTGGTTGCGCCAGGCTGGCTTTCCCATTGGAAGGAACATTTATCCCGATGGGGCTTGGATCAACAAACCGCCAGAGACATGTTTCATGAATCCTCCAATAAGCTATTATTGATCGATACGCTGGTTTATAAGGACAGCCTAAACCAACTCAAACTTCTGGGCGAATATCTGGATCTGCCCATTGACTGCATGCCCATTGGGTTAGATTACATGAAAATGGTTCTCTCCTCCATCGTAATGGAATGGCAGCACAAGATAAATTTAAGCCAGATAAAAATAATGATGGGGGAAACCTATCAAATTTCGGCAGACTATGCCATGGCGATGGATCTCCTGATGAATTTAACCCAAATCCACAATGAGGTCGACGCGATTGCTGAAATCGTGGATTTATTTACCATGCTCTTCTCTGCGGAAAAAGTTATTTATCTTCCCGCCAAAGATGGCATTCTTATCCAACGTGGTGATCATTCTTTATCAACGGCAGAATTTGAGGCAAACCAAGTTTGGTCTCGTGACCTTGATTCGCCAATTCTTGAAGGCGAGTCGGGGTTCTCTTTGAAAATGACGCATTATCACGAATTGATTGGCGTGCTGATAATCGAAAACTTGAATCTTCCGGAATATAAGCTGCGCTATATGAATCTTGCAGTAACCATTGCGCAATTATGTGGTTTGGCCATTTCCAATGCCCGCATGTATCACCAATTAGAAACTGCAAAACAAAAAGCGCAATATGAAAAGGACGTCTCCGAAACTTTTAGAGTTCTGCTCAGTGATCTTGTTTCACAACAAGATTTGGATGATGTTCTGAACCAAACCTTGATTTCCCTGACCAAACTTGTACCCATTCATAGTGCTACCATTTATTTGCAAAATGAGGACCAATACCAATACAAAAGCGGCCTCCAAATTGACAGTCAAAAAAAGATCACGCCATATGATCCTCCAGCAGATCAATGCACGCTCTCTATTTCCGAACAAATAAGTCCCTCAGAGTTCTCATCCATTAAACTGGCACCGGTTTTCAATAAAAACCCACTAAGCCCTTCCTTCCAATCCGAATGGAAAATTTTTCCTTTATCTATTCGGGGTAAGCCATTGGGTTTTCTTGCAATCACAACCCATATTCCTATTGTTCTCGATGAACAGCGAGAATTAATCCAAATGTTTGCCAATGAAGTCACCATCGCCATTGAAAATGCACGATTATTTGAAGAAATAAAGGATATGGCCATCAAGGATGGTCTAACAGGTGTTTTTAACCGGCGCCATTTTTATGACCTGGCAAAAATTGAGTTTGCCCGAGCCAAACGATACCATGCGCCTTTATCCATCCTGATGTTGGATATCGATCACTTCAAAGCAGTCAATGATCAGTATGGCCATCCCTTTGGAGATACTGTCCTCAAACAAGTAGCACAGTTATGTCAGGATTCTACGCGTGAGATGGATATCTTTGGGCGGTATGGAGGTGAAGAATTTGTTTTTGCTCTCCCTGAGACCAATCTGATTGAAGCAGTCAATATGGCTGAACGTATTCGAAAAACCATTTTTGAATATAATTTTCGGTGTAATACAAATCAGGTTAACCTTTCCGTCAGCATTGGTATCGCCACGTTGGAGACGGGCATCACGACCTTTGAAGAGTTGCTCCAATCCAGTGATGAAGCCTTATATCTGGCCAAACAAAATGGGAGAAATCAGGTAGCTACAATACCATCCACATAATAATTGCTGCCTTATTCTCCATTATTTACTCCTTTCAGCCTAAAATCACTCTATTCTTTACAAATTGCCTTTTGGTAAAAATACAAACGGTTAGTTTTGCTTTCTGTACTGTTGATCAGGGATAATTCCATCCGTTTGGCTGGGTAGCATTAAGTGTGGATGCGGTATAAATGGGTTTTGAGCGCAGATGCATTAACTGCGATTCAGGACTTGAATCCATGGAGGGTGATGATATTGAAACTATCGTTTTTAGAAAACTCAGAGCATGTTACTTTTAGAATCTCGGATTTTGATCCCAGATATGAGCCTGTCTTCCAGATGTGTTTTTATCAGGCAGACGGAGACGCCTATATCAAAAGCTTTTCCGCAAATACGCCACATCTCGACCAGATTATGCGCCACTATTCAAAAAATGCGGAAAGTATGTTCAATCAGTTAGGCTACTTTTCTCCAATCCCTTGGCAAGATGCCCTCCTCTTCTTCCTACAACGCGTGAAAGGTGCTGATATTCACTGGTGGCTGGTAGGCAGTTGTGCAGCCTGTGTTCGTGGGATTCCTCTCAATCCTCATGATGTGGATATCATGCTGGATCATGCGGACATTCCCATGATCAATCAACTATTTGCAGATGTGATTATCGAACCTATTGTGGATACTGGCGGCTGGCTCACCCGGGATTTTGGCGTGCTCTTCTCTCACGCCCGCATCGATATCGCTTCTGATCCTGTTGCCGCTCTGGATGATCCTGAACCCGTAGACTGCGGTCCTTACGCCAAAGCCCATCTGGAAGAAGTGGTTTGGCAAGGATATAAAATCAAAGTCCCTCCGGTAGCACTGCAGATCGTGGTCAATCGTAAGAGGGGCAGAATGGATCGGGTGAAATTGTTGGAAGAATACACGAATACAAGTGTTCTGTAAGTAAAATCCAAGAAATTAATCACAAAAACCGATCTCATTATTAAGACTCGGTAAATTGTTTTCAATATTTGAAAATATTTGACATCTTTACCCATCCAAAATACTTTTTGCAATCAACAAAAATCGATTACTCTGTGATGAGACGATTAACCGTCCTCCCCTAAAATCCGCTTTTCAGGATTTTGGGGGAGGATCAGAGGTGGGGGTGATTCAATCTGGTTTCTCATGTATTACTTGTATAGCCAATTTCTCCATATAAAACGAATTTCAGGACAATAAAATGATAAACCAAGGTTTATTTAATTCTGCCGTCAGTTTAGTTTTTAAAATACCTTCTACCTCACTCGGCAGATCAATCCCTTCAGATACGATCCTTCCGGAAAAGACAAGGCCACCGGATGATCCGGGCTTTGTTCCATGGTGCCTAAAATTTGGGCATCCACTTTGGCATCCGCCGCCGCACCAGTGAGGATTTTGCGGAATAATTCTTTGTCCACCCCGCCGGAGCAGGAAAAACTGAACAAAATTCCACCTGGTCGCAATAATTTAAAAGCCAGTAAGTTAATATCCTTATAGCCTTTTGCACCCTGGGCAACCTGATGAATGGTTGGGGCAAATTTTGGCGGATCCAGCACGATCACATCAAACGTATCCCGGGAATCACGGTAGCGGCGCAGCAGTTGAAAAACGTCGCCGGTGACCCAGTCGGATTCAATGTCCGGCAGATGATTAATTCCCATATTGCCGCGCCCCAGCGCAATGGCATCCGCAGAGGAATCAATGGAAATCACTTGGTCCGCGCCGGCTTTTATGGCATAAGCCGTAAAGCCGCCGCTGTAACAAAAAGCATTCAATACCCGTTTGCCCGCACAGAAAGGTTGAATCGTCTGACGGTTCCGCCGTTGATCCAGAAAGAAGCCGGTCTTCTGCCCATTGACCACATCCACATTAAAGACGATGCCATTTTCCAGAATACGGATCAAAGCCGGCGGTGTATTGCCGCTTAAAACGCCTTTAACAGGTACCAGACCCTCCAGCTTACGTACATCCACATCCGACCGCTCGAAGATATCGTCCAGACCGGTGATCGTACGCAGGGCGTCCACAATTTCCGCTTTCCAGAACTCACTGCCGGCCGTCAGAAACTGCACCACCAACTGCGTGTCATAGCGATCCACAATCAGACCAGGGAAGAAATCAGACTCCCCATGTACCAAACGACAGGCCGTGTTCTCGGTATCCAACATGGATTCGCGGGCTTGGATGGCCCGCGCCAATTGATCTTGAATCCATTGGGCATCAATCACCGCACTAGCATCCCAGGTCAGCACGCGGGCTCGAATAGCGGATTCAGCGCTGTAGGAAGCCCAGCCATACACCAGACCCTCCTCATCCACAACCCGCACCACGCTGCCGTTCTGGGGTGTCCCCTGCATGGATTTAATCGAGCGGGCATAGATCCAGGGATGCCGCTGCTGCAAATTTTTGATCTTCTCTTTCTCAATGATGATGTCCATAAGTTCTGCCTGTTTATTTTGCCTATATAAATTTCGGTTAATGAAAGGAAACCGATAAGACTTTTATTTTATCATTGCTAATAGTTGTGCTTCGCTTAACATGGGAATATTTAATTCCTGAGCTTTATCGGCTTTGGAACCCGCATTTTCGCCAACCAGCACATAGCTCGTATTCTTACTGACGCTGCCGGTGACTTTACCGCCATGCTCCTGAATCAATTCTTTCATTTCATCCCGACCGTAGGTAGGAAGCGTTCCGGTAATCACAAACGTCAGGGCCACTAAGGGCAAGTCCTGAGCCGGCTTCGCTGAGGATTTCACTTCCGGCCAAACCCCTGCAGCACGGAATTTTTCGAGCAGCTTTTGGTTTACCGGATTAGCAAACCAATCCACAATCGCCTGGGCGATGTTTGGCCCTACACCCTCCAGAGTAACTAAATCCGCCAATGGGGCCTGTCGCAGGTTGTCTATCGTCTTGTAATGCTGGGCAAGGTCATTGGCCATCACTTCTCCTACACCGTGAATACCAAGAGCGGTAAGCAAGCGATTTAGCGGTTGGTTTCTGGATGTAGTTATCGCATCTACAACATTATCCGCTTTTTTCTGAGCAAAGCCCTCTAACTTCAATAAGTCTTCCACTTTGAGAATATAGAGATCAGCCACATCCTGGATCAAAGCATTGTCAACCAGTTGTTCAACTACTTTGATCCCCAGACCGACAATATCCATCGCTCCCCTGGAAACGAAGTGTTCCAAATGTCGGATCAATTGCGCCGGACAGGCTGCATTGACGCAGAACCAGGCGACCTCCCCAGGGAAGTGCTCCACAGGTAATCCGCAGGTTGGGCAGGCTTGCGGCGGTTGATAGGATTGTTCCTTGCCGGTGCGCGTACCGGGAATGGGTCCAATAATATAGGGAATCACATCCCCGGCTCGCTTCACAAAAACCCGATCCCCAATGCGGATATCCTTCTCGGCAATAAAGTCAAAGTTATGAAGAGTGGCCTGTTTAACCACCACCCCGCCAATCTCTACCGGAGTTAATACCGCATAGGGGGTCAATACTCCGGTACGGCCCACATTGACACGAATATCTTCCAGCATGGTACTAACTTCCCGGGCAGGGAACTTGATCGCAATGGCTCCCCTCGGGTCCTTTCCCACGAAGCCCAAGTCGGTTGCCAGAGCACGTTGGTTGATTTTGACCACAACGCCGTCAATTTCAAAGGGCAGCGCATCCCGTCGCTCCAACCAGCCTGGCCAAAGTCGGATGACCTCATCGATGGAAGCGGAAAATTCAGGCAGTGCAGAGGTGGTAAAGCCTAGATCTTTTAAATACTTGAGAATTTCCCATTGTGTTGCAGGTAAGGGAACATCCTCCGAAGCAGCCACAATGTCATAACAAAATATTTTCAACGGACGCGCGGCCGTCATGGCCGGATCCAATTGACGCAGCGAACCGGCAGCCGTATTGCGCGGATTGACATACGTTTTCTCACCCGCTTCTTGTAGTTTTTGGTTTAAAACTTCGAAATCTGCCAGGAAAATCAAGACTTCCCCGCGAATCACGAGCTGGCGAGGGACCGACAAACCTGATTTCTTAACTGGGATTTGCAAGGGAATGGTTTGCATGGTGCGGATGTTGGCTGTGACATCTTCCCCAATTACGCCGTCCCCGCGGGTGGCGGCCCTCACTAATAGGCCATCTTCGTATTGTAAAACAACGGTCAGACCATCATATTTGGGTTCAAGCACAAACTCTGCATCCAGCACCCGTTCATCCAGTTTGGCAATACGCTCAAACCAGGCGCGCAAATCCTCCTTATTGAAAGCGTTAGCTAAACTGAGGATGGGGGCAGGATGTGCCACTTTGGCAAATTTTCCAGCGGCGGCTGACCCAATGCGCTGGGTGGGCGAGTCCGGCGTGATCCATTCCGGGTGCTGGGTTTCCAGCGCCTTTAATTCATGGTATAGGCGGTCATATTCTCCATCACTGACCAGAGGTTCATCCAGCACATGATAGCGATAGCTGTGATAACTCAGCTCCTCTTTTAGTTGCAGATAACGTGCAAAATCCATTTTTTCATCCATTTTCCACACCAATTTCCGGGTTTTGTACTATTATACATATACTGGTTTGATTCCTTTTTATTCTAACATTCTAAAGATCATAATTTGACAGTAAAATTGAGTGAGATATATTTAATCATTCTTTGGAGGGTATCATGGGTGCTGGAAAAATCATCGCATATCTTGCTGCTGCGATTTTAATTTTCTTCGGAGTCTTATTTATGTGGGGAGCCGGTAGTTCATCCGGTGGCGGTTGGGGGTGGGTAGTCATCGGTTTACTCAGCGTTGGCATTGGCTTTATTATCATTTTCCTGGCCTCCAGAAGAAATGCGGCATTGGAGGGCGGAAATCAAGAATTCACCTATAAGATTGATTTATCCGGTGACATAAACCTGGATTCGCTCAAATGCAAATCCTGTGGGGGTTCGCTCTCAAAAAACAATATCGAAATGGTCGCTGGAGCCCCGGTGGTCACCTGTCCTTATTGTAATTCTAGTTATCAGCTTACAGAAGAGCCAAAGTGGTAATTCTGCAGGAGATGAAGATGGTCAAACGATTCTTTGGTTTTCTCGTTATTGCATTCTTACTCTTTGCACAAAGTGGTTCAGTCAGCGCGCAAACCTATCTATTTTCAGTTGAGGAAACCCAGCTTTTTGTAACAGTCAATGATGATGGCACGATGGGCTTTGATTACACTATTACCTTTATAAATGAGCCCAGCGCAGATGCCATAGATTTTGTTGACATCGGTTTACCGAACACAAACTATTCCCTAGGCTCCATCACCGCAGAGGTGGATGGTAAACAAATAACCAATATCGAAAATTCACCCTATGTAACCGGCATTGCGCTGGGTTTAGGCAGCAACGCAATCCGCCCAGGAAGCAGAGGTGTAGTTCATGTCAATATTCCTCAAGTCAAAAATGTACTTTACAAGGCCACCAATGAGGAAAGTGAACCTTATGCCAGTATGCAGTTTTCTCCCAATTACTTTGGCAGTGAATACGTAAGCAATGAAAAAATGAAACTGACGGTCACCATCATCCTGCCCGCTGGGATGACAACCGAAGAACCAAGATGGTTTAAACCAACCAATTGGCCTGGTGAAGAAACCCCTTCCAGCGGCATCAACAATGCAGGACAAGTTTATTACCAATGGACCACAACTCAAGCTTCAAGTTCAAGAGAATATACTTTTGGCTCCAGTTTCCCCATGCGCCTGGTCCCAGAAACTGCCATAGTAACGGAACCAGCGCTGGAGATCAATGAAGACAGCATAATCTGCTTATGTTTCTCTTCATTCTTCATTCTCATCTTTGGATTAGGCTTTTATCAATCTATTTGGGGAGCAAAAAAGCGCAAGTTGAAATACTTACCGCCCAAAATTGCCATTGAGGGGCACGGCATAAAACGGGGTTTGACTGCGGTGGAAGCAGCCATTTTGTTGGAAAATCCCATGGACAAAGTGCTGACCATGATTTTGTTCTCGGTGATTAAAAAAGGCGCTGCTGAAGTAACTACCAAAGATCCGCTTGAATTAAAGATAACGGATCCGCAGCCTGAAGGCATGCGCACCTATGAAACCGAATTTATTGAAGCGTTTAAAGCGGATACTCCCAAAGCACGTACCAAAGAATTGCAAGCCGTCATGGTGTCCTTGGTGAAATTAGTTACTACCAAAATGAAGGGTTTCAGTCACAAAGAAACCGTTAAATACTACGAAACCATCATGGAAAAAGCCTGGAATATGGTGGAAGCCGTGGATACGCCGGATGTAAAAGTCGCCAAATACGACGAAGTGATGGATTGGACCATGCTGGATCGCGATTTTGACAAGCGCACCCAGACTGTATTTGTCGGCACACCCCAGTTCTACCCCATGTGGTGGGGACGATTCGATCCGAGTTATCGCTCAGCAGGCGGCGTAGCCCGCCCGACGATGCCCATCTCCGGAGGCTCAGGTCAGACCTTTTCAGTACCCAGTCTACCGGGTTCCGATTTTGCCGCCTCCATGGTCAGTGGAATGCAGTCGTTTTCAGCCGGTGTGGTTGGTAATATCACCGATTTCACCAGCACCATCACCAATAAAACCAACCCGGTGCCTGTCAGTACCTCCAGTGGAGGTTCCAGGGGCGGCGGTGGGAGCAGTTGTGCTTGTGCCTGTGCATGTGCTGGCTGCGCCTGTGCCTGTGCTGGTGGCGGTAGATAATGGGATTCAAATCCCTGGATCAATTCACTAAGCAAATTCAGAAGATTTTCCTTTCTGAATCTGCTTCCATTATTCCTACTCCAGGTCTATATCACTTTTTTAAAGAAAATAATGGCTTTGAACATCATATCCATTTACGTTGCGAACAAGACGGCCATGCCGTCTTGTTTGTTGACGCCAACAGCATCATCCATCTGAATGCTTCTGCTGCATCCATGACCTATGGATATTTGAATCAACAAAGTAAAACAAATATCCTGCATACCCTGCGGGACTTATACGGCAATCATCCCGATCTGGAGATGGATTATGATCAGACCATTGCCCGTGTAGAGGGTTTGTTGAATCCTGAAGGCGTATGCCCGGTTTGTGATTTGGATCTGGAATTAGCCCTGCCCTTTTCCAACCAACCCATGGCACCCTATCGTATGGATCTGGCGATCACTTACCGCTGCAATAACGATTGCGCACATTGCTACAATGCCCGCAGCCGTAACTTTCCAGAGCTATCCACCGAAGCATGGAAAACGAACCTGGATCGTATCTGGAAAATTGGCATTCCCCATGTTGTTTTCACCGGCGGTGAACCGACATTAAGAAAAGATTTACACGAACTTATTGCCTATGCGCAAAATAATGGGCTGATCACAGGCCTAAACACCAACGGCCGTAGATTGCAGGATGCCCAGTACGTCAAATCCCTCGTGGATGCCGGGCTGGACCATGTACAAATCACCTTCGAATCCCACATCCCGGAAATTCATGACGGCATGGTTCGCAGCCCAGGCGCCTGGCAAGAAACCGTGGCAGGCATTCGTAATGCCGTGGAAAGCTCCCTCTATGTCATGACCAACACCACCATGCTCAACGTTAATGTGGACGGCCTGCGTGAAACCCTGGAATATCTTGGGGAGCTAAAAGTTCCCACCGTGGGACTCAATGCGCTCATTTATTCCGGTGCTGGTTTGCAGATCAATACAGGGATTCCTGAAGAAGAGCTGCCTGAATTATTGGATATCGCCAGAAGCGTAACCGATCAGCAAAACCAGCGTCTGATTTGGTACACCCCAACCCAATATTGCCACTTTAACCCGGTTCATTTTGAATTAGGCGTCAAAGGCTGCTCCGCAGCCCGCTACAATATGTGTATCGAACCCAATGGGGACGTCCTGCCCTGCCAATCCTACTATCAATCCCTGGGCAACTTGTGCACGGATTCATGGGACAGTATCTGGAATCATCCCCTTGCGACAAAATTAAGAAATCATCAAGATTTACCTGAAGCATGTTTTGCCTGTGACTTTAATGCCGAATGCGGCGGCGGATGTCCCCTCGCCAGGGATGCAGGCAAAGTAACCGCACCCGTGTCCGTTCATATCCTATGATTTTTTCCGGAGTGACATGATGAATACCTTTCAGAAAATCAAAGAGTATTTTTTTCCGACCATCATTCCCCTGCCTGTGGGTATGTACCATTATCAGAGCCCTCAGGAAGATGAAGCCAATTTACGTTATCATCTCCGTGTCGAAGAGGACGGCAGTGGATTGCTTATTCTCAATGCCTCTACTGTCCTGCATCTCAACCAGACAGCGGCTGAATATGCCTATTACATGATCCAGGGTGAAAAAGATGAAGATATTGCAGCCAAGGTAGCGAAACGATACCGGGTAGCCAGGGAACAGGCTGCATCAGATTATGGTAACTTAAAAAATCAAATCACTGGACTATTGGAATCCACCGATCTTGACCCGGTCACCTTCTTCGGATTTGACCGTATAAATCCATACTCAGCAAACATCAGCGCGCCTTATCGCATGGATCTCGCATTGACGTATCAATCAGATGCTGAAAGCAATAAACATGTCGCCCCCTCCTCAAGAGTCATCCGTGAATTGAGTACGGTTGAATGGCAAACTGTCTTGAAAAAGATCTGGCAAGCTGGAATACCCCATGTGAATTTTACCGGCGGCGAACCCACCCTGCGTCCGGATCTATTGGATATCATTGAATATGCCGAAGAAATGGGCCTGGTTTCTGGTTTATTAACCGATGGAAATCGCCTGACAGAGCCGGATTATCTACACCAACTGCTTGCAAGTGGTGTAGATCATATCATGCTCATGGTTGATCCCCAAAGTGACCAATCCTGGGAAGCTCTGAGGGACTGTTTGGCCGAAGATGTCTATGTCACCGTCCATTTCACCCTGACCGTTAACAATCAGGAGTTGATGGAAGAAGCAATACGTAAAACTGCAAAAATGGGAGCACCTTCTATTTCTCTTAGCATCGACAGTCTGCATTTAAAGACCGAACTGGAACGTTTGCAGCAGCTGGTCGCAGAATTGAACCTGACCCTGGTTTGGGACATTCCGGTTCCCTATTCAAGTTTCAACCCGGTTGCCCTTGAGACGCTCAATACCGAAGACGCTGGGATCGGCGCCGGTAAAGCCTGGTTATATGTGGAACCCGATGGAGATGTATTGGAAGCACAAGGTATCCCTGAAGTATGGGGCAATATCTTAACTGACGAATGGCAGACCATCTGGCAATCCAAAAAAGCATAAGATGTTTGATGATTTGCAAAAGCGCCATGCACAATTTCTAGGCCAGGCGCAATGGACCAACAGTATACGTTCCCATTTAATAAATCGCTGCGGCATAACCTCCGAACAACGCTGTTTGGAGGTGGGATGCGGCACAGGAGTCATTCTGCAGGAATGGGAACAGCGGCTTGGTCCTGCATACGGGGTTGATCATCATCTACCTAGTTTGCAGTTTGCAGCACCCCTTCTCCAGTCCAGATTGGCAGCTGCGGATGCATTGAATCTTCCCTTTGCTGATAATAGTTTTGAGTGTATCTTTTCACACTATTTTTTTCTTTGGGTAAAATCCCCCTTGCAGGTACTTATGGAATTGAAGCGCTGCCTGAAACCCGGCGGATGGCTGCTGATTTTTGCTGAACCGGATTATGGCGGCCGCATTGATTTTCCTGGGGAATTAGAGATCATCAAATCCATCCAACTGGCTGCCTTAACCAAAATGGGTGCAGATCCATCGATTGGACGCAAATTGAAAGGGATGCTGACAAATAGCGGCTTTCATGCACAATATGGTGGAATTTTAGGCAGTGAATGGCAGGAAACAGCGCTTGAAAACCTCAATCAGAGTACGGATATTGAGAATATCCTTTATGACGCCCCTCACAGCGGTATGAACATCAATTTAGAACAACTGGCTGAGATGAATCAGTATGCCGTTCTGGATGGCTCACGCATGACGTATGTACCAACTTTTTTCTTTTGTGCCCAGAAATAGTCCCATTAGCCACCAACTTTTTTCCAAATGCATTAAATCTGAGCTATTGTCAAAAATGGCTTTCGGGGCTATAATTGCACTTGTCATTCGGGGCGTGGCGCAGCCCGGTTAGCGTGCTTGCATGGGGTGCAAGAGGTCGGAGGTTCGAATCCTCTCGCCCCGACAGACTTGAACTACAGACTGTTTAACCTTCTAATTTACAGGAGCAAACAGTCTGTAGTTCTTTTTTAAGCTGTTTTCGGGATTCATCATCGACCGCTTGCAGAGGTTTAGAAATCAAAGAACGATTTCTCTAGATACAGTTATGTCAAATTGCAGTTTAAGAATCGAAGAACTGTCCTCACTTTATTATTTTTTTCTGGAAATAAAAAAAGGCCTGCTGAAACAAAG
The DNA here is from genome assembly GCA_002412765.1 of Leptolinea sp. UBA5203. Classification (GTDB taxonomy): domain Bacteria; phylum Chloroflexota; class Anaerolineae; order Anaerolineales; family Anaerolineaceae; genus UBA5203. The sequence continues at coordinate 69,857 of DHVR01000061.1, read as the reverse complement.
ATGCAGAAGGCCTTTTGTGTTTATATAATTTACTTTACTCTGGATTATATTTTTGAATTATTTTATCTCCAGATGAACTTGTAACTGAAATGTAGCCGCCGCCTGGTAATGGGTCGAAACTTACGGAACAATTACCTTTACAGGTAACATCTTTTGTCACATTACTCTGAGTATCATAGACTCTTAAATCAACAGTCTCATTTACACTGATTTCAACTCGAATTGCCTTAATTTGCCTTTTGACAACAACGGAAGTCACTTTTACATAAACCGGTCCGGCAGTAGGTACAGGAGTCTCGATCATAGTTGTTGAGGTTGCAGTTGGGCTTTCGGTTGGAGCCTCAGTAGAAGTCAAAGATGGTGTAAGGGTAAATACCAACGTTTCTGTTGGTGTTAAACTTGGTCCGCCTGGGGTTATAGTCGAGGTGGGAGCAGTCGTAGGAGTTCCAGGTGTTGTTGTATCTGGTGTACCGGAAGTAGAGGTTGTCGGAACGCTGAACATGGGATTGGTTTCAAAATTATCAATAATTGCCTGCCAGATAGTGCCGGCAGCGCCACCTACAGTTCCCATAATAACAATCATGGAGATGGCTACCATCGTCACAAGGAGTGCGTATTCAACCATCGCCTGTCCATGAGTAATCCGTTTCTTTTTCATGAACTAATTATGACAATATTACTGTATTATCACCATAAATTTACCGTTATTCTACCGTAAATTTCTCCAAACAAAATTTTTACGCCTTCTTTACGCTGCCACTTTCTTTCATTGCTTAATTGACAAATGGGTCAAGGCGAATAAGCATCTTCCCTCTGTGCCTCTTCTATGGATAAGATGAAGGACTCCTATCCATCTACTACATTTCTTAGTAAGAAAACCATAAAACTTGAAGTAAACTCCCAACTTCTCGAACATGCCATTAAGAATGGGACGGTACATTTGATTAATCACAAACTTGTTTTTGACTATGCATCTACCAACAATATGATGATGAATCACAAAATAAAATGTTCCGTTGGAACTTTGTCGGGATTAATAAATTGGAACGATTAAAATTATTGCCAAAGCTGGCCCCTGGTTAATGAATTTACTATCACGATCAATGAGCAGGAAACGGTTTCCAAATTTTTAGGAACCTTAAATTACAAGACAACCCCAATACTGTGAAAAATCAATTTTTAAATCTTCAAAAAGTTGTTGTGAAAGGAAATTAAATCCAACACCATAAATATCGACTGCAGTGTGGTCATTGTGGAGGATCACCAGGAAGGCGCCGGTAAAGAATCCAACCCTAAAAAAGTTGGAAACAACTTTTGCATCCTCCAGCTTACCATCCGCGATGAAAATCAAAACATATTTGACCGGCTATAACAGAAGCGGAGATACATGCACCTCCAACGTCACAGCAGTAATGATCAAAGAAATCATAGCCTATCTTAAAAACGAGGACTTGGAAATCACTCTTCGGATGGATAGCGGGTACTTTAATGAGGATATCCTGAAAACCATCAACTTATTGGATGTACTTATGTAATTAAAGTAAATATGAGCGAAGGCATACCTGAGAAAACAATCTTTTCATTTTCCAATCTGTTGTTTGCAATAAAAAGGATTGGAAATTAATGTCAATTATCCAATTTTATGAAAATGGATTTCCAATTATACAGAATTGCTGTTACCCAGTTATCATAGTTCAAAATTCAGCTTAATAAAGTTGGATATGTTATTATGAATTTATTGATAAATTATCGAGCTCACATGATATTGATTGAGACAAGGCGGAATCGTAATGATACAGTCTTTTAAACGTAAGAATCCAATGGTATTTTGGTTCATAATCATCGCAATAATTATCCTGCCATTAGTCACATCAATTTTGTTAATGACAATAGAAAACGAGTCATTACTTGTGCTCATATCGGATTTAAGTGCGCCGGTCATTGATCTTGTTGCTGCAGGTTCACTTTTTTTTGCAGCTCAAAAATCCATTCAAAGCTCAAAACGAATGGCTTATGCCTGGTATGCTTTGGGGGCTGCCCTTTTAGCTTATGTCATTGGTGATGTTTTTTGGAGTATCAGTGAATTATATCAAGAGAGCCCTCTTGTAACCTCGCTAAGCAATTTGGGTTACTTGCTTTTTTATCCGCTCTTTTTCGTTGGAATATCTCTGTTTCCCACCAAGAAACTAAGTTTATTAGAGCGAGTAAAAATAACGCTTGACTTAAGCATCATCATGATAGCAGCCACCCTTGCTGTTTGGATCTTCATAATTGGGCCTATCGTGGGCCCAAATCCTGATGAAAATGTTAGGGATCTTTGGCTAACCATAGCCTATCCTATTGGCGACTTGATTATTTTCTTCGCATTGTTGGTGTTGATCAACAACCTCAATCAAAAAACAAACCGGAGACCTTTCATGATTCTGGCAGCAGGGATGATAATCATGATTGTCACAGATATGATTTATACACATCAATCAACCCTGGGCACTTATTCAAGTGGTGGAATCCTCGATTTGGGTTGGATATTTTCCAATGTTTTCATATCAATATCTGGAATTTATATGGCTCTAGTTGTAAATAGTCGAAATGAAAGTTCGGTTTTACAAAGTACATTATCAAACCTACAAGAAAAGCCTGAATCGAAAATAATAACAACTCTTTCATACATTTGGGTTATCGGTGCGTTTTTTCTGTTAAGACTATATCATCATTCAGAGGCGATAATTAATTCTAACGCTTTGTTCTTTAGTGTATCTGGAATCATTGGTTTGGTAATTACCAGGCAAATTATTACATTAAACGAGAATAATAATCTACTATCAAAACTTACCGAAGCACTTAATGTAGGAAATCAACATGTTTCTGAACTTAATCAATCAAATCTATCATTGCAACAAGAGATCATTAAGCGAAAACAGGCTGAAAAACAATTATCACATGACGCTCTTCATGATGGATTAACTGGTCTGCCAAACCGGGTGTTATTCATGGATAGGTTGTCTCATGCGATCCAGCTAACTAAACGCGAGCCAAAATTACATTATTCAATTTTCTTTTTGGATATCGACAATTTTAAAACTATCAATGACACCCTTGGTCATAACTTTGGCGATAAAACCCTAATTGAAATTGGAAAAAGAGTAAAATGTTGTATTCGCGCAATTGACACTGTTGCCAGACTTGGGGGAGATGAATTCATTATCCTGCTCGAACAGACTGCTAATAAAAACTCAGTCATTGAAGTTGTTGAACGTATATCAACAAGTTTAAACCAACCTTTTTCTTATAAAAATAAAGAGTCCCAGATTTCATGTAGTATTGGAGTTGTTCTTGATATCGCCGAATATACTGATTCTGATGACGTACTCAGGGATGTTGACATTGCCCTCTATCGAGCAAAAGAAAAAGGGAAATCACAATATGAAGTGTTTACCTTTGAGATGCGAACATTGGCAATGTCTCGGTTAGAGTTGGAGGGAGATCTTCGAAAATCGATTTCTAATAATGAATTATTTCTTGTCTACCAACCGATCTATGATCTAGCTCAAAACAAGATTAAAGGCATAGAAGCTCTGATCCGTTGGCGGCATCCATTGCGTGGTCTAGTAATGCCCTCTGAATTTATACCATACGCTGAAGAGTCAGGCTTCATCACACAACTAGGAGATTGGGTTATGTTTGAAGCTTGCACACAACTTAGAAAGTGGCACCAAATATATCCTACAATGCAACATCTTACGATGAATGTTAATGTCTCGGGTAAACAAATAAAACAAATTGATTTTGTTGATAAGGTAAAAAAAATTCTCAACATGACCGGTCTAAATCCGAATCGATTGATATTAGAAATTACAGAAAGTTCCTTCGTGGAGCATCAAGGAATCATTGATGGTCTATTGACTGATCTTCGCCAGTTAGGTGTTGTTTTTTCGATCGATGATTTTGGTACTGGGTACTCATCCTTGGGATATCTCAAAAACTTCTCAGTGGAGTCAATAAAAATTGATAAATCCTTTATTGATGAGATCGTAAATAACGCCAAAGGGTTTGAAATAGTTAAGACAATAATTGAAATGGCTCAAAAACTTGGTATTAAAACCGTTGCCGAAGGAATTGAAAATACTGATCAGCTCAAAAAACTTCAAACACTAACGTGCAATTTTGGGCAAGGGTACTATTTATCAAAACCTGTTCTAGGAAATCAAATTGAGACTATTTTAAATTCACCTGAAAACAATTCCATATCCAATAATCCATCAATTTGATCTTTTCAAGCCTTATTTTTGTGTTTTCCTTACTAATTACCCATTCTTTTCTACATGTAAGGTTAATAGACAACCTCGCGTGATGCTCAAAAATGTTCGTGAGCAAACATTTTTTAAACTCCATGTGTTTCACCTAATAGGCACCTTGCATTTGTTTTGTCATGCAGAAGCTACCGGATCGTAGGTTATGGCAGGAATTCATCCAAACTATTATTGTTATACGGAAAAGAGGTTGTTTTTTACACCTGGATGATTATAGATTCTGGGAGTAGATTTTTTATTGGGTTTACTTCCCAAATTTATTACGAAGAATCGCGATGGAATAACCAGGTTGCAAACCAATTTTCATGGCTATAAAAAACAAAGCCAGGAAGAGATATGGCAGGATGATCATGGCCTTTTGGTAGCCCCAATGGTCTGCTGCCCAGCCGCATACCAACGGAGAAAGTGTCTGGCCGATAATCATTGCCAGACGATAGCTGCTTAACCGCTTACTGATCGATTGAGCTTCCGTTACCCCCTCCATAGATAATGTCTCACTGGATACACGCCCAATACCGAAACTCAACCCCATCATGGCAATGGTAACAGGCAATAAGAAGGTCGTCCCAATCATAGGGATGAGACACAAGAATATCGCTTGGGCGATAAGGCTTAGAAACGTCATAGCATTGGATTTTATCCGTTTAAGAGCCAACCCCATCAAAGGACGGATGATCGCCGCCATGACCAATTCTATCGCCGCCAAAGAGCCCACAAACGTGGTGGACACTGCCAGGACGCGCAAGGCAAAGATAGGAAAGATGGTTTCATATACCACGGACATACTGGCCAAGGCAAAACCGGCCACCACACCGATCCGCCAGGTGAGGGCTACTCCTACCTTTGGTTCAGTCGTTGAGCCCTCCATTCCCTTATCTACAGGGAGGGATGGTTCAACTCGGTGAACGTCTGTGATCAGTAAAACACAAAGGAACACGGCCGCCATAAAAGCGGCAGAAATGCCAAAGGACCATTCATAACCAATATGCCCCGCAGACCAGCCACCAATGAAAGAACCCAACGCATTCCCGGCAGCAATCAATGCAGTGTACAGGCCAACCGCCAGGCCCATATGCACATGCCCCGGCCGTTTCTGCATCGGCAGGGCAAACAGGATGATTAAGAGAAAACCCAATCCAACGCCTGTTAGAAAGGTCGCCAGCCAAATCAGCCAGTTCTGTGGTTGCGAAGCATATATAAAGATTCCAGCAATTTGCATCCCTATGGCGAGTAATAGAACCGGACGGGTATGCTTACCATGGAAAAAAAGCATGATCAAAATTACAACAATCCCTTCTGTGATGGATAGTAAGGACTTGAGGCTGCCAATGGTTGAGACAGAAAATCCCAAATGCTCAAGATACAGCACCATTAATAATAAATAGGCTCCGGTACCTGTTGCCATAAAAAATATGGCGATCAAAGAAATAATAAACTCTTTCCACAGTTGTTTGGTTTGGTCCATGCTTTTTCCTCGATGACAGCCAGAATGGTTGACTTAATTTTCCTTATGCAAGTGCATAGTAGCCCAGGTTTTTTTATGAAATTTGCAACCACTTAGTCTGGATAAGAAATACAGCTTTGACAGATTGCCCAATAAAACCATTTATACCACCGACCGAATTGCAGGTCAGTCTAAATAAAACTCGGTCAAAAATTAAACCAATTCACGCTAAAGGTTTACTCTCGATTGCCGATAATACTCAATGAGGGAAATATATCATTCAGCCAAATCAGGAACTCTATGGACAGCCTACAAAATACAGCATTGCAGATGTTCAGTTTGCCCAAACGTAGAATCCTACTCGCAACACTTTTTCTCGGTTTGCATAGTTTGGGTTCTCTTCTCATTATAAAAAACCATGGTCTAACCATTTTTCTTGTGCTGCAAATTGTTTTACTCCTCCTCATCGCAATACTACCCATTCTCTATTTTAACAAGTGTCGAGAATGGGTTTCTTCCCTTTTATTATCCATTCTGATGCTCTCAGTCCTTATCACTTGCACAACCCTGCCAGTCATGCCGATTGGGTTATTCTTACTCCTACCTCTCTACCAGTTAATGGTCAAAAAAAACCAATCAAGATTCTTTTTTGGTTTCCTGCTTCTATTGATGATTTATCTGGTTGTGACGCAATCTTCCTTGATCTTCCCTTCTTCAATCATAAATAGTCCTGCCATATCCAACTGGAATTGGATACTGAGCTCACTTACCCTCCTGCCAGCAGTTTACTTCTTGATGGATCAATCCAATTCCGATATCCAGCAAAAGGATCAGGAGACAGAATGGTTTAACTCCCAGGAAGAATATTTTACGGCTATTGATGCCGTCGATATTGGTCTCTGGTCCTGGAGTATTCTGGAAAACACACTAAAGATTTCGAACAAGTGCGCAGAATTCCTGGGATTCAAAAATCCCACCAATGAGCAGATGGTAATCCTTGAAGGCATAAACCCCATTTTGAAGGCCCTGCATGTGGATGATAAAGATACCCTGCATCAGGCTTTGTTTGATATTGTGAACGGTCGCCAGAACAGTTTTGAAATTAACATTCGGGCAGTACCCAAAACAGAATCACAACGCTGGCTGCGTATTCGGGCGCAAGCTGGCACTGACCCCAACCATATCATTGGCAGCATGATAGACGTGACCCAGCGTGTTCAATTTGAGCGTAAGTCACAATTCTATGAGACCTACGATCCTCTGACCAATTTGCCTAACAAAAAATCGATTTGTGACCAGATAGAGACATTAATTTCCTCTTCACCCAATCATAATGAGTTGAATTTTGGGGTTATGCTGGTGAATATTGACCGCTTCAATGCAATAAACGAGAGTTTAGGTCGCAATATTGGAGATGATTTACTTAAAGCCTTCTCCCAACGCCTGGAAAGATGTATGCGCATGGTGGATGGCGTAGCCCGTCTAAGTGAAGACACCTTCATTGTTTTGGTGACGGAAATCAATTCCTATCGGAATATTCACTTAGTTGCTGAGCGCATTCAAGAAAGAGTAAAACTTCCCTTCTGGATTCAACGAAATGAGATCTACGTTACAGCGGGAATTGGCATTGCCTTGTACCATCCTGAGATAAAAAATGCAGATGAAATTCTTCAGGAAGCAGAAATCGCCATGGTGAATGCCAAATCCAAAGGAAATGGAACACATATCATCTATCAACCAGAAATGAGAGAAATTGTTACCAGGCGGCATGCCATTGAGAGAGATTTGCGTAAAGCACTGGATAATCATGAATTTGAACTTTATTTCCAACCGATTTTATCCATGTCGAGTGGCATCGTCAGCGGCGTGGAGGCACTCATTCGCTGGCATCATCCTGAAAACGGCATGATCAGCCCTGTTGACTTCATTCCCGTTGCGGAAGAAACGGGATTAATCATTCCCATTGGAAATTGGGTGTTAGAAACTGCCTGCCAGCATCTGGCGGAAATTCGCCGGAATCATCCTGAAACTCACCAGTTGACCATGAGCGTCAATTTATCTGCCTCCCAGCTTTCGGAGGGTCTGGTAAAAACAGTCACCAGAATCCTTGCAGAAAATAACCTTTCTGGCAGCAGTTTGATCTTTGAAATCACAGAATCTACGGTGATGAACCAATCCGATATGGTCTCCAGATTGATCACCGATTTAAGAGAACAAAAAGTACGCATCCACATCGATGATTTTGGTACTGGCTACTCTTCCTTTCAATACTTGCAGAACTTTCCGGTGGATTCAATCAAGATCGACCGATCCTTCATCAGTCAATTGGAAAACAGTCATAACAACTTCGAGATCGTCCGCACGGTTGTCAACCTGGCCCACGAATTGGGAATGACCACCATCGCAGAGGGTGTTGAGACGACCTTCCAACATGAACAATTAAGAAAATTCGGTTGTGAATCTATCCAGGGATACTTAATATCCAGACCCATCCCTATCTCTGAACTGGTTGATTTCCTACTCGATACAACCTACGTGGAACCATCCTATAATGAGACCATGAATTCATAATCGCACTGAATCTATCCGAATATGGTATAATCAACCCATGGATTTAAAACTAAACCGACGACAATTTCTTGCCATGTCTGCAACCAGCCTGGCAGCACTTGCCTTTGCACCCTACCGTCTGGATGGTTCCGTCAGCGAAGACAGTATGGATTTGGGCAGAATTTGCATTGAATCGGTTTCCATTTACAGCAAACCTTCGGATAAAAGTAAAATTCAATACACGCGTTATAGGGATGAATTGATTCATCTTTATTATGAAGTAACCTCTGACGACGGCCCGGACTATAATCCCATTTGGTACAGAGTATGGGGTGGTTATGTCCACAGTGCTCGCATTCAAAGGGTCTTTTTCCGAACCAATCCCGTAGATTATAACGTACCGGAAAGCGGCGTACTGGCTGAAGTAACCGTTCCAGTCACGCAAACGATCCGGAATACGACGGTCTATGGATGGCAGCCTATTTACCGGTTGTATTACGGTTCTGCACATTGGGTGGTAGGTCTTGAAAATGGACCGGATGGAAAGATCTGGTACAAAGTAATGGATGAATTACTGGATATCCCTTATCTTGTTCCGGCTGAACATCTGAGATTGATCCCAGCAGAAGAATATTCCCCTATTGCCACGGATGTTCCCTTTGGAAAAAAACGGGTGGAAGTGAAACTGGCAACCCAAATGCTAACCGCCTATGAGAATGACAAAGTGGTACTGCAAACCAAAATTGCCTCTGGTATTCCCCAGCTTGATGTACCGCATGGTTCCATCCCTACCAAAACCCCTACTGGCATTTATAATGTCTATTCCAAAATGCCTTCCAAGCACATGGGAGATGGTATCGTCACCGATGATATTAATGCCTATGAATTGCCCGGCGTACCCTGGGTTAGCTTTTTTGCTCCACATGGGGTGGCATTCCATGGCACCTATTGGCACAACAATTACGGTATCACCATGAGTCACGGCTGTGTCAATATGAAATCAGATGAGGCCAAATGGCTTTTTCGTTGGTTGGACTTCCCAGCCACACCGAATGCCATTGAAACAACCGGTTTTGGATCACAGGTAACGGTAAGTTGATTTTCCTATACGAATTTTATGAAAGCCTGATTTCCCAGTAAAACTCCCCGCTCCGTCAAACCAAATCGGTCATCATCCATCCAATGCGCAAGCCCAACCCGGATAAGATCGTTGATTTCTGTGCCAAATACAGCTTCAATTTTTCTGCCAAACCGCTGGAAAAATTCAGCATTGGATACTCCCTGCTGAATCAAACGCAAACCCAGCATCATAGTCTCCTGCATTGCTGTAAACTCATCAATCTCGTTCACTTCCACACAAGCAGGAAAAGTCTCATGGATACCCATCGGCATAACCATACAAGCCTGAATGTAATCGGCCAAACTGGTGCTATTAGCAAGCCTCATTCCGCCAACGCAACTGTGAGAGCCCAATCCCAATCCAAGATAGGGTAAATTTAGCCAATACTGGCAATTATGCCGGCTGGTAAAATCTCGTACTTCGTCCTTTTTCCGCCAATTGGAAATTTCATATTGCTCAAAACCGTGTTCAGCCAGCCAGTCCTGAGCAGATGCATATTGATCTGCCATCTCATCATCATCCGGGACGCTCATGCTGCCGTCCGCTACCCACCTCCCAAAAGGTGTTCCTTCTTCTATGGTGAGTGAATAAAGCGAAAGGTGTTCAAGACCTATGTCAGTCACTTTTTCGAGAGAATGTATCCAACTGCCCATGGTTTGTCCCGGCAGACCGAAAATCAAATCCAAGGAAATGTTATCAAAACCTGCTCTCCTGGCCTCGGATACATTTTGAATCACATCTTCAAAGCTGTGGATTCTTCCCAGCCTGGCTAATTCTTCATTATCGGCGGACTGTACCCCCAGACTGAGTCGATTGATCCCAGCCTTCCTATAAGCTTCCAATTTCTGAAGGCTCAAGGTACCCGGATTAGCCTCCATGCTGATTTCACTATCCGGCAAGATAGTGAAATTCTCGTTAATCATGTCCATCAACTTGCTGATCAACGCAGTATCCACATGGCTTGGCGTTCCGCCTCCGATATAGATTGTATGTATTGGATTATCGGATGCGTATTTACCAGCAACTTGTACGATTTCCTGATTTAATGCCACAAAATAGGCCTCAATTTGGCCGTCATTGCCTGCAACTGTGTTAAAATCGCAATAATAACAACGCTTTTTACAGAAAGGAATATGGATATACAGGCTTGCAGCTTCTACCATAAGCAGAGGATAACACAGCCAGGCAGTGCTGTATAGTCTATACTCCCAGACGATATGGTATAATCAACCCAATTTTGAACGACAGGAAAATGACTCATGAGTCCTGAAAATACGACAACAACAATCTGTCCAACATGCGGCAGTCCGGTAAAACCAAATGCAACCCGCTGTCTTGTTTGCGGAACAAATCTTCAGCTTAAAACCAACAGCAGGCAAGAGCAGGACATTCCAACCATTAAGTCCCCTCGAATGCCCGAAATCACGCTGAATTTGCCGCTGGCTTTAGGTATTATGGTTATCCTGCTAGCCATTGGTGCTGGCGTAGTCTATGCCCTGACAGCCGGCTCTCAACCTGAGAATGGCATCATTCCCAGCGCTACGTCTACTGAGACCATTACCCCAACAAAAAGCATGACTCCAACCGTCACGGAGACTGGTACCCCCCAGCCTACCGCGACATTGTTACCTCCCTTTGAATACATCATCCAAAGTGGGGATTTGTGTAGTGGGATTGCTGCTTATTATGATATTTCCGTCCGATCAATCGTGGACCTGAACAAGTTACCACCTGAATGCGGCGTTTTAAGTGTAGGCCAAAAAATTCTTGTACCGCAGCCTACCATCACCATGACGCCCGTCCCGACCAACACGTTGAGCATCGCAGAAGCCACGGAATCGGCCTGTCAAATCCTGGCCTACACCGTTGCTGAGTTTGATACTTTAGCCGGAATTGCAGCGAACTACAATATCAGTATGGAATCCATTAAACAATATAATGGAAAAACTACCGATACAGTATTTCTTGGAGAACGGTTAAGCATCCCCTTATGTGAACGCCTGCCAACAGCTGGCCCTACCCCAACCGCAACCAATCCCCCACCCTATATGGCCAGTAATTTATTGCTGCCAGCCGATGGCACTGTTTTCAACCCTTCGAATGATTCTGTCACTCTGCAATGGGCCTCCAATGTCACCTTGCTGCAAAATGAAGCCTACAAAGTAGTAGTGGAAGACCTAAGTGAAGGGAAAGGCAAGAAATTAATTAAGTACGTAACCGATACAAAATTCATCGTTCCTAGCAGTTTCCGCCCCATTGACAGTAGTCCACATATCCTTCGCTGGTGGGTTGAACCAGTCCGCCAAAATGGCACCTTGAAAGATGGATCTCCTGTCTGGGATTCTGCGGGAGCAATGAGTGAATATCGTGTCTTTAGCTGGTATAGCGAGACAGCAATTACACCCACTTTCCAACCCTCAGCCACACCTGGAAGTTAATTATTAAAACCATATAACACAGAGGGGCTGTCCTAAAAGTAATATAGGGCAGCCCCTTTATTTTTTTAAAGACCTTTAATACAATTAAGGAATGAAAAGAAAAGAAGCCACCCCCGTATTTAAACCCTATGTAATGAATCAGATCAAGCTGATACCGCAAAGTTATGACGAACTCATACCCGAAAACCATTTGGTGAGAACGGTAAGCGAAGCAGTCGAAAAGATCGATCTAAACGTATTGTTGAATCAGTACAAAGGGGGAGGTACAAGCAGTTATCACCCCAAAATGATGCTGAAGGTGTTGGTATATGCCTATTGCGAAAAGATCTATTCGTCACGGCGCGTGGCTAAGGCATTGAGGGAAAACATCCACTTCATGTGGATCAGTGGGGAAAACACACCAGATTTCCGAACTCTGAATGCCTTTCGCAGCAGTCGCATTAAGCCAGTGATTGATGAAATATTCACGGCGGTATTGGAATACCTGGTTGAGGGCGGGTATGTGAAGTTGGAAAACTACTTTTTGGATGGAACAAAAATTGAAGCCAATGCTAATAAACATAAGGTAGTATGGGCCAAGCGCAACGAGAATTATCAAAACAGGGTCAAGGAACAAATCAAAGGTCTGCTGGATGAGATTGAGAAAGCCAATGAAGCAGAAAATGAGGAGTATGGGGATGATGATCTTGAAGAGCTGGGTGGAAACAGCAAAGAAGATATCAATTCAGAGCGATTGAAGAAAAAGATCGAGGAATTGAATCAAGTGTTGCGAGAAAAGATTCAAAAAAAAGAAACGCGGCAGGCGATGAAGAAAATTGAAAAAGATTGTCTGCCAAGGTTAGAGAAATATGAGCAACAAAAAGAAACCTTGGCAGGACGAAATAGTTATGCCAAAACAGATGAAGATGCCGGTTGCATGCGGATGAAAGAAGATCGGGGAGCAGAAAGGCCTTGGCCAAAACCTGCCTATAACATTCAAGTTGGCACCGAAGGGCAGTTCATTGTGGGTTTCAGTGTGCACCAACGGGCTGGAGACACCTCTTGTTTGATCTCTCATTTTGAAAAGATGCGAAAAGGATTTGGCAAACTACCCCAGACTGCGGTAGCAGATGCTGGGTATGGCAGTGAAGAGAATTATGCTTATATTGAGCAATATGGAATGAATAACTATGTCAAGTACGGTACTTTCTATCAAGATACTCACCATTATCGGAAACCAGAATTGATTCGTAAGCACCAATTCCGTGCAGAACAGTTTAGTTATGATGCTGAAAATGACCAGTTTATTTGTCCGGCCAACAAAAGACTTCGCTTTTTGAATACTACTCGCTACAAGACCGACAACGGTTATCTTTCAGATCGTCGTAATTATCAGTGTGAGGATTGCCATGAGTGTGCTCTCAAATCCCAATGTACAAAAGCCAAAGGGAATCGCTCCATCCGTATCAGTTTCCGTTTAATGGCTTATCGAGAACAAGCCAGGAGAAACTTGACTTCAGAGAGTGGTGTTCGCTTGCGATCAGAACGTTCTACTGAGGTGGAAACGGTCTTTGGCCATATAAAACATAATATGGGATTCAGGAGATTCATGCTCCGAGGTGTTGATAAAGTAAATACTGAGTGGGGATTGATAAGTATTGCCCATAATATGAGAAAAATGGCAGCTAGATAAGCTACCATTTTTTTTGTTTTTGGTCCAAAATCTCATTTTTGTTACTTTGAGTCGCCGTTTGGTTATTCTTTTTAGACGACCCCTTTTTTTAGTCAAAAAAACCTATTCGTTGTCTTCCAAAAAATGTGTCGCTTCAATTGCCGCTGCTGCACCCATACCCGCGGAAGTAATCACCTGCCGGAAATGAGAATCCGCAATTTCACCGGCTGCATAGACGCCAGGAATGCTGGTGTGCATGCGGGCATCCACGGCAATATAGCCGTTCGCATCAAATTCAATCTGATTGAGAAATAATTCTGTATTGGGTCGATGACCAATAAAAATAAACACTCCATCCGTATCCAGAAAACTTTCTTCTCCGGTTTGGGTGTTCTTTATCTTAACTTGTTTTACCGCGCTGTCACCCAGAATTTCAGTAACGACACTGTTCCAAACAAAGGACAGTTTTTTATTCTCTTTCGCGCGATTTTGGAGAATCGCCCCGGCGCGTAACTCATCACGGCGGTGGATCACTTTCAACTCAGAGGCAAAACGGGTGAGGAATAAGGCTTCCTCGAGGGCACTATCGCCGCCACCGACCACCACTACTTTCTTGTCCTTAAAAAACCAACCGTCACAGGTACCACAATATGAAACGCCTTTTCCGGTAAGTTCTTTTTCACCCGGGATATTTAAATGATTGGGGCTGGCTCCAGTGGAAATAATTAGCGTATCCGCTAAATATTCCTTGCCATAAGTCTTAACCGAGAAGGGACGTTCGGAGAGGTTCACCTCGGTAACGGTGTCAAACTCAAACCGTGCACCAAATTTCTCGGCATTCTTCTGGAATTGATCGGATAATTCAGAACCGCCGACTCCATCCGGGAAACCGGGGTAATTTTCGATGACATTTGTAATGGCCGCCTGACCGCCTAACTGAATACCGGTTAAGACAACTGGGTGGAGTTCTGCCCGAGCGCCGTATAAGGCTGCCGCCATGCCTGCCGGGCCGGAACCAATCACCAACATTTTGACATGTTCCTGGTCCAGACTGGTTTTGGTCTTTGAGAAATTGTTCAACTTAATTTCCATAAATAAAACTCCTCTTCAGCTCGTTTCTTTGCTGTTTATTAGACGCATAATTGACCTAATGGTTACAATCACACGCCGGTACTATTCTTCTTGCATCAAGATGGCACGTACGGGTGCTCCTTCGCTTGAATTTATTTTAAGGGGCAGGCAGATTAAGGTATACATACCGGGCTGGACATTGGATAAATCACATCCTTCCAATATGACGACCTCTTTGGATAGCAGTATTATATGCGGCTGCATGACATCCTCAAAAATAGAGATGGATAAATAATCGATTCCAACCAAATGAATGCCCAAATCGACCAGTTTTTCAGCGCCGCTGGTATCCAGAGCAGTATAGGTTTCATCAAATTGATTTCCCTTTCCCCACAGAGACGAGTTACTGGTTTTGAATAGAATTCTCTCGACCCCCGACTGGATGGGTAAAGCCTCTATTACAGCAGCATTGATACAACTCGTACCCACCGGGACTTCGACGACTTGCACAGGTCCGATCAACCTTTCAAGAGCAATGCCACCTATGGATCCACCATCCTCAAGAAAGTGCAGTGGAGCGTCAATATGCGTGCCGGTATGTGCGCTAATGTGTAAATAGCTCAAATTATAGCTGTCTCCATTTTTTATGCAAGCAGCGCTTTCTATTCGCACCGCAGGGTCACCCGACCAAACCGGCAACTCAGTATCTACATTCACTGAAATATCCAGAATTATCATTTGGCCTCCTCTGCCCGCAGCCATCCGCTGGCGGTAAAGATATCCGATAAGAAAAGATTTCGTTCCTCATCGGTCATTAAGCGCGGGCGCGCATAATCCTCCAGCATGGCAGTAATTAATTCGGTTTGGATATATTTTCCATCGTAAATCACATGCCGGTCAAGAAATTCACGCCGGGTACCTACCACTGGAATATCCATTTGATCAAAGAATAGATTTCCCAAACCGTAATGGATAAAATGATCCCCTACAAACGTCATCCCCTGAGGCAAGTGGGCTTGACTGCCGCTGACGATCACCGCCCCACGCGCGGATAACTTCAAAAAATCAGCCTTTTGTTGTGGATTGGGTTGCATGGCATAAGTTTCAAAATGCTGCATGGTGACAATAGGCAGGTAGCCTTCCTTTGCCAGTTCTTCCACTTCTTTAATCATCCAATCTTCCTTACAGTCTGCCACCCCGGAAATCGTATCTGTCGCCCAAACATTGGGCGGGCCGGCAGGGTTGCAGCCAAGAAAGGCAAGCTTATTGCCATTGAGTTCTATCTTATAGGGTTGACGTGCTGCCTTTTGATTGACGCCCCCGGCATAGACGCCCATCCCGGTCGCTTCATACAGCCCCAGCGAATAGTTAAAGCCTTTCACACTCCAATCCATCAGGTGGTTGCCAGATAACTCGACAATCTCAATATCTGTATAGGTCAATAAATCAAAATACTCTGGCCGGCTGCAAAACATCACTGAAGTTTGACTGGCATTGGCCAACGGGCAATCTTCAGCAAAAGAAACTTCATTACTTATATGGGTTATATCCGCATCCAGCAAAACATCCCGTATTGACGAGGCTGGGAATTCAATCCCTTCGGTATCCATTTTTGCACCCGTAGCCCGGGTGAGCGCGGTAACCCCAGTCATTAACACGGTGGTCATTTTGTTTGGATCAAAGTTCGTCTGCGGTGCAGCCAATTCCTTTGAATTTCCGTCAGTGAATGTGTAGGATAGGGTCAGCGGATATATTTCCGACTTAAAGGGACGACTGAAGATGGAAACGTCATCAAATTTTAGGATTTTCCAGAGCGGCGTGACCCGTTCAAAGGGCAGAATAAACAGGGAGGCCGGCTCCTTCCAGGCGGTTTTTACTTCTACTTCCACAGGTATCGAATACACGGTATTCATGGAAGGCTCGCCCAATTTGAGAGACAGGATGGGTATATCGGCCTCCTGGATATATAGTCGTGTCCAAATGTTATCTTCGGGATTCCCGGACCACAAGGCCTGCAACTGTTCCTCGCTGATTTCATCCACCAGGGAGGGAAACGCGGTGGCTGCCACATAAATCCAATTCCCTATGATTTGATCTTGCTGCTCAGCATATTGAACGTGGGCCTTCATACCAGGGTCAAGTTCCCGGGAAACCACGGCTTGTTGGATTAAGGACTCTAAACCTGCAGGAATGGGATCGGAAAATTTCAATGCCATGGATTCTGAGTTCAGTGTATCATCCGGGCTTGATGCATCGGAAAAAGCGCTCTGATCAACAGAAAATATCTCCCCTTGCGCTTGTGGTGCACGGGGGGGGAAATAGGAACAGCCAGACAGCAGCAAGGACAAGAGCATCAATCCACTAAAACCTAATCTGGATATCTTTTTCATTGCATGCTCCCTAAAATTTCGGTTAAGAATTTCAATCGATCCGCTTCGGGCATTAAGATAGTCTGGTAGTCTTTGGTAATTTCTACTGGTAAAAGTTCCGTACTGATATATTTTCCTTGATAAAAATAATGTCGATCCATAAATCCAAAGTTGTAGGGTTTCTTGGTTTGATCAAAGAATGTGTTTCCCAATCCGTAGTGCAGTAAACTTTCTCCAGAAAAGGCAAAGGTTTGCGGGCGATGCGCCTGGCTGCCGCTGACAATCACCGCACCCGCATCTGCCAGTTCAGCAAATTCGATACGCTGCAGGGAGTGCGGATAAATCGTATCGACTTCAATATGTTGGAACAAAACCACGGGTAGAAAACCCCTGGTTCGGTAGGCCGCAATATCCCTGGATAATTGTTCTACGTCACAAGGAGCCGAACCAGCCCGGTCTTTAGTTGCCAGATTTTCTATTGGGCCAACGGCATTACAGGAGAAAAAGACAAAGCGGTTACCATGATCTTCGATTTCCAGCGGTTTCAATGCTTCAGTCAGGTTTTCTCCACCGCCCACGACGGGAATAATGTTCTCCTTGTAAAGTTCCAGCGTCTCCAGAAAAGGATCTTCCCACCAATCCATTTCATGATTTCCGGATAATTCCACAAAACTGATCTCCAATAAATTGAACAGCGTGATGTATGAAGGATCGCTACAAAAGCGCATCTCCACGCGTAGAGGAACAGCCGGCGGGCAGGCTTCAAACATGGGCACTTCATTACTGAGATGGGTGATATCCGTCTCAGTAAACACACTTCGAATTTCTTCAATCGGGTATTCAATGCCCTCATTTTCAATTGTAAAGGCCAGATGCCGAACCAGAGCCGTAGTGCCGGTTAGTAAAAGACTGGTCATCTGCTGCGGGTCAAAATTTGTGCCAATAAAAGATTGCACATCTATTGAAGCATTTCGCGAATGAACAAAATATCGGGCCATCAAAGGATAGGATTCGCGGTCAAGATCTCGATCCAGAGGAAAGTGTCCACCCACCGAGAGGATTCGCCACTTGGGGCTGAGCTCTTCAAATGGCAGGATGCCCCAGGAACCCGGATTTCCGGAGGCAGTTTCAAGCAACGCCTCCGGAAGTACTATTTTGACAGATTTTGCACTGGGTGGCCCCCAGAGCGTGGAAAAGTAAGCCGCTGTGGCTTTTGATACCAATAAAGGTTGGAAATTGAATTGTTTGAAGGTCATCCCCTGCCAGGCTCGTTTGATATCCCAGTCATCTATGGTTTCCGCTGGAAATTGAAATGGCACAGCCGCCACATAAAGCCATTCCACAATTGTTCCTGTCTGAGAAGCATGGATTTTTTCTTGATAAGGTGTTATGGTCACATCCGCTATGCCTTGCTCTTGAACGATCTCCACATCCAACCGTTTCATCAGCTCATCACGATAAGGAGATTGAATTTCATCCGCAAGAAACAATTTGGGCTTCAAATCCATGGGTACCGTGGATTGTTCAGGGTTTTCAGTTTCTGCCTGTAATAGAGCGGGGTTATTTTGAGCATCCTCACCCAGCGAATCTATTCCGGAAGGAAAAGCAGGATTCACACATGAGCTCAGGAGCATAGTTAGAAGAAGAATTGCAAAAATACGGTTTATCTTGCTCACAAAATCTTGCTCCAGTTGCTGTTGAGGATTTTCAACAATTATAAACCAGCCCATAAAAAACCAAGTCAGCAGTTGATAGGATTTGATAGAAAGTCCAGCTATAATACAAGCAACGACCCTTCTTTAAGGACAAGAATTATGCGAAAAGTAGTTGTACTCGGCATTGGCGCAACATCCATCAATGAACACTGGCAGTTTTCCTTAAGGGAACTGGCGGGTGAAGCTGGTCTGGCAGCCATCACGGATGCCGGTATCTCCAGCGTAGACAGTGTTTTTATCGGCAACATGATGTCCGGCTCCGCCAATCACCAACAACAATTGGGATCCTATATAGGCGACTGGCTAGGATTAAAGTACAAAGAAGCCGTACGGATTGAAGCCGCATGCAGTTCCAGTGCTGCCGCTTTCCGGGCTGCCTTGATCGCTGTGGCATCCGGTGAAGTGGATTCCGCCTTGGCGATCGGCGTGGAAAAAATGACAGATTCCCCCAGCGGTGAAATCACCGCTGAATTGGCCACCGCTTCGGATGCGGATTGGGAAGCCGACCAGGGTGTATCCTTTGTCGCCCTGAATGCGTTGGTCATGCAGCGATACCTCCACGAATACAGCTGGAAGCATGACGATTTTGCCGGATTCTCGATCAATGCCCACAATAACGCCATGCATAATCCCCTGGCCCGGTTCCACTCCACCCTGACTTTGGAAACCTACCGCAAAGCGCACGTGGTTGCGGATCCGATTAACATCTTTGATGCCTCCCCCATGGGAGATGGCGCTGCAGCAATTCTTATTGTTGCCGAGGATGCCATTCACAGTACAACCAAGCGCCTGGTGCGGGTGCTGGGTTCAGGTGCCGCCACGGATTCCATCGCCGTTCATGGCCGTAAAGATCCGTTATGGTTGAGCGCTGCTGAGAAATCCGTCAAGCAAGCCTTTGCGCAGGCTGGCTTGGAACCCAAGGACATCAATCTTTTCGAATACCATGATGCCTTTACCATCATGGCAGCCTTGTCTTTGGAAGCCTGCGGTTTCGCAGAACGCGGTCAGGGACCCCGCCTGGCCTTGGATGGGGACATCCTGCCCAGCGGCAGAATCCCCGTGGCCACCCGCGGCGGGCTGAAGGCTCGCGGGCACCCCGTTGGGGCTACCGGGATGTATCAAATATTCGAAGTCATCCAACAATTACGCGGGGAAGCCGGGTTGAATCAAATTGAAAACGCCCGCATTGGAATGAGTCAAAATATCGGCGGATCCGGATCCAACATCATCACTCATATCTTTGGACAAATCTAGCAAAAAATTGAGGACAACTTAGACCCTAAGAAGCTGTTTAAAAACTCTAAGTACGAGCAAGGCGCGCATTGGGTTGCCGGTTGCAGGACAGGCGGCGGGATGGTGTGCGAGGTGGGCATGTCTGGCGTGGCGATCACCATGCGAGGGAGCTACCCATCATGCGTAGGGGGAGGTCTGAGACCTCCCCCTACGCCGCCCGGGCGTCGCTTTAATTTTTTGGAATTCTTATCCGGATAAATATGGGTAATCCCTGCGCCAATACTAGGCCAAACCAATAGGGTCTTTATCAAACCATGAATAAAGTGCATACCGCAAGATCCTATGGGTTTTACAGAAATTGTCACCTAGAACAACATATCCCCTTCCTGAACTCCTTTTTTAGAATCCGATTATTCATTTTGCTTTTTACTTAACTCGTTTTCCATATTTTTTAATTGCCTGCTCTCTGCTATACTGTCAGAAGAAAACTAAACGGTTTAAAGGGTAGTCCATGGCGCACTTTCATATTTCCTCCGATTCAGCTAATGTCTTTCAGTTGTCGTCGTTTCTCGATGCGGAAACCGGCAGAATATTGATTAACACTTACAACGACTGCCAGCGATTAACCGACAGCCTGCAAGCTCAACCCGATCCTCTGGGACAACTTCAATTGATTAAGCCCTGGTTAATCAATGGGCATGCTCTGATTCACATTATCTATCATCGCATTTTCCAACGGACATTTTCCCAGCCCAATCTCATCTGGGATTCTTTTCATAAAAAATTATCTCAAAAAGTCCCTGCTAAAAAAATTGAAAATACCCAGCAGGTTTTTCAAGAAGCCTTTCAAATAAAAAAAACTGAAGTCTGGAAAAGTACCCCCCAGGAAGAGATGCTCTATCTGTGGATTGCCAATCAGAATCCAGCTTTGTTCCTCATAAACAAACTGATCTCCGATCAGAAATTAGCAGAAAACACCGCCTATCTGACCTTTATTGAACAATTTCGCGAATTCACACCCAGCGGTGCAGCCGGCAAGCAAAGCGGCGGCGATTTTATCTCTTTCCTGATGGAACCCATTCGCCATGCGCCCAACGATCTCCTGGCTCAGATGGAATTCATCCGTACCCACTGGCAGGATTATCTGGAAGATGATTTACTTTCCCTGCTCAACGGCATGGACTTTATTCGCGAGGAAGAAAAATCCTGGTTTTCCGGCGGACATGTAGTTCAGATTCCTGACTATAAAAATGGCAGCGATGAAGAACTGGAAAATTTTACCGAAGATAAAAATTGGATGCCCAAACTGGTCCTCATTGCCAAGAATATACACGTCTGGTTGCATCAACTTTCTAAAAGTTATCAACGGGAAATCCGGACTCTCGATGAAATCCCGGATGAAACGTTGCAGGAATTGGCTTCCAGAGGATTCTCCGGCCTGTGGTTAATTGGCGTTTGGGAGCGCAGTTCCGCTTCAGCCGTGATCAAACGCTTATGCGGCAATCCGGAAGCTCTGGCCTCGGCTTATTCTCTGGCGGATTACCATGTCGCGAACGATTTAGGCGGGACTCAGGCCTTTGAGAATTTAAAATACCGTGCTTCAAAATTGGGTATCCGTATGGGAACGGATATGGTTCCCAATCATATGGGTCTGGATTCCACCTGGGTCAAGAATCACCCGGACTGGTTCATTTCTCTGGATACCCCCCCTTATTCTTCCTATACCTTCCATGGGCAAAACCTTTCCAGCGATCCTACCTACAATATTCAAATTGAAGACCACTATTATGAGCGAACGGATGCGGCAGTGGTTTTTCGTTATCAAAATTATGCCTCCGGCGAAACGCGTTACATCTATCATGGCAACGACGGCACCAGCATGCCCTGGAATGATACCGCCCAGCTTAATTATATGAATGCTAAAGTTCGCGAAGAAGTTATTCAAACTATTTTGAATGTTGCCAGACTTTCCCCAATCATTCGCTTCGATGCCGCCATGATCCTCACCAAGCGCCATTATCAGCGCTTATGGTTCCCCTCGCCCGGTCACGCCGGCGATATCCCCTCGCGAGCCGGCCGAGGCATGAGCGATGACGAGTTCAACCGCTTGATGCCCGTCGAATTCTGGCGGGAGGTTGTGGACCGTATTGCCGCTGAAGTTCCGGACACACTGTTGCTGGCCGAAGCTTTCTGGTTGATGGAAAGTTATTTTGTACGTACGCTGGGTATGCACAGGGTGTACAACAGCGCCTTCATGCATTTGCTGCGCGATGAAGATAATCAGAATTTCTTGACCCTCATCCGCAACACCCTGGAATATAATCCGGAAATTCTCAAACGCTATGTCAATTTCATGAACAACCCGGATGAAGAAACTGCCGTCCAGCAGTTTTCCAAAGAGGACAAATATTTTGGGGTTTGCACCATGCTGGCGACTTTCCCCGGTCTGCCTATGTTTGGGCACGGTCAGATTGAAGGCTTTTCTGAAAAATATGGTATGGAATACCGCCAGGCCTACCTGGATGAAACTCCGGACTTGCATTTCCTGCACCGGCACGAACAAGAAATCTTCCCGCTGCTGAAACGCCGGGGACAATTTTCTGAAGTTGCCAATTTCCACATGTTTGATTTTCACGATACTCTGACGGGTAAAAACGAAAACGTCTACGTCTATTCCAATCGGGTGGATGATAAACGCTCGCTGGTTTATTTCCACAATAAATATGCTGAAACCCAGGGCTGGATTCATTATGCCTGGAGTATTGACTCGGATAAATCGCTCACTTTGGCAGAAGCGTTGGCGCTTCCCTTGAATGCCAATAGTTTTGTCATTTTCAAGGATCAATCCACCAATTTACGCTATATCCGCAAAACCCTTGATCTACATGAACATGGTTTCTTCGTTTCCCTTGGAGCCTATAAATATCACACCTTCCTGGATTTCCGCATTATCGCCGAGGATATCAGCGGTTTTTACCAGAAGATTCTTGATCATCTCAATGGCAAAGGCACGCCCAGTATCGAACTGGAAGCTGTTAATCTCTTATTGGCGCCGCTCAAAGAGTGCGCCTCTCACCATCCAATTTACCTGTTGGATCAAGGGCCAGTCAGGATACCCGGATTCCCCTCTCTGCAAACATCAAAACCCTTCGCAGATAAGCTTCTGGCAGATTGGCATGAAGCCCTTTCCCCAGCTTATGATTTACCTGCTTTACAGCTTCCCACTGACTCCCAGTGGAAACGCATGTTGAAGGAACTGGATCAGCAATTGCCAATTAAGGATGAGCTTCCCCTCAGCTCCTTGCCGCTGGAAGGCTTGTTCACGGTAGCCATTCTAACCACGCAGATTTTGGCTCCCATTTTAAGCTCCATTCAGTCCATCCCTGAAATTCATGGCGAGCGATTCGTGTTCGGAAAATATTTGCTGGAATTATTAAGCGCTTACGGACTGGATGAGGAACAGAAACAACAATTGGTTAAGTTCCAATTGTTCTTGTTGGAATGGACAGTCTTCCTACAAGAAAAGTTGTCTCAACCATCCAACCTTCTGGTAAGCGCCCCCTTTACAGAGATATTATCCAAACCTGCCATCCAATCCCTACTGCAAGTCAATACCTATCAGGAAATCACCTGGTTCCATAGGGAATCGTATTACATCTTCGTCCTTGCTGGAAAAGTAACACTGCAAATTTGGCCGGAAGATGCCAAAAAACTGCTGCCAGCATTGGATCTGAGCGTGTATTTTGCTTTTACTGAGAAAAGTCAATACAAGTTGGAGGCGTTAATCGCCTTATTTAAAGCACAAACGGGGGACCCTGCTTAAGTTTGAATCCATAAGCATTGGCTCTCTTCCAGTGATTCAGGAAAACCGAATCCGCGGATAGGGACCTGCGATTACTCTTTACATCGGAAAGTGCTTTTTCTGCTTTTGCAGAAAGGTCGATGCCGCTTGCCTGCCAGGTCAGCCAGATGGCTTGCGCCAGATAGGCCACATTATTTTGCGGCTCAATTCGGTCAAAATCGTCAAAGAACCAGGCACACGAAGTGAACATCCGCTGTCTTTCCCACTGCGCCTGGAAAAGGAAATGCAGTTTATTTTTTTCTTCCTTGCTGAGTTCCATGCCGGGTTTGATAAACTCCATTAAAAAATCGTGAAAGGTGCGTTGATCTTTGATGACCTTGATGAAACCGTTTTTTGCGGCCTTTGGATTATTAAAGTATAAGGCAGACTGACTCAAATAAATCTTATCCAGGTCGGTAGCTAGTGAATCAAAGACATTGCGAAAAGTGGTCTTCCAGGAAGCATTTTCTGTGCAAGTACAGGTACCATTCCAACGGGAAACGCCATGATGACAGCTCCAGGAAGTGTTTTCCTGGAGGAGCATGGATTCATCCACCCCATATTTTTTCATCCACAAAGCGGGATAGACCACCTCGTACCCGGCTTGCGGGGCAGCCTGCTGCAACAAATAGGCAAGAAATTTTTCCCGATTGGGCTGATGATGCCCATAGAGTTCTCCGTCGGAAGCGATGGTTAAGATGCGATTGGGAACCAGCGGGAATTTTTGATCCATTCTTTTTAAATGATTTTGGACAAACAAGTCTGCGTTGGATGTGGCAGTAGGATCAAAACTGACCAGCATGGATAATTCCGCTTCATAAAAAAACACATTCATAAAACGGTTATCGGATAAAGCCACCCGGTATGGCTGGCTTGGATTCAGATTTTCCTCTGCCCCCTGCCAGGGAGCCAATATGGTAAAGGTAATTCCCTGCTGCGCCATGATTTCAAAAACATCCATATCCACTGCAGTTTCCGGCAGCCACATGCCTTGAGGCGCACGGCCAAATCGCTGCTTGAAATCCGCGATTCCCCAGGCAATCTGCGTAATCTTATCCTCATGAGTAGCCAGAGGCAGGATCGTATGATTATATGGCTGAGCAATGGCATTCCCCACCCCATGGCGGGCGACATTTTGCCGATCCGCCTCAATCAGCATGGCAACGGCCTGCGGGTAGATTTGATCCATCCAGGTTAATAACGTCGGCCCGACATTGTAGCTCATCAGAGAAAAGTTTCCTGCTTCCAAATTGGGCAAATAGCTTTCCGCAAAAATCCTCTCATTCCAATCATGAAATGGCTCCGCACCTTTTTCCTGAGGAATGTCCCCAGTTAGAGGATCCTCACGCGGAGGTTGATAGAAATGTCCATGGACACACAGGGAAGAGGATAGCAAAATTTCTTCAGACATTATTTCTCCAAAATACCGGCTAATTTTTCACTTAACCGAGCAGGGATGATGCCAAATTTTTTGGGCAGCGTATCCAACGGACAGGTGCGGTCCGCCGATAAGGTATCCAGCCAATAGATGGATATGGGTGGTTTCTTCATGTAAGTTTCCGCATACAAGGCGATCATGCGCATAATGGTAGGAGGGATTTTTATTATCAAGCGCTGTTGCCCTTTCTGCTGCATAATCATGTGCAATATCTCTTCAAAAGGTAAAAATTCCGGACCCCCAAGACAATATATGCTATTCATGGTTTCAGGGATAGTAAGACTCAGCCCAATCACTGCCATCAAATCTTCAATCCACAGGGGGTGTAAAAACATGTGTCCATTGGCAGGAATTAACACTATGCCCGGCAGAGATTTTATGATAGATGAAAATACAGAGATAAATTGATCGCCCTTGCCAAAAATAGGACCACAGCGAAAGATGGTATATGCAATTCCGCTGCGGATGAGGGTTTGCTCCGCAAGCGCTTTGGTTTTTAGTACCGGGAATGCGGAATTTACATCCGCTCCGATAGTACTAAGAAACAGGATGCGTTTTACTTTTGCTGCCGAAGCCACAGCCGTAAGGGTACGCGTGCCGTGAATATCCACTGCAGTCAAATCCGCCCGCGTGCCCATGCGCTCACTGCCGGCTAAATGAATAATGGTTGTTACCCCTTTCATGGCGGCCATCAGGCCGCGCTCGTCATTCAAGCTGCATACCGCAGCATCAACCGAAATTCCAGTGGGTAAAACGGGGCTTTCCTTGGAGGGTTTGATTAATAACCGTACCGGATACCCTAGATCGGTTAAATATGGCACCAGATGACTGCCCACAAATCCTGTTCCGCCCGTGATTAATATCATACGACCTCAGTCAGATTACGTGGCATGGAACTTGCATTAATTCCATGCAGCGAAAATAGTTGACCAGGATGAAAAAAAACATGGGCGAATACGAAACTCTTCATAAATCTGCGATATCTCCACATTTTGGTATCCATTATTTTGAGGATACCACCCATTATCGGGAATTGGATCTCCTCACCTGGCTGCCAGAACTGAAGAACCTTGGCATTACCTGGGTAAACCTGCTTTCAGAAAAAGGCAGGGCCATCCCTGAAGGGTTCATTCAGGGACTGGTACAGGCTGGCATCAGTGTCAACATCCGTTTCACGTTCACCTTCAAGGATGCCCCTTCCCGCTCAGAGATCGCTCCCCTGCTTCAATCCTATGCCGCCTGGGGTGTGAAGACTGTCCAATTTTTCGATCGTCCAAATGAGAAATCCAGCTGGAACACATCGGCTTGGACAGACCAGGACATGATCGGGAAATATCTCGACACCCTGCTGCCGTTTGTTGCCCTTGCCACTCAAAATGGCCTACAGACCATTTTACCACCGCTGCAGCCGGGCGGAAGTTATTGGGACACGCTTTTCCTGCGCAGTATGTTCCAAATGCTTATGGAACGCGGCGAGCAAAATATCTTTAAACACATTATCTTATCCGCCTACACTTGGACTGGAAAACATAGTTTGAACTGGGGGGCCGGCGGCCCAAACCAATGGCCGACTGCCCGTCCCTATTTTTCTCCGCCTGAGGTTGAAGATCAACGCGGCTTCCGTATTTTCGATTGGTACAACGAAATCATGCGCTCGGAGATCGGGTTTGAACTGCCCATCGTGCTGTACCACTGCGGCATCCCGGCAGACCCCACTTTATTTCACCCCATCCTATTTTCTGAAAAAGAATTAATTTCCTGTAATCAGGAAATATATAATTTACTCCATCCGGAAATCACCCAGGATGACATTACCCAGATCCAGCCTCTGCCGGACAATATCCTGGCTTGCAGTTTCTGGATTCTCTCCTCCAGTGAATCGGACTCCTGGCGGCCACAATCCTGGTTCGAAGAAAATGGCAGCCGAACGGCTTTGGGTAAAGCCATGCAGGAAAAAGTTCTGGCTTCCGTTACGAAAACCAAACGGCGCCCGGTATTTTCTGCGTCGCAGGCAATGCCTAAATCGCCTTCTATGGTCGTCTCTGACTGCAATCATCCTCTGAGGGAATACGTCCTCTTGCCTAGCTATGATTGGGGCATTGCTGACTTTCATCTGGATGCCATTCGCCCTTATGTAAAAAAACATAAACCCACTATCGGATTTTCTCTGGAAGAAGCCAAATTCGCCTGCAAAGTGCTCTTGATTGGCGGCGAACAAACCTTTCCAGCCTCGTATGTGAATGAATTACAAGCTGCTGGTTGTTCTGTTGAACGCATCAGTGGAGATGGTACAGAAATTGCAACTATACTGGCAGAGAGGTGAAACCATGAATTCTTCCATTCCCGCACAAGCCATTCAAAGAACCCCCCTGGAAGCCAGACTACCGGTTATTAAAGTAGTCGGGTTGGGCGGCGGCGGTTCCAACGCAATTGACCATATGATCGAATTAGGTTTGGAAGGCGTAGAATACATCGCCGCCAATACCGATCATCAGGCTCTGGCTCGTTCTCTTGCGCCCGTCAAACTTCAACTCGGCCCCATTCTCACCCGCGGTTTGGGCGCCGGTGGAGATCCAAGCATTGGTCATGCAGCCGCTGAAGAAAGTATTCAGGCTTTGCATAATGCTTTGGAAGGTGCAGACATGGTTTTCCTGACCGCTGGAATGGGCGGCGGAACAGGCACTGGTTCCATCACCGTGGCAGCGCGTGTGGCCAAGTCCATTGGTGCGGTAACCGTTGCCACTGTCAGCACCCCTTTCTCTTTTGAAATGGGCCAGAGACAGAAAAATGCCAAACTTGGCTTATCCAAATTACAGCCCTATACCGATACCCTGATCACCGTACCGAATGATCGTTTATTGAAAGTAGCCCCGCAAGATTTGACCCTGGACCTGGCTTTCCGTATGGCGGATGATGTCCTTCGTCAAGGCGTACAGGGCATTACCGAAATCATTACACAGACGGGTTTGATTAATGTCAATTTTGCCCATGTAAAAAACATGATGCAAAATGGCGGCGGCTCCTTCCTTTCCATCGGCCAGGGTCAGGGCGATAACAAAGCCGAAATGGCCATCGAACAGGCTTTGAATCATCCCCTGCTCGAACAGATTCCCATCGAAAGCGCAACTGGGATTATTGCCAATTTCACCGGCGGTTCCGATCTAACCTTCCTGGAAGTTTCCGATGTGTTGACCAAATTACAGGAACGTACCGGCAATCATGTAGATATCATTCCTGGTGTAATCAATGATTCCCGTATGAAAGGCAAAACGCAAATCATCCTGGTGATTACCGGCATCGGTGCAACCTCCGTGGATGCCAAACCGGCCTTGGGCGAAGTCCTTTTCTCTAATCCGGAGCCTGTTCAAGCCAACATCCCTGAACCTGCGCCTGTTCAGTTCTATCAGAAACGTGTAGTTTCTGATCTGGATATTGGTTCTTCCAATCTCGATCTGGATATCCCGGCGTTTATGCGAAAACGCCTGGTGCGACATTCATAGGAGTCCCATATGGACGCGGATGCAAGAAAAAAAGTGGAACAGCAAATCTATAAAAAATATCCTGAGATAGCCGGTTCCCGGCCTACCGTCAGCGAACGGCCCAATCAACAATTTTTGTTTATCTTTACCGGGAAAGGAAAAACAGCGGATGGAAAAACGATCAACCATTCGATCCGCGTAGTTACAGACGAACGTGGAAAAATTATCAAGACTACAACGAGTAGAGGTTAAAATCGGAGGAACCATGACAAAGCAATTTCAACAGATTGAATTTAAATTCTGGAATATCACCAATCAGGTTTTATCCGAGAATGAGACGATCCGCTCCATCGTTCGCAGCACCTATCAATTTTTTCATGACCCGGAATTGACCTCCAATAAAGTATTAATCGGCCTGGTCAGTGTTGCCGGACTGTTTTGTGGAATATCCCTTTCCATTCTGATGACGGTTCTAGCGTAGCATTTTCCATGAGGCTCTTCAAGCACTTACTCCGTGCTAGTCTGATTTGCTGTTTACTCTTGATCAATCTAGCTGATTTGGTTCTTGCCTCCAAAGGCACACCCAATTCAGCTACTTTTGGTTATGGAGCAGCAGTCAATATGCAGGAAAATCCAGCGGAACAAACTATACAAGTTGCCAAGCAACTAGCACTGGATTGGCTGACCGTCCCCATCAACTGGCAGGAAATCCAACCGGAATCCACCAGCAGTCCGGATTGGTCATCCATTCAATCTATCATCCATGAAGCAGCGAAAAATCAAATCTCTATCATGATCCAGATCAAGAATGTACCTGCCTGGGCTTTCACTTCCACAGGACCCGATGCATCAAAGACAGCCGATTTTGTGGAAGCCCTGGCCGCTCAATTTTGGCCATCGATCCAGGCCGTGGAAATTTTCCCAGGGGCCAATACGCTCGCGGGATGGGGCGGGAAACCGGATGCAGTCGCTTATCTTTCGGTCATCCAATTAGTTAAACAACAATTGCATCAAAAAAACTGCTCGCTTTACCTGGTTGTAGGCGGGTTAGTCCCTTCACCCAGGGAAGGTATCCCTGCCGCAGATTTTCTGACCCAATTATATAAATCCGGACTTTCTGAGGTTAGCGACGTCTTAAGTGTGCAATACCTTGTTAGTGCCGATACCCATAATATAGCTGGAAACAATCGCACAGCGATCTTTGACTGGATAGAGGAAATCCATCAAATCATGTTGTTGAATGGCCATACAAACGGGGTGATCTGGATTACACACTTGGAAGATCCTTCTGGTACAATTACCATAAGTGGGCAGGAAATTTTGCAGTTCTGCCGACAATTTCGTTCTCGTTTGTATATCGGCACGCTGTTTTTTGGAAACCTTGACCTGAGGGAACCACCGACTCCTGATTATGCGCCGACAGAGTCTTGTGTGAATGATGAGCCAGACTTTTCATCCCTTACAGCTATTGTCCGGGAATTAATTTTCGAAAATAATGGCGGTTGCAGTACAGTAGGGACATAGTAAAAGGCAATAACAACCAGTAAGATGAATAAATCAAAAGTTATTTTTTTATTTATTCTTTTTGTAGGCTTTGGCTTCCTTGGTTTCCTGATTATGAATGGGATCAAGGGGCTTTTTTCAACAACCGCTGCACCCACCACTACACAACAATCCCTTAATGTGCAACAACAAAACTTTATTCTCATTCACCTAGATGATCTCGGCTCAAAGGATCCCCAACTGGTTTCCGTGTGGGCTGTATTTTTTTACCCATCGGATCCACCCACGATTACATTAAAAGAACTGTATCCCCATTCGATTCCCAATCAGGAAGACGCAAAAGTTTTATCAACCTTTTCCCTTACAGAAAATGGTGAGTTGGGCAGTAAATTTCGCAAGCAACTGGATACCTATCAATTTCCATGGTCCGGTTATATGATTGTGGATCATCAAGCTGTGAAACATCTGAGTGATTGGCTCCAGATTCAGGATATGCCATTAAGTCTCCAGCAGGCGGTTGAAATTCCTGGGGCATACGTTCTAACAGAGGATGAAAATCTGTGGTTCAATCAAGTTTGCAGACAACTCCAAACCCTGGATTTGCAAGCAACTGGAACCATCCCCTGGGCGAAGATGATTCCTGATCATTACCGGAGTACTATTATTTTTGATCAAGTGGCTTTAATTTGGGACTCACTCTCCCGTTCGGAAATTCCCCCACATTGCGAAGTTCTGATTCCTTAAGAAATCTCAGGGAAATTGGCTTTTCTTCTCGGGAATGCTTGGTTCATCCACTCCCATCCGTAAACTGATATCCTCTGGCTGAATCGAAATCTCCTTACCAATGGATTGCATCTCAGTATTTAAATTGGCCTGTAAATTCTTTGTCTGTGCGCGCCAGGCTTGAAATTCTTTGAACTCAGCTTCCAAATCGGCTTCACGGACAAGTTTCTGAGGAAGCTCACGAATTTCCTTCGAGGTTGAGAGGATTTCCTTCCAGATGGGGGAACGGACAATTTTTCGAATCCAACTACCAGCTTGCTGCATAAAGGCTACCATCCCCTTTGGTCCTAATAGCACAAGCGCAATAATCACAATCAGTATTAGTTCAAATGGACCGATATTTAAAACTTCCATTAAACCTTAAATCCCAAAAGAAAAATTGAATTATTTCTCATCCGATTTTGTGTCTTTGGATTCATTTTCTTTGTTTTTACTCTGCAAGCTGTCTTTGAATCCTTTAATGCCAGCCCCCAACTCCCCGCCAAGTTTCCCAATCCGGCCGACACCAAACAAAATGACAACAATTCCAAGGATGATTAATAATTCTGTGAGTCGTAAACCGCCTATCATTTTTTTCTCCTCTAGAAAATGAAACTGTTATTTGAATGTTGTGTTCTTAACTATACCACCGTTTTTCTGCGATAAAATAGGCTCATTAACTTTTTTTTTCTTCAATATTGACTTTATGATACAATAATTCTGTTATTTATACTAATATTATCCTAATTGCAGGAGAGGCAGCATGAGTGAAAGTAAACTTAAGATCCAGGATAACATGGTGGTGAAACTTCAGTATGTTTTATCCGTAGATGGTAATAGAATTGGTAATTGTGAACCCGATCCAATTATCTACTTGCATGGACATGATCAGATTATCCCCGGATTTGAGAAGGGTGTATCAGGATTAAGCATAGGGGATACGGCTACTTTTCAAGTCCAGCCGGATGAGGGGTATGGTTTTCGGGAAGAAGATGCAAAAATTGATATGCCAAAAACAGAGTATCCTGAGGGTTTACCCATGGTACTTGGGGCCGAATTACAGATGGTAAACGATGAGGGTGAAGAGATTCCAGGCTGGTTGACTGAAATCCAGGATGATCAGATCACCATCGATTTCAACCACCCATTAGCAGATAAAACCCTTCAATTTGAAGTTGAAATTCTTTCCATCCGTAAAGCAACTCAGAATGAAATTGCGGAACATGCCGTGGATGAACTAGAACAATAAATTAGTTGTCCTGAAGCTTAAATATCATGTAAAATTGATCAAGCTGTCATCATAAAACCTATATAAAAGACAAGGAAGACATTCCACATGGATTTGAAATACAAAATCGTCGTTAATCCCACTTCAGGCGCAGGAAATGGGGCAAAATTAATGCCAGTGGTATCTGAATGGTTGCGTGCAAATGCGATTGACTTTGATATGCAGGCCACGGAATATCCATGGCATGCTGCTAAAATCACCGAGGAAGCTATTGAACAAGGATTTGACGTGATTGTTTCCATGGGTGGGGATGGAACAGCAAATGAAGTGATAAATGGAATTCAAATTGCCCAAAAACTTGGGTTGCGTCCGGTAAAAATGGCCGTCATCCCCGTTGGCCGTGGAAATGATTTTGCCTTTAGTATGAAAATGCCCCTCACCTATTTGGAAGGTTGTCAGGCTCTTAAAAATCCAAAGATCAAAAAAATTGATATTGGATTCGTCCGGGGCGGGCTTTATCCTGACGGCCGTTATTTTGGAAACGGAATTGGTATTGGTTTTGACGCTGTTGTTGGTTTTCAAGCGGTGAAATATAAAAAGTTAGGTGGTTTTCCTTCCTATATTCTGGGTGTCCTGGAAACCATTTTCCTTTATTTTAAAGGACCACGCCTTAAATTGGTGATGGATAACGAGACCCTGGAAGTAAATCCCCTGATGGTTTCCATTATGAATGGTATCCGGATGGGCGGCGGCTTTATGATGGCCCCAAAAAGCATTCAAGATGACGGGAAATTTGATATTTGCCTGGTCAGTGAACTGAGCCGAATTGCTACCATCTTATTGGTTCCCAAGTTCTTTAGCGGAACACAGGAAGAACACAAGGCAGTGAAATTCTATCACCCCAGTCGTATCTCCATCACCACACTAAGGGGCAGTATTCCTGCCCACGCGGACGGCGAAACCATCTGCACCAAGGGCGACAGTCTAGATATTGAACTCCTCCCTCAAGCACAAGAGATCATTGTTTTGGAGGATTCAGCGGCATGAGTCTCAAACTCGCTATCGTCAATGGAATCGTTAAAGCCTGGACGCACCTGGTCTGTAAAATTGATGGCGATCAACTCAAAAAAGTGCCCTTAAAAGGTCCATTGGTCATCATCAGCAATCATGTAAATTTTCTGGAAGCTCCGGTCCTGTATACGCAGCTCTTACCCAGGGAAATGACCGCTCTGGCAAAAATCGAAAGCTGGGATAATCCCGGCAAGCGTTTTTTATTCAACCTATGGAAGATCATTCCCATCCGCCGCGGGGAAGCCGATATGAGCGCCTACCGTGCCTCCCTGGATGCGATCAATGCCGGAAAAATTCTAGTCATTGCACCGGAAGGGACCCGAAGTTTCTCCGGTAAATTACAAAAAGGTCTGCCGGGAACCGCGTTAATCGCCGTTAGAACCGGCGCCCCAATCATTCCGATAGCATTTTATGGCTCAGAAAATTTCTGGGACAATCTTAAACACTTTAAGAGATCCCCTTTTCATATCCGAGTCGGCAAAACCTTCAAAATCAATCTACCTCCAAATGGGTTAAGTAAAGAAAACCGTGACCAGGTCATTGATGAGTGTATGCGGCAGTTAGCCATTATCCTTCCTGAAGAATACCGGGGCGCATATCTGGATTCTGCCGGGACCCCCCCTGAATTGCTGACCTTTCTGGAGTAAATCAAACGATATTTTATGTGTGGAGGGTAGGTATTGGGATGTCCAACAATCAAACTGGCTCAATTATCAAATATTTTTTTATCCTCATCTGCCTGATGATTATTCTTTTTGCAGGTTGGATGATGCTGCAATCCATTACAAGCACCATTCAGCAGACCATCTCACCCATCAATCAAGCCAATCAGATGCTGAGCACTCAGGTTTCTGAATTACTTCACCCAACCCCCACCATCCTTCCGGATCCCGTTACCATCATCCATGAAGTGCGCGCACTTGCCCGCTTGGAGACCATTCAATATTCTGTGGAAAAAGTCATCACATCTGAAGTCAATCAAGGATTGTTTGGTCCCCTCTTTGGCGATAAGCTGCTTTTTGTTGCCCATGGGATTGTCATTGGAGGCATCGACATGAGCAAAATCAACCCGGAGCAAATGCAGCTCAAAGATGGCATCCTGACCATTCAGCTGCCTCCAGCAGAAATTCTGATCACCAGCCTGGATAACCAGAAATCCTATGTGTACGACCGTGACACGGGTTTGTTCACTAAAGGATTCAAGGAATTAGAGACGAGTGCCCGTCAAGCCGCTGAGCAAGAGATTCATGATGCAGCCATTGAAGATGGCATCCTGAAGATGGCCAACCAGAACGCCGAAGTATTTTTGGAGAATTTCTTTAATACCTTGGGATATCAAGACGTAGTCTTTGTAAAATCCGAATAATCTTTCTTCAATTTGCTCCATTTCCAATTGCCAATCCTGTGTTTCAATAGTGGAAAAGAAACTGGGTATTTTATGCCCATCATGGACAATCTGCTTTTGAATGTACAGGTATTTTAGGATATAAAATTTATTATTTAAATACTTGTCATCGACGATTGGATTTCATCCACCATACGGCACCATTCCTCACGGAGTCACCCCCTTATGAAAACATCGCTTGCTCAGGAATTTCCTCTCTACTCTCAAATCCTTCAGGAAACACTGACCATCAAAATCGCCCTACCGGAAGGGTATGACCCTGCCTCTGATCAGCGCTATACCAGCATTTACATCCTGGACGCCAATTATTTCTTTGACGACGCACCCGGATTGTTGGATGAGTATTTAGTGCGTGGCGATGGGATGACGAAGATTGTGCGCTCCCTGGAAATAGAGGGAAAGATTCCGCAAGCCATTCTGGTTGGTATTGGTTACACTGAGGAACAACGGGATCGCTTTACCAGAGACAACGCCGGAAAATTCTATGTTTTTTTTAAAGATGAATTGATTCCACTCATCGAGTCCAGTTACCTGGTCAGTAAATCGGGGCAAGACAGGGTGTTATTTGGCTATTCCAGCTCCGGTCATTTTTCAACCTATGCGCTATTCGCAGACGTTTCTAATAGTCAGATGACCTTTAGCAAATTCATCTCCATTGCTGCGGTTTACTATCCCGAATTGGCCGTTTATGCGCTAGAAGAAAAGCTTTATGAAGAGAAATGCTCGTGCAGCTTTTCGGGTAGAAGTCTGTATGTTGCCATTGGATCGGATGACTCTAAAACCAGACTCCTCAATGAGCATAGAAATTTCACAAACAAACTTGTCAGCAGAGGTTACGCTGAATTCAATTTGATTCATGAAGAATTCACTGGTAAAGGGCATTACGATATTCCTGAGGTTGCCTTTAAAGAAGGCTTGATTAGATTATTCTCTGCCTGATTTTTGGTAATGCAGGATGGTAATTTATTTTGCCATCCCCAAGTCGTATAATGGATATAAGATTCCATCCTAATAAAGCCTCTGAATCGGATCTTCCAGGCGGGCTGAACTCATCTATTAATCTTTCTCTTTCCAGCAAGCAACGCATCCCTTCCATCGAACCGATCTTTCCTTACAGTTCCCTTTTTGATCCGATAATCTCATAGACAACTGGCTATACGCAACCCTGTTCAACTTACTGAAAGATCAGTATTCATCACAGATTCATCCAATTATGGCTGTTCTAGGCTTAAATGTTAAACAAATCAAATCACTTTGGAAACTGCTTATCGAATGACATTTCACTGATCCAATGCTTTTTTGTTATTCATACTGGAGAGAACATGAACAGAAAACCTTGGTCACTATTTATTACTTTCAACCTTCTGGCTGCCCTGCTCATGGCAGCAGCTCCAGCTCCCCAATCCATTGATACCAATCCTCCAGAACAACCTGTCAAATTAATTTTCATCCATCACTCGACCGGTGAAAACTGGCTGACGGATGGATACGGCGATCTGGGCCGATTGCTGGGAGAGAATAATTACTTTGTCAGTGACACCAATTATGGATGGGGACCGGATGCCATTGGAGACCGGACCGACATCCCCAATTGGATAGAATGGTTTGCAAGTGAGAATACACCAACTTATCTTAATGCTTTGTTTCAGGAGAATGGACAAAACTCAGACTACACCCGCAGTCTGGCTGATCCGGGTGGGGAAAATACCATCATAATGTTTAAATCCTGCTTTCCAAATTCAGATCTGAGCGGCAGCCCGAATGACCCGCCTGGTACCTACGAAGAATTAAGTGTTGCCGGGGCAAAACATGTCTATAACACCATCCTGCCAACCTTTGCCGCCCATCCTGATAAGCTCTTCATCGTGATTACATCCCCGCCCCTCTCCGACCCGACCCATGCTGCCAACGCCCGTGCTTTCACTCAGTGGCTACTGAATGATTGGCTGCTGGAAAATAAGTACCCCTATAAAAATGTAGCCGTTTTTGATTTCTACAATATTCTCACCTATTCTTCCGCCCATCATAGAATCGATAAGGATCAAGTCGAGTATATTCAGGGCACCGGCAATACACTCGCTTATCCTTCCGGAGATGACCACCCCTCCATCGAAGGCAGCCTAAAAGCCAGTGCTGATTTTGTTCCCTTGCTGAATTATTTTTATCATCAATGGATTGCAAGTGGACCCCCACAAATAGTAAATGAATCTGCCGCCCCAACGGCTGCCGGTGACAACCCGGTGAACCCATCTCCATCGGGGATCTTGTATGGCAGCTTGATTGATAATTTTGAAGGACAGGCGCCTGCGGGAACTTCCGGCTGGGAGGCTTATTTTGAGGATGCAGCCCAATCAAACATTGCTTGTACACCCGACACACAGTTTGCCCAATCTGGCAGTATTTCGCTGCGATTCGACTTCAAAGTTCAGGCCGATAGCTGGGCGACTTGCGGCATTTATTTCGATACCATCCAGAGTTGGGCCAGTGGGAATGGCATCACTTTCCAGTTACATGCGGATCAAGTCAATCTCCCATACCATATCGATGTTTATAGTGGTTCCCCTGAGGCACGCACGACGTATGTTTATCACGCTGCTACGCCTGCGGGCAGTGATAGTAGCTGGGTTCAGGTGGACATCCCCTGGTCGAGTATCCTGCGCGTCGAGTGGGAGGAAAACGCGGGCACCCCTCTAGATCCAACCTTTGTGACAGGCTTTTCAATAGGCATTGCAACAGCACCGGAAGTACCTGAAAGCGGTACCATCTGGCTGGATGAGTTAAGCCTGACTGGTGATGCAGCACCAGCAGAACAACCTCATGCCACATCCCTTCCTTCAGTGCCAGAGGAAGAACCTGCGACATGGCTGCCTAATTTACCTTGTGTCGGATCGATCTTTTTTATGGTCTTTGTTGTTGGAATGATCTGGATATTCCAAAGAAGATAGAATGTCGAAGTTAAACTTGGCCGAACTCATCGCACAATTCATGACACCAACCAGAATCGGTATTAATGATTTCATTTGGATTAAGTTTATCTGCTAGAATGAATGCAGTGGTTAATCTCAGATGGGGTCTTGAGCAGAGTAAATATTTCAAGATTGGCGTTTTACTCTTTTCAATTTCGCTTAAAATTAAGATGTTATTTTAATCTCAAAAGGAAAACTACCATGAAGAAGTATCTTTTCACCATTATTGGGTATTCATTCAGCCTGGCGGCTGTGTTCGGTATCGTCGTGAGCTTGATTGGAATTGGATTTCTCTGGTGGTTAGTACCTGGTGTTTCAAATCGTCTGGTTAATACCGCCACTTTTATACAAAAGGCATTGAACTCTACTGATGATTTATTGGCTGTATCTTCCAGCACCCTTACCCAGGCGGATAGTAACTTTGCCCAGATCACGATCGCAACACAAGAAATGGCTGATACTTTAACTCAAACATCAACCATTGCGTCTTCGGTTGCAGATATGGTAGGCGATGATTTTATCAGTGTCGTCGAAGACACCCAAACCGCGCTTTCCTCCCTGGAAACCAGTGCTAAATTGGTCGATGACACCCTTGCATTCATCTCCGCCATTCCTTTCCTTGGCTCAAAATATTCCAATAAAACACCTCTCTATAGCAGTGTCGTGGATATAAATCAAAGCCTGACTACGCTTCCTAAAAATATGCTGGGATTGCAAACCAGTTTAAGTTCAACCTCCTCCGCATTAACAGGCATGACGGAGAGTGTAAATCTCCTAACGGAAAGCATGGGTGAGATCGAAACCAGCCTGAAAGAAGCCAGTGAGGTGGTGGAATCGTATCAGCTTCTGGTGGATGAGGCACAGGTGAGCATTTCCAGGGCAATAGAAAAGCTGCCAGCATGGGTACGTTGGACGGCAGTTGGCTTGACTGTGCTGCTAATTTGGGCCATCTTTATCCAAGCCGGATTACTCCTGTATGGTTGGGAATTATCCAATTTCCGCCGATATGGTATCAACGCGCCTGTCGAAGTAGAGTCAACCCCCAAGCACTAGATAATAGGTCCATTGGATCGGAACTGGTATTTTATCCGAGTTCCAACATCACGGTTCTTGTTTACTATTCTTGGATAGGCTTAAATCATCTTTTTTTGAATAGCCATGGTGACCGCTGCCACACGGTTATCCACGCCCAGTTTCATTAAGATATTGCTGATATGGAACTTAATCGTGGATAGGCTTACCACAAGCCTCTCAGCGATTTCTGCATTATTAAGCCCTTCGACCATCAGTTTTAGAACCTCCCTCTCCCGTTCCGTTAATGACCCTGTCTCCTGGGCCTGCTGGGTGGCGCGCACCAGTGCCTGCGCTGCTTCGGATGAGAGGGTAATTTTCCCCTGTTTGGCAGCTTGGATGGCTGCCGCTAATTCTCGGGCGGTCACATTTTTCATTAAATAACCAACTGCACCGGCTTTCATCGCGTTGCGAACCAGCTCATCTTCCTGAAAACTGGTTAACACAATAATCTGGATCTCAGGATATTTTTTTTTGATGGCAGAAGTAGCGGCCACACCATCCATGATCGGCATCATTAAATCCATTAATATCACATCTGGTTTAAGAATCCCGGCCCGAGCAACCGCTTGTTCACCATTTTCGGCTTCTCCAACTAATTCCAAATCCGGATTTACACTCAAAAAAGCGCTTAACCCAGACCTTACTACCGAATGATCATCTACGAGCATGATGCGGATTTTTGAATCCATAGGTTTCTCCTCTGTAACTATCTCGCATTGGATAGAGTTAAATCTTACTTTATTTCCAGCGAAACTTTCCGATTATTGTCGTTGCCAAACTACCGAAATTTGTGTGCCATCGCCCGGTTCACTATAGATACTTAACTTGGCATGAATGGATTCAGCCCGCTCTTTCATGATTTTAAGTCCCAAATGATCCGCTGTCACTGTGGATGGGTCAAAGCCGGCGCCATTATCCGCAATTGTCAACCGCACCGTCTCACCCTGGCGCAGAGTAATCACAGCCTGGTTCGCTTTTGCATGTTTGACGATGTTGTTGAGCGCTTCCTGAGCAATGCGATACAGCCCGACCTGCACATCCGCCGGCAAAGGTTCCTCCCCTTCCGCGCTCATTTCTATATTCATTCTGGAGCGGCCGATCATGGCTTCTGTAAGTTGACGCAGCAAAACTGGCAGGGGAACTTCCACCAATGCGTTGGGCCGCAGCTCTACCAATAATGTCCGCATTTCTGCCAGCGCTCCGCGAGTCATTTGGCGGACTTCTTCCAGGCGGCGTTTGCCCTCTTCCGGGTTCATGGCCCAAATTTCAGGTAATACATCAGCAATCAATGTGGTTGAGAAAAGCGTTTGCGTAACCGCATCATGCAAATCACGTGCCAGACGGGTACGTTCAGCTGTGACAGCATCCTGAGCGGCTTTAACACGCAAAAGTTCATTGGCCTGATTAAGCTTTTCCGTTCGCTCGGCTATACGCTGTTCCAATAACGCCCGATGATCGGCTTCCTGAACAATCAACCGTTCCGAGGCAAGTTTCTCTTCGGTAATATCCTCAATAATACCAATGATATACAATGGCACTTGATCCTTTCCGCGCACCAGGGCAAAATTGACACTTCCCCAAAATTGCTCACCATCTTTTCGTGTATATCGCTTTTCAACCAAATATTGATCACGCTTCCCAGAAACCAACTCGGTAAATAATTCACGATCTATACTGCGGTCCTCTTCAATCACTAATTCCGTTGGATCAACATGCTGCATTTCTTCAAGGGTATAACCAGTAATGCGGGTGACGGTTGGGTTTATCTGAACAATGTGCCGGTCCAGAGTCATCAAAGCTACGCCAACCGCTGCATTATCAAAGATAGCCTTGAAACGCGCTTCCGATTCGCGAAGTTCTTCAACAGCCCGTTTTCTCTCATCAATATCTTCTGCAATCACGACCAGATACTGGACCTTTCCTGTCGTTTCCCGAACTGCGGAGACAGTTTGCCGCATCCATTGGATGCGACCATCCTTGTGGACATAACGTTTTTCAACTTGATATGATTCTCGTTTTCCACATAGCACTTCCGCAAATTCCAGGCGCCCTACATCCAGATCTTCCTCAAAGGTAATCTTTTGCCCGCTTAGACTTAACAATTCTTCTTCAGTGTATCCGGAGAGCTGGACCAAAACCGGATTAACTGCCAGCGCATGTCCATCTGGTGCGATAAGACTGATACCAATGGCTGCATTTTCATAGATCGCGCGGAACCGGGCTTCCGATTGGCGTAACTCAGCTTCCACCCGCTTTTGCTCATCGACGACCACTTGCAAGCGGACATTTTGTTTTCGCACCGATCGCGTCCGCCATTGAAATATCCCGACAAGCATGATCGTCAGCGTCAAAGCCAGACCAAATTGAAACGGCCAGGTTTGCCAGAAAGGTGGTGCGACATTTATTTTCAGCGTAGCATCAACTTCACTCCACACGCCATCCCCATTAGCCGCTTTGACCCGGAAAGTATACTCACCACCAGGCAGATTGGTATAACTGGCATAATTGCGGATACCTGAGTCCACCCAGTTTTTATCAAACCCTTCCAGCATATAGGCGTAATGGTTCTTCTGT
Organism: Leptolinea sp. UBA5203; assembly: GCA_002412765.1. Classification (GTDB taxonomy): domain Bacteria; phylum Chloroflexota; class Anaerolineae; order Anaerolineales; family Anaerolineaceae; genus UBA5203. The sequence continues at coordinate 28,615 of DHVR01000061.1, read as the reverse complement.
GGTGCCTGAAAATCAAGCGCGGCAAATTCAAAAGATATAAAATTTTGAGTGTAATTTAACTGGATGGGAACCAAGCCGGTTGTATCATAGTACTGGGGTACATTAAAAATGGAAAAATCTGTGATTACAACGGCGGGGGATATGGAGCTATCCTGTAATTTGAGGGGGTTAAAGACACTAAACCCGCTTACCCCGCCAATATACATCAACCCGGTCGTTGGACTGAGATAACCCGCATTGGAATTAAATTCATTGCCCTGCAAACCATCACTTTTATCATAAATGCGAAATTCTTCATTTTGAGGATCAAACTTGGCAAGTCCATTATTGGTCGTCAGCCATAAAATGCCATTGTTATCCTGCAAAATACTCAGGATGGTGGCATTGCGTAATCCATTTTTTTCCGTATAGACTTTAAAATCCCCTGTGCTAGGATCAAAACGGTTTAAACCGCCTTGCGTACCCAACCATATCGCCCCATCTGCGGTTTCATGAATAGCCCAAACACTATTCTCACTCAAGGAATTGGCATTGGCAGGATCATGTTTCAAAGTGGTAAAGCTTGCGCTTTCGGATTTCAAATTTTTAGCTTTGGATAAATCAAGCCGGGATACGCCTCCCCCCCAGGTACCCACCCACAGATCATTCCCAATCATCTTTAGAGTCACTGCGGGGAAATCCATTGCATAGTTTACAAATCCACCGCTGCTGGGGTCAAACCGGGAAATGCCGAGGACTGTCGTCACCCATAAACGCCCTTTACAATCAAAGGTGAGGCCCGTCACCTGATTCTCGGGCAAGCTGTTGGGAATTTCTGGATCGTTTTGATAGTGAATAAATTCTTTTGTAACTGGATCAAAGTGGTTCAACCCACCACCCAAAGTACCAATCCAAAGAGTGCCATCCGGATCTGCTAATTGAACCATCACAATGTCACTGGAGATGCTTTTTTCATCATTGTTATCATGTTTAAAGGATTCGAAATCACCGCTGCGAGGGTCAAATCGCGCTAACCCACTATCCCAGGTTCCAACCCAGATGGAGCCATCCCTGGTTTCTGAAAATGATCCCACATGATTACTGGGCAAACTACTCGAATTGGTTGCATCATTGCGGTAAGTGCGAAATTGAAGGGAATTCAGGTTTAGCTTATTGATACCGGAAGCAAGCGTACCAATCCAAATAACGCCGGAACGATCCTGTAAAATGCGAAAGGTATTATTGCTGGAAAGACTTTCCGCATCGCTTGCATTATGTTGTACCCCAATAAATTGACCGAATTGGTCCGAGCGCATGTACCAGACCCCGCCAGAATAACTCGTCGCCCAAAGAGAACCCTCTTGATCAAACATCAAATCCGTAATGTTGTTATCCGTTATTTGGTTCTTAAAAGTTATTGCATTCTCGAAATGAAGACAAGAATCAGTTTTTGGTTTATAGCGATCCAGCCCGCCCCCTGCCACACCATAGCCGCCATAAGCAATCCAAAGATATCCCTCCGGATCAGGTAGTAATGCAGAAATATTGGGGGAGCCAAAACATTTCCCTTCTGTTGGAAAACGCACGGATTTCCCCGTTGTCGGATCAAATCGGTTCAGTCCATTGCCAACACTATTGAAAGCACCGGTGCCAACCCACAGAGTTCCGTCCCCGGCAGGTTGAATAACAGAGATGGCATTGCTGCTCAATGAGCTTGAATCCTGCGGGTCATAGCGAAAATGGCTGATTTTATCCGTGGAAAAATCCAAATAATCCAGCCCACCCAAGGTACCAATCCATAAGCCATCCTTTCCATCTGCGGCGATAGAGGTGACAATCCCATGGCTTAAACTATCCGGATTACTGGGGTCTGCAGGATAACGAGTGAAAGTGGAAGTTTTTGGGTCGAAGCGGTTCAGCCCACCTCCCCAGGTACCAATCCACAAAAAACCATCGTAGGACTCAAAGAGTGAAATGATGCTATTGTAACTGATGGAAGATGGATTATTCGGGTCATTTTTAAAATGAGTAAAACCATACCCATCATAGCGGTTCAGTCCATCCTGGGAACCAATCCATAAATATCCCTGTCGGTCTTGAAGTAAGGCCAGACCCGCGTTTTGGGAGAGGCCCTCATCGATGGTCATATGCTCAAAGCGCAGATGAGCTCCAGGGAAAAACGAGATCGGTGTAGGAGCAGATAGAGCAGGTTTTGCTAAACTGAGGATCATGATCAACGAGATAAGAATACTGGGTAGACGATGACGCATGGACCACTCCGGCTGAAAAGAATAATGTTCTTAGTATTAAACTTGTTCTATTATATATGAGCTTGAATCAGGAAGCTACCATTCTTTTACCCATGGTTCATTAAGATCGTATGCCGTAAATCCAAGGGATGCATATAAAGTATCGGCTGGTTCAGAATATGAACCAACGGTACAAAGGGTTGCTCCCAGCTGGGAAACCCGACGCAGCCCCTCGGCCATGAGGGCTTTACCCAGCCCTTTTCTCTGATGCTCAGGATGGGTTCCAACAGGTTCAAATGAAGCGGTGGCAGTATCAAAGTCCATCCAGACTGTACAAAAAGCCGCGAATTCTCCGTTCGGAGCAACCGCAACAAGGTCTAAATCTTGCCGATACATGGGAGCTTTTTGAACATTTTTATACCAATCAAACCCTTGATAATTTTGATCCGGCTCGGATGGGTGGAAGGCTTTCCAGGAAACCCAACTGCGAGCAGGGTGTTCGTCTTCACCTCCCAATTCCCTAAGCGTATAACCTTCAGGCAGGCTGAATGCCGGAATGGATTGGTCCTTCGGGCGTCGACGTTGATACTCCGGATTTCCTTGCCGTGTATATCCACGCCGAAATAAAATATCCTGTCTCATTTCATCGGTCTCATGCGCCCAAAGAACAAGCCGCTGTTCGCCATTGGGCTGAGTCGTGGCAAATTGAGTTTCGGCAACTTTCATCATCTCGATTTCGATTTCAGGTGAGCGAAAATCCGGATGAACCTGCAAAAAGGCTTCCCCGGCAGCATCAGGATGCAGGATGGCTGCGAGCTGGTGATTTTCAGTTTCCCACAAAAATATGGCTGCCTCCAAATTAAATTTGAAGATATTTTTATTGACGTGCCAACACCAGTAATCCCAACGGTATACCTGCCAGCAGGTTTCCCGCCTTCTGTTTTTTAAGAAAACTTCCTGGAGGAATTTTCGGATCTTCTGTTGATCCTCATCCTGTTGGTACTTTCGCATGGTCAACTTCATTTTTTTACTTGCTTCCTTTTTTCCTACGGTATCTTTCACACTCCAGCGATCAATACTTGGTAACCCATTATGAAGGAAAGATGCAGTATAAGGTTGGTTATTAATATGTTTAGATGCATCCTCATTGTGCAGATGCATCTGGTAAATCATTAATTTGGCTAAATATCCTTGGTATCATTCATCCAAATTTTAAAACCATCTACAGATGATCAAAATCCATTTCCTGTTCTAGAGGAAAAGAAGAACCAGTCTCTCGTAAAAGTACTCCACAACAGGTTTTTAAGAGAAACCTGCATCATGAGATAACCATCAGAATCGAAGGCAACTGCGGAAGACCATGCAGGGATGCGGTGGTATTTATACTACCCTCAATCCGCGCGGATGGATTCATCTTTACTTCACCACCATAGGAAAATATTTCACCTGTGACTAAGCCGTCCACCTCAAGATCACTGCCTATGCTCTGGATCGTACCGGATACTTTTCCGCCTTCAGCAACATTAATCCGCGCAAAGAGAAGGTAAACATCGCCCTGCCGTGTCTCTCCGGCTTGAACAGTATATTCACCACCTATTAATATCAAACCGGGATTGATTTTCATCAAAGGAGAAAATATACAGGTTAGGATCAAAATAATGGATGTTATCGCAAAACTGATTCGCAGCATTTCAACCTCGCAGCATGGAAAAGTGTCTCATATTCGATACCATAATCATAGGCCTCTTTCAACAACAACTCCCCCCTCACGGGGAGAGTTTTGAGCTGGTCAAGTGGATAGGTTATACAAATCGAGCGAAACCAACGAATTCATCAAAAAACCCAAAAATTATCTTCAATACGGCAGGATTAATAAATATTGCATAGAAAGTACTTTCGGATCCTGATTACATGAACTAAGAATAATAGATATTTGATAGGTCTTTTTCGGGACATTGATAGCTCGAATCCCATATGCTTTTAATTGTCCTGTTGTTTTCATTAGTGGAAAACAACATTTCACATTGGTCCTCAAAAGTAAGTTCTGGATTGGATTTAATGCTTACTGGTCATTTTCATCTCTAACCCTGGCAGCAAATTACTTGCTCACGGGTTCAAAATTTGTTACTGAACAAAGTTTATACGGAGGTAATTATATGAAAAATATCATCTCGAGAATTTTCCCCATCGTAGCCATATTAAGTCTGGCATTATCTGCCTGTTTCTCTACACCTGCACCATCACTTACGGTCCAACCAACCACGGCTCCCTTGATCGTATCCACTTCTACCAATATTCCTGACCTCACCGATGATGTCTGGGAACGAATCACCAAAGATAACAAAATCATTGTTGGTACTTCATGGGACTATCCACCCTTTGCCTCTGTTGGGCCAAATTTTGAAGTCGTGGGATATGATATCGCCTTGATTGAAGAACTCAGCACACGGCTGGATATTCCGATCGAGATCCAGAACTTTACATTTGAAGGTCTTCAGAGTGCACTCCAACTCAATCAAATTGATCTTGCAGTTGCGGCAATCTCGATCACCCCAGAACGCTCCAGCCAGTTAAGTTTCTCACCCATATATTACGTCAATCAGACTGCGATTTTGGCTAGAGAAGACACAACCATCTCCGATATCACGGCTGTAGATCAACTTTCTAATTTCAGAATTGGCGTTCAACGAGGGACCACCTACGAAGCATGGGTTCAAAAATCCCTGGTTGAAACCGGCGTAGTGCCTGCCAATCAACTATTCAGCTACTTGAAAGCAGAAGATGCCGTTAGGGACTTGCAGGATAACAGAATCGATTTGATCGTGATTGGTAAAGCAACAGCCAGCTACTACAATACTCAAAGCGGATTCCAAGTCATTGGCACAGGGGAGGATCAACAAAATTTAGCCATGGCCATGCGTCTTGGAACACCAAGGTTAAAATTTGAAATTGATCGGGTGATGGATGACATGCTTACCGATGGGACTATTCTGAGCCTCATTCAGAAATATGTTCAGGGGGATATGGTTGGAGTTTTACCAACCCCCGATTCACCCACTATCTCTACTTCCACTCCGTTTCCAACGGCTGTTCCCGCTGCTTGCTTGGATGGGATGAAATTTGTAAGCGATGGAACCTATGGGGATGATGCTATGAAAAACCCGCCCTTGCTCAAACCAGGCGAAGTGTTTGTTAAGGTTTGGCGGTTACAAAACACCGGAACCTGCCCATGGACGCCTGATTATCATCTGGTGTATGCCTATGGAAACACGGACACCGCACGCATGAATGGTGAACGGGTATCTATTCCAGGGAATTATGCGACGGGTGCTGTAGCAGATGTTGGTGTCACCCTGGTTGCTCCGCAGGCACCCTATATTTATCAGGGTTACTGGCAAATGGAAAACGCCAAAGGTGAGCGATTTGGTCAGATCATTCGAGTAGGCATCACAACAATTCCCAAAGCCGCTACTGCTGTACCTGTTGAATCCACCTGTGTAGTAACTTTCAATGGGCCCAGGAGCGTATTAGGCACCCATGATAGTTTCGATGCAGTCTGGACTGTCAAAAACACCAGTGGCACAGATTGGAATGCGGGATCAGTCGATTATAGATACATCAGTGGTACCAAAATGCATGATAACGCTGCCTATGATCTCCAGAATACGATTAAGAATGGTGAGAGTGGAACCGTTATTGTGGACATGGTTGCCCCGGATAGCAATGGTACCTATACCTCCAATTGGGCAATTGTCGCGGGTGCCAAGTCCCTATGTACTCTTTCTGTAACGGTAAATGTAGAATAATTTATAATAGATGATTTGGTGAAAAAAACACAGGACCACCCGCTTTAGGGTGGTTCTGTGTTTAAGGTTGGTTACTTAAATCCCTATAAGGGGAATGAGTATAATCCTGGCGTGGTTATCTATTGATAAGCTTCTACGCGTTGCTTTACTCCCAGCAATAAACCGCGTTCCATGATAAAAACACCTGGGTGAATAATATCCCAAAATCCTCCGGTCATCATGGTTCGTGTGCGTAAAATAAAACGAGTTGAACCGTCCGGTTGAGGGACTAAAACAAACTGCCAGAGGTCCACCCATTCATCATTTTCCATGTGACCCAATACCAATGCCTTGTTGGGTTGGATTTGGGCAACCAGGTAAGGCGGCGGAGCCGGTTCGCTAGGGCACATTTTTACCACATCGCCCACCTGTAAGTCCTGCCATTCATCATGGATCCGATCTGCATTGGTGATGGGACAGTTAATCAACTTCTCAATGGCTGTAAAACTATAAAAACCGCCTTTCCCTGCACCCAGTTGGATCAACCAGGGATAGATCTGTTCAGGACTGGTATTAATCGTAACCGCATGATTTACAAAACTAGCCGGCGCAGGAACAAGTTCATCCCCAGGGAAAACGGCGTTTAGCTCAGCATCTGTGGCGCCCCAGCGGTCCATCCATGGCGTCAGAAGGATGACCGTAACCACCAATAATGCCACAAACAAGACACAGAATCCAAGAATTTTTTGGTTTTTTTTCATTATCAATCTCCAATGATAGGCTAATCAACGAATCCACGATCTATTCCAGCTTAATCACCATATGCTTCATGGCGATGATAAAGAGCTTGAATCCATTCCATAACAACGTATTCCAGTATGATAGTTCTTTATTCATATCCTCACCCCCAACCCAGGGGGAGCCCCAACCTGGTCAAATAGGTAGGTTTGTAGAAAACCTGTTACCACGCGCCCAACTGTAAATGCAAAATAATGGCTTCCTTTGGGTAAATACTTCGTGATTTACAAAATAATGGAACAAAAACGTAAAAGAATTTAGATGTATATACTTTCCTTCTTAATCCCTAAAGGTAATGAACACATTTGTGTTGAGGAAATGCACTCCAATAATTCATCCCCACTACAAGACCAGTCCTGGGCAAATAATGTTTTGATATCGAATAGGTGCGTGTGTTTTCACACCCAACTATAAGTTGGTGAACGTGTGAAGACCAACCTCCTACATTAATCACGAAACCAATATTATATATGTTGCAATATATAAATTATTTGGGTAATATATAGTAGATTGTGTAGTGTAAATATTACTTTTTTGCTTTACAAAATCGAACCCATCCCTGTTTACTCCAGGAAGATAAGGAAGCATCGTGCAAAATGAATTGAAGTGGCCTTACCGATCCCAAGTTTCAGAAATTGAACATCTATCCGCCGATGTGCTGGTTTTAGGTGGTGGCATTGCCGGCTGTATGGCGGCCATTGCCGCAGCAAGCAAAGGACAAAAAGTCGTTCTGGTGGAAAAAGGTGCCACGAAACGCAGCGGAGCTGGCGGTTCGGGATGTGACCATTGGGAATCTGCGGCCACCAACCCCTGCTCCGGCGTTACAGCAGAAGAACTGGTTTCTGCCATGTTGGATGACAACGACGGGTACAACAATGGCATTTCTCACTATATCGAATGTCGTGAAGGTTGGGATCGATTATTGGACATTGAAAAGATGGGCGGCAAAATCCGTGACACCGATGACGAATTCAAGGGAGCCGATTTCCGCGACGAAGCCACCAAGTTATTATTTGCGTATGACTACAAAAACCGCTTTAACATTCGAATCTGGGGCACGACCTTTAAACCCGCCATGGCAAAAGAACTCAAACGCCTGGGGGTCACCATTCTGGATCGAGTGATGGTCACCTCCCTGCTCACCAAAGACGGCGAAAATGGCGCTGAATGTATTGGAGCAACTGGCTTTAATACCCGTACGGGGAAATTTTATGTCCTCTCCGCAAAAGCCAGCGTTATGGCCATGTCCCGGCCGGCCCGCATCTGGCTCTTCTCAGCGGCCTATCCCGGTTTGTGCGAGTTTCGCCCCCTGCAGTGCATCGGGGACGGGCATGCCATGGGCTGGCGTGTTGGCGCTGAATTTAACATGATGGAAAAATCCGTGCGGGCCGAGTTTTCCTCCGCCGGGCGATCCTTCCCCCCTTACAGTACTGGCAACAACCATAATACCTGGTATCCCGCCAGCCTGTTGGATGCCACTGGCCGGGAGATCCCCTACGCAGACCGGGATGGGAATATCCTCCCTGATGTAAAATCCAGGTTCTATCCTGCCCAGGGACAACATTACTTCTTAAAAGGCGGCGCCATTGAGCAGGCAAAATATGCATATGATGGCCCGGAGACGCTGCCTTACGAAACGCTAAAACAAATGGGATATAAACTTCCCTTCTATGCTGATCTTTCGTCCATGCCTGAGCTGGAACGGAAAGCCATCTGGGGCTTGATGGTCGGCCAGGAAGGGAAAACCAATGTACCGGTATATAAAAATTATACGGAAGCCGGGTTTGATCCCACCAAACATGTCTTGCAATGTTACGGCGTGGGTTGGACGAGTGCAGAATTTTTACCCCAGGAACGCCAGCTTTTCGGTTTGCCAGGTGGTTTCATGAATGACTGGAAGCTTCAAACTAATTTATCCGGCTTGTTTGTAGGCGGGGATTCCTTGTTTGCTTCCAATTGCTACGGTCACGCAGCTGCCACCGGTTCCTATGCCGGCCGCTACGCCGCAGAATATGCAGCAAACAAAAGCGAACTGACTCTCCCCCACCAGCCTCAGGTTGATGCGGAAATCAAACGGGTCTTTGCCCCTCTCCAGCATGCGGATAAAGGCGGCACCACATGGAAAGAACTCAACCAAGCCATTGCCAAAACCATGCAAAATTACTGTTCAGAAATCAAATGCGACGAATTACTGCTCTCCGGTATTGAACAACTGGAACGTTATCAGCAGGAAATCGTCCCCCACACCTCGGCTGCCAACCCGCATGAACTGATGCGTCTGCTGGAGGTATTTGATATCTTGACCGTGTCCCAGATCATCCTGCAAGCTAGTCTGGCGCGTAAATCGGAATGCAAAAAACTGGAGTTCTATCGCTCGGATGATAATGGTCAAGCACAGAAACCTTTCATAACCGTTCGTCACAATGGAAAAAAAGTGGTCAGCCGTGAAATCCCATTGAACTATGCCGGTGATCTCAAATCTAATTATGAAAAACTGAATGCCGGGTACCTCAAGGAGTTGGAGAATGGACAGTAAAGAATTTGTGGTGCGAACCGTACTACCAGCCAGCCCAATCACCTATGATGCAGCTCGCTGCATAGGCTGCAATCGCTGTGTGGAAGCCTGTCAAATTGACTTGTTAATTCCAAATGAGGTTAAAGGAAAGCCACCGGTAGTAGCCTACCCTGATGAATGTTGGTATTGCGGCAGCTGTGTAATGGAATGTCCGCATGAGGCCATAAAATTGCATCATCCACTCATGAACCAAGCCCGCTGGGTTGAAAAAGCCAGCTTGATGAAAAATTCGGAGGAATAAACTAATGGAACTGTTAAAAGAATTGACCCAGGTCTGGGGTGTGGCCGGCCGCGAGAAAAAAGTACGTGAGATCATCAAACGCGAGGTCGCTCCTTTTGCAGATGAAATGATCACCGACAGTATGGGAAATCTGATCGTGCTGAAGAAAGGCACTGGCGGCGGGAAGAAAATCATGCTGGCCGCCCATATGGATGAAATTGGTTTTCAGGTGACCAAAATAGAACCTGACGGCCGCATCCGCTTGTGCAAGGTGGGCTGGGTGTGGACAACCTCCATATATAACGACAAAGTCATCTTTCAAAATGGTACGGTCGGTGTGGTGGGTTGTGTGGGTCCGGTGGAAGAATCCAAGAACGACACCAGCAAATTGTTCGTCGATATCGGCTGCACCAGCAAAGCCGAAACAGAAAAGCACGTTTTAGTAGGCGATTACTGCGGCTTTATTGGCGCATTTCACGAACTGCAAAATAACCGTATTTGTTCCAAATCCTTTGATAATCGCGTCGGATGCTATATGCTGATTAAAGCCCTGAAGCGAAATGACGGCAAACGGGTCAATGATATCTATTATGTCTTCACCGTTCAGGAAGAAGTCGGCTGCCGCGGAGCTGAAGTAACCGCAGAACGGATCAAGCCGGATATTGGTCTATCTATTGATATTTCACCGGATCATTTCTACCCTGGAGATTTGGAAGGCAGCAATGCCGTTGGGCAAGGCGTGGGCGTCAAATTTGGGGATCCTTCTGCCATGTTGGATGAAACCTTGATTAACGAAATGGTCTCTTGCTGCCAAGATAACAACATTAAATATCAGCGGGATGTGATGGATCGCGGCGGCACGGATAGTTCGAGTATTAACCGTTCCCATTATGGGGTACGTGTGGCTGCCATTTCCATTATTACCCGCTATCCGCATAGTCAATCCTCTGTTGTCTCCACTGAAGACATTAAAAATGGTATTGAACTGGTGGATAAATACACCGCCCGCACATTCGTCTTTGATGAGAGGTAAGCAATCCCAGATTAAAGATTCAACCAAGTTCCATCAGACAAGGATGATTCATCCACAGGTAAAATCAACATAGGCACAAGATTAATCAAACGGTACTTAGGTGCGGATGAGGAATGAACGTTTATTATGGAAAATATTGTAATTTTGGAACCATCAAGAAGAGGTGTAAAAAAAGAAGCGACTGATCTTCTTTTTATATTTCGGGTGGGAAACTGATGGTTGTTAACCAATAGCCTGGATGGCAAAAGTCATGTCCCTATCCAGATGTTGGCGCATCAATAGGATGGCTTTTTCAATATCACACATTTTTATGGCCTGGTAAATGGCTTCGTGATCTTCCTGTATTTTTTCCACATTCTTGTTTTCCAATTGATACAAATTACTTAATAGAGTAATTTGGGCGCGAAGCTTCCTGGCTGCCTGATCCAGGCGGGTATTATTGGCGAATTTATAAAAAACCAGATGAAATCGATCAGATAGTTCGCGCCATTGGGTGTACTGTTTTTTCTGCAGGGACTTGGTGGACAAAGCCATAATCTCATCCAATTCTTCCCCTAAGGCTTCATTTAACAGGCTGTCAAAACAATAGCGCATGGCCAGGCAGTCCAGATCCCCGCTGAGTTGAAAAATCTCCCTGGCATCATGTGCAGTCAGAGTGATCACGGTGATACCCACATTGGAATAATAAAGCACCAGGTCATCCTCCACCAAGCGGGTCAGCGCATCCCGGATGGGTGTATGACTCACATTAAATCGATCCTTCAAGGATTGCAACGTTAACTTCTGCCCGCACTTTATCTGCTGGTTGAGAATATCACTGCGCAGGATCTGATAGATTTGTTCGGACAAAGTTTGCTTATTGATAATATCGGTCATGTCACATTTTCCCTCTTTTAGTGCAAAATAACATTATGGATTTCGCCTCCTCGATAGCACAATTTTTATTAGATTCGATTAAAGCAAAAATCCATTCAATAAAATTTTATCATATTTCGTAAATGATAGTTTCTGGTGCAATTTATTTTTTGCAAAATCACCGACATTTACTTAATCTTGATAGCTTCTCTGAGTCCAGCATTCGGCCCCGCCCCAACAATTTAGATGAGGGTATAATTAAGCGATCTTCTGGGATAAACATGCCTTCATGGAACATTTAACGAATACATTGAACCGCATCAGCCGGGAAACATTTTCGTCCCTGTACATTCGTAATTATCGGTTATATTACCTGGGTCAAATCGTTTCCACGTCTGGCACCTTCATGCAAATGGTCGCGCAAGCCTGGTTGGTGCTTAAACTCACCAATTCCGGCGCCGCATTAGGCATTGCCACCGCACTGCAATATCTCCCTATCCTCTTTCTAAGTCCTTTTGGTGGACTCATAGCCGACCGTGTATCAAAACGCAAAATCCTTTTCTTTACACAATCCATCGCGGGTGTCCTCGCCATTATCTTGGGGGTGTTGGTGGCTACCCAACTGGTCCAACTCTGGATGGTTTATCTGTTAGCTTTCGCTTTAGGTCTGGTCAATGTCTTCGATAATCCTACCCGCCAAACTTTCTATATGGAATTGGTCGGCCCGGATCATTTGCGAAATGCGGTTACCTTATATTCCACCTTGGTTAACCTGGCCCGCATCATCGGACCCGCCATTGCAGGCGCCTTAATTGCAGCCGTTGGGCTAGCCCCATGCTTCTTAATTAATGGCTTCTCTTATATTGCCGTGGTCAGCATGCTGGCGATGATGCGCACCAGCGAACTGATCACAACACCTCCTGTCCCCCCAGCAAAAGGGCAAATTTTGGAGGGTTTCAAGTACGTGTTTTCGACACCCGTCCTTAGAATTACTTTGATCATCATGGCAATCATCGGCACCCTGACCTATGAATTCCAGGTGAGCTTGCCGCTCATTGCCCAATTTACTTTTAACGGCGATGCCAGCAGCTACGCATTTTTAACTGCCAGTATGGGGTTTGGTGCTGCAATTGGCGGAATCTTTTTTGCCAGTCGAAAAGGAATTGCGCCGGATAAACTGGTCAGCGCTACCTTGCTCTTCGGTCTGGCAATTTTAGCAGCCGCCTTGATGCCCAGTTTGTGGTTAACTGGAGCTGCCATGGTGTTAGTCGGTATATGCTCGATCAACTTTTCTTCTTTAGGCAACAGTATTTTACAATTACAAAGCGATCCAAAAATGCGTGGCCGCGTCATGGCCTTATGGTCGGTAGCATTTCTGGGGTCTTCCACGATTGGCGGACCCATTGTAGGATGGTTTGCTGAAATTGCCGGTCCGCGTTGGGGTCTGGCATTGGGCGGTCTTGCCGCTTTAATCGCCGCCAGCTTGGGTGCGATGACATTGCGTAAAACACAAGTCACTCAAGGCAAAATTCCAGAATCCAATTAACTCGTAAAGAGTCGAAATATCATTCCGGAAATCTACTCAATCGATTAATGAAAAGGTTGCCTCAAAATTCTCTGAGACAACCTTATATTTATTCAGAGCATGGAACAGTAAGTCTTTTTAGGAAACAACCAACTCCTGCTTATCCAACCCGCATTTATCGTGGCTTGCCAGGACAGTGAATGTGCACGGAGCCGGGCAGCGCACAACCCATTGAACAACCCTTTCAGAAGGCAGCCAGTCTTTGATCCATTGCGACCAGGTGGATGTCCTTTGGGAACGGCCTTCCAGATGCTCAAGAGCCACATCAGGTTTTCCCGTGATGACTTCAAATTCCTTGGCGGATGACAGTTGCACCAAAACTTTTTTATCTGCCTTCATATAGCGAGCCTGATCGGTCAAATAGGTAGGCAAGTAGCCAGTGTTTCCAATTTTTGCGGTAATTCGTACCAGGTTGTCATCCAGCCGCTCACTTTTCAGGCTCTTGATGGCCACTTTAGGCAGCGTGGCAGCCAACTTCATGCTGTATTCACTGTGTTTTTCCGCGATCTCTTCCAACATACATTCGGGAGCATTGCGCTCAACCCAAATTCGGTTCCATCCGCCCAATTCAACCGCACCAAGCTGCGGATGGTTGTAAGGCTGCCACTCTATAAATGCATTTTTCATACGCTCATTCAAAAATGCAAGGACTTTCCCTTCCTCTTCCGGTGTGCGTCTGTTGGATGGATAAAAACCTTCTTTCGCCACGCCCGCGGATTGATTTAGATTCCATAATTCAGTTACAAAACTGGGCAATCCAAGAAAATCATACGTCCAATCCGTTAAACAGCCACCCCGGATGATATCATTCTCCGGTTTAAATTCATGGAAAACGGAGATGAGCGGATACCCTGTGATCTGTGTACCCATTTTTCCCAGGTTAAGATACATGGCCAGATCCTGACCCACAAAATTCTCATCAGATTTATCGCCAAAAGGACGTAGCAGGGCGGCAGCATTGGTATGATAAGACATGACGCCGCCAATATTGGGATGAGCCAGGATGAAATCGATCACCCCTTTTACTTCAGGCTCTTCCATCGGCAGTGTTCCAGCCCCATACTGCCGACCTTCCGGGAAGTACTTGGCCGGGAACTGACGATTCATATTTCCATCATGGGGCAATGGGAAATGATATTCGCCATTAAAATCCCGGAACAAACCTTCCGGCAATAAACGATAGAACTGACCCTCCAGCTCCCAGGGTTCTCTTTGGACCATAAACCGTGAATCAAGGTCGCTGATTTTCCATTCCCCATCCGGGTCTGCGATGCGCATCTCGGCAACGACCCCATCGCCGTTCAAGTCTTTCCAGTAAAATCCACTCTCAGGTTGTTCTTCACCCGGAAGATATCTGCCGTTGCCGCACCAGGGTGCGCCCTGTTTTTGGACAAATTCAGAGCCATCCGGATTCAGGCAGGGCAAAATATAAAAGACTTGGGTATCCAATAACTTCGTAATCAAGGCGTCCTGTTGATATTTGGATAATAATGAATAGGCCAGGAACATGGTTACGTTGGTTCCCATGACTTCTTCGGCATGGATACAGGATTCCACATAAAAACCAGGGCGGGAATCGACATTGCCCGTCTTAAAGTTCGAGATTTCCAACGCGTATACTGTCCGTCCGCGATGGCTCAGGCCAATCTCATGCAGCCGACAGCGATCCGGATTTTCCTTAGCCCAGCGTTTTAAAGTGCTTCCCAGCCTTTCATAATCGAAAAATTGATTGATCTCGGGTTTATAAACCATGTTCATGTGCCTCCAAAGGGTGTCTTGTTATTGGTCAATGGACCATTTTAGGGATTAGCGTGGAACGAGATTACGATGGAAAAAGCCAGACAACGTTTGAAAATTGAAACGGTCGACAATATGCAATCTTAAGCATACCGTTAAATGCGCAATTCTTGAAGGAGCAATTGCCTTTTCCACACGCTAAAAACCGATCCGATTTCGATTAACGAGAATAATTTTTAGCCAAATTCTACTTGGAGAAAATTAATAAAAAGACCGCCTCTTTGGATAAAAAACCAATGGAGGCGGCTTGGAAAAAGTACGATGATTGTGAATTCTCTATAGCGGATGTTTCTATATAACAATACACTCTGGCTAACTAGACTTATAAATCAAATCTTAACCGGTTGACCTACTCGAGCGGACTCATATGCAGCAGAGACCACTTCCACCGCTCTCAAGCCATCCACACCGGTGACACTTGGCTCACGATTTTCCCTTATTGCACAGACAAATTCATTGATCATCGCCTGGTTCATATCCGAGCCCCAATACTGCCAGATGGGCCGCTGATTGGCATGACTATAAATAGTAATGTTTTGCTTAAATCCATCCACCAGAACAGCGCCGCGTTCCGTCACCATCTCAAAGGTCAAGCCACCCCAGGTCGGCCAATAAGGCGGCCGGCACCAGGAGGTATCAATACTGGCGAAAACACCATTCTGGAAGGTGATCATTTCCAACCCGCCAGTTTCTACTTCCACTTCGTTGGCATGGAATATTTTGTTCGTCTGAGCATAAACTTCCACGGCTTCACTGCCCAAATACCAGCGCATAATATCCACCAGATGCACTGTGTGATCGATCAAGGCTCCCCCGCCCGCCAGAATCGGGTCCGCAAACCAGGCGCGATGTTTGGTGGGCAATTCACCCTGATTGGTGCCATTGAAGCAGAAGACCTGCCCCAATTCCCCGGCATCCAGACGGGCTTTTACTTCCAGCAAAGGTGTACTGAAACGCATTGGAAAAGCTGTCATGAGTAACACACCTGCACGGGCACAGGCATCCACTATGGCATTGGCATCCGCTACCGTTGTGGCAATGGGTTTTTCACACAACACGTTGATTTTGGCTGCCGCAGCCATCTCCACTAACGGAAGGTGTTTGGAGTTTTCAGAACAAATAATCACCCCATTCGGCTTACTCGCTATCAAGGCTTCATAACTGGCAAAGTACGATACCCCATGTGCTTTGGCAAACTGTTGACCGCGAATTGGGTCTTCATCAGCAATACCGCACACTTGCACCCCGGGAATGGCGCGCAGGTTGGAAATATAGGCTTCTGCATGATGATGAGCAAAACTCATGATCCCAATTTTCATCTGGACACCTCCGCGAGGGACGCTAGCTTAACCGCCTTACCCGTAGCAGCGGATTGGATGGCTGCTTCGGCAATTTGAACGGCTGCTACCCCGTCTGCAGCGGTAACCCTGGGATGTTTCTCACCACAAAGGACCGCATAAAATTCCTTGATTTGAGTGGTATATGGACTTTCAGCCACCGGACTGGAAGGTAATCCGACATCCGGAGAACTGCTGTCGGTTTTGGCAATCAGATTGAATATGGGTGCAGTATCCGCAGAATCGTACTCAATTAATCCACCATCCCCAGCAATTTCCAAATGAGTACGAAAAGTGGGCGGCGGGTAGGCCCAGGATCCGGTAATGTGGGAGATGGCGCCGCTGCGGTGCGTGAGGATAACCAAACCGTAATCCACCGGGGCATCAGGATGTCCGCTGGTGATTTTCTTTGCGAAAACACTTTCCACATCCCCCGCGATCCAACGAGCGTAATCGAAATCATGGATCATTAAATCCAACAAAATTCCACCCGATTTTGAATCATCCAAAAACCAATTTCCGGCGGGTTTCTTGGGACGAAAACTCCCCCGGTTCAAGCGCAGAACGCCCGGCTTGCCAATTTCGCCTTTCATCACACTGGCTTTTGCCAGTGCGTATTCATTGAAAAATCGTACCACATGCGCGACGAGCAAGATCACACCTGCCTTCCGGCAAGCATCCACCATTTCCAGTGCCTGGGCCACATTGCGCCCCAGGGGTTTTTCACAGATGATATTTTTCTTTGCCGCGGCTGCTTGTAAGGTCATTTCGTAATGCAAATGGGTGGGGGTGCAAATATCCACCACGTCCACATCGGGCAGCATAGAGGCTAAATCTGGGTATATCTTTAGGTTATATTTTTTAGCAAGCGGCATGGCCTCCACTTCGGTTTCGGCTGCAATGCCGACTACCGTTGCGTCCGTTGCTGCCCATCCGGCAGCATGGGTACCAGCCATAAAACCCGCTCCAACGATTCCAACTTTCATACCAACCTCCGTTGTAATGGGAGTTTTCTGATTAGAACTATTTAAGCGCACCAGAAGTGATACTGCGAATCATCTGTCTTGAGAAAATCAAGTAGATGATCAAGATCGGCACCATCGCCAGGGTTAAGGATGCAAGAACTGCATTCCAATCACTGACGAATTGTCCAAGGAATTGCTGGACGCCCAAAGTAACCGTGGCTGTTTTTTGGCTGGGCGCCAGGATCAGCGGGAACCAAAGGTCATTCCAGATGGGAATCATGGTAAAAATGCCAATGGCGCCAATAGCTGGACGTACCAATGGAATGACCAGCCCTAAAATACGGTACTCGCTTGCCCCATCAATACGAGCCGCATCTTTGAGATCCTTGGGCACCTGACGCATAAATGAACTGAGAATAAAAATCGTCATCGGCAAGGATTGCGCAATATAGACCAGAATAAGCCCAAGCAAGGTGTTAACCAGATTAAAATTAACCATCAATTGCAGGATACCTACGGTACCCAGGCGAATGGGAATCATGATCCCCAGGGAGAGATACAGTGCCAATAAGGTGTTACCCTTAAATTTATATTCGGAAAGCGCAAAGGCTGCCATGGCACCAATGATCAATGTCAGAACAAGGGACGTCAAAGTAACAATCAGGCTATTAGAGAAATAAACATCAAAATTTGAGCGTTCCAATACGGTTTTATAGCCGATCAAATCAAAGGTATCCACGGTCGGCAGGGAAAATGGCGAACCGAAAATGGCCTTTTTTGCTTTGAATGAATTGATCACAATCATAAAAATCGGAAACAACGCAATGACTGAATAGATTATTAAGATGAGTTGAGGTATAAACCCTTCAAAAAAGCTTCGGATTTTGTATCCAGCGGTATCGGTATGATCCTGTATAGGCATTGGGTTCATCTCATCCTCACATCTGTACGTTCTGAACACGGCGCTGCCAGAGGAAGGTATACAGCAAAACACCAGTCAGGATAATCAGGAACATCATCGCGGCTACGGTAGACCCCATGGATGGATCACCCAGTTGAAGCTGCTGCCCAAAAAATGTGCGGTAGAAGAAAGTGCCCATAATATCGGTAGCAAAATCAGGGCCAGCATTGGCTCCTTTCATGGTGTAAATCAAATCAAAGGCATTGAAATTCCCCACAAAAGTTAATATGGAGACGATGCCCACAGTCGGCAAAATGAGAGGAAATTTGATTCTCCAAAAAACACCCCAACTTGTCGCACCATCCACTTTGGCAGCTTCCATCAATTCTTCCGGAATGGCGATCAGAGCCGCGTAGAAGAGAATCATCGGAATACCGATAAATTGCCACACTGAAATCATCGCAACGGTTGGTAAAGCTGTGGATGCGAGTCCCAACCAGGGTTGGAAAAGAGATCCAAGGTTTACAAATTCCAATATACTCTTGCTTACCCCCCAAAGAGGATTCAAAATCAAGTTCCAGATAAATCCAATAATCACAACTGAGAGCACGGTCGGCATGAAGAAAATGGTACGGTAGAATTTTGCGCCACGCCGCCTCTCGTTTGAAATCAAAGCTGCCAGCGTAAGGGCTATACTATTCTGGATCACCATATGGATGGCAAAAAAAACGAAATTGTTTTTCAGCGCACCAAAAAAACGCGGGGCAAAATTCGAATTGGTGAACAATTTGATGTAATTATCCAACCCGGCAAAAACTTCCCGGTTATCGGCCGTAATGGTAAAAAAACTCATCCGTAATGAGTTGATCAGTGGATAAATCATGAAGAGAGTGTAGATGATAATGGCGGGAGTCAGAAAAACAATGATATAGCTGGGAAATTTTTTGCGTTCGAGCATACTTCCTCCAAAATATAAAAATGGAGTATGGTGGATTGCAGGATACCCTGCAATCCACCATAAATATTAATGTGACTGATTTACGGATTGTACCATTTGTCCATGCCGTCCTGAACTTCTTGGGCGGCCTGTTCGGGGGATAAGGTTCCGTTCATCACTGCTGCGCTTACACGCCACAGTTCATTCTCCAGGTTAGGTTCACCACGAGAAAGAATTTGGTAGGAATTGCGAATAGTGGATTCACATGTCTGACGCCAGCCGAGGAACTCGTTGGCCAGGGGGTCATCCAGGGTGATGGCATAATTGGAAAGGGTGAAGAAACCGGGCAGTGCATTGCTGTAAAGTTCAGCAAATTCTTGAGAGGTCATCCATTCCAAGAAAGCTTTTGTTTCTTCGGGGTATTTGGTAGCAGCATTCATACCCATGGCGATGTCAGTGTGATCACTGATGTAGCAGGTATCACCAGCTTTTTCTACATAGGAGGGGAAGATTCCCAGATTGAAATCAGAATCTTTTTCGAACTGGCTGATTTCCCATGATCCGGTGGGGTAGATAGCGCCCATGCCCAGGGTGAAGAGACTCTGTGCATCCGGGTATTTGACGGCTTGGTAACCTTCGGGCATGTAGGCTGCCCAATCTTTCAGGTCAGTCCAGGTCTGCACATAGGCGGCGTCAGTGTATTTGCCGGTGCCGTCGATGAGGGCTTTGCGGCCTTCTTCGCCTTTCCAGTAGGTAGGTCCAATATTCTGGAAGCCCATGGTAGCAGCTTCCCACTGATCCGCGGTACCCATGACAATACCGGTTTCGCCGTTGCTCTTCAGGGTTTCCAAAGCAGCAAAGAACTCTTCGCGGGTGGTGGGTTCCTGGATACTGTATTTATCGAACATATCTTTATTATAGAAGAAACCATGAATTACGGAGGCCATCGGTACGCAGAAAACATTCGAGCCGTCGTCAGTGATCCAAGCAGATTTCGCCACATCACCAAAGTTTTCCATGCCGGCTAAATCATTCAAGGAAGCCAGGTAGCCCTTGTCATACAGGCTCAAGGAAGCATCGAAAGGACGACAAGTGATTAAATCACCAGCCGTGCCACCTTCGAGTTTGGTATTCAGAACGCCGTTATATTCAGCGGGTGCACTGGGTGCAAACACCACTTTAATATTGGGGTGGGTCGCTTCGAAGGCCGGGATGATTGTATCCTGCCAGATGGAAATATCATCGTTACGCCAGCTGTCGATGGTGATGGTGACAACCTTTCCGGCGGGTGCTTCAGCAGCGGGAACCTCGGTAGCAGGTACTTCGGCTGCGGGGGCTTCAGCAGCAGGAGCCTCTGCAGCAGGCGCGGGGGTGGTACAAGCGCCAAGCACGAGGCTGAATAAAATCACAGCGGACAATAAAACGAACAGTTTCTTTTGCATTTTCTTCTCCTTATTTAGTTTGGAAAACGGATTTATCAAACTTACATTGAAATCATTGGTCAATTTTTCTATTTTCACTCCTTTCCAGATTGTGAATCAGGCTACAGGAACTTCTACTTCATTTGATCAATTCTCTCTTGTACATCTTTTCCAAAACGCAGGATAAACGCCTGAACAAACTCTGCCGGATTTAACTCAGCATCCTTCATCAAGGGAGTCATATCCATCGCATAGGATAAACTTGTTGCGGCATCCACATCATGCGACTCAAAATAGGTAGCATTAGCGCGACGCCGTCCCATCGAAGCAAGGTCGTAGCGTTTTCCACCTACGATCTGCGAATCGAACACACCTAATAAGGCGAACTGTAAATTTTCATGCGTGGATAAATCCATGGTCACTTTATCGCTATCCACCATCCAATCCAGTCCGCGCCAAACTTCACATCCAATCAATTTAGCTGGCCGCTTTTGAGGTTCCAGTTGGCGCAGCGCTTCAATCACCCTCAAAGTTACAGCCACATGCGTGGGGTGTTTATCCGCAAGATTGTGGGTGTAAACAATCTCAGGTTGGGTTGCCCGCAAAATCTCGATCATATCGCTAACGGGATACTTGTTCGATCCATCTTTGATGATTTTGCTGGGGATATCCAGCATGATCTGCGCTGCAAACTCACCGACGACGGCTGCCTTGCGCTGCTCTTTAAATCGGACCAAGCGCATTTCTTCGTCTGAGTAGTGCTCATAGAGACCATTGCGGGCTGACCCGCGGCCATCTGTGACCACCACGCCGGTGAACCATTTATCCGGCTGTTGAAAACACTCCAGAATGGGTTGCGCGGCCATAATTTCATTGTCGTCCTGATGAGCGCAAATACATAAATGCGTCGTCCGTGACAGGGCTTGTGGCAACGCCTGTTGATCCGGAATATAAACCTCGGCGGTATCAAGGTGAAGTTTCATAAGGACCTCTCATCCAAAGTTGTTTAACTTACACGACAGGCAAACTGGCTGCTGCAACGGACTGCCCAACGCGGCGGATTTTTTCATCCGGCAGATGCAATTCAATCTTTTTTGCCAATTCAGGAAATTCAGCACCGAATACCTGCTTCATACCTTCGAGTAACAAATCCCCTCCCCGTCCGGAGGTGCAGCGCCCGAGGATAAGAACATGCTTGATATTGTAAAAATCAGCATAGTGTGCAATGCCATATCCTAGATAAACCCCCATGGTCTGCCAAATTTTTATCGCGCCCTCATGACCTGCTTCCAATTTTTCCTGGACGAATTTCAACTTCTTGGCATCGGTGATGCCATCAGGAATCTCTATACATGCTTTCGGGGCAAGACGAAATACACATTGTTGGGAAAAATAATTCGCACCGCATCCCTTATCCCCGGACCATTCTTCAACTGGCGCTGATGGACTGTAATCTACGGGTACAAAGGCCAATTCATTCAGCCAGCCCATGATATGCCCCTGGTCATTTACATAACCTGCGGCTTCACTGGAGCCCAGGGCAACACCCAGGACTGCATTGTCATCAATGGACATGGAGCCGGCCAAGGCAGTCACATCCCCGTCATTAATAACTTCCAGAGGCACGCCCATTTCCTCTGCTATACGCAAAAACATATTTTTTATCTCGCCAAATTTTTCAGGCGGAATTCCACGAAAGATTGAGGCAACCATTGGACGATTATCGATATAGATACCGGCAGAGCTTCCGCCAATGGCATCCACATGGGGCATTTTGCTGGCCGCGGTTTTTAGCGCTTCCATCACCTCGCGATAATGGTATTCCGGGTTTTTATGTTTACGTGGTTCCCAGATTACTTCTTCACTATAGACAGGAACACCATCCACGACTGCACTCACTTTTCTATCCGAAGCACCCAGATCAAATCCAATGCGATTGCCATTCAAATTGCGTCCAAGTAATTTTCCTTTCTCACGCGCAGCCGGCATCTCCTTGGCCGAACAAGACATGACTGAAAATTCCTTTTCGTTAACCTGTTCACCCATAAACTTGAAATCAAAACTTCTGGTGCCATTTGCGGCGTACGTTTTCTTTAAATATTCCGCTATTTTTGCAGAACCACCAACGTAAAGGGTATGCGCGCCGCGCTGCCAGAGTAAAAATTTTACAATTCGTTCCACATACTGAAAATTGGCATCCGCATTGGGATGGTTATCAGGCAGGACAGAAGTCTCGTACCTGGAAAACTCCCCTCCGCTTCTTTCGAGGCCTAGAATCAGACGGGTACCTTCAGTTTTAAGATCATTTCTAAATTTGTGATTCGCCAAGATCGCCGGACGAAAATTTTCATCCAGGGGGGGGGTAATAAGGGGGGGAACCAACTGTAAAGGCATTAATTTTCCTCAGTAAATAAAAGAGAATAGTCATCCAGGAGCAAAAAAGCAGAGGCACCCAGAATGCAAGCACGATTATCCAATTTGCCAATTTCTAGTTTAGTTTCTTCAGTAATCCGTGACAAAGCGCCGGTTTGCATGGACCCGCTGACGGCATTTAACCACACATCACCAAAACGCGTCATGTCACCCGTCAGAACAATTTTTTGAATATTCAGGGTGGAACTTAAATTCGCCAGCGACATCCCCAAACAGCGGCCGGCATTTTGGATAACCTCAATCGCAGCTGTGTTTCCGTCCATAAAAGAAGCCATCACGCCACTGAGGGAATTCATTTTCAATTTCTTAACCACGGCGCGTACGGAGGCGATGGTTTCCAAACAACCACGTTTACCGCAGCGGCAAAGTTCGCCGTTTTCCTGTACTACGACGTGCCCAATTTCTCCGGCCCCACCGCCGTCCCCTTGAAACAAACGACCATTGAGCAAAATTCCTGCGCCAATTCCATGAATGACATTGACCACCACCAAATTTTCGTCAGGCTCATGATCCCCGCCATACACATATTCGCCAATAGCAGCCGCCTGACTGTCATTCAATACCAAAACCGGCAGCTTGTATTTTTCTTGAAGATATTGGCTTAACGGTAAATTTTGCCATTGCAAATTTACGGCTGTAATGACGACCCCTTCCCGTGTATTGACCAGACCCGGCGTTCCCACCCCAATGCCGACTATCGGTTTGAGATTATTTTGAGTTAGTTGATCCAGAATTTTATAAACAAGTTGAAGGGCATTTTCGCCATTATCATCATGCACAGGCTCTTCAATCATCTGTTTGATTTCACCGCGTAAATTGACCACAGCACCAATAAATTTATCTTGTGCTAAATTGAGACCAATCAAATAGCGGGAATCTGCCACAATGCTCAACAAAATCGGCGACTTGCCCCCCATGGATTCCCCACGGCCTACTTCCTCCACCAAACCCGCAGCCAGTAATCCATTCACCGAATCCGAGACAGTCGTCCGGGTGAGATGAGTCAATCTGGCTACTTCAGCCCGGCTGATGGATTCATGCGCAAATATCGTGCGCAAGATCAAATCGCGGTTATGTTGTTTGGTTTGTTGGTGAGTAGCTTTTTCTGTATTCATTAATTTCTCTATTCACTGAGCAGGGTTATCGATCCTGGTTGACCGGTTACAGCCCCACTGAATTAGCTTTAATTCCGCTTACCAGATTTCCATCCACAACATTCAGCATAAAGTCCTCGCCGTGTCCCATTTGCGCTTCGGATTTTACATAGCGCATGGCACTCGTTCGATAGGTAGATGCCGCTGAATGAATCTCATCAATCCCAGTTTTTGTGATGATTTCTTTCACGGTTTCCGGCGTTACACCGGCAGCCATGATGCCTATACGTTTGTGAGCATAAGCAACTACCTTGGTCAACATATCCATCCCATCGTAGGGATTCTCTGCCTGGCCGGAAGTTAAGATCCGATGAAATCCTAAATCAACCAGTGTATCCACGGCCAGAAACGGGTCCCGAACCTGGTCAAAAGCACGATGACAGGTCATCTGCATACCAGCAGCTTCCTTCGCCAAAGCTTTCATCACCGGCGCATTCAACTCGCCATCCGCAGTGAGGACACCAAAAACAACACCGGGAGCCCCAAGTTTTTTTGCTGCGTAGATATCCCGGGACATCACTTCAATTTCAGCTTCTGTGTACAGGAAGTCACAAGCCCGCGGCCGAATCATCATAAAAACCGGTGCATTGATCTTGAGTGAGGCTTCCATGAAGGCATACGAAGGGGTCAGCCCCCCTTCCCGTAGACTGGAACACAATTCAATCCGATCTGCTCCAAACTTGATGGCAGTGGAAAACGATTCAAAATTATCAACGCAAATTTCCAGTTTCATTGTTTGCCTATTTGGTGTGAGGTTTATTTATCAGTAACAAGCCAATCACAGACATTCGTCCACAATTTTGCATATTGATCCCAAAAGACGAAATTACATCCCCAATGTGGGGCTGGGTCCGAGGTATAGGCCATCACCCGGCCTTTGCCGAATTTTCCAACAGTAATGGCAGGTGAACCTTCGCCTTTCCAACTTGCCACCACATCGCAGCCCGGCCGGGATTTGACGGTGTTAAAACCAAGAATTGGGGGCATAGCGGAGAGATCCACACCCTTGAGAATGGGGTGATTGGGCAGGCTGGCTTCCACTGTAAATCCTTCCGTACTTTCCCGCAGGTCATCAATATCCAGGCATTCACACGGCAGAACTTCCCGCAGACGGGTTCTCCCCCATCCACCTTTGCCCATCTCGCCATTGAAACTCAGCCAACCACCCAGGAACATGACATGCTTTCCAGCATGAATGGCATCCACAGTCAAACGGAGGCGATCCGGGAAGGTCAGGATTCGGGTGCCGAAAAGATGGCGGTTAAAGAATTGGGGATGAAGTTGAAAATTTTTGGATTCCACGTCAGAGAAAACGATGATATCGTATTCGTCGAGTACTTTTTCGTATTCGCCAGGAGGCATATTGTAGAAATCCCAGGTTGGCACACTAACAATCTCGTGCCTTCCACTGGATTCAACGGCCGAGACCAACCATTTTCCATAATTGATTAAATCCAATCCTTTGGGGGTATGGTTAAAAGATGTTTCAGCATACACTGGCCCAATTTGAACAGCCCAATCCCCGATATAGTAGATCTTTGCCATATCTATCGTTCCTTTATACATGTTTTGTACCTTGCGGTATGGTTGGTAGCAGTGTTTGGAACTAACAGTAAGTGGATGATACAGGCTAAACCCGCCTAATAAAAAAAAGAAAATATTTTGAAAACCTAATTACTTTGTAAATTCATTGGACTTACAAACTCAGTGTACAGAATTTCAAAATAAATGTCAAGTACCAAAATTAGTTTTAGCAATCCTGAACAATACACTGCATTAACTTAGGCCAGGCTTCGACAAGCTCAGCCAACAGGTATCCAGAGGGTGCTATTGGGCGGTGCATAATGAATTCTTGGATTTGCAACGATCAAGCTCGACTCACCGCTTGTCAAAATGCCAGGCTTCGACAAGCTCAGCCCACGGTCATCTGAAGGGAGCTGTTGTGCGGTGCGTAATGAATACCTGGATTCTCAACCACCCAGCCAAACGCACCATTTGGCAATTTTGCGGTCTTCGACATAGCTAACCTTCAGCCTACCGCATTGTCCAAAAGGATGGAATTCTCATAGGCATACCTGCCCACAACAGCCTCACTCCCCCCCTATCGCTGGCGTGTGGACAAAGCCTGCTCCCCAATCTCGTTTCCCTATTCTTTCGTGGATAGAATCAAGCGCACACCGCGTTCTTGAATCGCCGCTGCCAATTCCACTGGAAGCTCATCATCGGTAACAATGGTATCAATTTTTTCGATCGGCGCCAAAAATGAGGTCGCCACTCGCTCAAATTTGGAATGATCAGCGACAACAATCACCGTCGAGCTGATTTTTAAAACAGCCCGGTCCGTCATCGTCTCGGGCATGTACTCATGGGTCAGCCCGTGCTCGAGACTGATGGCTGGGGTGCCAATAATCACTTTATCCGCTCTAAATTCGGAGATCGATTGCTCGGTGATGTGCCCAATAAAGGATAACTCACTGGTCCGCAGACTGCCGCCCAAACAAATGATGCGATTATCTGTCTTGCTGAGTGTATTCAACACCGGCAGGGAGTTGGTGATGATGGTCAGATTTTTATGATGCATCAATGCCCGCGAAACTTCAAGAACCGTGGTGCCGCTGCCTAAAAAAATCGTCTCGCCGTTATTTATCAGCTTGGCTGTTTCCTGACCAATTCTCCGTTTTTGCTCACAATTCATATCTTGCCGATCAATAATCGGCACTTCAAGGGGTTTGCTGTCCATAGCGATGGCGCCCCCATATACTCTTTGAATCATCTCGTGCTCATCCATGTATTCCAGATCCCGGCGGGCAGTGGCTTCACTAACCGAGAATCGCTGGCAAATATCAAGAACGCTGACGCGCTTGTGCCGCGAAATCATCTCCAGAATTTCTTTTTGCCGCTCAGTGCTGGATAGGGAATGGTTTGTCATACTGGTTTTTAATTATCCTTTAAGCCTGATATAGTCCAATTCTACTCCAGATCAGCGGTGTACGGTAGTTGGCGTACAGGCTTCACTGTAAATTCTTAACACATCTTCGATCCGGTCCATCAACATGGCCTGGGGGGTGTTCTCCAACAATCCTTCGCGGATGCGCTCGTACTGCTGCGGCGCATATTGACTCAACAAGGAATACGGAATTTGTATTTCGTTCAGATTCTTCATTAATTTACCCAGGGCTTCCTGGATCCGGGCATCCGGCCAATAATAACGCACACGGTCGCTAAGACTAAATTTTCTGGCGAAACGCAGATCATATTCGTTTCCGCCGTAATATTTGGACCAGTATTCCGGCAAATTGACCATGACATCATCCATGACTTCCAACAACTGCGATCGCTGCATGGGTCGAATTTGGGTCTGCAGTTCACTCTCGATGCTGGCCAGCGCAAAGACAGCCTCCCGAAAGGCAAAGGTTAAAGCCGGACCAACTTTCAAGATTGCAAAATGGTCCCTGACCATCTGGCCTAACGCCTGACGAGTTTGGTAATCCGTGGAATGAGCCTCATAAACTAGGTTGGGTTCCGTTTCAATAAACTTCACCAGGGGGATAGCCGCGTCCGGTTTGTATTCCAAAACGAAATCATCGCCAAACTCCACGCCTGGCTGAACGACCACCGCTACAACCCGCTCCCAGGCCTCTTCCAAACCGCGTTTCACAAAGGCCCGCCGGGTGAGTTCAATCGTTTCTTTCACATCCGCTGGTGAGGTAAGCTCCACACCGGATTCATGCTCCTGTGCTCCGCCTGGAACGGGCACTTCCGTTCCAATGATATAGCGCGGCGCGGGTCCACGACAGCAAGCCTGCCAGGCTGCTTCGCCAGCCTGAGCTAACTCGGCTGCCCGGGAGGCCGAAACTTCCACCGGTAAAGGGGACTGCGGATCGTCATCCCCTAACTTCATGCTGGCATCCAAATGTAGTTTGGTAAAGCCTGCTTTTACATAAGCCTGAACCAATTGAACCGATTTTTGCATAGCGGATTTTGCCATCTCATGCTGCCAGACATTCGGCCCCAGATGATCCCCACCCAGGTATACCTGATTGGCTTCAACGCCATTATCTTTGGCAATTCCGCTGACAAAATCCACGAATTTCTGAGGGGTCATGCCGGTATACCCGCCAAATTGATTAACCTGATTGCAGGTCGCTTCCACCAAAACGGGAGTTCCATTTTTCCTGGCATGCCGCATGGCCGCCTCGAGTACCATAGGATGGGCAGAACATAGCGAAGCAATTCCCAAGGAAACACCCCGCTTTTGTTCGGCAATGAGCTCATCCAGAAAATAGCTATTCGCGGACATAGTGCATTGCCTCTTCATAAGTAGGCTGCGCGTTGGTGCCGCCAGCCGCTTGTGTGGAAAGTGACCCACATACCGATGCTAATCGCAGACTTTTCCCTACTGGCCATTGATGCAGATACCCATAGAGGAATCCGCTGTCGAAGGAATCCCCCGCGCCAACAGTATCCACAACCTGCATCGATAGAGCTTCAACCCGGGCAATGACACCCTGTTGACAGGCTACAGCTCCAAAAGCCCCTTGCTTGATCGCAACAGCAGGACAGAGCTGCCCCAAACGAGTTAACGCCTCAT
>DHVR01000037.1 GCA_002412765.1 Leptolinea sp. UBA5203 | reverse complement strand
TATCTCCATGCCTTATACAGCATGCCTCGGCTCTACCGGTTTGGGGCGTCGTCTCTACAGAGGAATGTGTCTACTAGCAAACGTAGGATGGAGATTTTTGCGATTTTGGGGTGACTGTTTTTATTACAATGGTAGGAAAAAAGCTGCTCATCCTATCAGGAATGAGCAGCTTGAATTGGTTATGGATTATTTCTTATCCCAGGCATTCAGGGCAGCCTGTAAGGCGGGTACCTCAGCGGCTTTCTTTTCCAGGGGGATCTTCTCCCTCCAGGCATCCAAGGCGGCATGCAGGGCCTGAACCCCGGCCGTGGCGCCTTGCGGATGTCCTTGAATAGCGCCACCGACGGTCAGGAGAATGTCCTTTCCAAGGTCGTTGGCAATACGTACGGCAGTGGCAGGGTGAATCCCGCCCCCAGGAACCGGCATGCTGGCTTTCACGTCATAGAGCGGCATACGCATATAATGAGCAGTACGGATAAATTTCTCGCGCATCAGGGGATAGGCGCTGTACGGGCACGGGAAGGAAATGGCATCTGCACCCGCCAGACGATTCAGTTTTCCCAACAGGAGGGGGGAACTCAGCCCGGAGGTGGACGATTCTGTCATGGTGGAGAAGCCGGCGAAATGCGCCAGGATGGGTACATTGCAATCCTCCATTTCAGCCAGGGCTTGCAAACTACCCAAGCCGCTGGGGACGGAGGCTAGCATCACCAGGTCAGCGCCCAATTCCACGGCTTTGCGGGCATTTTCCATCAGCCGGTCAGGACGATCGGTGATATTCGCACAATACAGGGCTCGGTGTCCGGTTTCTTCATAGACCCGCCTGGCTGTTTCGTGGAACAGTTTTACCCGCTGGCTGATTGGATTGAAGGAGGCATTGGAGAGTAATTCGTCGTCTTTGATGATGTCACTGCCTGCCCGGGCAGATTCTTCAAACCAGGGCACTGCACTTTCCGGTGGAAAACCGGTACAGGGTTTCATCACATTGAGGATCAAAGGTCGGTCATACACGCCGCATAACTGGCGGATACCTGTGATACCAAAGCGGGGACCTTTGAATTGACTGGCAAGTGACTTGGAAACCTGGATATCCAGCAATTTTACCCGTGCCGATGTGGAGACATCATTTCCAAGAATGGTGGTTAATAGCAAAGGCAGTTGGGCACCAAAATTAATTTCCGGAAAGGCTATTTGAATGACAAAATTACGTTTATCGGATTGCAAATCAGATGACATTTCAATGGGAGGAACATCCATGATGCCAACAACCCTACCCATATGGCTCTCGATCATCTGAGGGGTGAGTCCCGGTACTTCAGTCCACGTACCAATGGTTTGGCCTATGGCCAGACCCGCAGCTCGGGCAAGCACATCTTCTCGGGCATCGAGTTGCATGTAATAGGTGGCGATCAGATAATCGGCCTGGGTTGTGCTTTCAGGGTAGGCAAAAACATGTTCATTCAGATTCATAACATTCCTCCATCTAGTGAACAAGGTTCATCCGGTAAAGGATGAACCTTGTTTTGTTGTGCAGTGAAGCTGCAATGGTTGGTAAGTGGTGATTATTGGGCGGCAGCAGTCGCCATGGCTTTGCTTTTTTGGATGTTGTAACGTACGCGGAATGCAGTACCAATGGCCATGAGGACGATCATAATGATAAGAACACCAGCGATACCCAGTTTTGCGAAATTTTCGCCAATGAAACCGGAGACCAACATGTCCTGGCAGAAATACAGGAAGGTGGAGGTTGCGCCGGTAACATTCTCAACGCCCATCAATTTGGCAACACCATTTGCCCATGGGGCAATGAAGATACCACTGACGGTGGCCAAACCACCCATGATGATGGTGGTAATGAGGGTACGGAGCATGTCGCCTTTATTGGGGGCAGCAGCAAACACCCAGAAGAAGAGCAGGGCGGGCAGGTCAGCCAAAGGAACACTGAGGGTGCCGGGGATGATGAATGCCCAAATTAGCATGATGGGGACCATCAATGCGGTGGTGGCTAAAACGGAAGTGTGACCCACAGCGATGGCGGGATCAACACCGATGAAGAGCTGTTTGCCTTTGGTTTTTGCTTGCATGAATTCAGAAGCAGCTTCGGATACGGGAACCAAAGCCTGCATAACCACACCGGACATCATCGGCAGCAAGACTAAAGCGGTTGCCAATTTGATCATCAGCATGACGACATCGCCCCAGTACAGGCCAGCGCCGATACCCATCAAGAGACCGATGATACCACCTAATACAGCTGGTTCACCAATAGCGCCGAAACGTTTTTGAACATATTCGGGGGTGAATTTTGCTTGTGAGGTGCCGGGGATTTTGTCGAGCAGGTTACCAATCCAGTGGGCAAACATACCCCACCAAACATTGAAGCCCTGGTAGAAAGCGATATTCTTGAAACCGTAGAATTTCTCGGGGTAGCCTTTGAGTGCGTACCAGTCGGTGACGAAGAGGTTCAAATAGCACCAGCCGGTGGCAACGATCAAAGCGGCCAAAACATTATTGGTCAGAGCTAATACGATTAATGCACAGATGGTTGCTTCCCAGGTATCCCAGATGTTGAGGTTCAGGGTGTCGGTCAGGTTGGTCAAAATCATGACCAGGTTGACAGCCAAACTGAGGGCGATAACAGCATAGGCGATGGGGTGACCAAAGGCGAAGGCGGCATAAGCGCCCCAACCAATGTCAGTATAGGTGAACACACCACCGAAGCGTTCTGTCAATGCGACAGCTGCTGGGCCAACACCGGCCAGGAAGAAATCTACAACAATGTAGACGCCCTGGAAACCTACCGCAATCATCAAGCCATTGCGGATTGATTTGATAATGCCCAAGCGGACAATGAGGCCGATCAATGTGAAAACCACAAAGATCATGAAGAGAGCACCCAGATTTACTACGGGTTCAAGCAGAGTCTGAATTGTATTAAAAAATCCTTCCATTTTTTCTCATTCCATCCTTTTTGTTTTATTTTGTAGTGCAGATTGAACAATTATTGAAAAAGACCAGGAATAGGTTTATGAAAAACTTCCTCCTTTCCAGCCAATGTGAACATAGGCTGGCGACTCAATTAATCATGCAGGTTGGCAATGGTTTCGAAAATTTGATCGTAGAGTTCTTTTTGTCCTACACCGGTTAGCAAGGGAACGCCACTGTAGACGGGAATGTCGTCTCGCGGTTGCAGCACTGCGGTTGCAACAATGAGATCTGCTTTTGTGGAACGGATGAGCATATCCGCATCGGATACTTTCCCTTTTTTGACAGTAACTGAAATGCCGCGTTTTTGAGCTTCATTCTCAATTTTTACGGCAGCCAGCGTTGAGGTGGCTATGGATGAGCCACACATGACAAGAATTACAGCAGGTCGATTCATGGTTCTTTACTCTCCTAACAGAAGGGTTTATCGAGCGTTTACATAAGCCTTAATTTCACTCAGGACAGCAACCACATCTTCGTGGGTACCAATGGTGACACGGTAATATTGATCACCCGGTAGACCACGGGCATTGACAAAGGAACGAGCCAGGTAACCTTTTTCGAGCAAGTGGTCACATACACCGCTGGCCGTTACGCCGCTTTCTTTACAATTGACCATGATAAAGTTAGCTTCTGAGGGGATGGGGCGCATACCAGGGATTTTCTGAATTTCATTGTAGAAAAATTCGCGGTCTGCTTTTACTTTTTTAACGTTTGCGCGGATATAGTCTGCATCTTCAATGGCAGCAATGGCCGCTACGCGCGCAACCAGGTTTACATTGAGAGGGGTGCGAATGTGATTGACAATGTTGATGATCTCAGGACAGGCAACCAGCCAGCCCAGGCGAATACCAGCCAGCCCCATGGCTTTGGAGAAGGTGTGGCTGATGACCAGGTTGGGGTATTCATCCAGCATGTCTTCAACGGTATCGGTGGCAAATTCAACGTAGGCCTCATCAATGACGGTGAGGATGCCTGTTTCACATAAACTGCGGACCAAATCCCGGCTGATGAAATGACCTTCTGGGTTGTTGGGGCGGGAAATCAACACCATCTTGGTGCGTGGGGTAATTTTGTTTTTGAAACTTTCCAACGTGTAATTGAAATCCTGGTCGGAAGGTTCAACATCCACTACTTTTGCGCCGTAGAGGGCAACCCGTCGAACGTAGGGGGAATAATCCGGATTGGAGATCATGATTTCATCCCCTTCATCCAGGAAGGCTTCATAAAGCATGTCAATGATTTCTGTGGAACCATTACCGCAGGTGATCCAATCGGCTCGGCCAGGAAGATTGGAGTACTTAGCCAGGCTGGTGCGCAATTCGATATCTGTCAGGATGTCTTCAGGATACCAGTTTAATGAATCAGCGATATTCTTTACTGCTTCTATGACTTTTGGGGACGGAGGAAAAACCAATTCGTTTCCCATCAGTCTGCGTACATTCTGTGTCCAGCCCATGCGAAAATGATCAAGATTGTAAATTTCGCCGACTTTGGCTGATTTGCTCATGAATTTCTTGAGGTCCATAATCGTTAAACTTCCTTTCTCAGTGAGTACAGTGAATTGTTAAATTTGGGATAATTATTCTGCTTCAAGGTTTTGCTTGAAGAATTCCAGCAAGGGAGTAAGGTCTTTCGTTTTTCCGAGTGTTTCCAACTTGGCTTCGTCTTCAATAAATTCAGCCAGGGTTTGTAAGAATTTCAAATGGGTATCCGCATCGGGGATGAGCAGAAGGAAAACAAAACGAGCTTGTACCATTTCGCCCTGTCCGCCCATAGGTTCGAATTCAGTCGGCTGATCAAGAATGCTGACGATCATACCTGGGGTTATGGTCCATTCTGGATCGGCGTGGGGAATGGCGACTTCAACACCCAAAGTGTGCAACCCAGTGGGGTATTTGCTCTCGCGAGTAAGCAGGGCTTCCAAATAACCAGGCTTGACCCATTGGTTCTTCAGGGCGGCTTCTGACATGATCGTTAAAAGGCTCTCTCGATCAATGGGGGTATCAAACCGTCTTTCAATAATGTTGGATAATATCGAATCAGTCATAAAGTTGTATGTAGCACATCACAGGAAACTTATTGAAGTTGTGATATTTTGCAGTCCTTTCAAGAGTAAATAATTTTTTTAAAAACTTAAGTGCGATTTTTTTGTTTATATGCTTTGTAAATACAGAATAGAAAGAAATAATTTCCAAATTTATTAAACGGCACTTTGATGACTTTAGGCGCAGTTTATTAGTTCGATTATACGGATTTGAGCTCATGATTGGTTGATCTGCTTACGTCCAAGGTAATTGCGACAAAATGATATGAATTCAACAAAAGGGTGTCTGGAAGTGGATATTTCATAAATTGCCGTGGTTTTTTTTACAAAAACCTTAATTGTGCCGAATTATTCCATGGATCAATGCTAAATGACCTCATGTTTTGTGTTTTTTCTATGTTTTTGAGGTTTCTTTAAGATTGGAAAATTTCGATGATTTTTCCAGCCCTTGTAATTCTAAAAATTCCCTCTATAATCTGATACAGATGAATAGTCATTAATGTTATGACAAAAAAGGTTTAATGCGCAAAAGGATTTTAGTATGCCTGGTTTATCCATCTCAATCAATGCTCGTCAACGTTGTATTATTTTCGCGTTGTTAAAATCTGAAACCCGTGTAACACTGGATACGCTTTCCAAGCAAACAGGTCTTACCCCCCGGATTATTCGCTATAACCTGGATACGGTTAAAGCCTGGTTTCGTAATGAGGGAGTTAAGTTTCAGACTCGCCCCGGGTTTGGGCTGGAAATTGAAGTCAATCGCCCAACCCGCAAACGTCTCCTTCAGCTGATCTCAGATTCAGATGAACATAATTTAATATTGACCCGTACACAACGCCAACGCATTTCCTTGTTTGAATTACTGACATCGTACGGCGCATTGACATATCATGATCTGGCTTCCAACCAGGGTATTTCTCGTTCAACAATCGTGCATGATGTTAAAGAGATGCTTTGCAGCTTGAATTCCTATAATCTCATCCTGCGACGCCATCCCAATAAGGGTGCTTTTCTGGAAGGCAGTGAGCTTTCACGGCGGTTTGCTTTACTAAACGTCATTCGCGAAGAGCTTGGGGATCAAAAATGGTATTCCTTATGGTACAGTCCTGATTTGGCCTCTATCTTTGATAAATCACTACCCGTTAATCTGGAGAAATTTCTCAGCCGATTGCCCTTACAGTTCTGCAAGAATGCCGTTACCAATATTGAGAATTTGATTGGGAAGCGAATGGCTTTGTATTCCAGAGTCGAAATGCTTATCTACCTGGCTTTGTGTATTGATGCAATGATGAATCATCATTTTCATGAAGAATCCATAGCGTTTGTGCAGACTGAATATGTGGAAATGGAAGTAGCCCGAGCTATTCTGGCCGATATTTGTAGGAAGTTTGAAATTAAACCGAATCAAACCGAGATTGAAGTTTTAGCTGCGTCATTAATGGGCGCAAAGTGGGAAGATACCCGGGTAAATTTGTTACAAGGTGATCATAAAAAGGGCATTGAAGGCCGTCAAAAGCTCAGTTATAACTATGCGGATGATATTGTTTCTGTTTGTTCAAAGAAAATCCATCCCCTTTTGCGTGTTGACCATGAATTAATTGCGGAACTAGCCCGTCATTTGGATCCGGTGCTGTATCGATTGCGCTATCATCTGCCCATCCTTAATGATTCATTGGAGATTATTCTGGATGAATATCCCGAGGTCTACCATGCCGCCGATCTGAGTATCGCGAAGATCGAAACAGAAATGGGCATTGCCTTCCCCCCTGAAGAGATTGCCTTCATCGCAATGTATGTGGTGGCTGCCATGAATCGTTTGAAAAAGAAGGACCGCAATAATTATCAAGTAATAATTATAGGGGATGGAATCCGCGCGAAAACATCCTTGTTAAAATCCCGCCTGGAATATGAATTCCCCGTCCTGGAAGTGATTGGCGTCTTAAATGGTTACATGCCGGATGAAATAATCATTGACCAAGCTGGATTGGTATTAAGCATGATTCCAGGGGAAATACCTGGAAAGGACACAATTCAAGTCAGTTCATTTCTAAGCAACAGTGAAAAGAAAATGGTTCAAAGCTGGATCAATGAACAGGATGAAAAGTCTCGAAAATTGCTAACCTTGCCGCGTGGTAAGCCCAATCTGGTGGATTTATTGGTCCCGCGGAATATTGTTTTTAATAGCGGGGAACAGAAATGGAGGGAGGCTGTTAGCAAAGCCAGTCAGCCTTTGCTAGATAACGGCAATATCAGTTTCCGCTATGTGAATGCCATGATCCAGGTAATCGAAGAACATGGCCCCTACATGCTATTGGCGCCAAATGTGATCCTTTTGCATGCCCGTCCTTCAGATGGTGTGAATGTCCTGTGCTTAAGTATGCTGATATTAGAGGAGCCCATACAATTTGGGGATACCTCCAATGTGATGGTGGATATTGCCTTTGTTTTAGGTGCCATTGATGAACACGCCCATGTTAATGCGCTTTTACAGCTCAGTTCCCTGGCCAGCCAGCCCGATTTTTGCCAGGCAGTTCGTCAGACTTCCAAAGCTTCGGATGTTTTAAGAATTGTATGGGGGCATTCCCTGCAATATTTGGGAGAATAAACGCGATTTTCTGAGAAAAATCGAGTATTTTAATTAATGTAATTTTGTCATAACTTGATTCTACAATAACCAGATAGTCCGTTCGATGGAGAAGTCCATATAATCAAACTGAGTCAGGAAGCGGAATCATTCATCCTGCTATAAATAAAACATTATCCTAATATAGGAAAGGTACACCAAGACTATGGAATTCGACATTTTTTTGACCCCTATCGCTGAGAGTTTAAATCAGAATGAATACGTGATTGCCACCTATCTGGTGGGAGCGCCAACTGAATCGGATATCCTGCATCGCTGCACGGCACTTGCCCTGGAACAAACGACGGGCACCTGGGCTCGTGTGCCTGGTGAAACCGATGAAGTGAGGAAACGATCTGCCGGACGGGTCATTGCTGTTTATAGTGTACCGGATTACGAATCCAAGGGATCCATCGCTCCGGATTCTGTCTTACGCTGGTATATTGCCCGTATTGCTTTCCCCTGTATTAATTTTTACGATAACCTGCCATTGCTGCTTTCTTCCGTGATTGGGAATGTCTCCGCAATGGATAACCTGAAATTAGTCGATCTTGATTTTCCGGAAGCTTACACCGTTCAATTTAAGGGACCCAAATTTGGCGTTCAAGGATTACGCGATCTACTTAATGTAAAAGAACGTCCTTTATTGAACAACATGATCAAACCCTGTACAGGCATTACCCCCGAAGAAGGGGCCACCATTTTCTATGCGGCGGCAGCCGGAGGAACGGATTGGATCAAAGATGATGAGTTAATAGCGGGTTCTCCGGCATTTTCTCCTCTGACCGAGCGGGTGAAAGCCTATATGGCGGCTGCCAGGCGGGCAGATCAAGAAAAGGGAGAAACCACCCTTTATTCCGTCAATATTTCGGATAATCCGGATCGTTTGATGGATAATGCATTACGCGCCATTGATGCGGGTGCAAATGCTTTAATGGTAAACATCTTTCCCGTAGGGTTCGGCGGTGTTCGGCAATTGGCTGAAGATCCCAGAATCACGGTGCCTTTGATGATCCATAACTGTATGTCCGGTGTTTGGGTTGCAAATCCTTATGGCGGCATCAGTTCTGTGGTGGGCGCGAAATTGGCTCGTTTGAGTGGCGCAGATATGTATCTGGACTATGTGCCCACCATGAAATTTGGCGGCATACCGGAAAAATTCCAGCGCATTGCCCAGACCTGTCTGGCTCCTTTCCATGCTATTAAGCCCACCATGGTGCATGTGGGCGGTGGGGTCACTCCTGGTATTGTTCCTCATTTGATGGGTATGTTGGGTAACGATGTGGCTATTGGAGCAGGCGGCGGTATTCACTCCCATCCATTTGGTCCAAAAGCTGGTGCGAAAGCCATGCGGGAGGCCATCGATGCTGCCATGTCTCATACTGCTTTAGCAGATGCTGCAAAATCCAGCCCGGATCTTGAAGAAGCCTTGCGGGTTTGGGGTGAATTTGGTTCAGAGAAAATGAAAAAGCTGTTCTCTCTTTCTTGACCTTGAACAGTAATCTGTTGATTTAGAACAAAAATTGGTAATTGAATTTCTCAAAAAAGGAAACGAACCGGAATGGATATCAATACAGAAGCAAAAGTCGTTGAAACTACATTAACCGTACAGCATGAACATGGACTGCACGCCCGTCCAGCGGACATGTTTGTAAGATGCGCCAATTCCTTTAGTTCAACAGTGCATGTCTATAATCTCTCCCGTAATGCAACCAAAAAAGCGAATGCAAAAAGCATTTTAGGGATTTTATCCATTGGGGTGCATGGTAGTGATTCCATTCGAATTGTCGCTACGGGTGAAGATGGTCAACAAGCCATAGAAGCCTTAAGTCAATTGGTTAGTGATAATTTTAAGGAATAGCCACATGGTAACGTATTCTGGCATTGGTGTTTCTCGCGGTATTAGCATAGCACCTGTTTTTCAATTTGTTGCTGCATCCATTAAATTTGATACGGTTCAGGTATCTAATCCGGAACAAGAATGGAAACGGTATCAACAGGCTGTGCAGGTAACCCTTGGAAAACTTGAAAAAATTTATGAGAAAGCTGTCCTTGAAATTGGCACAGATGAAGCCGCCATTTTTCATGCTCATATCGCCATTTTGCAGGACCCCGAGTTGAATGATGGCGTTCAATCCCAAATCATGGATGAAATGGTCAATGCCGAATCTGCGCTATTCGAAGTCAGTGAAGAATACTGCGCCATGCTGGAAGAGATTGATGATGAATATCTCAAAGAACGGGCTGTCGATATCCGTGATGTGCGCAACGGTGTCTTAAAAGTGCTGCTTGGCATTGTGGATGATCCAGCCTGTCAATTGAATGTGCCTTCCATTATTGTTAGCCGTGATCTTACCCCATCGGATTGTCTTTCTATGGATCGGCACAAAATGGCGGGCTTCTGTACCATTGAAGGCGGGGCAACCTCGCATACCACCATCCTGGCACGCAGCCTGGGTGTTCCTGCTTTGGTGGGTGCGGATGCCGAAGTTATCACCATTGCCAGTTGTAAGGAAGTCATTCTGGATGGATTTACCGGAAAGATGATTGTCGATCCGGACGAAGAAACGCTTGCCCGCTACCGCTTGATGCAATCCGCCAAAGCTCAAATTATGCAGAAAGCCCAATCCGAAGCAAAGAAAGCAGCCATCACTCTGGATAATCACAAAGTGGATGTGTTTGCAAATATCGGTAGTGACAGTGCAGATGACTTGCAAAGTGCAGTGAGTAATGGCGCTGAAGGCGTGGGGCTGTTGCGGACGGAGTTTATTTATTTAGACTGCACCAAAATGCCTGATGAAGAATATCAGTACAAAAAGTATGCCGCTGTGGCCGAAGCTTTCGGGGATAAACCTGTTATCTTACGGACCCTGGATATCGGCGGCGATAAGCAATTACCTTATCTTGAACTTCCATATGAACTGAATCCATTCCTGGGCGTTCGTGGACTGCGCCTATGTTTACGCAATATCCCCTTATTTAAAACCCAATTGCGGGCCGCCTTACGCGCGGGCCAACATGGTAATTTGCAAATTATGTTCCCCATGGTGACCAAGGCGGACGAAATCCGTCAGGCACGAGCCTTGATCAACGAATGCCGGCAGGAGCTGATCCGAGAAGGAAAACCCTGCGATGCAAAAATTGAAATTGGAATTATGATTGAAATCCCCGCAGCCGCTTTGCTTGCGGATCGACTGGCGCCGGAAGTGGATTTCTTCTCTATTGGTACGAATGACCTGTCTCAATATACCCTGGCAGTAGACCGCACCAACAGTACGTTGGCGAATCTGGCCAATGCCTATGATCCTGCGGTGCTTAAGTTGATCCAATCCGTGGTGCAGGGTGCGCATGCCTACGGTAAAATCGTTGGGGTTTGCGGCGAACTGGCCGGCGAGCCTCTGGCGATTCCCATTTTGGTGGGGCTGGGTGTGGATGAGCTTAGTATGAATCCATCTGTTGTTCCTTTGACCAAGCAAATTATCCGTCGTCTTAATATGAAGGATTCGCAGGTACTGGCTGAGAAAGTTTTGCTGCTTGAAACACCATCCGATGTTCGTGCTGTTGTTTCCGATGCCTTACCTTTCCTACAGGAATATAGTTAGCCAAACAAAATCTACTGAGGGTACAATCCCTGAGTAGAACCTTGGTACCCTTGAAGGGTACACGGAGAATTTATGCGTTATTACGAAAAACCGCCTGAAGAGCGAAAGAAATTGATTAGCTCTGAAAAAGCCTCATCCTGGAAGTATGTCGTTATCCGTTTGAGTTATTACCTTGGGATTATCGGCGTGTTGTTTTTTTTCCTGGCCTTCTTTTTTCAGGACAGTCTGGATGCTGCCGGATATCCCTATCGCCGGGTTGAGCTTTATGGCGTCACCATCGTTTTTCTAGCCTGGATGTGTTTCCTTATTTTCTGCCGGATGCTGAGTATCAATACCAGCGGGTTGACTTATCCCAAATTGATGTCGATTTTCCGCAACCAGGTGATTGAAGAGTTCGATGAGTTTCAATATCTTCGTAAACAAGTAGCGGCTTCTTTAGGTTTTTTGGATGATACCTGGGCATTATATCCGGATA
The DNA here is from genome assembly GCA_002412765.1 of Leptolinea sp. UBA5203. GTDB lineage: Bacteria > Chloroflexota > Anaerolineae > Anaerolineales > Anaerolineaceae > UBA5203. The sequence goes on along the minus strand of DHVR01000037.1, from coordinate 164,115 downwards.
TTTTTGCAGACGACCCCCGTAAACATATCCAGATGGTGGTGGTAGGTCCGGGCGGCGTGTTTGGGCTTGCGGTGATCAATAAAGATCCAAAGAAAAAAGAATTTGTTGATCCAACGGCTACTTTGATCCTTGGCTGTGAGGAATTGGCGAAGAAGTTAAAAACGCCAATCCAACCGATTTTGGTTTTTATGCGGAAAAAGAAAGTATATGAAAACCCATTACCCGAGCTAAAAATATTCACCTTGCATGAAATGGTGGCTTACCTGGACAGCCGGGAGCGTGTATTAGAAGCTGTGGAACTAAAAACACTGGAAGGCGAGTTGAAATTCGTAGCCAATTTAGGCTCCGGCATCATTCACATTCCCAGTAAGTTTACCAATACCAAAGGAAGTTGATCGGCCCTCCAAAAGTTAGATAAATGTCATCTCAGGTAAAAATAATACGTTTGTTCTCCTGTTACTCCAACAGTGTTTGTCGAAAGCAGATCGATTCTTCACCCAGGGAGGGTGCATCCGCAAGGGGCACCCTCCCGCCCTTTAATAAAATAAAACGTGCTATCCGTAGTATCAAAGTGCGCTGCCAGCACACGACTTTGTGATGGAAAATATCAGTCTTATTTTCCCAATCAAAAGGAATAACTGTCGAGAATGTCAGGTTTCGGTGACTGAACTTTTGTTTACACACTAATTTCCGCCTCAAACATGACCTACAACTGAGCTCCATCGAAGACCTGTGGCTGAGTTCCGTCAAAGACCGGTGGCTGAGCTCCGTCGAAGCCTGTTCTAAGACAAATGATTGATCCCTTTGAAATTATCGGCATGAACGTTGTGGTTGAGCCGGGGGTCGTAAATTGCGCTGGCTTATGAATCAACCCCGGTGAAACCCAACAGTAGACACCTGTATCAATTCCGTATTGAGGTACATTATATTTCGCTGCCAGTGCAACTTATTTTCATGGGAAGTAAATAACCTTGTTTTCTCAATCAAAGGGAATATTGATGAGTGGTTCTTTGAATTCAATAACCCCGGCGAAACCCAACAGAAGAAACCTTTACCCATTCAGACAGTAAGGTGCGCTGGCTGCACACCATTTTATGATGGAAGAATATATTGTCTTATTTTTTCAATCAAAGGGGAAAATTGTCGAGGATGTCGGGTTTCGGCGGCTAGAAATCATTGATTTAATTGCGCCCTTGCCGCCTCAACCACGACCTACAACGGATCGGTACCCTGATTGGGGAGTGGTTCTTTGAAATCAATAACCCTGGCGAAACCCAACAGGAGACACCTTTTCTCGTTGCAGGCGATTGCTCATCGGCTTAATGGCGGTGCGTAGAATCTGTTAAGGGCCCAAAGATGCGTGTCAACTTCTTAATGCGTTCAGGAGTGTTAACCGCCAAACAGGCCAGAAAGGTAGTGATTGGTACGGCAGTGAACAATCCCAATGTACCTACTAAAGACCGCACGATTTCTTCTGCAATGTAATCAATATTCAACATGGAACCCAAATTGACCTGATTAATGCTGAAGAGCAAGAACATACTCATGGACGCGCCAAGATAAGCCAGCACCAGGGTGTTAACTGTGGCGGCTACATGGTCCCGGCCGATGTTCATGGCACTGGTGAAACGCTGGCGAAAACTGAGCGCAGGATTGGCGATGTGCAGCTCAATAACTGCCGAGGATTGACCAATGACCAGGTCATCCAGTACGCCCAGCGTACCGATGATGATACTGGCAACCAGCAGATTGCGAATGTTTATGTTGCCTGCTGCTTGCATAAGATACATGGCATTCTCATCCCCGAAACCGCTCAGGTAGGCATAATTGACAAACCAAACCGAAAGAAAGCCAGTAACAATGACCGAGCCGGTGATCCCGGCAAGAGCCAATTGTGTTTTTAAGGTCCATCCATAAATCAGGTATTGGGTAAGCGCTAGAAAAAGAACAGAGCCAATCAAGCTGGCCAGAATTGGATCGTCGCCTGCCAGAATGCGCGGCATGATGTAGTACAAAATCACGACCAGGCTGATGCCGATGCTGAGCACACTGCGCAGGCCTTTCCAACCGCTGATCAAAAAACTACCGATAATGAATATACCCACTAAAATCAGTAAAGACTGTCTGCGGACGTAATCCACAAAATAGGCTTCCAGCTTTCCTTCCGGAGAGACCCCAACGGTAACCAATACATGATCATGAAGCTTCAGGGTGAAGCCGTCCGGTCTGAGTTGACGTTTACCGTGATCAATTTGCAGGGTTTCATTTTGATAATCACCGTCCAGGATGCGGATTTTAACAATCTGATAAGCCTGGGTGATTTTTCCCATCTGAGTGGTGCCTTCTTCCAGTATTTCCACTACCTGGGCTTCGACGGTATCCGAGGCATACCCAACAGATTGAGCATCGGGCTCTGGTAAACCTTGTTTGGCAGTAAAAACCAGGACCAGCAGAATCACCACTAGACTGGTAAAGACCAAGATGCCGTTCGTTTTTGCGTTCATAGCGTACTTCCTGTTTTCATGTCTGTCTATCATACCTTAATTCAATGAGATTTTCCATTTGAAGGAAATATTTGCAGCAATAGTGGCCTTAGTTAAAATGAAAAGCTGACCATTCAGGCCAGCCTTCCACTGTACAAATCGAAAGTTTATCCTCATTGTGCAAAGGGGCATTTTTTTCCGCAAGATGGACAGCCGACAACAGGCGCGCAAGGTTCCCGGCTGCTTTTTAAACCATCTTTTCCATAAAGTGTTTGCAGCATGCCTTCGATGACGGATGCCTCAATATGTAATCGTTCGCTGAGTTCACTCACTCTAATCTGTCCGTTGGCTTTCTGAATCTCTTTTTTTAAGCTAAGCAACATCATTTCTCCTGATAAAGACTATCCCAATCCCAGCAGCAAACCGCCCTGAAACACCAGGATGGATGCCAGCCAGGCGATGATTAATTGGCCGATGATACTGACCCACATCCATTTGGCGCCGAATTCCTGTTTCTCGGCGGCAATGGCTACCATGCAGGGGGTATAGAGCAGCACAAAGACCATGAATCCAAAGGATGCCAGGGCTCCATGTCCGTTACTGGAAGTATCAAAGTTGTCCTTCACGGCGCTGTAAAGGGCCAAATTTTCTTCCTCTGCTTCCCCTTCGTCAAAGGTGATGCCGATAATGCCGGGCACGGCCTTGAGGGTATCCCAGGCCGCGCCAACAAAACTGGTACCGATTTGCCCTAGATCCTGCAAAAAGGTGGTTGTTTCAGAAAGCTCTTCTTCGACTTCTTCCACCTTATATACCTGGGCCATGGTACTGACCACAACTTCCTTGGCGATGAATCCGGTCATCAGGGCTCCGCCAGCTTCCCATGAACCAAATCCGGCAGGTTGCAGGACGGGCACCATCACCTGTGCGACTCCGGCAAAAGCAGAATCGGCTACCTCGATCTGAGCAAAATTTCCTTCTCCCTGAACGGGAATGGCCAGCAATAACCAGATGGCTACACTGGAAACCAGGATGATCGTCCAGGCTTTACGCACAAAGGATTGGGTGCGTTCCCACATCTGGAACCAGATACTTTTGAAAGTTGGTTTGCGGTAAGGCGGCAGTTCCATGATGAAGGGGGATTGGTCCTTGCCCTTGAAGAGGGTGTTTTTTAATAGAATGCCCAGAAGGACTGCCACCAGGATACCCAGCAGGTAAAGACTGAAAATGACCGTCCCAGCATGATCGGGGAAAAAGATGGTGGCAAAAAGCACATAAACCGGCAGGCGGGCGCCGCAAGACATAAATGGCACGAGTAATCCGGTGAGAATTCGATCTTTTTCATTCTCCAGGGTACGGGTGGCGTAAAAAGCCGGTACCGTACAGCCAAAGCCAACGATCATGGGCAAAAAGCTTTTTCCATGTAGACCAAAGAGGTGCATCAAGCGGTCCATGACAAACGCAGCGCGTGCCATGTAGCCCGAATCTTCTAGTATAGCCAGCGCGAAATATAAGGCCATCAAGACAGGTACAAAGACCAGTACACCGCCAACCCCGGTGATGATGCCATCGACCAGCAGCGATTCAACCCATGTGCCGGTAAACCCTAATAGAGAAACGATCGCAACCATCCAATTTGTAATGGGTGTGCTGATCACATAATCAACCCAATCCAAAAAGGGTGCGGCTACATCCGTGGTGAGTTTGAATACCACCCACATTAACAGCAGAAAGATGGGGATGCCAAACCAACGATGTGTCACGATCCGGTCCAGCTTGTCAGAAAAGCTGAACTGCTGTCCATGCGGTTGTTTAACCGTGGCGGTCGTTAGACGATGGATCCAGGTATAGCGTTGGTCTGCGATAAGGGTGTCGCCGGTCTCCCCCGATTGATTTTCCAGGGTTTGCTGGCTCTTTTGCAGCATAGCGGACAGGTTATCCCACTCTGAGTGAGCTTTCATTCTGGAGAGTAAGTCTTCATCGTTTTCAAGTAGTTTAATCGCCTGCCAGCGTGTTGGCGTTTGGTTATGGGAAATGGTACTCTTCGATAAACTGGTTTGAAGTGCAGTAATTTCATATTCAATTTCTTTGCCATAGTCGATTGAAAACGTAGGCGTTGATTTCGCCGGTGCATCCAATTGATTTTGTATGGCTTGTTTTAAGAATGCAATCCCAACTTCGTCGCGGGCGATGGTGCGTACAACTGGTGATTCCAAGGCTCGGGCAAGGCGGTCATCATCGATCTGAACCTTTTTCTGCTCAGCAACGTCCATCATGTTGAGCACAACTAAAACGGGTACATTCATTTCCAGAATTTGCAGGGTCAGGTATAAATTTCTCTCCAGATTACTGGCATCAACCACTGAGATCACCAGATCGGGTTTTTCCTGAAGAATAAAATCTCGGGCAATTTTTTCCTCCACGGAATATGCGGAAAGACTGTAGGTACCCGGTAAATCCACCACCCGGGCAGAACCCAGCTCCAGAATCAGTTTACCTTCTTTCTTTTCAACGGTTTTTCCGGGCCAGTTGCCCACATGTTGGTTGCCGCCGGTGAGGGCATTGAAGAGGGTCGATTTTCCGCAATTGGGGTTACCGGCTAATGCGATGAGGGGTGATTGCTTCATAAGGTTTGGCCCTCAAATAGCAAAGCGGCTGATTCCTGAGATGCATCCAGGGGTTCAACCAGTATCTGCTGCAACATCCCGCGGCCAATAGCCAGACGGGTATCTTTTACTTTAAGGATCATGGGGCCGCAGCCGCTATCGCTGATGGTTTGGATCGTCATACCGCAGGTCAAACCAAGGTCCGCCAGCCGTTTACGCAGGCGTTCCCCGCCCTGAATTTCCATTAACCTTACTTCGCTTCCTTGATGGACCAAACTAAGCGGCATCATGCAGCACCTCCACTTCGATTTGTGAGGCTTCTGATTTACGCAAAGTGAGTTTATAGTTCTTGATTTCAAACTCAATTGGGTCACCCAGTGGGGCTTTGCGGATGACTTTTACGGGTTCGCCTTTGACGAAACCCATGGCCATGAAACGCTGACGCGGGCTACCAATGAGGGAGAGGTTTTTAATCATGCCGGATTGACCGGGATGCAGTTCAGATAGTTTTTTGAGGGTCATAAATGGCTCCTATGAAATTAGCATATACTAATAATAAAGATAAGGTCTAGCTAAATACCTGTCAACATGACATTTGTCATGTTAATTAATTCGATCTGCAGCACATGGGTGAGAGAATCGGACAAAAACAAATCTCTTGACAGATGGGGGATTAGCGATATAATCTTTTTATATTGACTAATAAGTCAATCAAAAGGAGTGCTAATGACCCCGCGATCTGCCCAACAGAATGCCATGATTAAGGATGAAACCCGTGAACAGATCCTATCCGGCGCATTACGCGTTTTTTCCCATCGTGGGTATGCCGCCACCCGGGTTAGTGATATCGCCAAAGCTTGCGGTCTCAGCCATGGATTGTTGTATTACTACTTTCAATCCAAAGACGAAATATTCACTGAACTGGTACGGCGGGCGGTGGAGTCTTCCTCAAATGCTTTATTGATGGCGGAAGCCATCCCTGCGCCGGCCTTCCAAAAAATTGAGTGGATTACCCGCGAAGTACTTTCCAATGTGATGACCGATGCCGATTCAGCCTACTACTTTTTGATCATGACCCAAACTTCCGTCACGGATGTTCTGCCTGATAAAATCCAGGCAATTATGAAGCAGTCCTCGGTTCCCTTTGATGTGATGCTGCGCATAGTCGCGGAAGGGCAAATTCAAGATAGTGTAGTAGCGGGGGATGTCCAACAACTGGTCACTGCTTACTGGTCGGCCATTCAAGGCATTGCCATCTATAGAATTGCCTTCAAGGATAATTTTCAAATGCCAGACGCAGATATTCTGCTGCGTATGCTGCGGGCCGTATAAAAAGACTTAAGGAGACTTACATGAAAAAGATTTTGATTATTGGAGCTGGTATTGCCGGTTTGACTGCGGCTGCCTATGCGCGGAAAAATGGCTTTGAAGTGGATGTGTATGAGATGCATCATCTGCCCGGCGGAGAATGTACCGGTTGGCAGCGTGGGGAGTACCATTTCGACGGCTGTATCCACTGGATGATGGGTACTAAACCAGGAACAGAACTTAATAAACTCTGGCGGGATGTCGGCGCATTGGATGATTCGATTCCGATTCACTTGCATGAATACTTTTTCCAGATGGAACGAAATGGGCGCAAGTTAATCATGTATCGGGATGTTAACCGGTTGGAACCACATCTCCTTTCCCTTTCTCCACAGGATGCGGACCTGATACGCAAAACTTGCCAACATATTCGAGCTTTTACTCATATGGAAATGCCGCTTGCTAAACCCATGGACATGTACACCGCCATGGACGGCATTAAAATGGCCTTTAGATTTGGCAAACTAATGCCTCTGATGAACCAATATCAAAAAATATCCGTTGAGGAGTTTGCCAACCAATTTCAAGATGAGCTTATCCGTGAAGCGCTAAAAATTGTTATTCCCCCAGCCTACTCTGCGATATCCATCCTAAGTACTTTAGGCAGCCTTAACAATGGGGATTCCGGCTGGCCAATGGGCGGATCGCTGGCATTGTCAAAACGCATGGCCGATCACTTGATTAAGGCTGGTGGCCGGATTCATTATCACGCCCCAGTTGAGCGCATCTTGATTGAAGAAGGCCGTGCTGTAGGCCTGAGATTAAAGAACGGGGAAGAAGTACTTGGCGATTATGTCATCTCAGCCGCGGATGGGTATCACACCCTCTACCAATTGCTGGAAGGGAAATACATCAGTGAACCTTACAAAAAAATGTACACGGATTCAGAAACCTATCAACTGGATTGTTCAGTCTTAGTTTATCTGGGTGTGAAGGCAGATTTATCTGCAAAACCACAAACATATATAACCGAACTTAAAGAGCCACTCCTGGTTGCGGATCAACCCCAAAACACGTTGATGATCAAACATTTTTGTTATGATCCTGCCATGGCCAAAGATGGAAAATCGGTCATTTGTGTGGTCTTCAACACCGATTATGAATGGTGGCAGCAAAAGCATGCCGATCCAGCCGGTTACAAAAATGCAAAAGCCGAACTAGCGGAAACTGTAAAAGCGGCTGTGGAGAAGGTATATCCCGAAATATCGGGCAATGTGGAAATAATGGATGTTGCCACTCCCATGACCTATGTGCGCTATTGCAATGCCTGGAAAGGCGCTTATATGTCCTTCATTACAAAGCCTGGTCTTCAACCGACCTATTACCCGGGAAATCTACCTGGTTTGGATAACTTCTATATGGCTGGAATGTGGACGCAATTTCCAGGCGGCCTTCCTGGGGCATCCATGGCTGGAAAATTTGTCATTCAGCGTATCTGTGGTCTAGAGAAGATTCAATTCCGGGTCGGAAAGTAAAATTCCTAAACATCGTTCAACGCCCCCTGTATTTAAGGGGGCGTTTGTATTTACAAAAATTATCAATACCAGGTTCTGTTTCATTTCACACTGATGTTATTGACCAGCGCCTGCATGACTTCCACGGCCCATTGCTCAAATTCATCCGGGCAGTTGTGCATTAGAGTGGCACGCAGGGTGGAGACAGAATGGGGTAGGAACCAAAAAAGCAGCGCCATGCGTTTGGCATCAAAACCGGGCAATAAGCGAAAGTGGCCGCTTTTTACCCCGTTTTCAATCAAGTCTACCAGACCCTTGAAATTCTCATGTTCGAAAAACTCGCTCATATTGGCCGGGAAAAGTCCGCCGGCGCTCATCATCAATTCGTAATACTGGGGGTAAGCCCGGGAAAATTCCAGGTAAGTTCGTTCAGATTCCATCAGGAGGACATCAGGGGGCAAGTTTTGCTGTAAGCGCTGGGCAGAATAATGAGCTTCCATCTGGAAGACAGTCTGGCGCATTTCTTCCATAATTTCTTCTTTGTTGGCGAAATACTTGTATAGGGCAGCAGGAGAATAATCCACTTTGTCGGCTAATTTGCGCATGGAAAAAGATAATAATCCATCTTCAAGGATTAATTCCTGGGCGGCTTGTAATATAGCCTCTCGTGTGCGTTCGTGGCGGCGCGTGCTGGGGGTTCGGGACATAATCACCTCTATTGTGAACGATGTTTATATAATATACGATGTTAGAAAATCAGTCAATGATGATCATTAAAGCACCCTGTATTAGAGGTTGGACCATAGTTATGGAAAATTTATGACCCCTTAACGACGGGCAATTCGGGTATTTACTTCCAAACTCCCCTGGACTGAAGTAGAATGACCCTATGCCAAGGAGTTAACTCTTATGATGGATCTTGAACATCCATTTTCTGATCAATCCAATGATATAACCCGCCCGACAAAAATTCCGGCACAGGGTGCATTAGATGAAACCCGTCCCATGCTGAACAACTCGATGCTGGATGAAACTCGACCCATGCTAAATAACCCGGCAATGGGTGACACTCGACCTATGCTGAACAACTCGGCACTGGATGAAACCCGCCCCATGCTGCGCAACCCCGCGTTGGACGAAACCAGGCCCATGGTCTATAACCCCACCCTGGACGACAGCCGTCCCTTGCTGGTGCAGCCGAACCTTCAACAGAATCCAGTGCAATGGCCTCCGGAAGAAGACCCCCTGGCCCATTATCAGCCGATTCTGGTTCCCCGGCGGGAACCACCGAGCCGGGCTGCTCATCGTCGTTCCGGTTGTATGGGAGCTTTTCTTATCCTCATTCTTCCCATTTTATTCGTGCTGGCACTATATTTCTTTTTTCCCTTGCGCACGAATATTCTTCTCCTGGGGATAGACCGTGCGCCAGAGGGCACGGACGTCAGCCGCACGGATACCAACATCATCCTCTCAGTGATTCCACTCAAGCCGGTGGTGAACATGCTTTCCATCCCGCGGGATCTGTGGGTGCCGATTGCCAATGTAGGCGAAAACCGCATCAACACAGCCCACTTTTTTGCCGAGGCGGAGAAGAAAGGCAGCGGTCCGGCGGCAGCCATGCAGGCGGTACGAGATAATTTTGGCATTAATCTGCAATATTATGTGCGAATCCGCTTTGATGGGTTTGAGCAGGTCATCGATGCCATGGGTGGGGTGACGGTGGATATTCCCACGCCTCAAGCCGGCTATGATCCCGGCAGCTATCACCTGGATGGGGCACAAGCGCTGACGTTTGCCCGTAATCGCAGTAGTTCAGATGATTTCTTCCGCATGCAGCGCGGGCAAATGGTGATTGTTGCTGCCGTGAAACAGATGCTTAATCCGCTGACCTGGCCGCGAATCCCAGCAATCCTTGGCGTTGTATTGAATTCTGTCGATACGAACATCCCCTTATTGGAAATGCCGCGCATTGGGCTGGCATTGGTTCGGGGTGTGCTTCAAAATACTCTGGATGCCCGCACCATCAACCGTGATATGGTATTTCCGACCACGACGTCAGGCGGGGCAAACGTCCTTCTGCCGAACTGGGAGGCGATAAATCCTGTGCTGATGGAAATGTTTGGACAGTAATCCAATGCAAGGTGAAAAACATCCTCACTGCCCGCAATGCGGCGCAGTATGGCAGGCTGACCAGACCTGCGAATCCTATTTTCATCAATTACAATTTTGGGAATTTGAGGAACCGAAAACCCGATTTGAAGTGCATCATTTGATGGTATTGAGTTATCACTTGCAGCATCCGGCGTTGTATTCGGAGGAAGGCTTGCATCAAGCCATCCTGCTGCTGAGGGAATTCTTGGAGCAGGGGACCGCCACAAGTGAAATTCGGAAACGCAGTCATAGATCCGTTAATTTCAGACAACGATCCTGGTCCATCCGTGGGTCGGCCTTGTCCCGCGGGTCCTATGACCATGAGATAACCTGGCCCATGACCGTTGCAGATGTAGTGGCAGCGGGGGAGGAGGCCTATGTGGAACAGGTAAGAAAATGGGCTGCCTCCATTCACACAGTACTCTCAGAAATAAAATTCCTAAATTGAAGTATATGGCACCTGAGTGCTTGAAGCCAACGGTGGGTCGCGGCATAATCAACCGTTGGAGGCCACAATGAAAACTATTGAACGAATTATTCTCTTTCTGGCACTGGCTGTGCTTTGTCCGTTGATCGGTTTTCTAGCCGGTTGGTGGTTTTTTTATCTGCTTTTGCCGGATGCACGGATCTTGATTCCGGTGTTTTTTGGGATGGGGCTGGGATTTCTGGCAAATTTCTTCTTCCTGAAACGCTGGATGAATCAGGCTCATCAGATGAGCCTTTGGATTTGGGCGGCCTTCTATGGTTTTTATATGATAGGAGTGTTTGGCTTTTTCATGGGGGTGCCAATTTTTAATATTTTTTTGGGTATTCCAGCAGGCATCCTGATGGCTGGGCGCTTGGTGGAATACAAAGCCGAACCGGCACAGATGGAGAAAATTGCCTTACGTACAGCCTGGTTTACCACCGGCGTATTAAGCCTGGTCTGCCTGGCTTCGGCGGTGCTGGCATTGCGGGATCCCTATACCGCCGGAAACCTGGAAGGCATGTTGGCTCTGCCATTTGAGGTAACCCAACCCATGATCTGGGCGCTGATATTAACCGGCGGATTGGGCTTGCTGGCGGGGCAATGGCTGCTGACTTTTCTGACGACAAAAATAAGCTTCTCGGCTCTATCAAGGGGAATGAGGTTATCCGATTGAATAAAGGGGCTGTATACCCCGTAGTGGCAATTCATGAATTGCCACTACGGGGTATACAGCCTCTGCCATTTTTTTGCTCTCTTAACCCTTTTCGTGCAATTTCCGGTATGATTTAACCATATAATATTGATAAGTTAGCAAGTTTTTCTCAATTGGAGAAATGGATATGATATTCATCGGTGGTCTTTCGGATCGGCAAAAGGAAGTATCTTCGGGTAGTTTCACTTGTCCTCATTGCGGGATACCTCGTCCATACAAATTGATGCAAGCCGGGCGGTATTTCAACCTGTACTTCATTCCGATTTTTCGCACCAAGGACCTGGGGCAATATGTCCAGTGCCAAATATGTCAGCGTAACTTTGACCCCCAGGTGCTGACCTATAAAGCACCCAGCGCTTCGGAACGTCTGGAGCAGGAAATTAGACAGGAATTGCAATCCGGCATGCCGCTGCACATGATGGTGGAAAAACTAATCGCTCAGAAAATGGATCGAACCACGGCTGAGTTGTATGTCAAGCGGGCATCTGAAGGGGAAACCAAAACCTGTACGCAGTGCAGTTTTGTCTACCTGCATGGGGTGGAGCGGTGTTTAAATTGCGGAACAAGTTTAAATTAAGACTAATCCTTTCATGAAATCGTAAGGCAAAAGGTCTGGTTTTTAAACCGGTGCAGTTGATCCACGAGAAGTAAATGCTGTCTTAACAAAAATCATGGATTAAGCAGTGGAAGCCATAGTTTCCGACAAATCCCCAAATTATTTTTAGATGTATAAAGATGTTGTTGATCCTTTGTCTGCATGATGAAGGGGATGTAGACATTGTTATTTTTTTGTTTGCAGGTCAAAACAAAATAGGGTTGTTCCAGATCAATTGCGGATATCTCTTCCGCTGAAAGATTGTTGATGATAAATTGCAAATCCACCAAAGGATGGCTGCCGACAAGATTATAACGAAATGTGGATTGTGTCGGATCATTCTCCAATGCTTTGATTTCTGGATACACTAATTCCCCGTAGCCGTATTGAATTTCACCCTTTTGTAATAATAATGCCCATTGAGATGATTTCAAATTTGCCTGCTCATGAACGATGGATTGAGCAAGTCTTTCTTCCATTTGAGAGTCATCCAGTGCCAGGGATAGGTTTTTTGGAATAGAACTATCCAGAATGGGCAACATCAGCCCTAATATCAGGGGAATCGTGAAATAAAACGCTGCAAATTTTTCTTTCGTAACAAAGGTAGGGGAGATAATTTGACTTATTTTATTTTCAACTGGCTGGGTTTTAAAGATCAATGCACCCAAATAGCGGGCAATAAGGATAATACCGAAAAAATAATAGAGATAAACGACCCAAATGACTGGGGTTAGATAGCGGCTGCCAGAAGTGCGGCTCATGGATAGGGCTGCAAAATAAAAGAGCATATAGATCAGGGGGACCAACCCCATTAATTTCGACTTGCGGTATAGACTAACCAGACCGATACAAAAAACAAGCAGACTTAAGAAGAAAATAGGGTTTACCTCACCGCGCCAGGTGGCAGTTTCATCCCAAAACTTAATTCCGTCAAAGATTCTGGGTATTGAGTCCATTTGCAAAGAGGTTGGTAAACTCAGCAGGGCCTTGATAATATTATTTAGAAAGTGGGCCAGGATCAGGTAAATTTTCTCAAGTTGAACCGTTATAGAGGATGGCTCTGCAATGACAGGTAAGATGGCAGCGTTTTTTACATGGCTGAGGGAATTTTGTATCGAGGAAGATAATAAAAACCGATAATTCAGAATCCAATTAAATTTGCTGATCAATGGCATGTAGCCATAATGAATCTGACAATAGATAGCCCAAGGTGCGACAAATAAAATAAAAGAAGCTAATCCATGTCCGACAGCGAGAAGTCGTTGGGAAAATTTTTTCCCTGGATTGATTAATAAGATCAGAATGAAGGCGACGGACAAAACTACAATTTGCGGTCGAATATAGGTTCCTAGTCCCAAGGCGATGCCGGTCAGGTATAACCATTTTTTCTGATGACTGTCAGCCAACCAGCGAATCGTTCCCATAGCTGCCACCAGGACCAATAGTTGGCCCCAAGGCTCAGACATCAGTAACTTCCAATGGATATTAGCTATATATCCGGAGCTCTGAAAAGTTGTAATTTCAAACAGGATTCCAACTGAAGCAAAAAGCAGGCCGATTTGGGTTGAATCCAGCGCTTTTCCGATTAAGAAAAGCATCACAGGAATCAGCGCAAGAAGGAATACGTTAAGTTTAATAACGTCCTGGTAATTTTCACCCATAAAAAAATACAAGAGTCCCACATAGGCATTAAAAAGAGGTTTATCTGGTGATAACCAGAAACCTATTCCAAAACCATTGATAAATACCTTCCCGGCCATATCATAGGTTAATGCATCTGAATACGGGTAGTACTGTACGGGTGGGCCTGGACGAATCTCGACGAAGAAATTTCTGGCTATGTCTAGATTTTGGATGACGGCATTTGTTGTGATAAAAATGATCAACATGAGAACGAAAGTATTGAGTGAAGTAGGTATCTTCTTTTGATAGACCCTCAGATAGGCGGGTAAGAAAAAAACAAAACCAAAAAATAGGTAGACATATTGAGGCAAAACGGGAACCGCAGCAACATTCCAATAGTATTGATCTTTGATTAAATCAGATTTGAAAAGCAGCAGAATGAGCCCAACGCAGAGAACCATGATTCCTATGAGGATGAAATGGATGGTTTGGAAAGGAGATCGCGGGTTTTGGTTTGAAAATTCTTTTTGTTCCCATTCTGTAAAATAAATATACAAGGTAGTGCATAAAATCAGGTTTGAGTAAAACAAGAAAGTGATGATGGGTTGGAGCATAGTCCAATACCCTTGCCATTCACCCATTCTGTAAGCCGGCAAGGTTACCGCCAGAAACAAAATATAACCAATAAAGAGCAGCCAAAACAAAGATCGGTTCAGATGCACTGGAAGGATTAATCGTTTCTGGGTTTGCCTGAAAAGCCATCCAGTTTTTGTATGGATTTGATAAAGAAAAAACCATAAAATGGTTGAAATTAATAAAATACCTAAAGCAAGCAGCAAACGTTGAACTGACAAGCCAAACAATACGGGCTGTTCGCTTTTCTGTGCCAGAAATCTTGCCAGAGCGTAGAAAGTGTTTATGCCAACCGTAATGAACAAGAAGAGTGTTATAAAACGATTTTTGTTTATTTTTGTCATAAGTGATCTCGATGATATGGGCATGGTTGCCGGGATTTTTAAAAGGTAAAAAAATATCAAAATCCCATTATCTAAATAAAAAAAACCGAAACTTCGAAGTACAAGAGGAAAGTGAGGTCAGTATTATGGAATAATAGTCGAGTAAACGACCCAATCGCCCAGGCTTTCAACATAGTGGTAATCTGCAGATATTTTTGCAGGATACCCCTCGGTAATCAGAATGAGTAGGTAATCTACCCCGCGTTGTTCCAGCCAGATTGTATCGGCCACATTTTCAGGTGGAAAAACATTGACAATGCTTCTGGTGAAATTCTCACCAAATACTCCGTATTCCTGATAATCAAAGTAGTTTGTGGCAATGCCAACTGTGGCGTCTTCAGGTATGGCTCCTTCAACAAGGTACAACATTTCTTTTGAAGTATACGATTGCCGAGTCATTCGATCAATGCGGTTCATGGACCAAACCGCCGCTCCCCCCACTACTTGTTTTGCTGGATTATAGGCTACCACCATCGCAACACTAAAAATTGACAAGCCGAGAAGGACATATTGTACCCTTGTCCCCCATTTTTTTCCTTGCAGCCACATGGGTAGAAGTGCGGTACACAGGGCAGCCAACGGCATGAAGTATCGCCCATCATAGGGTGTCCAGCCGGGACGGATTAAGGAACAGGTAAGCATGGATGTGATAAAAAATATAAATGGGGCCAGGAGAAGAGCCTTACGTTTTCTTAGACCTTGGATGAATGCGATCAGACTGGTAGGGAAGATTAATCCAGCGCCAATCCATCCAAACCAGGCTTCATCTTCCTGAAGTTGATAGAAAGTGTCCCAATGAAATTCATGAGCATTCATGGTGGCAAGGTTACCTTCCAGGTTTATGTGAAGGAAGGCTTGAATCTGTTGAGCAATCCAGGCTTTCGAATTGATAGAAAGGATCCCCAGGGGTTTGGGCAACCAGGAAAAATCCAGCAATTGATAACACCAGCGGGTAGTATTGATCAGGAGGTACTTGACGATGGGCATCTCCTCGGACATGGCCGCACTGGTCATCGTGGCAGCATCCGGACCGACCGGGGAGTGATAATGGATCCAATTGCTAATAAAGATGGGT
The DNA here is from genome assembly GCA_002412765.1 of Leptolinea sp. UBA5203. Taxonomy (GTDB): domain Bacteria; phylum Chloroflexota; class Anaerolineae; order Anaerolineales; family Anaerolineaceae; genus UBA5203. Next base: position 148,566 of record DHVR01000037.1, on the reverse strand, counting down.
GAGCTGAACAGCATGAAAGCAGCAAGGGTACAACCGGCCCATAATGTCATTTGTTTGGCAGTATACTGGCGGGTGAAAAACCACAAAATCAGCATGACAACTAAACCGGGTAAATAGGCAGCAATGGAGAAGTTGGTTCCTATAACGAGCCCTAAGGCAAGCGCGGATAGGACCAGGTGGGCAGCCTGATGACTTTTCCCCCAACGGATTAAGAAATAGAGGGACGATACAAATAACCAGGTACTGATCAAGTCATGCCGGACAGAAGTGAGATGTAGTTGCACCACTGGAAATGTCAGCCAGATTAAGGCAGCAAAAATGGAAGGCCGTTTATTGAATCCATACTCCCGCGCTAATAAGTAAACTAATAAGGAGGTTATAAGGCCGGACAGGAATGGTATATATGCGATAAAGTGGTCACTATTGGTGAATAGAATTGTCCACAGGTAAGTTAATTGGGCGTTGACTGGAAAAGTCAATTGCCAGGTGAAGGGGGTTTCCCAGGGGAAATAGCTCCCCAATTGTTTCCATTTGATGATTCTAGCAATGTGAATTGCGAGTGCATCATTGTTGTTTGGCGGAACGATATAAATCAGGATAAGATAAAGAAGGATAGTGCCAGAGATAACAGCAAAAAGGATTAAGATTGGCCAGTTCTTTTTTTCTCTAAGAATGGAGCTTATTTGAAATTTTGGTAAAGAGTTTGGCAGAAGGGGAGGGCGATGGCTAACCAGCCACAATCCAATAACAATAAATAACCCTATACTTTGAATGAGGAGAATGGTGCCTGTGGAATTTAAGGCGTTACCCAAATTGGCAAGTTGAAAAACAAATACTATTATGGAGTAAGATAATAAAGCCCAGGCGAGCATTTTCTCTGAAAAGCTTGTGAGTCGGAACAATGAAACAATCATCATAACAGATATCAATAAAACAATTATTGATAGCAGAAATAACATTATGTTCTCCAGATGGGCAAGGTTAGGTATCCCCAAATAATGGTATGCTTAATCGTTTGGTAAATTAAATTATAACTGATAAGTTTATGGTTTTGATGCTTTGTAAATGACCTAGCTAGTGATTTGCCGTAGTGCATTGCCAAAAGGTTTGTATTTAAATGGTCTTGCTGATTTTCAGTATAATAAGGATGAAGCGGGCGCAATTTAAAAACCCTATGTCGGAGGTATTTATGGCCTTGAATATTCTTGTCGCCTATGGATCAAAGCATGGGTCTACTGCGGAGATAGCCGAAAAAATAGGTCTGCTTTTAAGAGAATCCGGATATCTTGTAGATGTGCTGCCAGCCAATAAAGTCAAAAAACTGGAGCCGTATCAGGCCGTGGTTCTTGGAAGCGGCGTATATATTGGATTTTGGCTGAAAGCGGCTGCAAACTTTTTAAAAGCCCGTGAGGCTGAGTTAAAAAACAGACCCACATGGATTTTTTCAAGCGGCCCGACAGGAGATGAGGATGTTGTCACACTTCTTCAGGGTTGGTCTTTTCCCAAGGGTTTGCAATCCGTCGTGGAAAGAATTCAACCACGCGGAATGATCACTTTTCACGGAAACCTGGACCCTCAAAAGATGAATTTCATCGAACGCTGGATGATTGGTAAAGTAAATGCGCCGCTTGGGGATTTTCGTAATTGGCAGGCGATTACCACCTGGGCACAAGATATTGCTGCATCTTTGCGTGAGTCAGATGTTTCGTGATAGGGGATGTAACTTTGTTTTAAAAAGTCTAATTAATATCGTCCTAAGAGGTTAAGTATGCAGAAAAGTGATTTTCAGATCGGCATTAATTTAGGTGGTTGGATTTCCCAGTATCCGTACTACGACCATACGCATTTTCGAAGTTTTATCAGAGCCAATGACCTGCAGCGGATTGCGGATTGGGGCTTTGATCATGTTCGCTTGCCTGTTGATTATCCAGTTCTGGAATCGGAGGATCAACCGGGAGTTTATCTTGAACAGGGTTTCTCCTACATTGATCAATGTTTACAGTGGTGCAAAAACCATGGCATGAAGGTCATTCTGGATTTGCACAAAGCTCCCGGTTACGCATTTGATGATTTGCAGAGTGCCTCGTTATTCAACAACGACGAGATGCAGCAGCGTCTGATTCAGTTATGGGATGCTATTGCCAACCGTTATGGCGCGGAACAGGATTGGATGGCTCTTGAGCTGCTTAACGAAATTACCCTGCCGGATAGCGCCCCTTGGAATGCCTTATATCCACGTTTGGTGCAGGCTGTCCGGAAAGAGGCGCCCGATAGTTTGATTGTTTTGGGTGGCAATCAGTACAACGCCGCGGATCAGATGCAGTACCTGGATCTTTTGGACGATGACAACATTCTCTACACCTTCCATCATTATCTGCCGTTGGTGGTTACGCATTATCAGGCACCTTGGTTGGATTACACCGAGGAATATCGTGAGTTGGTTGATTACCCTGGTCCCAGCATACCCGCTCAGCCCGGATTTTATGATCGTCACCCGTGGTGCAAATTTGTGGATGAGTTTAATCCAGGAATTCAGTTTGATAAAGCTTATCTGGCCGAAAAAATTGCCCCTGCGTTGGCCTTTTCCAAGAAAATTAATCAACCGGTTTATTGTGGTGAATTTGGTGTGATTGATCGGGCACCGATGCCTAATCGGATCAACTGGACACGGGATCTGATTGAATTGTTTAATGAGCAGAAAGTCGGCAGAACCTTGTGGACCTATAAAGCCCTGGATTTTGGTCTAGTGGATCTAAGTGGCAACGTGATCTCACCTGAGTTGGTCAAGATTGCGGCTATGCATTAAACCAGGGTCTGGAAAGTACCAGTTAAGTTATATGGCCCAATAAGTATTTATTGTTCCATGAAAGAATCTGATGCCTGTTTTGAGGTTTATTTTGTATTTAATTCATTCATTATTGTGAGTGATTTTGATCAAGGAGCTTAATGAAAAACACTCGCTTGCGTAGATACGCATTGTATCTTTTTGCTGGAAGTTTCCTGCTAACTTGTGTTGGATGTTCGCCTGTTCCATCTGTGGATTCTTTGGGTCAAGACTCTGCCTTGCTGACACCGCAAACAATTTTTGACACGGATTCGGCGATGAATCTGAAGCTTAGTCCTGAGTTACATATCCGTCAAATTGATCAAGGGGCCTATGTCATTACGCATGATTATCCATGGCCAGCTAACTCACTCTTATTAGAGATGGATAATGGTGTCTTGGTTTGGGTTGGATCAACTTATACTCCGCAAGCTGCGGAGGAAGTACTGGCCTGGGTGCAGGATACCTTTGGCGATCGTCAGATGATTGCTATCAATACCGGATATCATGTGGATAATTTAGGCGGAAATGCTGCGTTGATGGCTCAGAATATTCCGATTTATGGCTCGGATATGACGGTCAAACTTTTGGAAGAGCGTGGCGATGAAACACGACAATTAATGTTGGACATGATGAAAAATTCCGCCAAGGAATCAGTTATCAATGCCCACCGAGAAATTCCCTATCTGCCGCCTACCCAGGTATTCCCCTTAAAGGATGGGCTGGAGCTGCAATTTGGGGAAGAAAAAATTCTTGTTATTTATCCGGGACCCTCTCAGGCTCCTGATAAGGTGGTGGTTTATTTTCCACAACATAAGATTTTGTTCGGGGGCTGTATGATTCTAAGTGCTGATCAGGTTGGCAACACTGCCGATGCCGATATTCCGGCATGGATTGAAGCGGTGAAAACCTTGCAACAATTTCCGGTTGAATTCGTGATACCTGGACACGGAGAACGTATTGATCCAGAATTGATCAGTCACACGATCGAAGTGCTTGAGAAAACCCAGTAATTTGAATGTGTCGTGAACGGATTGAATTTTGGATATAAAAAAACACGGGATACACCCGTGTTTTGTGCTTAAAAGTCCTGTACTAAAGCAAGCCGCTAGCTCCGTAAAGATTGGTTTCGGAGAGTTCCGCTTTGCTCAGGTCGCAGCCGGTTAGATCCGAAAAACTAAAATTGGCTTGATGCAAATTGGCAAAATCGACAATGGAATTAATTAATTTTGCCTCAATAAACTGGGCACCGGTGGCATGGGCTTCATACATATCCGCTTCGGTCAGGTCGGTTTCCTTAAGTTTAGCATTTGCCAGATTCGCGCCACTAAGATCTGCCTTCGTGAGATTCGCGTTACTGAAATCGCAATCCTTTAAATAGGCCAAGGATAAATTAGCCCCTGTTAGATTTGCCCCTTGGAAGTTGACACCGCGCATTTGGGCTTTGTGGAAATTTTTGCCCGATAAATCCATACCACTAAGATCGCGTTCTGATAACCAGGCTTGCTCCCCTTTTTCTTTGTTTGTCTCGAGCCAGAGGGCATGTTTTTGCAGGATATCATTTAATTCTTTTTCGTCCACGTGAAGAACCTCCCGGTTCAATAATTACGTCTAAGATGCTCACGAGACTATTGTAACACCTATGATTATAAAAAAAATCTAAAATTGGGTAATAATTTTGAATTAATTACGTATCTTTAAGAATATAAAAGGATGAATGAAGTATTTATGATATCCAGGCTTACATGGAAAATCGCATGACCATTTCATCATCTTCCATCTCATCGGTTTCCACAAATCCCACGGATTTGTATACTTTAATTGCCGGATTATTCGGTAGGACGGAAAGCGCAAAATCCCGGCACCCTTCCTGTTCGGATAACATCTTAATGGCAGTTTGAAGTGTTTGACGGCCATACCCCTTTCCCTGCCAGTCTGCATCCAGATGGAAGCCACCCAGCCAACAACTGCCATCCTGGGGATCCATGGCCCACATGATAAAACCAATCACCTGGTCACCAAGGATAACGGCGAGCGGCTGCCAAAGTTCTCCATAATGACAAAGTAACAAATAATACGATGGCTCCGCGATAAAATCCAACTGCTCAGGTTTTACCTTTATGCGAATCACTTTTCGCCAATTGGAATTATTAATCGTCATCAGAGTAAGTTTGGGTTCGCTATGAGATGTGTCCATGGTACCTCCTTTTTAAGCTAAAGTTGCCCTATATGAAAAGGATCAGGATTGTCCACCTTCTTTGTTGAATACATAGCAGCCTGCCCGGGTGGGATGATCTTCTACTTCTGTCCCAGTTTTTACGTTTCGAATCAACCACAGAATTAAAAAATCTCCTCCAGCAGCAAATAGGAATAATAAACCGTAGATGAACAATGTGCCATTTCCGTTCAAAATGGCGATCAAAATGGGCAAAACACCTAGCAACAAGCCGGGCAAAATAGCTCCCCAGCGATAGCCATTCACTTCCATGGGTTCAGTACAATGTGCATAAGGAGTAAGGGTTTTCCATTGAAATCCGAATTTAATGACAGAAAATGGTTTTTTGCCAAAAACTGCCCAGCCAATTTTGTGGATATATTCATGAATCACAACGCCTATGATGACCGCCAATAAAAACCAGAATATGGATTGCATGATCCGAGTATACCCGGCGATAATGGCATCTCCACCCCAGAGGCCGGAAAATAATAGGACAATGGGCAGCATTACGGGAAGAATCCCAATAATGGTGTAATAGTTGGCTTGTTCCATGCTAATGGAAACATCTTTTTTTGTTGGGTCATCTTCCGTGAATTCCATGCCTGTATTTAGGTTTGGTGAATTCCATACCTTATCCTTTCCCTATGTTATACCGGTTTGTAAGTAAAAGTTCAAGCACAAAGCGGTTTTCGTCTATTTTTGGGGATTAAGATGATTTCTTTGAGGATTTGTTTTTTTGTTTTGGATTTATTCAGACGAATCACAGGCAACAATGACTTGTAATCATTTTGCTGAAATGAGCGCTGGCACAAGAATTGCAACATATCTTGCATGGAATCCTGCCAAATTGTTGGCTTTGGGTTCTGCAAATAAGTCTAAATCATTCAGATACCTTTGAATGGAAGGGAGATTCGAAAATGTGGGAAGCAAAAGCAAGAGGATTGTTCACTAAAAAGGTCATTACCAAAGCTGACCTAACTGGCCGCGATTTTTTAATCGCCAAACATGGAGATTCTTTTCACCAAAATGTTCAAACCGCATACGATGTCGGTAAGCCGTGCCTACTTTTTTATGAAAACAACCCAGAACTATTGGTTGATCTGGGTCTGAACGTAAAGAATTGGCCGGATGATAAAAATCAGGATCTTCAGGCTATCATTAATGACGTCATGGTCGGTGGAGTGGATGGAACGAAACGGGCAATTCATGGGGTGATGATTGATTGCTCTAAAACTCTTACCAGTACCGGAAAAACATTAACCTCTCAATGGTTAACTCAAACCGGACAAAACTTAATCAACAAAGTTTGGAAGTATCTGAAACTGCCGGTGTACTTATATATGAATATGAATCCGGTCAATACCTATAAAAATAACCTTAATGATATTGAAACCCTGTATAGTTTTATTTCTGCAAATGAGGGAATTTCCACTGTGGATTGGGCAACCATCTCCCCGGCTGGATTTCCTATCGATTCGGAACGACCGGTCTTGCCTTATGATGACGGTCAGCACTGGATTTTCTGGTTTTATCATGTAGATGCCGCTGTCAATATTGATGTCTTACACTATTTTGACAAAACCACTTTATATCAAAGCTTAAATTATTCACCCAGCGTGCCTTCCACGGATCCGGGGGAACCTGGTACTCCTGGTGGTACAACGGTGGATAGTTCCCTGGTATTGGCTGAACTGAAAAAGCAAACCGTAATTCTGCAGGATATTCTAGCGTATATGAAAAGCAAGTTGCCTTGATTGATTAATATCTTGTCGAACCCCCTCTTTCCATTCATTAAGGATTGTGATTAAATAAAAAAGGCGGTACCCAAGTGGTGGGCACCGCCTTTATGTTCTAGCGAGTGATCAAACTGTTTCGTTCTGGTCCTACGGAGACCCAGCGAACGGGTACCCCAACAAATTCCTCAATAAACTCCACATAAGTTTGTGCGGCCTTAGGCAGCTCATGCCATTCCCGTGCGTCGGTGATATCTTCCTGCCAACCGTCGAATTTCTTGTAGACGGGTCGGGTTTGATCGTTGAGGATTAAGGGGGAAACTGGGGAGGAGGTCGTCCCGTAATCCACACACACATCAAGGCTCGGCAGCCCGGAGAGGACGTCCAATTTGGTCAACGCCAGGGCACGCACCCCGTTCAAGCGTGCGATCTCCCGCAGTAAAACCAGGTCCAGCCAGCCCACTCTGCGCGGACGGCCGGTGGTGGTGCCAAATTCATCCCATTGTTTGGAGCCGTCGCCGCGCAAGCGGATGGCTTCGTCACCAAATAATTCAGTGGGAAAAACGCCGCCGCCAACCCGGGTTTGGAAAGCCTTGGCCACGCCATATACCTGTGTTCCGTCCGGAATGCCTAATCCCAGGCCGGTTAAGGCGCCGGCAGCCAGACAGCTCGAGCTGGTGTTGTAGGGATAGGTGCCGTAGTCAATATCCAGCAAGGCCCCTTGTGCACCTTCCCCGATGACCATTTTACCGGCGTTCAAGGCATCCTGAACGATGCGGCTGGTATCCGCAATATGCGGAACCAGTTGGGCGGCATAATCCAGATATTCGGCAACTACTTCTTTCACATTAACAGGTTCGCTCTCATAGAGTTTCACCAGGGAGGTATTTATTTCTTCCAATAATGCGGTTAATTTGTCTCGGAATTGATCTGGGGTGAGCATATCCAGAAAACGAATGCCGGTGCGGCGGGCTTTATCCGCATAGGCTGGGCCGATGCCGCGGCCGGTGGTACCAATTTTGGACTTGCCCATGTGTGCTTCCTTGGCCGCATCCAACTTGCGGTGAGCCGGGGTGATCATATGGGCAGCGTACGAAATTTTCAAACGCGAGGTGGGGATGGAGATACCCGCCTTTTTTAGTTCTTCGATTTCGGCCAACAAAACCTGAGGATTAATCACCAGGCCATTCCCGAGCACCCCAAGGGTTTGCGGATAAATGATTCCGGAGGGAACCAAATGTAACTTGTACACATCATCATGGATGCGGATGGTGTGGCCCGCATTATCCCCGCCGTTGTACCGGGCGACAATATGGGCGTCCTTACTGAACAGGTCCACAAAACGACCTTTGCCTTCATCCCCCCACTGCATACCAACGATAATCTGAAGCGTCATAGCTTACCTCTTTTCATAGAAACAACCGGATTTTTCCGGTTGTTGTCTGATGTTTTTTTGAATGAAACCGAGAAATAGTTAATGCACTATTTTGCTGATCCATGCAAGTTTAGCACATTTATAGGCGTAAAAGAAGGTAATCCCAGGCTTTAAAACCAATTTGTATATACAAGGTGAAGGCCTGTTCCAAGCAGGCTGCCCAGAAAACCAAAGCATAAACCACCGACTGTTCCCAACACGGGTCGCAGCTTATGCCAGCGTGATCTGAAACGGAAAGGGATGCGCATGCCACCCAAGACAGCACCCAGTGAAGCACAGAGAGTGAGCAGAATGACATAACTGATGGGGGGGAACTTCATGACGGCGGCTGTTACACTGAGTAGGCTGCCGACTAATAATCCCAGTGGCGTGCTGAAGAGAGTGAAAATGGAGTATCTTATGGTCAGTCCAACGCACAGGCCGACAATACCTGCCCCCAGAACGCCTGCCACAGGAAAATCGATCAGGGCGCCGGTAAACCCGATGCCAAAACCCACTGCAGCTATTACAATGGCTTCCATGAAGGATTGCCAGAAATTTCCATAAGCCATTGCAACTTTGTGAGCGACTTTTACGGTTTTATCTTCATCGATTTCTCGAGAAGGAGGAGCACTTTTTGCCTGAGTAGGAGGTGTTAGCCTGGACAGTTCAGGCAAGGGTGCACCGCAGGCAACACAGTTTTTCTCTGAAACCGGATTTTTAGCCAGACAGTAGCTGCAAGGGATAAAACGATTCATTGTGAACGCAAGTCCTTAGAATGGCGGGGTTTTGAATTATTCTACTTGAGATATTCCCTTCTGTGGAGAGAACACAATTAAAGTGGTTCATCACCTAATTCGGTTCGTTATCTTCCTTTTCCAACAAAAACCGCTAAAATAAACTGTGGACTTATTCCGGAATTTCACAAGCGTGGCTTGGAGGCTGTATGGAACGTTCAAAGAAATTTCTTATCCCTATCCTGGGTGGCTTGATTTGGGTGCTTGCTACAGGGTGTTTGGGCACCGCTGCCCCTGCGGTTTCACCTTCTGTGCCAACAGCTGCAGCGACAGAAGCCGAAGGACAACCGACTGTTGCAGTGGTCATGAAGAATCAAACCAGCGGACCGGTGCGGATTACCGGTACGATGAACTATACCAATGAATTTGTCACAGAGACCTACTATGTGGAGCATGCCGTCATGCTCACAGAAATGACCGGTTTTGTGCTGCGGGATAAAGAATGGGAAATTCCGGTTGAATCGCAGGTTCTTGGATACCTGAAAATGGATGAAGCCGGGAACAGTGGTACCTATACCCTGGATTTGCCCATCATTCCTCAAGGTACTTTTACAGATGTGGATCAATCCGGGACGTATAACAATGGCGTGCAAATATTTGCCGTGGGCTATGAACCCAACCTTACCGGCAGCCCCTTTGCGGTGGGGGATGATCGTGAGATGGGCTGGCCGTCCTATTTGGCCTCCGTAAAAACGGATTCTGAAAATCAGGACGAAGTGATTGGCGGCAAGCTGCTGGTTTGGTCCGCAGACGAAGGCGAACAATTCCCCAGCGGATTTGGCGATGATGGCTTGCTCTTCACCGCGGATGATCCGGTGGTGCCGGTATCCGCTGGTTATACCATGGTCAATCTGGATAAGGATCCTTTTGAATTTATCCGGGATGAAGAGCTGGTGATGGATCTGCATGAACCGCAGGACATTGCCATCAAGGATTATTCTGCAGATACTTACACCGAAGCCTTTAATAAAATGCTGGAGGTAATTCGCAAGGAATACGCCTTTAACGGAGTCCCAGGCAAAGATCCCAACTACGATCAGCTTGTGGCCGATTTTTATCCTCGAATTGAGGAAGCTGAAAAAGACATGGACGCCGATGCCTACTTCTCGGCGCTCCTGGATTTTGTGCTGACCTTCAAAGATGGGCATGTCAGTGTGGATGGCGGTGACCGCGGGATGGGCATCATTTATGAGCACATCTACTATGGCTATGGCCTGGCGGTACGTGAACTGGATAACGGGGATGTGATCGTGACCTATGTTACGCCCGGCGAAGCCGCTGCAAATGCCGGCGTTTCGCTGGGGGATCAGATCATTTCCATCAATGAAGTGCCGGTGAAGCAGGCCATTGATACTGTGGTCAGTGTGATCGGACCCTATTCCACCGATTTTGGCGAACGCTGGGATAAAGTGCGTTTCCTCTTTCGGGCAAAAAATATGGGGGATGAAATTGAGCTGGTTTATCAATCCTCCAGTGGTAGTGAAGAAACGGACACTTTAATTGCTACATATGAAACCGACAGCTTCTTTGCCAACTCGCCTTACAAGTTTTACAATCCTGTGGCCTTGCCGGTGGAGTTTGAATTACTGGACTCCGGCATTGGCTATATCCGCATGAATTCCAATTACGATGATCTGAATCTGGCCCTGCGTCTGTTTGAACGGGCCTTGAAGGCTTTTGAGGCCAATGAAGTGACAGGAGTGATCATTGACCTGCGTGAAAATTCCGGTGGCACCAATTTGGGTGTGGCAGGCTTTTTCACCGATCAGGAAATCCCCATGGGGCAATTGGCATACTACAGCGAGAAAACCGGTCAGTTTGAGCCGGAAGGCATACCGGGAAAAGTCCTGCCCAACCAGAATCAATATCGCTTTAACAAACTGGTCACGCTGGTCAACCTGACCTGCTACAGCGCCTGTGAACTGGAAGCCTACGGCCTCAGTCAGGTGCCCGGCATGCAAGTGATTGGTACCTTCCCGACAGCCGGCGTGGAAGCCGAAACTGCTCGTGGTGAATTCTTAATGCCCGCGGATATTACCCTGCGTTTTCCCACCGGCCGCTTTACGCTGGAGGACGGAACCATTTTAATTGAGGGCAAGGGCGTGCAGCCCACCATTAAAGTACCGGTGGATCGTACCACTGTGTTTGAAGAAGATGCCGTGCTGCGTGTGGCGGAAGAGTATATTTTGAAGTAAATCAACCATAGCGCCACCCCCATGTCCTGAAGAACCGGGCATGGGGGTGGCAATCCCTTCGCAAATAAATCAGATATGATATAATTTTTAAGCCCTAACCGGGCCCGTAGCTCAGCGGCAGAGCGCGCGGCTCATAACCGCTTGGTCGATGGTTCAAATCCATCCGGGCCCACACAAATTATTATTATTTATCAAAACCATTGCTTAAATTGCTCTTGAAGGGTACAGGCATATGTACCTACCTTTTCCACCTTATTTGTACGAATAGAATAAGCTTTGCATTTATCTGTTGGATATTATTTATCTGACAGTTATATTATTTTATATGCCACATATTAATGTATTTTAAATTATGTGTGTCATCGCCCGACAAAGATTGGTGAGATCACCATGACAAATGGGTTTTTCTTCGAATGGATATAGTTGTATTCTGTTGGTCTCGCTGGGGTTGATTTTACAGGTCAGACTGGCAAAGGATTGAAGTCCTCGTCTTATACCCATGTGAATAGGTACGTAAAATAATTTTAAATCCCCAAAAATGAATGGTCCTATAGCGGTCCAAACCAAAAGAATATGACAAAAAGAAGGATGATCATTTTGGATCACTATATTTTCTTCTTTGAAAAATAATCAGGTATATAATTAAATATGACATGAGGGATTAACGATTTTTAATTATAGCATTAAGGAATCCTGAAAAAAATTATTTCATTCTATTAAATTAGACCCGAAGCTTGGAGGGTATGATGGCTCAAATGTTAACTAGATTTAAAATAGAGTCTCTCTATAATCTTGAAAATATCGACGTTCCTATCGAAAGTAATAGATTAGTGCTAGTTGGCGAGAATGGTACTGGAAAGAGCACTGTAGCGAATTTAATTACATATTTCCTTACTTGCCAATGGAATAAGATGCTCCGATATGAGTTCAAAAGGATAATTGCTCACTTTGGTAGTGTAGAAATTGTACTTGACCGTAATTTATTACTAACTTCAGACAGGAGAGAGTTTTTCGAAGTAAACAGGAGAAATTTATCAAGAAGTCAATTTGAGCTTATGCTCGCCAAACAAGAAAATAATTATGCAAATATTGATGAGTATCTGAATGATAAAGATAGATCACAAGAAATACTTGTAAAGTATATTGGCGATTCAGATGATATAAAAGAGACATCAAAAAAATTACTGACTATTGAAAAAAAGATACGACAGAATTTTTCAGACCAAATTCTGTATTTGCCTACATACAGACGTATTGAACAAGATCTACAATCCATTTTTCCACAAATAGACCTCGATGAAATAAGATATCGATCACGTCATCAAAAGTCACATAACATTGAAAAATCATCGTTTATTGAACTTGTTGAATTTGGAATGAAAGATGTCGAAATTATGATGAAGAAGAGACTAGAAGATATCCGAGATTATGTGCTATCTAGTCTAAGTAATTTAACAGGAACTTATTTACGTGATGTAATTAAAGGTGATTATAGAACAGCAGATCTGTTATCAAAGTTAAGTACAATAGATGAACTCTCAATTGAACCAATACTCAATCGTATCCCTCAAGTTATTTTAACAGAGCAGGAAAGAGTAAAACTGCGAGAAATTATTCATAAAATCAGAACTGAAGGAATTGTTGCTGAGGAAGATAAAGTAGTTGCACATTTTTTGGCGAAATTAATTGATTTATATCAAACTCAACTTACGCGCGAATCTGACGTTCGCGAGTTTATAAAAGTAGGAAATCAATACCTTTCTGGAAAGGAATTAGTATATGACAATGCTTCTTTTAAACTTTCGATTCAGCAAAAAATTAAAGGAAATGAAGTAATACAAATTGAATTAAAAATGCTTTCTTCGGGGGAAAAACAAATTATTTCATTGTTTTCACATATATATCTATCAGGACAAAAAGATTTCTTTGTTGTTATTGACGAGCCAGAATTATCTTTATCAGTACCATGGCAAAAAAGATTTTTGCCTGATATTTTAGCGACAAATAGATGTAGTGGAATAATTGCTGTTACACATTCTCCATTCATATTTGATAATGAATTTGATAAATATGCACATTCAATTGAAGAATTCTTGGAGTTAATTTAAATGTCATTTCTAGATGACCTAAGGAGCGCAAAATTCAGCCCCACTGCAGCATATCAACAGTTTGTGACTGAATATCCAAGAAATAAAGAAGATGTATTTGCATTTCTCGAAGGTCGAGATGACCCTTCGTTTTATTTTAGTTTTTTAGCCAATGTTATAGCAGATATACGACAAATACATTTATACAAGTGCGATAATAAACATGGTGTATATAGAATTTATACAAATGTGATGAATTTAGCCAATAAGAAATCAAGAATTTTATTTTTTGTAGATAAAGACCATTCAGATTACATAGGTGAGGAAAATATTGTTCGTTCGAATATCTTTGTGACGGAATATTATTCCATAGAAAATTATATAGTTACTGAGAATATGTTGCGTCGTGTTTGGGAAGAGCTTTATAATATTAAGAATTACTCAATCCCATATGAAATTATTTCTGATAGATTCAGAACTGAATTGGATAAATTTTATAAAAGTATGCTGCCAATGTCTGCATGGATAATCTTTGTTAGAAGAAATGGGCTTAAACCATGTTTAGATAATGTGAAATTAGGAAAATTATTCATTTTTTCCACTGATTTTGAACTAGAGCCCGTGTCTGAAGATAGCATATTTTCATACCTAGAACAAGTTTTTAGTATTGAGATTCCAGATAATTTGTATATCGAATTACCAAACGTAATTTTGGAATTAAGTAAAAATGAACCAAAAAAATATATTCGAGGGAAATATGAGCTTTGGTTTTTTATTAAATTCTTAGAAAAATTGAGGGAATTGCTTTTAATTGAGGGTGGAAATAATGTCAATATTCGTACAACAATCGGAGAAGCGAATGCCATTGAAATATTGGGGCCAAGAATAATTTTACCCAAATCATTACAGGATTATTTCGTTAAAAATAAAATTATTTCATCCATTAGTTAAAACTCCCAAGAATATGTAAATTAGAACAAATAAACCTAAGCCATTATTTATTTCGGTAACTATGGCAGGTAAAGTAACACTGCTCGGGCATCGTTTAATGCAAGTAATGCTTTTGTTGATAGGTAGTAGTTGTAATAATCTCCACTGTTTTTCTACTGATGGGTGATGGTGTCCCTGGTTGGTTATCTCCGGGGTTGGTTTATAAACTGGCAGGTTGCCTGGTCCCCGGCTCAACCTCAACCTACGCCAATGCCGATTATTTCACGAAACACTGCGTTTTTTAAATATACTTGACATATATCACACCGTGATGTATGATATATATATCACAACGCGATACAGTTTGTTGTGATATAGAGAGGTCAACAAATGAATATGGAAAAGATCCAAAAACGTTTCATTCCAATGAGCGAAACCATGCTGTATATACTCCTTTCGCTCAGAGAAGAGCGGTATGGGTATGGTGTCATGCAGCATGTCAAAAAATTGACAGATGGGCGCATCGTGCTTGGTGCGGGTACCCTTTATCAGAGCTTGGGAAAGCTCGAAGAGGATTGCCTGATAGTCCCCACAAGGGAAATTGAGCGTAAAAAACTCTACCTAATTACAGATATAGGGGAGCAAATACTACTAGAGGAAGCAAAAAGGATTAAGGAAATTTATCTCAATTTGGAGGCGTTATTATGAAAAATAAAAAAATGTTCTTCTGTTCGGCGTTTAAATACGTTGTCCCAGCGGATTATGAACGTTGGTTCGAGGAGCTCGCGGCTGCGGGCTGGCATCCGGTAAAGATCGGTCAATGGAGCTCCATCGCCATGCGGTTTGAAAAATCGGAGCCCAGAAAATACCGGTACGTTGTCGATATGCAATTCACGGCGAAAAAAGATTATAAGCAGACTTATGAAGAATTTGGCTGGGAGTATGTTGGGCAGATGGCCAGCGCACACGTCTGGCGCAAGTTGTACACAGACGAGCGCCCCGAGTCGTTCAGTGATGTGCCCAGCCGTGAAGCGCGAAACAAGCGTTTCATCATCGCCATATCTTTCTCTTTCACGATGTTTTTGCTTGGAGCGCTTGCTTTTGCAGCGGGAGCCATATTCGGCGATCTTACCGCTTCCGACCGGTTGCAATTCAGTATCGCTGCGGGGCTGTTTTTCTTGTTTGCCATTCTCTTGGGCCTAGTCATGGGTAAGGTCAATAAAAACATTGACCGATAAATAACGATAAAAGGCGTTTGGAGAACGAAACTTAAGGAATTATGATCGATTTTTCTTCCCTTTGATTGGGAAAACATTCCAATATATTTGAATTCAACCTTGGTGCTCTGGCAGTGTGTCATTAAACCCGCATTCTTATCGGATAGGTACGGGTGTCTTCTGTTGGGTATCACCAGTGTTGTTGTGGATGTCGGTGGATTGAATAGTTACCCGATTCAACCATAACACGAAGGCCGATTTTGTAATGGCAGAGTATTGAAAGGATCATCACTCACTTAATGACGTCCGAGCCCAATATGTGCTGCTTGGTTCCCGTTCTGTCAATTATAAAACTGCCAGGCGTAACCGAACTGGATACCGGTTTTGTTTTCGCCGGCACCAAGATTAACCGTGCGGGAAAGGCCAGCTTCTCCACGGGCCGGGAATGTTGCCCCGCCGGGGATGAGGATGCTGTCATTGCCATCCGTGAGCGGGCTGTAGGAGATGCAATAAGTGCCAGGCGGCATGACATAAAATTTGTAATTTCCATTCGCGTCGGTGAGTGCGGTACCAAAGCCTGTGGATGGACAGGCGCCTGCACCAATATGCAGTGTCACCCCGCCCCAACCACTCTCATAGGAATCATACACCTGGTTGGGACCAAATTCTCCCGCTGCGGAACCCCATTGAACACAACCCTGACCCAGCACTACCGGTTCGCCGCCCTGGCCGCCGGTAAATTTACAAATATCATGCCACAGCACCCCGGAAATGCTGCCCGTAGAGGAAGTAGAACTTTGGGTGATGGTGGGGTGTAAGGTAAGCGAGGGCTGCATGGTCGCACTCGGCGTGATGGTTGGTGACGGTGTGGCGGCCTGGGTAGGTGTGTAGGTGAGGGTGGATGGCGGCGTTGAACTCAGGGTGGGTGTGGCGGTGGGCTGCAGCATGGTGGTCAGGTTGCAGGCGCTGGACCATAGAGTGAGAAGAATAAAGAAAAGGACGATCAAATGGTTGAATTTCATGGATTGCCTCCCGGACATACAAAGCCGCCATTTTTAGCAGGCTTTCATTGGAAGAAAAACCGCCTGGGGTTGGGGTATATTGTCAGAGTGATGGGAGTAAATCTGGGCGGAGAATGAATTAAATCTATTATGCCACGAAATCAAAGAAAATAAACCGGGTTAGTGATGAAATGTGCTGGCTGATTAAAATAAAAATGATCCGTTTGGCGTCGGATCATTTACAGGGATTGAGCGGGAGACGGGATTCGGACCCGCGAATATCAGCTTGGAAGGCTGATGCCTTACCACTTGGCGACTCCCGCATCTGACCTTATTATAACCCACTTCGGTACTTGGTCAAGCGTTCGAAATCTGATTTTGTAGCAGTCAAGCTCATGATCAATCCGAGAAATCAAAAACCGGTTTTCCTGAGCATGTTACCCATCCAACTTATTTCTTCTCAATTAACTTTTGTTCAAGAAAAGTTAGTTTTGTAGAAGGGCGATCCGTCATGGCAGCATACTCAGCGATTTCCTGAGGGTTGGTTCGCAAAACTTCTCCACAAGCCAGGACATCTACCATGGAATCCCAATGCAAGATGCTTACCCACTTATCTTCTCCTTTCGTGAATTCCATGTCGACAAATCCCTTGAATGTTGCCTTAAAATATTCAGCAAAAATTTTTGCTTCAGTTAAAAAATTTTCTTCATTGATGTTTTCTTTAAGTTTGAACTCGATAATTTCTGTAATCATGGTTATCACCTACCTTTTTTATTTGAGAACATTTATTCTTGGAAATTGTTTGTCTTGAATTTTTTCAATCGATTCATTTCCTCGATTATTCAAAAAACAATAACTGCCTATAAGGAGAGCGTGCAGACGGTTTCTCAGGTTGTTCTGATTGCAAAACTCCTAAGGCCTGTCTCATTTGATTTTAAAACACTGCTTCTAGATTTGACTTATCGTTTCGTCGTACAAACAGCCAGATGATAAGAGCCGCTAGGATGGCCAGCCCAGTACTGATCGCCGTCCAGGTGATTTCTTCTTCAGGTGTTGTATAGGATTGTCCAAATATCAAGGCGCTTGAAGATAAACTGGCATGCATAAAGTACGCAATCAACAGACTGCCCCGCGTTCGTTCAAAGACCCAGGTGATAATGAAGGACCAGGCGGTTAGAAGCACTGGGCCTAACAAAATGATTAGCAACAGGGAAACAAGGCCGCGCCCGCCAAGCCCAAAATAATCGGCGTATCCATGCCATAAGCCACCCCAAATCAAACCTAAAAGGAGGGTTGCCGTTATTGGGGAATGACGTTTGAGTAAATGAGGTAATAAAAATCCACGCCAGCCTATTTCTTCCATCAATCCGGCAGTGAGTCCCAGGGCAATTCCAGGTCCAAGCAGGCTTAACATGGCGTTGGGATCCAACGGGTAGCCAGCAGCCCAGCGTAAAAGTGGTGTGAGGGCAGTTACAGCAGGAATAACAAGCAGGGCAAACCACCAGCGCCCCACCTGCACAATACAGATCCTGGCCCAAAGGGCACGCAATCCTTCCCGGCCATAGGCCAGCCAGGTGGTCAGGATGCCGCTGATTGTTGGGCCGAATCCACCCAGAACAACAAACAAAAAAGAGATGGGGGGTGCGCTGTTCAATAATCCACCGGGTTTGATGTAGATGAATAATAATGACCAGATACTAAAGGACCAGAGGATGGTAAAAATGATGTAGGTAAGAATTGGATGCTGCTTTGAAAACAATTTTAAATTCATGGGATAGCTCCTATTTTTGGAAGGAAAAAGCTTTTGCTTTGCGTAATTTACTGAAAGTGTAAGACAGGCTGCCGCGCCACTCCATCAAGCGGATGATTTCGCGCCCTGCTGAGCCAGGATATATATAGCGGCTGTATTTGGGTGGGCGAAATTTCTTTTTCCGCGCCGGGTCAAGTGTGACCGTTCCAACCAGCAATGCTTCTTCGTCGCCGAGTTCGCCGCGCAGGGTGCCATCGGCGTCCAGCAAGGTAGAACGGCCTGAAAAACGGAAATCCTTTGGAATACCAAGCGTCATATCAGGAACAGGGGAATCCCAGGTCCCGCTTTTGTTGCACATCAACACCGGGACGCCGAACCATTCGTTATACAAGCGGGCCACCAGGCCTGGCCGCCCATTCAACTGATCAATATCAGCCTGGGTTATCATTTTCGTTGTTTGTGTGGGGGTGCAATAGGAATGCGGCATCAGCATCAGGTCAATATTGCTTTGCTGGATGGCGCTGGCGATTTCGTGGGTGTGGTTGTCGAAGCAAATACCCACGCCAATCCGTCCGAGATCAGTGTCAAGATAGGGCAAGCCTGTTTCGCCCTTAAAAAAGTATGCTTCCCACATTGAAGGGTTGCGTTTTCGCACCGTACCAACAATTTTTCCGGAAGGTTCAGCCAATGCAAAGGTGTTAAGGAAATGTCCGTTTTTGACTTCCAAGAAACTTGTACCAATATATATACCAAAGTTGCGGGCGGTTTCGCTCAACCATTGGGTGGTAGGCCCGTCGAATGGTTCTGCGGAGTCCCATAGGGCCGGGGTCAATAGATACCCCTGCGGCATAAATTCAGGAAATAGGACGAGTTGTGCGCTTTGATGATGCGCTTGTTCGGCCATACTGGTGGCATGCTTCAGATTTTCCTGAACATTTCCATCCTGACAAGTTATCTGGGCAGCGGCAAGAGTGAGTTGCTTCATAGGGTATCTCCTTCGGGCAGGCATATCTAACGTATCTATTGGGTATTCCAGTGTCAGTATTCTTGTCACATGCGTACCCATAAAGGTTTGTTATCTTACATCACACAGTTTACCTTTCTGGGAGGAATCATTCCCCCGTTGAGGGGGGAGTCTGGAACTGGTCAGGTAGACAGGTTATTTTGGTTCTTCCTGGATTTTCCTTGATTTCTGGATATATCCTGAAACTGCCATACAACCGGGTGATAGGTATCATGGTAATTTGGTCTGCATTGAGCAACTAATTGGTGGTTGGTAATTGCCTGGTAGGGGTAACCCTGGTGTAGAGGTTGCGATTTCAACGGTTTTCCATATAAGTAGCATTGATAAAAAGCGAACCTTGCCGTGAAATTTTAGGGATGCTATAATAAAAACAGTCGCCCCAGTAGCTCAATGGACAGAGCGAAGCACTCCTAACGCTTAGGTTGGGGGTTCGATTCCCTTCTGGGGCACACCCTTCAGGAAAACCGCTGCCCAAACCGGATCAGCGGTTTTTTTGTACCAAATTTCTTTTGGTTCATTATTCTTCGTGTGGGAGGAAATGAAAAATGATTTTAGAAAAAAGCAGCTTAACACCCCAGTCACTGGCGGGGCAGGTGGCGGTTATCAGCGGGGCTGGGCGCGGGATTGGCGTGGAGACGGCGCGTAGTTTATTGTGGCTGGGCGCCAATGTAATTCTGGCAGAGATCGATAAAAAGAACGGCCAGTCCGTGGAAAAGGAATTGTCAGAAAGCTTTGGCAGCGAACGGGTGAAATTTATCCATACCGACGTTGCTAGTGAATCTGCCATCAATAACTTAAAACGCCAGGCTGAAAAGTCTTTTGGCAAGATGGATATTGTGATCAATAATGCCACCCTGACCCCAATGGGCGCGGTGCAGGACGTCCGTATTCAAGATTGGGATGCCAGTTACGGGGTCAATTTTCGTGCGCCGGTCTTGATGGCTAAAGCCTTTCTGCCCGGTATGCTGGAGAGAGATTACGGCGTATTTGCCTGCGTTTCCTCGGTGGGTGTGGCCTATATGGGCGCTTACGAATCCTTCAAGGCCGCTCAGGTGCATCTGGCGACTACCCTGGATGTGGAGCTGGAAGGCACCGGTGTGCATGCCTTTACTATCGGACCGGGGCTGGTGCGCACGCCGGGTGCGAAAGCCGGCATCGAACAGTTGGCTCCCCTGTACGGCAAATCCGTGGAGGAGTTTTATGCGCTCAGCGAGGCGCACATCATTTCGGTGGAAGAAGCCGGCGCAGGGTTTGCGGCTGCGGTGGCACTGGCGGAACAATTCCGCGGGCAGGAAATCGGCTCCAAGCAAGCTCTGATTGCGGCGGGTGTAGATTTGGAATCCGATTCTGAGGCGCCAACCTCTCTGGCAGCCAAGACGGCAGCGAAGATCTTAATCCTGGCTGACCGGGTGAGTCAGACACTAAAAGAACAGTCGCAGGGTTGGCAAGAAAGACCCCTGTTTGAGCGTCAATGGGTGCTTCGAGATTTCAAAAAAAGCGCCGGTATGGCCGTGGAACAGTGGCTGGATGAATTAGCCAGTTTAGAAGACGGTTTACGCCGAAACGAGAAACCGTCGAAGGCTCGTATCGCCAGGTTAAATCAATTGGAGTCCTATTATGCCCATTTGGGCAGCTTAGCCAGCGGCTATGAAAAGAATCCCCAGAAATTGGCGGAGCAATTGGAGATCATTCAACACTGGCGGGATGAGATCACCCAATTGGTTGCGGAGATGCAGTCTTGAAATGCTTGTCCAACACCGTCATCAGTTCCCTGAGCTTGTCGAAGGGAAAAATTATACAATCTGGACTTTGGCAATACTCCAGCAGGGAAGCCCGCATGCAGGGCTTCGACAAGCTCAGCCAACGAGGTCCATCTGCTCCCTGAGCTCCGTCGAAGGGTTAAATTACACGAACTGGACTTTGGCAATGTGCAAGCATGTAATCTAGCATACGGGGGTTCGACAAGCTCACCCAACGGCGTAATATCGTTCCCTGAGCTTGTCGAAGGGTGAAATTACACGAACTGGACTTTGGCAATATCCCAGCAGGGAAGCCCGCATTCGGGGCCTCGACAAGCTCGGCCAACGGGAACATAGCCAACAAAATGACCTTGACAACTCTTTTCCTCTTTGATATTCTTATCTAAATGATACTTAGTATCAATTAGATGGAGGTTTTATGAAGCGCTTTTGGTTATTAACGAGCATAGCTCTGCTATTCTTGCTGTTGTTTGGGGCTTGTCAGGTTAAAAGCCCTGCTCAAACTAAGAATGAAAAACCGGTTATTTTTGTTTCCATTGTGCCTCAGAAGTACTTTGTGGAACGTATCGCTGGGGATACTGTAAACGTTGTGGTAATGGTGGAACCCGGTGCGGAACCTCATACCTATGAACCCAAACCAGCCCAGATGCAAATGCTATCGGACACGGACCTTTATTTCAGTATTGATGCGCCCTTTGAAGTAAACTGGCTGAGCCGTATCGCCGATATCAACCCCAACCTGAAAGTGGTTAATACCGCAGAGGGCATTGTCAAACGTCTTAGCACAGAACATCATCACGAAGGGGAAGAAGAAACAGAGGCGGAGCATGAGGAAGAAGGGGAATTGGACCCGCACATCTGGCTGTCCCCCCGTCTTGTAGCTCAGCAATGCAAAATTATTTCTGACACCTTGGCCGCGCAATATCCTGAGAATGCACAGGCATATGCGGAGAATCTCAACGCTTTCCTGGCAGATATAGAAGCCTTGGATCAGACCTTAAAAGCTGACTTTGCAAAGACTACCAACAAGACTTTCATGGTCTACCATCCCGCCTGGGGATATTTTGCAGATGAGTATGGATTGACTGAGATTGCTGTGGAGATCGGTGGTACCGAACCCAGTGCTTTGGAATTAGCTGAATTGATTGAACATGCCAGAACGGAGAATATTCATGTGATTTTTGCACAACCTGAATTCAGTACCCGTTCTGCAGAAGCATTGGCAGAAGAAATTGATGGAGAAGTGGTCCTGATCAGTGATCTTGAGGAAGACTGGCTGGCAAATATGCAAAAGGCTGGTGAGGCTTTCCTTAAGGGGTTAGAATAATCTTTAATGACACACGAGCATTCCAATCCTGAAATTTCGGTTTTTGTCCAACGATTATCCTCTGCTGGTTACAAATTAACCCTTGCACGGATGACCGTCCTGCAAGCCTTATGTGAGCTGCCGGGCCATTGTACCTCGGCCGTGATTCTGGAAAAGGTTCACGAACTGGATGCTTCGATTGGCCGAGCTAGCGTATTTCGAGTATTGGATTTGCTTTGCAGCCTGGCGATTATCCGCCCCACTTATGTATCTGCCAGCACCCCGGAATTTGTGCTGATGCCAGAGAATGGTCACCACGCCCATATCATCTGTCCTGAATGCCATAAGGTGACCGAATTGGATACTTGCCCCCTGGATTTCCATTTGACGCAAGTTGCTGAAGAATACGGAATCGCTTTGAGTGGCCATATCCTGGAATTGTTTGGCTATTGCCCGACTTGTATCCCTGGCAGATTGTAGATTGACCTGGGTTTGAAAATACAGAGAGAGTTTGTTAAAAACGTAGTGGCAATTCATGAATTGCTTCTACGTTTTTAATAACCCTTTTATCTAGAAATTGGCGAATTTGTTGCCAGCGAGACGTAATTTTGTGTTTTCGGAAAGCAACGGGCTGGCTGCCAGTTCCTGCAATAGAGATTCGCTGGTGTGTCCTCCGGCAACCGCATTCAGGCGGGCAGAGAGAGTGGCATTAATGAACGATGGCTCGTCCGGATAGGCAATTAGCAGATCGTGCATCAGGCTGGATCGCTGGCGCAGGTAATATTTCTGATGATAATTCTCCGCCAGGTAAAATATCTGCAAAGTCTCAATGGCAGTATGGTACTTTACACCCGTCAGCTTTTCCTGTTCTGTTTTGCTCTTTTCCGCTATCTGCTGCTGAAGTGCATCATGGACAAGAATCAGGGAACGGTACTGACGCGAATAAGCCGGGGCAGCAGGTTCATGCTCATTCCAAAACACATCCAATAATTCTTTGTAGGAAATCATCTGCGGATCGAAATCAATCTGCAAGGTTTCCGTATGATCACCCAGTGTACGATAGGTGGGTGAGGGGGCGGTTCCCCCGGCATACCCTACGCGGGTACGAAGCACGCCTGGAAGACTCCCGAACCGGGCGTCTGGTCCCCAGAATCAACCCATGCCAAAGGTTGCGGTTTGGAAGTTAATTTGAGACTCTGTCATCCTTCCCTCCAATACGAATCCAAATCCGATTTCTTAATTTGTTCAACAACATCCTGGGAGGATTTGATCGGAATGGCTTTGGGCTGCAGTCTGGTATTGTTTACTTCCAGTCTCACAAAGGAGTAGATCAACATGCCCATCACGGCCATGAGGAGGATCAAAGGGTAAATTGCGTTTAAGGTTGTCATTAGTTTCCTTTCAATATAAGATAAATATTATCCATATTGTTAGAACATCATATCACATCTACCCTGGGATTTCACGCCCTCAGGGACGAATTAATAAACTTGTAATCATGTATAAGAAATATCATAGAATGAGTAAATTATGAGTAAAAAACACTTGCGTCTTGAAAAAAACTTTGATAGACTTATAAATGATAAGCACCTGGGTGCCCCCCTCACTCAGGCGCTTATCATTTAAAGCCCTCACATTCAAACTAACCCAAAATTATAATAATTCATCCATACTAGTAGATGAACTTTGCTTGCAGCCCTTCTAAGAAGCATAATGAAGAGAGTTAGTGCTATGGATTTACTCGGAATGACACGGTTGTATGCCGCAGAGTATGAAGCCATTAGTGTCATAGCGAGAAGGGCGCATTTTGCCCGACGCGGCAATCCCTTCGATAAACTCAGGGCGACGCTCAACGCCAGCCGAGAATTCAATAAATAAATTGAGAGCTTTCGTTACGATTATCTTTGATAATTCTAATGAAATTCCATCAATCGTGGAGATTGCCTACCCCTTCGGGGTACAGGCCACCCCGCTAAAATGAATTAGGGACAGCGTTGTATGGGGCTCCAAAGAAACAAATAGACACCTAACCAATTTGAAGAGAAATCCTGAATGCGTGGAGGTTGCCACGCCCCGCAAAAATGAACCCTGTGAAACGCCGAATGGGCCTCCTAAGAAACAAATTAACACCTAAACCAATTTGAAGGGAAATCCTGAATGCGTGGAGATTGCCACGCCCCACTATGATGAACTCAGAACATCGCAAAATGGGGCTCGCAATGACACGACTACAACGAAACCATGGATAGATGTTTTTTCACAACTGCCCAGTTTTCATTAGAACGAAGTTTGTTTGCGCTGTGGTTTTACTCACATGGATACTTCAATTCAATGAATCGGAATGATTTGAATCTGCTCTTTTTTATGATTTACAAAGGTGCTAAACTACTTTAATAGGCACTTTGCTGCTGGAATGCGGCAAAGAGGTTTGATTGATCCCGGGGAGATACCATGTCCAATAAATCGCAAGTAGCTGTCCTTCGTACAAACCCTGAGACTGTGCTGCAGGACTATCAACGTTTATTTAATCTGGCAGGCGGGGTGCAGGCGCTCCAGCCTGGAATAACCACTATTCTCAAGGACAACATCACCTGGCATTTTCCCATGCCGGGCACCAATACCACACCCTGGCAACTGGAAGGTTCCATTCTGGCGCTGCGTCAGGCGGGTTTCAATGACCTGGTTTGCGTGCAAAACCAGACGGTGGTCACCAATGCCTTCAAAGGCGAGGACTTGAACGGCTACCTGCCGATTTTCAAAGAACACGACATTCCGGTGCGCTATAACTTCCGTCCGCAGGATATGAGCTGGATTACCTACCAACCCAAAACCAAAATGCTGGTGCTGGACCATATTTATCCTGAAGGAATCCGTATCCCGGATTATTTCATGGGCAAGAATATCGTCCATCTACCGACTGTTAAAACTCACATGTACACCACAACCACCGGGGCTATGAAAAATGCCTTTGGCGGGCTGTTGACCAAATACCGCCATTATACTCACAGCTGGATTCACCAGACTCTGGTGGATTTGTTGACCATTCAAAAGGAGATCCACCCCGGCATCTTTGCCATGATGGACGGCACTACGGCAGGCGACGGCGCCGGTCCGCGCATGGTGCAGCCCATTGTCAAGAATATCATCCTGGCCTCGGCAGATCAGGTGTCCATTGACGCCGTGGCGGCTAAGCTGATGGGCTTTGATCCCATGAAGATCGAATACATCCGCTTGGCGCATGAACAGGGACTGGGCTGCGGCGATCCACGGGAAATCGAACTGTTGGGGGACGACATCAGCGGAGAGAACTGGAATTTTCATGTAGGCAAAAACTCGCACAGCTTTCTCGCCTGGCTGGCCTGGTACGGCCCGACCCGGGTTTTCCAGAAACTGGTGCTGCATACACCGATCGTGATCATCCCGACTTTTATCGGCGAAGTGGAGCAGGATTTTCTCTACTGGCCGCTGAAATATAAAGCCAAGGCAGCCCATTGGCGGGAGACTACCACCTGGGGGCAAATGTTCCAGCAGTATCAACAGCAGGGATGTTTGGTGCATGCCAAAGAAAGGATCTGAGAGCAAAGGTACGTTGTTAGCTATCTAGAAAAACTCTGCGCATTTGGATTCATTCATAAAGGGTGAGCTCTGATCCCAAGGATTGGGGTGCAACCCCAA
Source organism: Leptolinea sp. UBA5203 (assembly GCA_002412765.1). Lineage (GTDB taxonomy): Bacteria > Chloroflexota > Anaerolineae > Anaerolineales > Anaerolineaceae > UBA5203. Next base: position 122,635 of record DHVR01000037.1, on the reverse strand, counting down.
TCTTAGTGACGGCGGTCAAGCTCTGGTACAATTAGGAAAAATCAGAAAGGAAGCAAACACCCTTTGTTTGAAATCACCTTTTTAGGCACATCGGCTTCGGCCCCCTCCATCCGCAGGGGATTACCCTCTCAATTGATCAAGCATGACGAATATCGCTTTCTGGTGGATTGTGGGGAAGGTACCCAGCGCCAGATTTTAAAATCGGGTGTGGGTTTTAAGCGTCTGAATCGCATTTTTATCACGCATGGACACTTGGACCATATCCTTGGCCTGGGTGGTTTGCTCTCCACCATTTTGCGTTGGGAAACCATGGAGGAGATGGAAATCTTTGCCGGGGATTCTGCTTTGGAACGCATCCAGGAATTGATTTATGGGGTAGTTTTACGCGGAACGCAAAGCCCCATTCCGATTAATTTCCGTTTGATCGAACCGGGTGTGATCTTCAGCGCCGAGGATTTCAAGGTTACCGCTTTCCCGGTCAGCCATCGCGGCTCGGGATGTTTTGGCTTTGTTTTCGATGAAATGGGCAAACGTCCGTTTTTGCCAGAAAAAGCTGAGGCTTTGGAAATTCCAATCGGTCCATGGCGCAAGGATTTGGTGATGGGCAAAGCCATTACCCTGCCGGACGGCCGCGTGATTGAGCCGGAAATGGTGCTGGGCGATCATCGCCGTGGTACCCGCCTGGTATATATTGGGGATGTTGGCCGCACCGAAGACCTGGTGGAAACCTGCCGCGATGCCGATTTGCTGGTGATTGAGGCGACCTACCTGGAAACAGAAAAAGACATGGCAAAAAAATTCGGCCACCTGACGGCACTAAGTGCGGCACAATTGGCTGCAGCCGCCGGGGTGAAGCAGCTCGTGCTGACCCACATCTCACGCCGCTATCGGGAAAAAGATATCCTGCAGGAAGCACAGTCCGTTTTTGAACAAACCAGCATCGCGCATGATTTTGATGTGCTGCAAGTCAAACGGGCAGAAGCGGAATAAGGGGATTTTGTTTGAGTGTTAAAGTCAGATCCTAAGGATTTCAAAAACCCTTAGGACCTTTTTATAAGAAAACCCTGACATTTGACAATTTGACGGTCGAATAATTCTATGATATCATAGCAAAATCAATTGAATAGCCCCTAGGCAAAACTATCCAGAGAGGTGGAGGGACCGGCCCTATGAAACCTCGACAACCTGGGAACCCCAAATTTTGGGGATTCTAAGGTGCCAATTCCGACAGAAAAAATCTGGGAGATAGGAAGCACTGCCATTTCTTGCTTGCTCCTTAGTTCTCCGCAAAGGGGCATTTTCTTTTAAGGAGGTTCTACCAATGACCACAACATTTATGAAAAGTCCAAGTTATTTATTTACCTCGGAGTCTGTGACCGAGGGACACCCCGACAAAATGTGCGACCAGATCAGCGATGCCGTTTTGGACGCATGTATTGAACAAGATCCCAAATCCCGGGTAGCCTGCGAAACGGCCACCAAAACCGGGTTCGTCATGATTATGGGTGAGATCACCACCGAAGCTTTCGTCAATTTTGATGAACTGGTACGCAAAGTTGTTAACGAAATTGGCTACGATCGCGGTAAAAAAGGTTTTGACGGCGACACATGTGGCGTACAATCCGCCATTTCTCAACAATCCGGCGATATTGCCATGGGCGTCAACAAAGCCCTGGAAGCAAAAAGCGGTGAGATGAGCGAGAAGGACGTAGAAGAGCTGGGCGCCGGCGATCAGGGGATGATGTTCGGTTTTGCCTGTAACGAAACTTCCGTTTTGATGCCGATGCCGATTTATCTGGCTCATAAATTAACCCGCAAATTGGCTGAAGTGCGCAAGAACGGCACCCTACCCTGGCTTTACCCGGATGGAAAGTCCCAGGTGACTGTGGAATATGCCTTTGGAAAGCCCAAACGTATTGACACCGTCGTCATCAGCACCCAGCACGCCGCTGATGTCAGCCAGGAAGATATTCGCGCCGGCGTCATCAAGTACGTGATCAATGCCGTGCTTCCCAAGGAATTTGTGGATGACAAATTGAAGATTTACGTCAACCCCACCGGCCGCTTTGTCATCGGCGGACCCCTGGGCGATGCCGGTTTGACGGGCCGCAAGATCATTGTGGATACCTACGGTGGCATGGGCCGTCATGGCGGCGGTGCCTTCAGCGGTAAGGATTGCACCAAGGTGGATCGCTCTGCTGCGTATGCAGCTCGCTGGGTAGCCAAGAACGTGGTAGCCGCCGGTTTGGCTGAGCGCTGCGAAATTCAGGTGGCTTATGCCATCGGTGTGGCGCATCCCATGAGCATCAATGTGGAAACCTTCGGTACCGGTTTGGTGGATGACGACAAAATCGCCGCTGCCGTTGCCAAGGTCTTTGACCTGCGCCCGGGTGCCATCATCCGCGATTTGAAACTGCGCCGGCCAATCTACCGCCAGTTGGCCGCCTACGGTCACTTTGGCCGCGACGATCTGGATTTGACCTGGGAACAAACCAACCGCACTGATGAGTTGAAGAAAGCGGTAGGATTGTAAGATTTTGGTATTAAAACCCATTGAGGCTGTCCGCAAAGGCAGCCTCTTTTTTTACCTGCATCTGTCGTAGGAGAAAATTAACAGGCACAGTTTATGGTTGAGCCGGTGATATTTTAAAGCCCCAGCCGATAACCCTTACCAGAACCAATCATCAAGTGCAAAGTTGCAGGAATAATCCAATACTCCATTTCCTTGATTAACTTTTATAATAAAGAAATTACCTCAACGCTCACGGGTTTTCATAGGAAAACGATATGAAAAAAAACATATTTTTGGCGATTTATGGTCTGATCACTGCACTCGCATTAACGTCATGTAATGGCACTATGTCATCATCAATAACTGCCACATCAACGATGAATTCTGATGCGATAATCATGCCTTATCCTACACAAACCGCCACACCACTGCCTACAAGCACACCCATACCTGTTCCTATCAGCGAAGAAAACTTTTTCGATTTACAACAAGCCTCCACTATGACCATCAACCAATCTGAATTTGTTGATTACACCATCAGCAAACTGGGGTTTAAGTTTGAGGAATCCGGTTTACCCGATGGAGAGTACTCCGATGCCAGTTTTTTATGGCTTCAGATGCTGGAGAATGGAGACCTGGTCGGCCTGCTGATGAGCAAACCTTTGACTTGTGGTGTACATGAGATTGGGGTGATTAAGAAGACATATTGTTCTTATAACCGCTATACCATGAGCCTGGTTAATCTTACTCAGCAGGAAGAATTGTGGACTCAATATCAGCCCATTAATCAAGCAGGGGCCGAACTGAATGAGCTCTTGGTTCAGTTGGGAATTGAAAATTTCAAACCTGGATTCGGTTCCGGATACAACGGGGGGTATCTGGTCTTTAAATGGACCGATGATCAAACCCACATTGTGTTTCCGATCGGTGTGGTTAATTCTCTGGTAATCAAAGATGCTCTCACCGGGGAAAACACATTGATTATCAATGGCGGCCCAAGATCGCATTGGATTGGGGCACTCTCCCCGGACAATACCAAATTTGCGTATGTGGAACCAGGATTGCGGGGCGGTATGGATAATCTCAAAATTATGGATATGGAAACCCAAAAAATCAGCGGCCAATTTAAAGTCGCCAATTCCCTCACCGATCTGGTGTGGTCCGCTGATGGGTCCATGATTGCTGTTGGAAAAAATAATGGGTCCATCAATATTTTTTACCTTACCACACAGGAAGAAATTTTCCTGATAGAAAGACGCTTTGATTTGAGCGAGCAACGAAAAAGTGATGTCTCCAGGCTGGCGTTCTCTCATGACGGGACGAAACTTGCTTTCACGGAAACCTATTACAACCTGAAAGAGGAGCCCTTCAGCAAGGTATCTATATATGATATTGAAACAAGGAAAGAGATCAATTCTTATACGGCAGATTTTTTTCAAAATGGAAATATACGATGGTCGGTGGATGATACCTTTGTGATCACAACCACTGATTTTAAAGAGGGGAAGCTGGTCCTGTTGAGCGATACGCAGGCTGCGGAGATGCCCCTGAATCTTCCCGACGGCCTGGACGAGTATCGCCCAACCGTTTTCACTTCCTGGCTGTTGTTCAATGCAGATCAAACGCAGTTGACAGTCCTTTATTCCGTGTTGGATGAGGCTGTTGTTAGTAAATTTGAAATTGTAAAGTAAGCCATACCCGGTGGAGGATAATTGCATGGAAGATGTGATTGCAAATGAATTTGGATGGCTGGATCGGATTATCACCAATCCCGAAAATTCAGCGTTATTTGAGGATGGACAACTGTTGGTGATTGTAAACGACCTTACCACCCGGTGGGAGCAGGAAAACAGACTTTCGCTGCTTAATGAGCTATCGGCTACCTATGGGCAGGAGAATCTGATGCTGGTGGTTGACCGGCTGATTGATGTGAATTGTCGAAAGGATTGGGGGGAAAACGGCAAGCAAGGGGACAATTCACTGGCACGTTTTATCACCCTGCTCTGGGGACCGCTGACTCAGGCCGGATTTGAATTTACTTCCAAACAGGAAGGAAATATCACCCGGTTCTGTGTGACTCGCTGCCCGGTGGCTGATCTTGCCAAAAAAATTGGCGGAGAACAATGGATGTACCATCTGATTTGCCTGACCGATGAGCCCTCAGTTACGGGGTTTAATAAGGACATTCGCTTCAGCCGTACCCGGACGATTATGCAGGGCGGTGCGAATTGTGATCACACTTATACGGATCTGACCCGAGGATGATTTGTTGCTGATGCTTAAAACCTGAATCACAATGCGGGCCATTTGAAATGATCTTACAGTCTCATCCCACCAAGGAACGATGTTATCCACTGGATGGTTAATCTTCAGACCTGCCTTAATTTAACGGCAAGGTGGCTTTTTTTGTTATTATTGGATTGTTCCAATGGAAAACGAAAACTTATTGAGTTAACTTATAACTTGCGAGAATTAGTATAAACGAGGAAGCCCGTTGCATGAAATTACTAGATAAACGGAATAAAAATAATTTATTTTTGTTTGGCCTATTTTGTGTCATACTATTGGGCATTATTGGCTATTCCCTTCATAATCAGCAAAGTAGTCAGATTCTGAAGGATTTATTGAACACGGATAACCTTAATGATATTGAAGATCAAGGTGCACAAGAAAACCTGGATGATGCAGATGGCAAAATGGCTAACCCTCTGCCAGGGATTATCTGTTGGGGAGATAGTTTAACCGCGGGTGCGGGGGGTGAGGGTGTAACCTTTCCACTCGTGTTAGCAAAGTCAATCTCAGATAATTATGCGGATATCCCTGTTGTGAATTGTGGAGTGGGTGGCGAAGACACAAATACAATTATAGGAAGAGCAGGAGGTGTTCCCTTTGTCACCACTGAAAAAATGACGATCCCTGCAAATACATCTCAGGTGGTTATAAATTTTGCTTCAGCCAATGGTGCACCGGTTGCTCCATTGAAGCAAGGGGATTGTGGCATTAATCCAGTTAACATTTCGGGAGTCGAGGGCTATTTACTCAAAAGTCAGGAGAAGACTGATAGTGGTGATTATGTGTATATGTTTTCAAGAGGGGTTGAGGGAGACCCTGTACAAATTGAAAGCGGAGAAATCATCGTCACAAGTGCAACGGTTCAGTATGAGAATTACATTTCAGTAATTTTTATAGGTCAAAATGGCGGCTGGAGTGACCCTGAAGACCTAATTGCACAACAAATGTCGATCATAAACAATAACCATTACGACCAGGAAAAGTTCATCATATTAGGCTTGACCAGTGGAAACGAAAAAGACAGAACGGAATTAGAAACAGCACTAAGCGAATATTATGGAGATAAATTTATTAACCTTAGACAATATTTAAGTTCAAACGGGATGAATGATGCCGGCCTGGTTCCTACTGAACAGGATCTGGAAGCAATGAAAATCGGATCAGTCCCTCCCAGTTTATTATCTGATGCAGTTCACCTGAATGCCTATGGATACACCCTGATTGGAAATTTGGTATACGAAAGGATCAGAGAATTATTTTTTTTTGAGCAGTAAGGAACCGTGCTGGGTAATAAGCAAAATAGGTACGGTCCTGCCAGGTCTGTAAACCCTTACTTGAAACAGGAGATATTTTGAGGAATAAGGTCAAAATGCATAAAAATCTGTATAATCATAGAGGATGGTTAATGCACATACCTGCTCCATGGGTTGACTTTGGTAGGCAATATCATTGAGTTAGTGTTTTGTAATCTGCCTGTCTTGTCACTTCTTTACCGAAATTCAACAAGCCAGGCCTCATGAATGTGAACATCAATCTATTGTGGATAGTAAAACAATTTCCAGGCACAAAAATATCCAGGAAGGTTACTCAAAATAATGGAGACCCATTAATGAATGAAATTCTTGAACAATTATTACTGGAAGAAAATCAAATTCAATTTACTGCTTTTAATGAAGATACAGCCTGGAAAATTGGTTGCTGGCTGGTAGACTATGCCACCCAAAACAAGCTCCCTATTGTGATAGATATCCAGCTCAATGGGCATCAACTTTTCCATGCCAGCCGACCAGGCACAAGCCCTGACAACGATGCATGGGTCAAACGCAAAATTCGCCTGGTCAACCACTTTGGGCATAGTTCCTTTTATATCGGTCAGTTATTGAAGAGTGAAGAGAAGTCCATTGAAGAAAAGTTTTTGTTGCCGGCAAGCGAGTTTGCGGCGCATGGCGGTTGTTTCCCCATCATTCTTAAAGAGACGGGTGTTGTAGGGACCATTACAATATCAGGCTTACCCCAGGAAGAGGATCATAAAGTTGCCGTTCTGGCTTTAAGAACTTATTTGGAAGGAGCATAAATGACTCTTAATCCGATTATCTCCGTACTGGGCCGACGTTTACGTTTGGCAGTCATCGGTGGAGGTCCAGGTTCTTTTATTGGCGCCATGCATCGCCAGGCCGCCCGCCTGGATGATCGCTACGAAATTGTTGCCGGTGTGCTTTCATCCAACCCTGAACGCGCCAGGCAAGCGGGGCTGGAAATTGGGCTGGCTGCGGATCGTGTTTTCACCGATGTCATCGAGATGCTGGATGCTGAAAATGCACGCGAGGATGGTGCTGAGGTGATCGCGATTATGACACCCAATGACAGCCACTATCCGTATGCGATGGCAGCTCTGGAGCGCGGATTTGATGTGATCTGTGACAAGCCCATGACCAACACCCTGGAAGATGCCGAGGCTTTGCACCAAAAGGTAATCGATAGCGGCCTGGTATTTTGTTTGACCCATAATTACAGCGGCTACCCAATGGTTCGTCAGGCGAAAGCCATGGTGATGGAAGATCAGATTGGAACCATTCGCCTGGTGCAGGTGGAATATGTCCAGGGGGGCAGAGCGGTTGAAGAGGTTCCTGAGCCAGGCAAGGGCCAACTTTCCTGGCGATATGACCCGGTGAAGGGCGGGCCTTCCCTAGTGTTGGGAGATATTGGCTCCCATGCACATCATTTGCTGCGCTTCGTGACCGGCCTTGAAGTAGTAGAGGTAGCCGCGGAAGTGGGCACCATTGTCCCTGGCCGGTTGGTGCATGATTATGCCGGGGCTTTATTGCGCATGGAGAATGGCGCCCGAGGCAATTTTTGGGTCACTCAGGCTGCTGCTGGCGTAGAAAATTGTCTGCGCATCCGGGTGAGCGGGTCCAAGGGCAGTCTGGAATGGATGCAGGAATTTCCACAAACCCTGGCTTTCAAACCGCTGCAAGCCCCCGCCCAGATCCGAACGATCAATGGACCGGGTACTTTACCCCTCTCCGCTCGTTCCAGCCGCATCGTTGCAGGACATCCGGAAGGCTTTCCGGAAGCCTTTGCCAATCTATATTCCGATGCAGCCGAAGCCATTGCGGCGCGCAAAACAGGCGGCAAAGCCGACCCATTGGCCTTGTATTTTCCCAATTCACTGGATGGATTGTTAGGCGTTCGTTTTGCGCAGCGTGTGATTGAATCCAGCCAGGCAAATGGTAAATGGATGAGCTGCTAATTTATGACGTGAAGTGAAGTCGGGGGCCATTTGCCCCTGCCTGTTGTGAAATCATCGGCCCCGGTGGTTGTTGAGGCTGAGCCGGGGATAAGGCACCTGGATCCATCTGAAGTGATTTCCAGCGTACGTTGAGATCGCCATGGGCAAAAAACGCCCTCGTGATGACACAAATAATTTGATTAATCCATACCAATTTGTCGCTAATAAAAAAACTGTTAGGCAAATACTGCTCAACAGGTACAAACATACGATATTCAAAGGGAATTTGGAATCAAAATAAATGGTGGCCCCGGATGGATTTAAACCATCAACCCTTGGACAGATAGTTCATATCTGAAAGAGTATAAAATTCTCTATCCTCCTCTTGACCTCGAATTAGAAACCAGTTTATAGGATTAAGCTCATGAGGAAAAATTTCTGGAAAGCATAATTAAATGGGTAAGGTTGAATTACTCATACAGTGTCTTTAGTAAAACCGAAGGGATATGTATTTAAACATTTTATTAATTTTTTCCCTTGCGTAAAATATTTATTGTCCGGTTCAAGCCCACGATTTTTAGTCATTTCAAATAATTCTTGTAGATAATCCGCTAATTTTCTGGCATCCACATCGGATAAGTTATTATGTTCAAGTTGTCTGGCTTTCAGGCTTATCAATGAATACATTGATAGTTTTTCTTTGAATCGAAATAAAGACTCAGTTAATGAAAGTTTAGTTGATATGATATTTAGGAATAAGGCTAAAGAATTGCTAACCACTGTCAATAATATTAATAAACCAAAAAGATTATTTTGACTAAATCCTAAAGATTGACTTGCAATCGTATAGGAATATGAAACTAAACCAATAGGAATCAGTATGAATAATGCTTCAAGCACATTTACAACATTTGACCAAAAGGTATAACTTACAACAGCTCTTTCATTTGCAAAGGCGTTTGTTCGTGAACGTAGCCAAATGTCTTTTCCTATTTCAAATGTAGATTGTTGATTAATGGTAGGCATAATTATCTCCCAGATCAAACTAATATTTTTATTAATCCAATAAAATTCAGGGTGGGATCGCTTTTAATCCCACCTATATCATACACTATTCCAAAAACGGATTAATAATCCTCACCCCATTCGCCTGCTGACCGTGCTGCATGTCCTCGGAATAGATCACACCACAGCCGCCTTGTTTGGCACCAGCCAGAATGAGCGAATCGTAAAATGAATAGGCGGTTTTTTGCTGGATTTCCAGTGCGGCTTGGTAGACCTTTAAATCTGGGTAAACCTGACAAAGAGGGTACAATACCTTTAGCAAAACAATCGCCGCATCCTCGGGGGTTAAGGGACTGGTAAACTTCCGGGTGGCAACGTTCAGGAATTCCTGTATCACCTGCCAACTAATGATGCCGTTTCCCCTTTGCAGTGCTTCTGCAACCAGGGCTAGGGCAATGGCCTGTTTCTGCGGCTGGTTTGGGTCAAAACAGTACACCAGGATGTTGGTATCCAGGAAGGTTCTAGCGCTCATTCATTTCGTCCCGCGTGAAATGTTGGCCGGGATTGGCATAGTTGAATTGTTCCATCAATTTCGCCAAATCGGCTGCGGATTGGGGCGCTTCGGCATAGCTCGACAGCCAGCGGCGGAATTCGGCATTCAGGGTGGTGTTTTGGGCTTCAGCCTTTTGACGGGCTCGTTCGATCATCATTTTTTCGGCACTCAGGGTTATGTTTTGTAACATGGCACACCTCATTAATTACACTATTTATAGTGTACACGAATGAAAGTGTATTTTCAAGAAGATGCAGTGTATGCAGTCCAGGACTGGTATTTAGTCGAAATAAAATCGACCTGTAGTGAAGGGTCAACCTTCACTATAGGCGGGGGAAGCTGCTCCAAGCTCAGTCAAAATAGGATGAGATGTTATTTTGGCACGCATTCACCTGATCCAGCGAGAGGACTTGTGCTTACCCAAGTACAAACATCATCCCGACGCCTGCAGCCTGACTCATTTGTGTAGTTACTACAAATTGAAGTGGACACGGATGTTGGAGTGACTGGCAAAGGTGGTGCTATTCGCTCTGGCAGTGTCCAGGGATTTACGTTTAATTTCCCAAGGGGAAGGTACATCCAACATTTGGATCCATGTATCGTTCCATAAAGCCAGTTGGCATCTTGGCTTCGTGAAATCACTTCAAATATCTCCCCGATTTTTCCAGAATCGACAACCAGATAATCCGTTCCGGGGCCAGAACGGCAGTTTGTAATCGTGCCTAATGTAAATTCTGGCTTGCTGCTTTCGACAGTAAAATTACAGATTGATGATGCCGCAGAAGCGTTTTTTTCTGTACCTTGCCAATACGCCTGGAACTGCCAATTTCCAGAAACATCAGGTGTGAATCGATCGGTGTAATCCCCATTTTTACCAATGTTAACATGTTGAATCATTTGGTCGCCACCGGGACTGGTATATTCGATTGCGAGGGTTTCATCACCGTTTGCTGGTGTAAGATTACCACTTACGGTCACCGCAGTACCTGTCTCTACAGGCTTGTCAGGGGGCTTGCAAACCAGTTTTGTGGGTTCTACAACACAGCTTTTAAACGTCATCCCTGTAACAGGAACAAAAACATCATCATACCAGGCTTGTAATTCAAGTTCAATATTTTCACAATCACCCGGCACGCTATTATCAGAGGGTACGCTTGCCAGTGGGATTTCAATAACCTCCCCTGGGGTCAGCAGACCTTCAAAATTCTCTGGATTCATGACCCAGTATTTTTTATCAATTGCACTAATCACTCTTCTGACAAATCTATAGGGCTTTCTTTCCAGACATCTGGGATTTGTTTGAATCGGCACATTTAGCGGCCAATCGAATAAAGCAGACAATTCTAAAGCACTACTCTCGCTGATGCTTTCTGAGATGCTTTCTGCAAGGATATTCTGCCTTGCATATGTTTCACTGGCAGTATTATTGGCGTGTGTGACTTCTCCCACATAATCTCGAATCACAATGGTCATCTGGGCAGCAGAATTACTAGTCGGCGTCCAAGGGACTTCTCCAAAATATACTTCTCCTTTATCCATATGATCGATCACGATTGTGGATAACAACGTTGCAGTATTTAATTCAGGGCCATCACACGTAATTCCAGGGATATATAGCATAATCGGTTGCGTTACAAAGATATCAACCAGTACATTTTCTGCTTCGCTATAGCCATAGTTCCGAATCAAGAACTTTATGCGGTTTTCGTGCTCCGCCCAAAACGGGTCTCCGTATCCTACAACAGCTATATGATCTCCTGCAAGAATAAATTCTGTATCCGCAGGGTAAACATCCCAACCATTTTTCTGACTATCAATCCAAATATCTCTGGACCCATAGGTTGTATAACCCGCTTCGTTGACTTCTTCACTCCCTGAATAAATCAAAGGATCAGGCGCGACGATTTCACCGCGCGTGGCTTTCACTGAGCAGCGGTTTGTTCCATCCTTCGAAAGGTAAGTTATTGTGATGCCCTGCGGTTTATCAACAAATGATTCACCAGGTGAAAGGGCCGCATTTGTGTCGTTATTGTCGCCTGAAGGATATACAAGTTGAGCGGCCATTTTTGGATCTGTAACTGTATCTATTTTGGTAATGATCACACCTTCTTCAGGGATATTGTTGTCGTATCCAATTTTGGCGCGGCACTCAACAAAATATCCCACAAAATTATTACCAGGTAAATTGGCAAATGGTATCCGTAAAACATTGTTTCCTGCTCGTTCCAATGGATCGAGTACCGTGGTAATTTCACATTGACCCCCAATACAAGGCATATCGGTTACTTCAGGCACCCAACCAGCATATGCTTTGGACCAACCACCATAATGAACCAACACATCACTATTCCCAACAAGATCATAGGGTCCCATGTGAACATGTTCCAGGGTAAGTACATGCCCAAATTCATGTCCAACTACTTCATAAAAACTGGTAGGGTCAACATTCTCACCAACAACGACCAGAGGGTATCCATCCATTCCTGTAGTGTAGCCAAAATGAAATTGAATATTGGTAACGACCATAATCACGTCGTAATTTGATACCGAATTACCGATCACGGAAAAGGCATGGTTATAGGCATCTCTTCCCATACTGGCATTAACGGATTCATTGTAATCCTCTAGTGGATGCGGGGCATCAAACCATCCATCAGCGCTATATGGATTGGATATCGCCTCAAAATTGAAAATTGCATTTGAAAATGTTGCTTCCCGAATGTAGTTCTTGATCGTGTAATTCAGCATAGTCTCATAATGCGAAGTCGTGTATCTAGGCGTTTGGATCTCATCTCGTAGTATTTGAGGAAAGTCGGGGAGGCAGCTATCTGCGCTGGAACAATCGGGATCCGTTATCTTTAAGAACACGACCATGACATCTTGGTTCACATCGGTGTTCGGCTGTGTGTGCTTTAATCCTGTATAAAAAAAGGAACTCAATAATGAAAAGATGATCATTAAACTATAAACACGAATAATCATGTTCCCTCCAAGCGTTACGCAAAAAGAGACATTCCTATGAATACCATAGCACGAACGGGTATTATTGATTTTAATTCGATGTATTAATGGAGTTGGATGCTGCGGCTCTGTAAATGATTTGTACTAATCATTAATATTCTAGCACCCCACAAAATCCTTGCCAACTATCAATTTTAATAACATACCACTTCCAATCATATTCTGTCTTATCCCCTTGTTACCCCGAGGTAATCATCCCAATCGCCAACAGGCATACCCCCACGCCCAGCCATTGAGCCTGCGACAATTTCTCTTTCAGCAGGATCGTGGATAACAGCACGGTGCCTGCCGGATAGAGCGAGGACAGCACCGCGGCAATATCCAGGCGGGTGAATTGGGTGGCCAGCAAATACAGAAAATTACCCCCGGCGTCCAGAAAACCGGACCAGATGGCAGTGGGTAAAGCGCTCAATTTGGGAATGGGGAGCTTGCGGGTGCGCAGGAGAATCAGGGCAACGGTCAGGGAAGCCAATTTGGCAATGACCAGCGGGGCAAAGATCTGCTCGCCTTCTATTTGGGCAATGATCGCCAGAAACCCGCCAAAACCAATGCCTGCCAGAAGAGCCAGGCTCAACCCTTGTTTAACTTGCATTCTATTTTCCCCTTTAGAGAGGGTCACCAGCCAGATTCCTGCGATGGAGAGTCCATAGCCGATTAAATGCAGCGTACTGGGCATGCCCTCAATCCATACGCCCACAAGCGTGGGAATGATCGCCCCCACCACCCCGGCCACAGAGGAGACCAGCGCGGCATTGCCCATGCTCAAGCCTTTGTACAACGCGGATAGTCCCAACGATCCGCTGATGCCGGCAGCCAGGGCAATCAGGATATTGCTCACAGAGGGCAGATGCTCCCCCCACAGGACGGCGAGCAGAGCCATCAAGGTCAAGCTGCTGCAGGTGGTGATCCATAAGACTTGAAATTGGTTTTGTTTACGAGTGGCCAAGCCGCCTAAAAAGTCGCCGGCTCCCCAGGATGCTGCGGATAAAAGTGCGATGAAACTACCGATCATTTTGAGACCTTCCAGGGTTCATTCAAAGTTTGGTCAATTTTATCACTCAACTCTTGTAGGAATTATGGATTGAATGATTCATCCCCGCCTGGAGGGGAAAACAGCGGACGAAACCAAAAAAGGTCGCCAATACAGCGACCTTTTGATTTGTTTTGCTAGCTTCAAACTTGATTATCCTACCTTATGACCGCAATCCCCGCAGAATTTTGCACCTGGCTGTAGTTTAACCCCGCATTCCGGGCAATGGCTGCTGGTCTGTAATTTTGCTCCACAATCCTGACAGAATTTGGCATTGGTGACCTGTGGTGCACCGCACTCCGGACAGGAGGCCTGGATGGTTTCGCGCCAGTTGCCTTCGGCCAGTTTTTTATCTTCTTCGGCCATTTTGGCGTGTGCCCACACTTCTTCCACGGAGCGGGAGCTCTGAGCGGCGCTCATCTCTACGCCAAGATCAGGGCTGCAGCCTTTACAAAGTCCGTGTTTCACATTCCAGCAGCGCTCCTTGCAAACCCAGGTCGAGCAGCGCGGACATTGGATAAATTCAGATTTTAATTCCTGTGCGGCATCCAGAAAGGCTTGATCATGTGCCCTCTCCCGACTGGCGGAGCTGACGCTGTTGCCCACATCGGCGGCCCGGCTTAGAATGCCACCCAACAGGCTGCTGGCGGTATCCAGGGCTCCGGAGACCATCCCGGCAGCAAAGGGACGAAAATTGGTACGATATCCATTGCCGCAGCGGTTGCAAAAGAATTCAAACTGAAATCCCTGGTTTGTACTTTTATCTTCGTAGTTTCGGGTAAATTGAATGGATTCACTCACAGATCTTACTCCTATAAAATATTTACTTATACCAAGATTTTATCCCAAAATTTATTTTTTATTGCAACGGAAACAGCCATGGAATATCGGGGTGCTTAAAAAGGGGATAAGAGGACGCATAACCTATGAACAGTAAGCAGCCCCAAACCTGTAGGGAAGGGTCATGACCCTTCCCTACAGGTTTGGGCGGGTGGAAAAATATCACAAGGGATTATTCATCCCGAATGTTTAAACTATTTCTTCTTTAATCATTGGCGCGGGAGAGAATTGAGAGATCAGGATTGCCAGCAGAATGATCCCCGCCCCGGCAAGTTGTATCGGTCGAAGGGTTTCCTGCAAAAATAAAAACCCAAAAAAGGCGGCAAAGACGGATTCCAGGCTGAGAATCAGGGAGGCATCGGTGGCCGGGGCGTGTTTTTGGGCTTTGCCTTGCAGGGTGTAGCCTACGGCTACGGAGAACAAGCCCACGTAAGCTACCGTCCACCAGCCCGGGATCAAACCCGGCAGGGTCTGCCAATCCAGCAGCAGTCCGAGGGTGAAGTTCAACACTCCGGCCACCAGGTACTGCCCGACGGCGAAGTGCAGGGCGTCGGTTTTCCTCATCGCCTGGCCGACCACCACCACGTGTGCGGCCCAGAAGACTGCTCCGATCAATTCCAACCCATCCCCTGGAGCCAGTTCCAGCTTACCGCCGGCGCTCAAGAGGAAGATACCCACGGCTGCCAGAAAAGTAGCCGCCCACACGATTTTGCTGATACGCTGACGGAAGATCACCAGCATGAGGATGGGCACAAAAACCACATACAGCCCGGTGATAAAGCCGGCATTTGCGGCGGAGGTCCATTGTAAGCCGGCTTGTTGCAAGACTGAGGCGATGCATAAAATGACACCAGCCGCTAGCACCCACAGGCGTTCTTTTTTATCCAGGCTCAAGCGGAATCGAATTAGAGGGAGTAAAACCATGGCACCTAATAAAAAGCGGCTGCCGTTGAACAAAAAGGGACCGATATAATTCGCCGCCACGCGTTGTGCCGCGAACGCGCTGCCCCAAATAATGGCCACCAATAATAACGTCAAATCAGCTTTCAAGCGCATAACAGCGTTTACCTTCCATGGATTGAGTTTGGGGTTCTGACCATCAGCCGATCGTTCCCATTGCGCTCAATTCTAATCGGCCGAGTGAAATGCACATAGGGTCATCGGTGGATTGATGGTTTGGGTTTGAAGTTGAGAAAATTTTACCGTTGGCTGAGCTCCGCCGAAGCCCATTTTAGCATTTCAGGATAAAAAAGACTGCCAAATTATATTGGAAACCTTGTTTGGAATGGCGGGTTTCGCTGCTCGATTTATGGACCAAGTTAATGGATGATTCCGCTCAACCCCGACCTACACCTGCTAATTGGATTAGTTAGAAAAGTAAAAAAGTAGGGCGGGATTTTTTCCCGCCGCTTTTGGCGTTTGATGGAATGTACGTTTTGATGTGTTTTTCGCCATAAGCATTCAGCAGAGTTGGTGACCACTGGACAAAAAAACGTTGGCTGAGCTGTGCCTAAGCCGATTTTAGTATTTCAGGGCAGAAAAAAGGCTACCAAATATTGCAGGAAATCTTGTTTGGAATGTCGGGTTTCGCTGGTTGTCCGATAGATCAAACAGATAGATTATTCCGCGCAATGCCGACTTACACCTTGTTTGGGTACGGGCACAACTCCCGCAACGGACAACCTTCACACTGGGGGTTGCGGGCGTGACAGATTTCGCGGCCCAGGCGAATCAGGTTCATATGATCGGGGCCGTAATCTTTGGGGTTGAATATAGAGGCCAGGAATTCATGCGCCTCATCCGCGCTCATGCCGTCCGGACGCAGGCCGAGCCGTCCGCTGACACGGTGGATGTGCGTATCGACCGGGAAGGCGGGCAATCCCAGGGAAAAGACCAGCACAATGGAGGCAGTTTTGGGTCCCACACCTTTGAAGCGCAGCAGCCACGCCAAGGCTTCCATGGGAGGGTAGGCCTTAAGAAATTCCAGGTTTAATTCTCCCCGCTCGGCTGTGATCTGACGCAGCACGGATTGGATGCGCGGACCTTTCTGGTTAGCCAGTCCGGCGGGTCGGATGGCTTCAATTACTTTTTCTTCCGGCGCATCGCGCACGGTTTCCCAGGTGGGGAAGTGCGCCCGCAGGGCTTCAAAAGCCACGTCGCGGTTTTTGTCGTTGGTGTTTTGGGAGAGGATGGTGCAGACCAGTTCATCCACGGCTGGCAAGGGTACACGCCAGACCGGCAAACCATAAACCTGGAGCAGCTTTCGATGAACCGCTGCTGCCAGGTTGATTAATTCAGGGGAAGGCGTGCATGAGATTGGCGCTTCGTTCATAATTCAAGAAGGGTTTCCAGCTTGCCAACTTCCATTCGGCGCCAATTATACACCGGATGGTGATTATCATAGACAGCCAGCGCATTTAACTCATTTTCATTGAGCACGCCAAGATGACGCAGCAACTCCAGGGTGACCGCTGAACGGGCTCGTCCACCGGCGTCGCCATCCGAGATTTTTACCGCGATACCAATGCCTTCAGGATAACGGGGAGAAACACCGGGCAGGATTCCGACTCCCTGAAACCCTTCCGCACCGCCTTTGCAGAAGACTTTGCCATTGGCTGCGGTCATCAAATCGGTGTCAAAGCCATCCGGGCCGGCAATCATATTGGGATAGTGCATCATAGCCTGACTGAGGACGCGGCTGGCATTTGCACGGGGAGCAGGCATATCCGCTTGTGGGTCGGCCATACGTGCGAAACCCAGGGCGGCATTGTACAGCGGCATACCGAAGACCGGCACGGAACAACCGTCAATGCCAATTACGATTTTATCTTTCTCAAGTTGGCACATTTCGCTCATGCAGGTGAGAATATCCTGCTGTACGGGATGATCCGGCAGCACGTAATTTTCTGTGGAAAAGCCTTTCAGGCGTGCATAGGAAAGCATCATGGTGTGTTTGCCGGAGCAGTTGTTATGGTAGGCAACAGGGGTGCTGCCTTCACGAATCATGCGATCCCGCGAGGCTGGATCAGTGGGAAAATGAGTTCCGCACATCAATTGATCCAGCGACAATCCTACTTTTTGATGCATGGATTGCACCACGCGGACATGATCTTTCGTCCCATGATGGGAGGCGCACATAATGGCAGTTTCTTCTTCCGTAAATCCGTATTTTTCCACTCCGCCGCATTCAACGAAAGGAATAGCCTGGATGGGTTTGGAAGTAGAGCGCAGATAAGCTACGCCCTGGGGATCTCCAAAGTAATAAAGCAATTTTCCGTTGGAATCCACCACGGCGAGCGCACCGAAATGAATGGACTCCGTGATGGATCCGCGGGTGACGGCAACGATGGGTTCAAACATGGTTTTTGTCATGACTGTTATCCTTTAGGAGGCTGCGATGAAAAGGCTAGGGTGAGAACAGTATGAGGTTAATTCATGCTGTCGGTTCAGTTTCTGACGAATAATGGGATCGATAGTATTCCAACATGCCAAAGCACAGGCGATTACTATTAATGTGTTTTCGGTATTGATCCACAGCCGGGAAGGTGGCGGCAAGTTCATTGGCCAATTTTGTGATTTGTTCGGTGCTGGTTCGGGAAGGGGCCAACTGTGATAATTGGTGATAGATCGTATCCAAAAACTGAACTTGCTGCTCAATATCTGAGCGGTGCAAGATGCCATTCCGCCCACCAATGATGGTATGGTTCTGATATGTTGGGCTGAGTAATTCCTTGAGATTTTGAATCCAGACGGGGATATTGGAGAGGGCAAGGTAGGGAGCCTGATGGGCCACCACACAATCTCCCACAAAGAGAATTTTTTCTTCCGCTAAATGCACCCAGATGGCACCAACCGCGCAGCCGGGGCGTGAGATCAGATGGATGCTGCTGCCGTCCCAATGGATGGTGAACTGATCGGAAAAGGTTAACTCCGGAATGGACCAGCGGATATTGCCGAGGTTCTCAAATTGTTCCCATTCGCAGCCCATCTCTGAGGGAATGGTTTTAAAAGTTGCCGGACGGGATACCAGTAAATCGGCAACATCATCGTGAGAGATGACGGTTGATTCCATGGATTTTACACCCAGCAATCGATCGGCATGGCAATCCAGGTTGATCAGCAGGCGGTTACTGCCCACACCCAGGTTCATGGTGGAGGAACGCCATGAACGAATATCTTCCTGACGAAAAGGGGAGTCAATCAGAATCAAGCCGTGCGGCCAGTTTAATGCACCTAAAGTGACGCCTTCAAAACTGGTTTCAATGTAAACATTTTTGTTAATTTCTTGCATGGGTGCTCCTGTGCACGAGTTCAGGCATTAATTGGCCTGTTTTCATCTATCGGTAAAGTAAAAATAAATTGACTTCCGTAATTGAGTTCACTTTCAACCCAAATTTTTCCTTTGTGACCTTCCACCGCCAGTTTGCAAAAAGCCAAACCCAGGCCAATGCCTTTCGGATAGGTGCCAGCCTGCAGTCGGGCGAATTTGTTGAAAATCCGTTCACGAGCTTGCTGGTCAATGCCGGGGCCATTATCCACCACAGAAAACTTGATCGCTTGATCCAGTTTCTCCACAGAGAGGGTAATATTACTTTCGATGGGGCAATATTTATTGGCGTTCTCCACCAGGTTGATCAGGACCCGCTTAATCATATCGCCGTCCAGCCAGACCTGGTAAAGTTCAGCCGGACGCCGGATGGAGAAGCTTTGCTGTTTGGCTGTAATGGCAGGTTGAACACTGTCATCAATTTCTTTAATTAAGTCTTCGATTGAAACCCATTCCTGCTTGACTATATTTTCCCCGGCTTCCAGACGTTGAATATCCAGCAGCGAGCTGATCAGCCGCTGTAATCTATCTGTTGATCGGGAAGCGATGGAATAAATGGATTGAATGGGAGAGCCAGGTTCCGGAGGTGCCAGCATTTCCAACATATCCAAACTGGAGATGATGTTGGCCAAGGGAGAACGCAGATCATGATAGATCATACCGATCATATCTTCACGCACGGAATCCAGTTCCTTGCGTTCGGAAATATCCCGCAAAATCCACTGCAAACATTTTTCACCATCGATCAGCACACCCTGAACATGCACTTCAACTGGTATTTTCTTCTCAGCAGCCGTAGTTATTTCTGATTCATAGGAAATCAGACTATCCAGTGGACGATTTTCCAGAGCTCGAAATTTATCCGGGGGGTCAATTTTGTGGAGTTGACTCATATTGAATTGACGGATTTGATCCATGCTGTATCCAGTGGTCAAGGCAGCCTGTTGATTAACTTCAAGGATGGTGCCCTGTTGATCGGTGATAAAGATGGAATCAATACTATGATTGAAAAGATTGCGGTATCGTTGATGGGCAATTTCCAGGGATTGATGCAGGCGGGCGTTTTTTACTGCAACGCCGGCTTGAGCGGCGATGGCTTCCAGAAATTTCTCGTCGCCCGCATCGAGATGGTTGACACTGCGGTGCACCATGGTCATCACCCCTTCGAGGCGGTCATGTGCCAGAAGGGGAATGCCAATGGCACTCTTTGCCCCGGTCTTATCCGCTGCATCATCAGGACGTTTTAACCAACGGTCGTCTTTGCTCGTATCGGGCAACAAAGCAGTTTTACGGTTGCGCATTACCCAGCCTGCCAGCCCATTCTTCAGCGTACTGCGCATTTGTTCCAGAGACGGCTGAATTAACTGCCCTTCAATAATAATGGCAGCCTCAACGGGTTCTTCATTTTCATCCAGCAAAATAATGCTGCCGCGTTCTGCGCCGGCATATTTTACAGAAAGGCTTAGAACCAGGTTGAGGACCTTTTGCAGGTCCAATGTATCAGCGAGTTCACGGCTGATGCGAAAAAGCAGGTCAAGGGAGTCTCGGTTATTGTCCATGGTTTTATCTGTCTACTTTCAAGTTTTCTGAGGATGGAGCAGTTGTGAGGCAAGTCCAATTAAAGATATTTTAGACCTGTAGCGGTATTAAAAAGCACAACTTTTTCCTCAGCATGAATCCAATGATTTTGAGTAAGTTTTTCATAAGCAGCCAGGGTTGCGGCGCCTTCCGGAGCAGCAAAGATGCCCTGTGCGGCGGCAAGTTTCTTTTGGGATGCGATCATTTCCTCATCCGAAACGCTGAGAGCAATGCCCTCACTTTTTCGCACGGCTTCCAGTATCAAACGGTCGGCAAAGGCCACGGGAACCCGCAATCCGGAGGCGATGGTCTGGGCATTTTCCCAGGGTATGGCGCGTTCGGCTTTATCATTAAAGGCGCGTACGATAGGGGCGCAATGCTCTGCCTGGACTACCACCATGCGCGGACGTTTTTCATCAATCCAGCCCAGGGATTCCAATTCATCAAAGGCTTTCCACATACCCACCAGGCCGGTTCCTCCGCCGGTGGGATAGATGATGACATCCGGCAGTTGCCATTCAAATTCAAGGGCCAACTCCAGGCCCATGGTTTTCTTGCCTTCCGCGCGGAAGGGTTCCTTAAAGGTTGAAACGTCAAACCAGGCGTTTTCCGCAGCCATGCTTCTGGCTTCCCTGGCGGCATCCGTAATCAGGCCATCCACCAGATGCAGGGTAGCACCCAGCATTTCCACTTCCAACTGATTGGCACGCGGCGCGTCCTTGGGCATAAAAATGTGAGCGCCCAATTTGGCCAGGGCAGCGTAGGCTGCCAGTGCACCGCCAGCATTACCTGCGGTGGGGATCACAAAATTGGTTATGCCCAATTCCGCAGCTTTGGAAACCGCAACGCATAAACCACGCGCTTTGAAAGAGCCGGTGGGGTTAAATGACTCGTCTTTTAAAAACAAGGTGCGGGTTTTAAATTCTGCACCCAGATTCTCAAGATTTAATAATGGGGTGGAACCTTCGCCAAGATTGAAACGAAATTGTGGGGAGAAAACAGGCAATAATTCACTCCAGCGCCAAATTCCTGGCGGACGAAGAGCTACTTCATCACGGTCCAGCGTCTTTTTCAACCCGGATAAATCATAGCCTGCCAGGATGGGGGAATTACACTTTGGACAAAAAGTTTGCTTCTGGTGGATACCAAATTCCTGTCCGCAGACCGGACAGGTCAGCCGAGTGAATCCGGATTGCCATGGTGTTTTCATCACAGATGAGTATAGCATAAAAACAGGGCGTTGATTATGGATCAATGACCGCCATAACGGCGCCGATACTCCTGACATCGCTGGCAATAAGGGTCTTTACATAACAGTTTTGCAGGGTGCTGCTGCAAGTATAGCGAAAGAATTTCGATCATGGCCTGGAGGGGCAGCGCAATGATCTGACTGTCTCCCAAAGGCACCTGGGTACTGATCCCATCAAGCAGCCCTGCCGCTTCATTAAAGCCGCTGGAACAACCGGGAAAATGAGAACAAGTGACAATTTTATCGCCCTGAATGGCCCAGCGTGTAAAACCCGTGCGTCCGGCGATCTTTTCCGCCAAATGGATACTGGTATTGACGCTATGATTCACGCCCATTAGGAGTACCCAGCCATTTCGTTTCCACAGCCATTCCAGGGGCATTAAGGGGGCATCCAGGGTTTGCGCAGAGAGACCCTGCTCCACATGCACGCCGCTGAAGGAGAGAATGGGATGCTTGGAGCGGTAGGAAAGGGGATAGGTTTGCATGGCTGCGGCAGTAATGCCCATCCACTTATCCACGGGCAGGTCCGGGGTGAAGGGGATAGCCATTCGATTCAGGTCTTTTCCCGAGGCGTAGTGAATGCCATTTTCATCCGGGCCGGTCTCCGGGACAATCATGGTCTGGTAGGTAAAAGCCGGCATCATCACGCTGTTGAAGCGATTAAGCAGGGCGCCAATGACGGTATCCGGTCCACCCTGAATTCTACCGATGGCCGAGAGGGAGGTATGTACAATCACCGGCGCATCTGTAGGAATAGAAAGACTGGCCAGCGTTTGTTGGATCGCCCGATAGCTGATATTGCTCATGTTGATAACCCTCCCCGCTTGTAGGATTCCCTCTTCAGGGAGTGTAAAGGGAACAGACTGGAATATCTGCCGGGTTTTGCCTGCCCACCAGGGACATTCCCAGGTATGGCGATGGGTCCAGCGTGTTCTTAATGTCCAATTCGCTGAGATATTCTCCCTGACCATTATCTTTTACAATGGAAAAATGCAAGTGAACTCCGGTGGGATTGCCGGCGGTGCCGGAATAATTCCCCATGCTGCCTAAGAGCGTCCCGGCTTTGACAAAGACTTCATGCGTTCCGGGAGGAAAAGCGGCATCCACATAACTGTTTCCATCGGGATCAGCCATATGGGTGTAGTAGGTCCAGATCTGCCTGTCAGGGAGGAGCGGATCAGCAGGCACACGAATGATGACAGTAGAAATCCAGTCCGATTCTCGGCTTAGGTAGCCGTCATAAGCAGCATAAATGGGCGTGATGCCGGGTTCTGTGCCGGAGAAGATATCCAGCCCGGTGTGATGGTGTCCCGGCCGAAAGGAATCGTCCCAGAGATAGCCGACCATACCATCTGTTGGGAAACGGAAAGGCGCAGCATTGCAGACGGTTCCGGCGGGAATGATCCATTCCTGGTATTTTTCCGGTTGTCGGAGAAATTTCAATACCTTAACCGAGCGTCCCTGTCGCAGGAATTGGGGCGGGTTGTTGAGAAAAAAGTAACCGCCAACCATCAAGGCAATCAGCAGCAGCGAAAGAAGGAAACGTATTTCTTTTTTCATGATCTATTCCAGATCAATTTCCTTGATTATGGATGGATCGGAATTGGCAGCCTGATCCAGCAGGTCCCGATTCTGAGCGTAAGGCATCTCTTCCATCATTTCCTGAAGGCTGTCTTTGATATTCTTTTTGCTGGCGCCGGCTTTTCCTTTGGAACGAAAAACTTGCAGCATGGTCTGGGTCATTTGTTTGGTGATGTTGCCAATGGCTTTACTGCTCAGTTTTTCGCCGTTCTCAAACCAGATACAGGCAGCATACCCCAGGGCAGCGGTAGTGGAAGCGGCGATGATGGCTGAAAGCACCCAGCCCGGCACGCCGCCCAATTTACTCAACTGGTAAAACAACGTCCGGCCAAGGTAGCCCACCCCAAAAGTGGTGACCAACTCTCTACCGCGTTTGAGATTAATTTTGTAATTATAAATTCTGGCAATACTGGCAACCATGATAGTTTGAGTGGCAACCAGGGGGATGAAATCGACAATCGGCAGGGGGGTGAGGGCGATCACCCCGGACATGGAGGCCGCACTGATGATGGAACGCCAGGCAAGCTGCCAGCGGAAGGCGGGCATGGATTTTCCCAGGGCGGTAATCAGGCGGGGTTCGGCGGCCACAATGGCAGTGAGCACATTGGCCATGTTGGTGCCGGTTTTTGCCGAGACAGGAATGACATGCTCTGGGTTGACCCCAAGATTAATGGCCGCCCGTTCTACTACGGCAGCCAGTTCACTTTTCACCATGTCCATTTTGTTCAGCACGATGATAAACGGCTTCTTGTAGGTCTTGACCACCTCATAAAGTTCCTGTTCGGGCTGTTTGATGCCCTGAATGGCATCATAAACCAGAATAATGAAATCCGCATCCTGAGCAGCCGTAAAGGCCATGTCGCGTTCCTGTTTCCCCACGGAGCCGACGGCATCCGCGCCGGGGGTATCCACAATCGCAAACAGACCGGCGTCGGCTTTCTGGTTTTGCTGGGTGGTGCCTGGCACCGGGCTGGTTTTGGCAGTATCTTGTTTGGCGCGCACAAATTGATTGAACAGGGTGGACTTGCCCACATTGGTTGGGCCAACGATAGCCACTTTGTGCTTATCCCCAAAAGCATATTTAAATTGGGTTGTGCTCATCGAAATCAACATGCGCACTAATTTTTGTTCGGATGGCATGCCGTTGACCAGATCCCGGAAGTTATTCTTTTCAGCCGGGGAAAGACTATCCCAGACCTGCACCAGGGACTGGCGGGTTTCATCCGGGAGTGCCTTAATTAACGTCTCAAATTGAGTCATGGCGATTTACCTAGCCTTTAATTCATCAGGTTGATCCAGAGCAATCTTGCCAATCATGGACCAGGGTCCAGCCCATTCTATTTTCACGGGCAGGAGTTTGCCGGTCAGGTTGTCTTCACTTTCCACAAAGACCAGCTTATTCGTGGGCGTTCTGCCACGCCAGCGGCTCTTCTGTTTAGCTTCAAAGAGCACATCGGTGATCTGATTGAGATAAGAGGTGTGAATTGCCTCTGAAATCCCCTTTTGCAGATCTTCAATCACACGGAAACGCTCCCATTTCACTTCATCAGGGACATCATCCGGCATGGTTCTGGCCGAGGGCGTGCCTTCACGGGGAGAGTAACGTGCCAGATGAACAACATCCAGGCGCAGTTCTTCCAGAAGATGATAGGTGTTTTGAAACTGCTCATCCGTCTCCCCAGGGAAACCGACGATGATATCCGTGGCAATGGATACCCCGGGAATTTTATGGCGAATTTTTGCGATCAGAGCACGATACTCATCCGAAGTATAGCCGCGGTGCATGTTCGCCAGCACTTGATCATCCCCGGCTTGATTGGGGACTTCAATATGCGGCATCACCTTGGGAAGGGCAGCTACCGTGTCCAGCAGGGCATCGGTCATGTAATTCGGGTGGGAGGTCAGGAAACGAATGCGCTCAAGCCCGTCGATTTCATGTAATTGATGAATGAGCTTATCCAGAGTCGGGTAAGCTGGATTGTCCAGCCCGTAGCGATCGACAATTTGCCCCAATAATGTGATTTCTTTCACGCCCTGGGCAACCAGATCACGGGCTTCTTTCAAGATCATTTCCGGCGGGCGGCTGATTTCTTTTCCGCGCCGGGAAGGGATAATGCAGTATGTGCAGGCGTGTGAGCAGCCCAACACCACCGAGATAAAAGAAGAAACCAGGTTTCCCTGCTCATTGGCGGGCAGCACCAGATGCTCATCCAGCAGGTCATTGATTTGTTCCTGCGTTTGTTCTTGCTGCGTCTTTCCCTGTTGTTCCAGTAAATACTGCACCAGGGGAGCCGGGTCCGAGGGGGCGGAAAAGACATCCACATAGGGGAGACGTTTTTTCAAGGCGTCCGTCTGACGTACACCTACCAGACAGCCCATGACATTAATCACCAGGTTGGGGTTAATCTTTTTCAGGGGCTTCAAGGAAGAAAGCCGGCCAAGTGCCTTGTCTTCCGCGCTTTGGCGAACCACACAGGTATTTAAAACAATCACATCCGCCGTTTCGGGCTTTAAGGATTGTTCGTATCCCAGATTCTCCAACGAAGAGGCCACACGCTGGGAATCCGCCACGTTCATCTGGCATCCTTCTGTCCATATGTAATACTTCATGGAATGGATTATAACAATAAATGCAGCTCCCGCGCGAAAAAACTGTCTCGCGGTCTGGATGGATTGCATAAGGAATTTCCGACAAAATCGGTTAAAATAAACAAATCTTTAGATCAAGGGACAGGTACTTTTATGGGGAAGAAATTACTCCTATCAGGCGGGATTTTACTCTTGCTTGCCGGTTTTATTGTTTGCGGCGCATTTATCGGGATCATCCTCTTCGCAAAGATTAAACCGGTGCAGGTGGCTCAACCTGTGAATTTGATGCCGGTGGATGCTGCAGCGCTGCCTGTCTCAGAAAACCTGACGGTTTTTTCAGTAGATTTGGATCAGGAATTAAATCAACTTCAGCAAGACGTCATCGGGGTGCGTCAATTAATGCCTGATGAAACCATCTATCGCAATACCCTCTCTCCGGATGAATTGCGTGAACGGGTGGTCAATGATTTTTTTGCAGATTATACAGAGGATGATATCCAACGGGATACCCTGCTGTATGCTCTTTTAGGCGTCATTGAACCGGATTTTGATTTGTATGGTTTTATTATTGACCTGTATAGCGAACAGATTGCCGGTTTTTATGATGATGAAACCAAAGAAATGGTAGTCGTCCAGGGCGGGGATTTTGGCGGTCCTGAGCGCATGACCTATGCCCATGAATTTACCCATTTATTGCAGGATCAGAATTACGATTTTGAAAATGGGTTGAAATTGAACGATGAACTATTGGATGAGAATATGGATCGCTATGCCGCCATACAGTCTTTAGTGGAAGGCGATGCGGTGATGAGCGAGTATCTCTGGTACCAGGATTTTGCCACCGACGCAGATAATATGGATGTGCAGCAGTTTTCCATGGAGATGGTTACCCCAATCTATGACCAGGCGCCCCCATTCATCCAAAATGAACTGCTCTTTCCCTATCAATTTGGGTTGGACTTTGTACACAGCGTCTACAGTGCCCAGGGCTGGGAAGGTGTGGCTGCTTTATATGAAAACCCTCCACAATCCACCGAGCAAATCCTTCACCCGGAACGATACCCCGATGATCTGCCAATAACCGTTACCCTGGAAGATAATACCAGTCTCCTACCGTTTGGGTGGAGAAAATTGCATGAATCCACAATGGGAGAGGAATATCTGTATCTTCTATTAAATGGCGGGGTTAAGGATGGATATACGGATGTCTCAACAGTTTGGGAAGCGGTTAAAGGCTGGGGCGGGGATCGTTATCAGTTGTATATCCATGACGACAGCGGCGCAGTTGTTTTTGTCCTGAAAATAGTTTGGGATAGTGAACAGGATGCCGAGGAATTTTCAGCGGCTTTTCAGGCTTATGCTGCCAATCGCTGGCCTGAAGGAAGTGCCACTGGTGCGGATCAATTCAGTGCCATGGATGCGCATTTTGAACAGGTGAGCTTTTCGCGGAAAGGTGCAGAAACCACCTGGATGTTTACCCCGGATGAAACCACCACGAGTTTGCTGAGAGATTCGCTGGGGTTGAAAGTGGAGCAATAATTATGTCTCTGGATGTTTCTAGAATAAAGGCCATCTGTTTTGATGTGGATGGCACCCTGAGCGACACGGATGATCAATGGGTGGAGCGTTTTGAGACGCTGTTTACACCATTTCGAAAATTGCTGATCGGTCATGATCCGCGCCATACTGCCCGGATGGTGGTGATGGGTGTCGAAACGCCAGGGAACCTGATGTATTATATTCTTGATATGCTGCGATTGGATGGTCATTTTGCCAATTTGTACAGTTTTTTGGCACAACGCTTGAAATTAGTGCAGCGTAAGGAATTCCTGATAGTGAAGGGGACGCTTGAAGTACTGCAAAGCTTGCTTCCGCATTATCCGATGGCCGTGGTTAGTGCCCGGGATGCCAAGAGCACCCAGGCTTTTCTGGATCAATTTGAGTTAAATCCCTTTTTTAGCACCGTTGCCACCTCTCAAACCTGCACCTACACCAAACCCTTTCCTGACCCCATTCTGAAAGTAGCCCAAGACATGGGGGTGCTGCCGGAAGAATGTTTGATGATCGGCGATACCACGGTGGATATCCGCGCCGGCAGATCGGCCGGTGCCCAGACGGTTGGCGTATTGTGCGGTTTCGGAAGTGAAGACGAATTGCGGCGGGCGGGTGCGGATTTGATTTTACCCACACCGCTGGATGTGCTGGAGTTCCTTGCGGTATCGGGCATCCCTATCCCGAATTTGAGAAGTACCTTGACCCAAGAGAAAAGTCTATCCGAAGCCGGATAGATTTTTTTTTATTGTGGGGTGGCGGTTGGTTGTAAGTCGTGAAATAATCGGCATTGTCATTGGCATTGGCATTGGCATTGGCGTTGAGGTTGAGCCAGGTATCATTTAACCCGCCAGCCTATTATCCAATCCTGGCGAAACCCAACAGTAAACACCTACACTCCTCCTGAAAGAATTAAACAGGGATACCAACGTTTGTTTAACTGATGACAGGATCATTGCTTGCATAAAATGGTGCGTTGCCAATGCACCCTACTTCTATGCCAATTCGGTGTTGAGAATGCCAACCCATGCATTAAGACAATTCCTCTATAATGAACATAGACGAAATGAACAATTTATACTGGCCTTTTTCACGAATAAGTGGTTGCCAAACTTCAAATTTTTCGTCTTCTAACAAGAAAACTATCTCATCGTGCCCTTCAATTGGCTTTTTTAGAATAACTTCGGTTGTAGATTTTGCCGTTTTTTCAAGGATTATTTCAAGATCAGTATTGACTTGCTGATCCGATTCTTGATTACTTCCCAGAAAGAACTCTTTCCGGAAATGGATTGAATCTGGGTACTTACCAAGTACCTTTAATGGAGCCTCCCACTGAAACAAACAAATCGCTTCGGTACTTGTGAGGTTTTTAAGCTCACCATGGGAAGGCAACTTTGTAACAATACTCCGAAGTGAAGCATATTCTATTTTATCAAAAAGGATAATGCCACTTTTCTCCATATAAAAAGGGGGCGCATATTCATCCTGTTCCCAAGAACCCTTATTCATTTTTTGGAATGCAGGAATAAATAAAATATACTCTCCAGCGTTACGAGGACTTAACCAATTTCCGGAGTTGCACTGAACATTCCCACAACTATCACACACAATAAGTTGAATCGGATCTTCTTCCCAATTGCTCAATTCAATCCCATTACAAATCTTTACCCCATCAGCCCATAATTCTGTGAAATCCTCAGGTTTTTGACCAGATGAGGAGAAATCAAGCCTATTGATTTTTGTTTCTAGCTTTTTTGGTTGCCACATGATAGGACCTATCTTTTTTACATCGAGTTTATTTAACGTCGGCATAGGTAGTAGACATCTATCCATATTTAAAGAAAAATCAAGTAGATGTTGAGATCGCCTAACCCTACGGAGTTTAGGTAGCCATTTTGGGCACGCGATAACACCTTTCGATGCCTAGACATCACCGTAGTTCAGGATGAGCCAGGGATATTTGATTACGCCAATCAATACGCCAATCCCGATGAAACCCAATAGGCGACACCTGCATTATCGTATATCAAAGGGTGCACTGCCAGCGCTCCCTAGACCTGGGCTTGTTGTAAACGGGATAATGCCTTCAGCGCAGATTGATTATGTGGATTGATCTTGATTACTTCTTCCAAACATTCCTGGCGCATATCATTGGTTTCCACGGCAGCCGACAGCCACAGCCAGGCAGCTTCGTTTTTTTCATCCTCAGTTAAAATTTCTACAAGAATTCTTTTCCCTTCTTCTTTATCCCCGGCCTTAATGAAATTAATGGCTTCGATCAACAGTTCTGACATGGCTGTTTTCCTATTGGTTTTATAGTGGTGGAATGATGAGATAATTTCTTGCTCAACAATGTGCAATATGAATTGTTAAAAAATTATACTCACCGCAATTTATTTCCGCAATAAAGTGGACTCTACAATTTAGTAAGGAACCAGGAGTTTCGCCAATGATAATCCTTTCCAATCAGTGTAAAAATCAGTGCTTCCCGATCTCTTTTCTGGTATTATAGAAATTCCAGACGATGAGTGTCGTTCATCCATGCCGGAAAATTTATTCACAATCAAAGGAACGCAAACCTTATGAAATCCAAGAACCATGACACTTCTCTCATTACCGGTATGCACCATATTTCCCTTGAGACAACCAACTGGGATCAGAGCCTCCAGTTTTATCAAGACTTTCTAGGTTTAAAATTCGTCGGAAAAGGCAGCGGTGAAAAACGCCGGCTGCATTTATTGGATATGGGGGATGGCGTCTGCCTGGAATTGACTGAACTCAAAGATCCCCGTCCGGAACCTGAACAGGAACACAATGCCCGCTGGGTGCATCTGGCTTTTCGCGTACGGGATACGGCGGCACTGATGGATAAAGTCCGGGATGCAGGCTATGAAATCACCCTGGAGACAAAAACTATTCACTCCGGCGATTTGCACGCGATGATTGGCTTTTTCAAAGGACCACAGGGCGAGCTGATTGAGCTTTTTCAGGTCATTCCTGCTGAAGCACAGGTATAACCCATGACAGCTACCCTGGATAAACGCCCTGCGGCGATTCAACGCATGTTCACCGACATTGCCGTGCGTTATGACCTGTTGAATCGTTTGATCTCTCTGGGCTTTGACCAGTCCCTTCGGCGCCAAATGATCGCCCTTCTGGCTGGAAGGGATCCGAAGAGGATCACGGATATTGGCTGCGGCA
Source organism: Leptolinea sp. UBA5203 (assembly GCA_002412765.1). GTDB lineage: Bacteria > Chloroflexota > Anaerolineae > Anaerolineales > Anaerolineaceae > UBA5203. Next base: position 92,077 of record DHVR01000037.1, on the reverse strand, counting down.
CCGGTGATGTTTCCATCTTACTCGCGAAAACCTTTCCGGGCTGTCAGATTCTGGCCTGTGACATGACCCTGGCGATGATCCAGGTGGGGCGCAAACGTACGCAAAATCCTGCCGTCCAGTGGGTGGTGTGTGACAGCAGTCAATTACCCTTTGAAAGTGAAATCATGGATGCCATTACTTCAGCGTTTTTATTGCGCAATGTGGCGGACCTGGGTGCTGTCTTGCAGGAGCAATCCCGGATCACCAAACCCAACGGAACTTTTCTCACCCTGGAAACAACCCCTCCGCGTAAGACCCTGCTTTACCCCTTTATTTGGCTTTATTATCATACGGTTATTCCATTGCTGGGATGGCTGGTGGCTGGCAAACCCGGAGCGTATCAATACTTGCCGGATTCCTCCCTTGAGTTTGTCTCCGCCGAACAATTATCGCAGCAAGTTGGCCTAAACGGCTGGCAGCAAGCTCATATGGAGCGGAAGTTTTTTGGCATCATGGCTATTCATCAGGCTCAGAAGAAATAACCTTTAGCAGGAAAACAACAAACAATTCCATGGCACCCTCCAGACTACTCCCTCAATTATTTGGCAGAAAACCCAGAACCGTGCTGCGTGTGACTGGCCTGGTTAAGGCCATGTCCATGGCACGCGAACAATTGACCAATGGCATTCCCGCTGAAAGCATGGAGGAATTTCGACAATTCATAACCGGAACTGTGACCAACGTGGATCAAATTTGCAAACAGAACCGCATTTCCCCGAAGGACCTGCCTTCTCCTTCCTTTCGCGCATACCAGTATTTGAAGGGCATCAACCTGCAAAATTTGCCGGTTATGGATGAAGCCAGGGTAAGCACCCCCACTCTGCGAATCTCAAATTTAACTGCCGCTGGACGGCATATTCAACACCGGTTGATGGAGGCTGCTTTGGCTGAATACCGGCAGACCCTGGGTGCCCGCAAACAGATACGCACCGTGCAGACCCTGATCCAGCAGCAAGCCAGCTATTTGCAATTGGTTCTTCAGAAAAAGAATGCCGCGTTGGAGGATATGCCAGCGCGTTCCGGCCAGGTTGCCCGCTGGCTGTTTTACCTGAACGACAACGATCATTTCATGACGGCAATTGAGCAATTGGCACATTGCTGCCGGATTTATGAAACCCTGCGTTTGAAGGCGAGATCGGGTAAAAAAGTTCCCCTTTTGGAGCAGATGTACTTTGAATTTTCCCCGATGGCGGCACTGTATCGCTGGCAGATCAAGGACGGGCAGGGCAGCCTGAGTATGCACCCCGGATTTGTTAGTGCGGATCCCAAGGTCATAGAAGCCATTCTTTCTTCAGCGATTTTGCGGCGCTCGACAAAGCATTCGCTGTTAATCCGGCAGACTTCCGGCAGCGCGGACTTTCTGGTCATTTCCAAATATATGGATGGGCTGGTAAATGTTGAAGAAGCCGTCGGTCAGTATTATGATTTAAATGAGCTGTTTCACAAAGTGAATCAGCATTATTTTAAGAATCATTGTCAACCGCCCAAACTCAAATGGACTACCCGCTTTACTCGCCGAAAATACGGCATGTATCTGCCTTCCACGGATACGGTGGTGGTCAGCTTAAGTTTGGATCATCCAACGGTGCCCAGATACGTAGTCGAATTTATTGTTTACCATGAGCTGCTGCATAAAATATTGGGCATGAAAGAAACTGCCAAACGACAAATCGCGCATACCACGGAATTTCGGCGCAGGGAACGCTTGTTTGAACACTACGAAGAAGCGCAGCAATATTTGGAATCCCTGGCGCATTCCCATTAGGATGAGGAGAGAAGGATTGGAAGAGAAAATATCCCCAATAGGATCTCCGCTGAACCAGCGCGTGCGTCAATTCTTTCAATGGACTCCGGATAGTTCTCGCTTGATGAGCGCCTTCCTGGCTATCATCGCCCTGATTTTGGTAGTCTGGTGGCCGTTGGTTGAGGAGTATCTCTCCTATTTTGATCCTCGCTATCCTCTGTGGATGCAAATCGACTGGCTGTTAATCGGCATCTTCTTCGTCATGTCGGTACTGATCATGTCGGGGGCGGATATCAAAGTGGACGGCTGGATTGTTTTTGTAGGCCTGTGCGGCGGTCTGGCAATCGAGGGCTGGGGCACGCAAACTCATATCTGGACATACTACACTCTGGAACGCCCTCCGCTGTGGATCATCCCTGCCTGGCCGATTGCCAGTTTATCCATTGACCGCCTGGTGCGGTTCTGGCGGGTGCTGGATCGTGGCATCCCCCTGCGGGTTTACCAGATTCTATACTGGATCGTCTTCCCCATCTTTTATGCCCTGATGATTCCCTTTGTGCTGCCAACGATTGACAAATCTCTGACCATTCTGGCGCTCTTTAGCTGCGCCCTGATTATCCTTTCCCCCACGGATTACCGTTATGCGGTGCAGACGTTTATCGCCGGCAGCGCCCTGGGATATTTTCTGGAAGTCTGGGGTACCACGCGGCAATGCTGGACGTATTACACGCTGGAGACGCCGCCATTCTTCGCCGTGCTGGCGCACGGTCTGGCTGCGGTCGCCTTCTGGCGGGTGGGCTTGATCCTGAAGAAATTGATCCAAAAAGCGGTTACACAAGGGATATTTTCCCGAAATCGAGCAGCGGCGTTGGATGAGGTTGACCTTCAGGGATGAATCCTTATCTGAGTCTCTCACTTTTCAAAAACCCCTAGTAATTGCTCTCGATCCAATACGAATTTTTCTGTACCAAAACGTTAAATTGAGCTTAGAACGATTTCATTTTTAGGAATTTCGGATTGCTGTGGAATAGGTTTTCCTCCTCCATTTTCGTTTTTCAGAAAATGTTTGCGTTTTATTTGCTAACGTCCGAATTTCTATAACAAGTCCTCCCTATTTTTCGTTTTCCAGAAAAATGGTCGCGAAGCATACCTTTAGGTAGGAGGATTTAGGTGGGGTGATGTACACAGTTCAATATCGTTTTTGACAGTGGCAATATTGCCTGACTAAGCGTGCCACCCCCTCCAAACCTCCCCCAAAATTCCGAAAGGCAAATTTTAGGGGAGGCTTCGTATTTTATGGAAGAAATAATTGCTTTATACAGGGTAATTTCTATCAATAAAAATACAATTTTCTGGGCAATAAAATAAAAGCTCAGGGATTAACCTTCCAGTGCCCCAAGAAGTCGTCCAGGAAAATGGTACAATGGGGCGGGCGGGTTCTTTCCGCCCCAACTTTGCAAGGACGAGGGTGTAAACACGAATGATGCAGCAGAAACTCAGTGAACTGGTAAAAGCCTATTATGACTTCCGCGGATTAACCCAGCCGGATGCTAATCAGTCTTATTTATTTTTAGTCTCAGAAATTGGGGAACTGGCGGATGCGCTGGTTGCCAATCAGGCCCAATGGGTGCGCAATAACCCGGATCGGGAACGCGATATCAGTGCCGAGATTGGGGATGTCTTGATGATGTTGACCGTTTTCTCGATGGAAATGGGGGTGGATCCGGTGGATGCCATGCTGGCAAAGATGAAAAGCAAAGGTTATCAGCCAAAAGAATAACCGTTATTTGCGCACTTCAAAATTGACCACGTTGCTGATACCCAAATTGCCTGCTAGATCGGTAACTTTTACTACCAGGGTATGCTGACCGGGTGTGGGCAGCCAGAGGACGCCGTATGGTTCTTCCGTGCTGTCAGCGATCCATTGACCATCCAGGTACCAGGCGGCTTTGGCAATACCGATGGAATCCTCAGCCAGTACTTGAAAATATGTGCTGTTTTCTCCATCCGTTTTAAGCTGGCTGGCATCCCTGGGATACAGAATTTCTGCCGTGGGAATGGTGTTATCCACAGTCACCTGGACAAGGTGAGTTTCAAGGGATTGATCCTGCTGGATCACAGACAACCGGATGGCATACAGGCCGTCTTTTTCGGTCTTCCAGGTCACTAATAAGCCATCTTCAACGGGCTGTATTTGTTCTTCGCTGATTTGCAGCCAGGTCCGCGGATTCAAGCCTTCCCCGATTTGCAAGCGATACGACTTAAAGTTTTCGCCGGATGCCGTGCCTTTAATCTCCACGGTATCATGCACTACCGCGTAGGCAGTAGGGGAGTTGATCTGTGCGGTTGCCGTACCGTGGGAGGTCACCAGGGTGTCATACATTTCCGGAGGCTGCTCAATTTGCTGACTTTTTGCCCACCCTTTGGCAAACTCAGGCAGAATCAAATAGGTTTTTTCTACCACTAATTCAAGCGGGGTATAAGCAGTAGCCAGATAGCCGGTCTCGCGGTTAATTTGTACCGAACGATACAAGTCATCATAGCTGATGGGTTCATTGCCGCTGATAAAGATTTCATTCACAGTGTTGGGGCAATCCACAGTGGGCAGTTTACCGGACGGATCACACACCTCGAGCGCGGATACATCCACGGGAGCCTGCCAGGATTCGGCAGGCAAATTTTTACCGGAAAATTTCATCAAGGCGTTCCAAATGCCAGTGGAGGGCTGCCAGGAAATGGCCTGCGGGGCGTCGGAGGCTGGTTGGCCCAACCAAACGGTAATTAAGCGCTGACGGGTGTAGCCGAGGGTCCAGCTTTCATCGTGAGTGAGAGTGCGCCCAATTTTTACACCGCTGGGGCGGCTGATTTCGGTCAAGTTGGGGTATCCCAGGCTTGGCCAGCGCGCGGTTTCATCCTGCAGCATATGATGCACCACATAGGCCAGTCCGGGACTGAGCACGGCTCGTTCCTGAGTCGCTAATGGGGGCAGGACGATGCCATCGGTCTGTTCCACCTGCATGGCAAAGACTGGGTTCAGGGTTTCTGCATCAGGGGATTGTACGCCATGCTGTATACCAAGGTTGGCGATAGGTTGATAAGCCTGAGAAATCTCCAGAATAGAAGCGCTGTTCCCTTGCATTAAAACATCCGCCTGACTGCTTCGCAAGGCCGGGTTATCCAGCCCCAGACCGGCTGCCGTATTCCAGAAGGCCTCGCTGCCGATAGATTCGTAGAGCTCCAATAAAGGAAAGAACAGATCATTGGCAATAGCATAGCGCAGCCGCTGCGGGCCAAGATATTTTGTTTGGCTTGTCGCATAAGTTGCCCAGGGACTGTCCCCCGTTGGAGGGATGTCCCAGACCAATGTGGAAGGGCTGAAGCCACGGGAAATGGCTGCGGTACTCAAGATGGGGGTTAAGAGGGATGCGGCTTGATGGCGGGTTTCTTTGGCTTGTTCCAAGCCGTCCCGAGTATCCCCAAGGTAAGCCAAGACTTGACCGGTTTCGACATCCTGAATCAAGACACTGGCGGAGAGGGGAACGGTGATGGGCTCCTGAAAGGCAGGTAAAGCCGGCAGATAATAGGCGGCGGGACAGGCTTCCAGGTCAGCGGTGATGGAGACATCCACGGGCTGCTTTAAACGGTTTAATTGCAGTTCGGTCACGCAGGTAATCTGATGTTGTAAATCCAGATCGAGCGTAGTTTGAACTTTAAGCCCCCCAAAACCGACCTTCCAGTTGCCATATTGATTGATTAGTTGCTGCATAACCTGAGTGGAAAAAGCCATATAGGGCTGCCGGGCTTCTTCTTCGACGGGTTGGACAACGGGGGGAGCCTGCTGGGCTGCTGAGAACTCTTCCATGTTCAACGCCCCCCGCTCAAACATCACCTTCAAGGTTTCATGATACAGGGTCTGGTAGGCCGTAGGGGCATCCAGCGGGTTTAAAGCGGGCGCCTGTTCAATGGCTGCCAGTAAAACGGATTCAGCAAAATTCAGTTTGTTCGCGGATTTTTGGAAATATAATTGGGCGGCGCTTTCCACACCGTAGGCTTTTTGGCCGAAATAAGCCGAGTTCAGGTACCATTCCAGAACTTTATTTTTTCCGTAGGTGTGGGTGAGATTTTGCCCCAGTGTGCGCAATTGTAGTGCCCGCTGGAGGCCAACCAGATTGTCCTTCAGGATGAATCGATCAACCAATCTTTCGGCCATGGTTTGGGGTTCTGCGGTTAACCATTGCGTAAGGGGAATGGAACTGCCACTCCAGAAAGTAGGCTCGATCAGGGTAATCATGGTCTGGATGAGATAAGGGGAAACACCGTTGGCGGCATCCACATCCACGGAGCGGTACACTCTCGGCGAATTGAGCTGGTCATGTTGATAAATTATCTGACCGCCGGTACGGTCATACAATTCAGTGGGGTGGGCAAAAGCCCCTTTCTCCGAATCAAAAAGAGCCGGAATGAGGGAAATATCCGGGCTGCTGGTTAGATAAAGAGATAAATTGTAGCCAAGGAGGAGGATGGGAATCGCCAGGAAAAGGCTAGCTCCGGCTAACAGCCAAACCAGCCAGCGATGGCGGTTCTTACTTTGCTGTTGTCCTTTATGAAGGCGTCGTCTTTGCTGTAATTTTACCCATTGATAGATTCGAAACGTACTCAAATTTCATCCTCTTTACTTTACGGGGTGCGCTTCGGACTGGGTGTGGTTGTATAAGTCAAGGTGGGCAGCCGGGTGATGGTGGGTTTCAAGGTTTTGGTCGGCATGCGGGTATAGGTGATACTGGGAGTGATTGGGGTGGGGGTTGGAGTAAAGATGCTGTCCAACAAAGCCCGGGTCTCATCCCAGAAGTCTGCATAGGCTGTCTCACGGGGTAAGGCTATCATCCGTTTGCGTTCACGCATGGCTAATTTAACCTCACCAAGAGCATCATAAGATTTTGCGCGCCAATAATAGATAGTAGCCCAATCTGTGTCTGAGGTGACGAAAGCTTCGGCTACGCTGAATTGCTGGTAGGCTTTTCCAGGGACATCCAGAATCAGGTAAGTTCTTCCCAACAGGATATTTCCTTCGAAGGAGGATTTATCCAGCGCGAAGCCTTTTTCCAGGTTGGTTTGAGCTCTTTCATACTGTTCCATCTGAAAATATGCTGCGCCTTTCTGATAATAAACTTCCGCGATGGTGTCATCAATCTGCTCCGCTTTATCAAAGGCGGAGAGGGCGGAATCCATCGCGCCGCTGTCTGCGTAAATGGTCCCCAACCAGGCATACACTTCTGCGTCCTGCGTCAGGTAGGTGGCGCAAATTTCAAGCGGCTCGCGGGCCAATTCCAATTCGCCGCGCTGCATGTAAATTTTGGCCAATAGACGATATCCGTCCACGGCGGTTTGATCAACAGTAAGGGCTGTCTGGACTTGTTCCAAAGCTTTATCCAACTCATCCATTTGCAAATAAGCTTTGGCACGCAGGTAATGTAATAAATAAGAATTTTGCGTATATGGCTCGGCTTCGTTAAGAGTCGCCAACGCTCCATCAGGATCTTTGATGTCCATTTTTAAAGACGCCAATTCAAAATAGGAGACCACGTAAGCCGGGTCTCGGTTAATGGCGTTATTGAGTAGGCTTTTGGAGACATCATATTTGATGGGTTTTTGGCCCAGGAGGATCATCGCTTTACCGGTATAAGCAGGGGCAAAATCTGGATTTTCCTCAATGATGTCCTCGTATAACCCAATAGCCTTACTCGATTGCCCCTGATGAAAATAGGCTTGTGCCAGATAGTATTTTAAATCCGGTGAATCCGGGTCAACGGCCATGGCCTGCTGCATGTAAAGGATGACTTTATCCCATTCTTCGCGTTGGAAGGCGAAGATACCGCTGCGGTAGGCTTCCGTGCGCGGATGAGGGGTATCCACATAGATGGGGGTGGGCGTGTAGGTTGCGCTGAGGGATTTCCAAAGCGGGTCGGGGCCTCGGGTGATGGTGGCAGCCAGCCCACTCCAGGGTTCGGCAGTAGGCAGGAGAGTGGGCATAGGCCGCGGGGTCGCCGTTGGCCCGCCCAGCCATTCTACCAATTGACGGGTTTTTCCTGGATTGAGGAGGATAAATATGGCAATAGCAATAAAGCCAAAAGCCCCTAAAATGGGGGTAAGCCACCCAAGGTTTAATCGCTGGCGCAGTTGTTTCTTCCGGCCAGGAATATTCTTTTCTTCTTTGATTTGCAACGTCCAATTTTGGGTCTGCACTTCCATGGGGATATGCATTTCAGGGTCCGGGGTATATTCCCCGCTGTAGGTCAATCCCTGTTTGGCTGGCAAATATGTTGGATCAATTTCAAGTGCTTTTTTTAAACAAAAAGTGCGTTCTTTTTTGTTGCCCACCACAGCGCTGAGCCAGAGCCAGTATTCAGCCTGTTGAGGATTATCCCGGATGAGACGGGAGAGCAATTCCTTACAGCGTTTAAAATCCCTGTCTTGAAAGGCATCCTTGGCTTCTTGAAACATTTGGTCGTCAACGCTCATGCCTAGAGTTTAGCACAGGGTATGGGCATCGGCAAGCCATCCGGGGATGTCTCTCCACCTGGATTGCATTATAATGTGGACATGATCAAACGGCCTCCAGTAATACCCAGTTTTATGATAGCCAGTATGTTTTTGTTGTTCGCTCTAACGGCCTGTCAGGCCGCCTCTGAGGACATTTCCGGACAGACACCCACCGCAACGACGACCTTGATTCCATTCCGTAGTGCCACGCCGACCCCGGTATTGGCAACCTCCACACCGATTCCACCAACCCAACCACCGTTGCCAACGCCAACCCCTACCTACCGGGTGCATGTGGTGAAAAAGGGCGAGGATTTCGGCGGGATTGCTTTTCAATACGATGTGACGCTGATGGATTTGATCGCGGTTAACCCGGAGGTCGATCCGTATATCATGAGCGTGGGCATCTCACTCAATATTCCTGCGACGGTTGAAAAAGCTGGGGATGATAACCTGGCCCCCACCCCGGTGGGGGTTCAGGTGGATCAGCCGGTATGTTATCCCTCTGTTGCTCAGGGAGCCTGGTGTTTCAGTTCGGTTTTTAACCCTTTTGAAACTTCCGTGGAAAATGTCAGCGCGATCCTACGCGTACAGGTTGCCGGTCAAGAAAATCAACAATCCTACGAAATGTTTCCAGGTTTGAATACCATTCCAGCGCAGGGCCGTATGCCCATCCTGGCCTATGTAGCGGAAGGGGTGGGGAACAATCCGAACACCTCTGTTGAATTGACATCGGCACTGCCATTAAAGGCGGATGACGAGCGTTATCTTCTAGTCAATCTGGAGAACCTGGTGATCGAAATCGCATCTCGGGCAACAGCAAGCGTCGCCGGCAGCGTGGCATTGAGCGCGGATGCAGCCCAGGCTGCCCGACAGATTTGGATTCTAGCCGTGGCTTATGATGCGCAGGATCGGATTGTTGGGGTACGCCGCTATGAGATGAATCAAACCCTGGCGGCAGGTGAACAGCGAGCGTTCTCTTTCGAGGTTTATTCGGCTGCGGGTTCCATAACCAGAGTGGACGTGCGTGCTGAAGCCATGCCTTAAGAACTTATTCGTAATTCCAAATCAGATACGAATCATACAGACAAATGGAAGCATCCGAAGGGACGTTCAGGCAGATTTTGTAGGATACCAGATCGCCGGTTCTTAGCTTGGGGTGGGCTGGGATGACAATCGTGGTGCGACCTTGCGGATCGGTGGGGGAGGTAATAAAGCTCTCCTCTTGTCCGTCCGGCAGCGTGAGGGTCACTTTGGATTCGACATTGGCGATGGGCGATTGACCTTCCCGCTGAGTAAGCACCAGATTTACGATCTGTTCTTCGGTGGAACTTACCTGAGGTTTTAATTCAGTGGATTGCATTAGAACGGTTTCATTGGAATAGACGTAGCGGGTAACCAGGGCATCACTCCCCTGAACCCCTTTTAGATAGAGAGTACCTAGGGGAGCCATGCGGGTTTGATATTCCGCCTCCGCCTCGGCATGATAATCCAGACAGTAGTTTTCAAAACACTGGCGGGGAATGCCTGTCTCCGGATCCGGATAGGGATCGGCTATGGGATTGCCTGAGATTTCTTGTCCGCCATGGTAGGTGATGAATTGATCAAAAATCACCGGCACATGGTATCCTAATTCCCCATGGGTGGCATAAAAGACCATGTTTTGCTCAGCGCCGTAAATCTTAGCGCCGGGGTCTGTGTTGGGTAATAACAATAATCTGGGCAGGGGTTTGAGGTGTAAATCGCTTAAATCATTGACCGGGGCATAGACCACCACATTTTCATAGACCTGTTCCAGGGTGCCTTCGCCGGTTTCGTATGGATGAGTGAGGGGCCGGCCAAAGGTTTGCAACCCTCCCAGACGATCCAGGCTGGTGCCAAAGGGCGAGGCAACATCCGGGTATTGCGGATTGAGTTGGTTTTCCTGCGGAATGCCCTGATAGCTGCAATCACTGCCGCAGAAATAGGCGCCATAGGGCAGTAGTTGGACTATTCCATGTGGATCATCAAAGCGGTGATATAAGCCAATATCTTCAAAATACTGCTCCACCCTCTGCTGTTCATAATTATAATGAACCCCGGTTAAAACCTGCCCAACGGCGTTTGATTTATTTAATTCATTATAGATCGGTAGAAAATCCGGATAAATGGCGCTGTTTTGCAGGGAAGCATCGCTGGTCAGAATCAAATTTCTACCTAGCGGAGCCAGGTAATAGCGGTCTGCTCCAGTGGCAATTGGATTATGACATAAGAGGGCATTGACAGTGTATTGGCAGGGATGACTGTCCCGGTCGAATTTTTTGGAAATGGCTGGGCCAAAACGTTCTTTACCCCCTAAATCTTGATAAAACTCACGAAAGATGGCATCCACCGGATAGGTGCCTTCGGCATCGTCGACAAACTTGTTTCCAGCCGCACTCGTACAGGAACTCAATAACCCAACAATGGCACACAGCACAATAAATACCACCAGTTTGCGAAAACGATGAGGGCTCATTTTCACTTTTGTCCTGGCAGCATAGCGTGTGTACAGCTGTGACGGATGATGATTTCCATGATGATCCTTGATGGTGCGTGGTTTTTTTAAACCAAACAATGGCAGATTTTTTGATTTTCTTCAAAACCCTGCCACCAGCGAAGTATTTCACTGGTTTGCTTTAACAAACCATTGCCTAGCGATTTGATTTTACATGATCGAAAATTTAAACGCAAGGCGCCCCCATGCTTTTTATTAAGATTTTCGTTATTAATCGAAATCGGAATCTTGTAGAATGGTAGATGAGCGATTCAACTGTTCCAGGACGGGTGTTTGCCTCCCATGAATGAAAAACTCACACCCCGTTTGGGTTGGTCAGAGCGTGTGTAAACTGGTAGAATGGAGCGATTCTTAAGGAGGACTGCGCATGCGCATCCTGGTTACCGGGGCAACCGGTTATATCGGCAGAAGACTATGCAGGGGGCTGGTGGGGAGAGATCACGAGGTGATTGCTTTCCATCGTGCATCCAGTTCGGTAAAAGCATTGCAGGGTATTCCCCTAGAACACAGAATCGGCGATGTGACTTCGCCGGAAGATTTACTTCAGGCCATGAGGGGTGTGGATGCGGTGTATCACCTGGCCGCGCCTCAAAGTACTCAGGGGGGATTGGGAAAGCTATATGCCACTATTGTGGAAGGCACGCGTTACGTCATGGAAGCCGCACTGCAAGCCGGCGTTCAGCGGGTTATTTATACTAGCGCTGCGGCTGCCATGGGGGTGGGGGGGCGCGTAACTAACCAACAGCAGCCGGAAGTGTTGGATGAAAACCATGTCTGGAATTTGTCTCCGGAACGCTGGCCCTTTGGATACGCCAAATATCTGGCGGAGTTGGAAGTGCAGAAAGTTGTAGCATTGGGCTTGCCCGTGATTATCCTGAATCCGACCTATATTCTGGGGCCGGACGATCATGAACGTAGGAACCGATCCGCGATTGCTTTGTTGGCCAATCATCCTATGCCGTTTTATTTTTCTGGCGGATTGAATATCGTCCATATCAGCGATGTGGTTCGGGCGCATATGTTGGCTCTCTCTTTCGGCGAAATTGGGGAGCGCTATTTGTTGGCTGGGAAGAATGTTCAATTACGCTATTTGCAGGAAGTTGTGGCAAATAAAACAAATCAGGATCCCCCTCGTTTTCTTGTCCCTCCCGGTTTGGCGGTGGCAAGTATTCCTTTCCTGCAGATGGGACGATCTTTATTGAATTTTCCCTTTGATCCGGAGTTGTTGCGTTTGACGGGACTCTGGTTTTATTATTCGGGGGCCAAAAGCCTTAAGGAATTAAAACTTCCCCCGTATCGGGATGCGGAAGTGATGATTAATGATTCCCTGCAATAATCAATGAGATATGAACTTGGTTGGTTAAGAGTCTGAGCTTGTCATTGTTGTGTCCTGTAAATCGGGGGTAGCTGGAAAAAAATATTAATAGAACCTGTAGAGCGCGGTCATGACCGCGCCTACAATTGATGTCATCGATATGGGGAAATAATCCATAAGGTAGGTAAAGGGAATTTTTCGTATACTCAGACCCTAAGGGATTTCGTAAACGCTTAGGGTCTGGAAAATGTCATATCTAGCTAAATTTAAATAAAAAAAGGAACAGCAAATTTTTGCTGCTCCTTTTTTAGTTTTGAGTTTACTCAGGCGGCAATACTGCTGCCGTAGAGTTTTTCCCGAATCTGATATACCTGCCTGCGCAGACGATCATCCCGTTCCATCAGATCAGCCACTTTTTCACAGCCGTACATGATGGTGGTGTGATCACGTCCGCCCATGGCGGCCCCAATTTGCGGCAGGGAGAAGTTACCTTCTTCGCGGATCAGATACATGGCAACCTGACGGGGAAGAGCCACTTCACGGGATCGATCCCGGCTCATCAGGCGATCAAAGGGGATGTTAAAGGCACGGGCAACTTCGCGTAGAATATTGTCCGGGTCAAAGTTTTCATGATCCGGCACCAGGTCCGCCAGAGCGACGGAGACCAACTTGTCATCCAGGGGCATACCGCTTAGATCGGAGAAAGCCAACACACGGGTGAGGGCGCCTTCCAATTCGCGAATGTTGGATTGAACCTGGCGGGCAATCAACTCCATGATATGTTGATCCACATGACGTCGGGCACGTTCGGCTTTGGATTTTAAAATGGCAATTCGCGTTTCCACATCCGGTAGTTGTACATCCACAATTAAGCCGCCTTCAAATCGGGAGCGCAGACGGGTTTCCAGGGTTAGCATGGCCTTGGGGGGGCGATCGGAGGTGATTACGATTTGTTTGTCCTGTCCGTGAAGGGTGTTAAAAGTGTGGAAAAATTCTTCCTGCGTGGATTCTTTTCCGGCGATAAATTGAATGTCATCGATCAGCAGCACATCAATCTGGCGATAGCGCTCACGGAATGAGGCCGTGGTATGGGTGCGGATGGAGTTGATCAGATCGTTGGTGAACTCTTCCGAGGATACATACAAAACATTCAGCCCATTTGCCATGGCTTGGGCACCGATGGCCTGCAAGAGGTGGGTCTTCCCCAGCCCAACACCACCATAAAGGAATAGAGGGTTGTAAGCACGGGCTGGATTTTCGGCAACAGCCAGGCTGGCCGCGTGGGCAAGACGGTTGCTCGCACCCACCACAAAATTATCAAAAGTATAGCGCGCGTTAAATTGGGTGGTTGCCGGGCGGGTGACCGCAGTATAAGTCGGAATTTCCACTTCTATTGAGGGAGTCTCTTCCAGAGGCGTGGTGATTTCTTTTTGCCCCACGACAAATTCAACTGTTTGATCCCCGTTGAGCGTACCGCTAAGCATCCGTGAAATCTTCGTATTTAATCGACTATCCAACCAATCCCGCGCATACGCATTTTGAACACTAATAGTAAAAACATTCTTTTCATGTTTCATCAAAATGGCATTCTTTACCCAGGTATCAAAAGATGCTTTGGGCATTTCCATTTGTAATTGGCCTATCGCTGCCTGCCAGGCTTGTACTGCATCCATTATTTTTGAGCCCCTCCTATCATTGATATTACTGCTTTTTCCCAGGTTAGAATTAAAAACGAGTCGTTGCAGTGTGCATTGCCAATAGATAAATACAGCCCGCTGAGGGTTCAGTGGGTTTGTTTTGACGTTTGTAAAGTTGCTACGAATAAGGATTTAAGGGTTGATGAGGCGTTTTAACGCTAAATTGAATAACCTTTACCTAAGCCAGATTTTACCTGATGGATAAAATTAGTACAAGCGGTTTTAAATATCCTATCTAAAAGAATTTCAATCTTTAAGGTTGTTAACCTTAAAGAAATCTCTTTCAGAACCGATGTTCCATCGTGTAGACATTTTCTGTTTTGCACCATACGAGTAGTGTAATGAGGTTTCTTACCCCCCATATATGGGGATGAAATCCTATTGCGGAAATTCTTCTCCAGATATGGGTTGGTTTGCAAACAAAAGTCGGTTATTGTCCTATTTGCACATTTTTTCGATCACCCCAAAATTGGGCTTACAAAATGTAAAATTTCCTTTAAGAAAGCAAAATTGGAGAAATGTTAATAAATATAAGTTAATTATAAAAACAGCCCGAAGCATTCAGGCTGTTGATTTTTTTTTCAGGATTGGCTGTCTCGCAGGATGTTTCTGGCGGCTTGCCTGCCAATTTGCACCGCAAAATTTGTACCCCGATCCCAGGGGTAAACCTGGCTCATGCTGGCTAAATACAATCCTGGAAGAGGTGTTTTTATCTCTGGTACATTGCGGGAATGATTCAGCAGTGGAATAGGTTGGGCATAGGATGTTTTGAACAACCAGGAATCATTGATCCAATCTGCCTTGAAATCCGGATTGAAGCGGGTCAGGCTGGGCAAAAACGCCTCTAACAGCTCTTCTTTACTCATCGAGAAATAGGGGTGGTCGGTGTCTAGGTAATCGCCCATATAGAGGATATGTTCCCCGTTGAATTCATCGGCAGAGACAAAATTGGTATGTTCCACTAGCGCCAAAAAAGGATACCCGGCGGATTTGGGCAGGTTGTACCAATAGTAGCCCTGTTTGGAGAGTTGATTTTTTAGAGAAACCACCAGTACCACCGCACCCATACTTTGCAGTGCCAGCAGTCCTTGCAGATAGTCCTGGGGCAACTGGGGGGAAATTTTTGCCATCAGGCTGGGGGAGGTGGTACTCAGACACTGATCAAACGTCAGGGTTTGGTTGGTCAGAGTTAGTTCCAGCTTGCCTGTCTCCAGGGAGCGCAGTTCCAGGATGGGTGTGTTAAGTTGAATTTTCACTCCCCGCCCGCGCAGTTGCTCTGCAAAGAGATCACAAAAGCGCTGGAAGCCGCCCTGAAAAGTGCCCAGGCGTGTGGAACGGGCTTTCAGCCGCGCCCACATCCAGGCCATATTGACCTCTTGAAAATGTTTGCCGAATTTGCCAATTAATAGGGGACGGAAAAGCACTTCGTGCAGGCGTTTACCGTACCATTTTTCCATCCAGGCGTCTGCATAATATTTTTCCATACTCTGCCAGGTGGCAAGATAGCGCAGATAAACGGTGACAAAGCCGAAGCGCACCATATCCAAAAACCCGAAACCGGGGAAGGTTAAGGCCGCCAGAGGGGAATCCAGCGGAAAGAAATTCTCCTTGTAATAAACCACGGTTTTAGGATGAGGAAAAATCACCTGGTCGCGTAGATTGAGTTCTTCCATTAAACCAAACATTTCAGAATCAGTCTGGAACCAATGATGATAAAAATTCTCTACCGAGGACTTCCATTCAGGTTTTTTGAACCCCGAGGCCAATCCGCCGACATGATTACTGGCTTCAAAAATTGTCACTTCATGACCAGCTTTTTGTAAATCGTGGGCAGCAGCCATACCGCTGATGCCAGCTCCGATAATGGCTATTTTCATTCTTCTTCCTCCAGAGTGGTATCGAATTTCTGTCCCCATTTCAGTCCCTCATGGGCAAAATAATAGGCTCCCAATACCGTAATCGGCAGCCAGAGGGCAACATGTAAAACCAGGGTGTATGCGGCTGCCACATCTCCGGGTATTTGATAAGCCTGCAGCAGGGCAATGCCAGGTGCATCAAATGTGCCTACATACCCCGGTGCGGAGGGAATGGTGGTGGCAAGGTTAACAATACCATTCATTAACATCAAGGCAAAGAAACTAACTGAAAATGGGAAGGCCAGCATAATGAACCAATACTTGCCAGTCTCCAGTAACCAGATGATGGCTGAGGTAAAGAAAATCATCAACGCTTCTTTGGGGCTGCGCAGACATTCCAAACCCTGCAAAAACTTCATCATGATTGGCTGAATTTTGCTGGACAATTTTAGTGGAAGCAGGTTTACAAGCCGTGTGGCGATCTTCTCGGTGGTGAGTGGGAACATGGCTGCCAGCAGAAAAACCAGCAGGACGCCAAGAAAGGCAATCGCCCCCCAGAAAGCCAGGGATTGAATGTTGCCCACAAAACCAGAATCCGTGGTTAACTTCGCCAACTCAGGCAGATTAAAAAAGACAAAGGTCAGCATGACCACACCATCAAAAACGCGTTCTACGATGATGGTTGCCAGGGAAGCCGAGATGGGGATTCCCTCACGGCGTTTGAGTACATAGGCTCTTAATACCTCACCTGCACGGGCGGGATAGACGTTGTTCCCAAAATAACCAATGGTGACGATGGGGAACATGGTTTTTGTGGGAATAGACTTCAGTGGTTTCAATAAATAATGCCAGCGCCAGGCACGTACCCAAACCCCCACAAAATAAACAGCGATGGCGGGGAACAGCCATAACAGCTTCGCCTGTTTTACAGCCTGCCAAACATTTTCTAAGTGTAACCCTTTTAATGCCAGGTACAGAAAGAAAATACTAATACCAACACCAAGCCAAAATTGCCATCTTTTCATGCAAACCATTATACCGCGAACCGTGTTATTAACCTTTAAGCAGGAAAAATGAATTTACGCATAACCAGAATTCAACAACCAGTATGTACATCTATTTTCTGTTTTTTTTGTATAAGGCATTGCGATTTTGGATTTCGAAATAGCGAATGGTTATTTTCTTAACCGTATTTTTCTAAAAGGAAGGTATTGATGAAGGACATTAAATCAGAACAAGAGAAAATCTGCATCGTCACGGACAGTACCTGTGATTTACCGGCAGATGTGCTGCAAGCCCTGGATATTCATGTAGTGCCTTGTTATGTTAATATGAACGGAACCTCCTTCCTGGACGGCGTTGAGATTTCCCGGTCTGATTTCTATCAGCAGTTGCCGAAACTCGTGAATCCGGAAACAACGTCTGCGCCAGGGGTGGGATTGTTTGAAGAGATGTATCGATCTTTAATCCAAAATGGAGCCAAAAAGATCCTTTCCATTCATGTCACCGGCAAGCTCAGCTCGGTGGTGGAAACAGCCCGCTTGGCTGCCCAGAATGTGTGCGAGAATGTGGTGGAAGTGATTGATTCCGGGCAGATTTCGCTTGGCCTGGGATATTTAGTAGAGGAAGCTGCCAAGGCCGCGCGCACAGGGATGGCATCCATGAGAGTTTCCAGCCTGATTCATGAGAAAGTGAATAAAGTGTTCTTGTACGCCGTTCTGGATACGCTGGAGTATTTACGGCGCAGTGGCAGGATTTCAAATTTAAAATCTGGGTTGGGGAATCTAATGCATATCCATCCCATTATCATTGTTCATCAGGGGGAAGTGCTGGTTGAAATGGTGCGTACGAAACAAAAAGCCATCCTGAAATTGCGTGAAAAAATCAAGACCCTGGGTGGATTGAGCCGTATGTCCGTGGTACATGGCCATGCCATTGATTCTGCACGGGAAATCTTTCAGGTTATGGAGCAATTCCTGCCCAAAAACAACGGCAGTCTGTATTACAGTGAGATCACCCCAGCGATTGGCGTGCATGTTGGACCTAAAGCAGTGGGAATTATTTGTGTTCAGGATTAAGCTGTATTAATAATCCACGACTACATGGTCCTGCTGCATTGCAACGCTTCGCAATAGGGTTCGTAAATCAAATATCCAACCTTGTTCTTTTTAATTTTCGATGAACGTAGCATATAATGAATCAGGAATGATATTATAGGGTTATCTACCAGTTTTTAATAAATTCACTGAGATTTTGACTTTGCAGCATGAGAGAAAATCCATTCCACCTTTGCTGGTGGATCTATTGATCAAGAGGCCTTGAAACGAATTTATGGAAGAAAAAAATCCCGAGACAACCTGGTCCATTCAAACTAAAACCATGGTGATTACCACTCTGCTGGTGTTGATCGGCTATGCTTTTTACCGCTTTTGGGAAGTTGTTGGCCCGCTGGTACTGTCTTTGATTCTGGCGTATGTGCTAACTCCTGCGGTAAAGTGGCTGCAACAGAAGCTAAAAATCCCCCGATTTCTTTCCATCGTCATTTTTTACCTGCTATTATTTTTTATTGTAGCAGCGGTTTTATCTACCGCCATTCCTTTGTTAATTACCCAAATCAGCAGCCTGGATTTAGGACTGCATGATACGATGGTGCAAACCAGCGCCTGGTTTGACAATCGGTATGAATTTGCCGGTTTCGTGATCGATGGGGGTGAAATCCTCGCCAGAGCCATGGATGCCCTGCAAGGCATATTTCAACCTGTGATAGGACAGACTTTGGATATTGTGGCCCTGTTGTTCACCTCTGTGATTTGGATCATTTTCATATTGATCCTATCCTTTTATATGATCAAGGACCATGAAAAAATCCTGGATTGGATGCATCATCTGATTCCGCAGCGATACCAGCAGGATTACGAACGCATCATGCAAGAATTCCATCAAATCTGGAGTTCATTTTTCCGCGGGCAATTAATCCTGGCTTTATTGGTCATGGTAATCATCTCTGCAGTTGGGCTATTGATAGGGCTGCGTTTTGCGCTGGTGTTAGGGATTCTAGCCGGCTTTCTGGAATTTTTCCCCAGTGTTGGGCATATGGTCTGGCTGATCGTGGCTTCCATCGTGGCCTTATTGGGCGGTTCCAGTTGGATTAATATCCCCAATTTTGCCTTCGTGATTTTGGTCTTTGTGATTTATATCATTTATACCCAGTTTGATTTAAATTACCTGATTCCAAAGATTATTGGCCGCAGTGTAAAACTTCCCCCGATGGTCGTGATTCTGGGCATTGTGATTGGGGCTACAGTTGCCGGTGTTTTAGGCGTTGTCCTGGCTGCCCCAACGATTGCTTCCTTGCGGGTGGTGGGTCGCTATGTGTACGCTCATCTGGTGGAAATTGAACCCTTTTCAGAACCATCCGTTTCGGAGCCTTTGCCAGAGCCTCAGCTTCGCTGGTGGCGTGGAAAGTTCAAACGGCCATTGAAGAAGAATTTATAACAGGTCTGATATTAAACAATCAGCCGCTGGGTTAACCAACGGCTGATTTTGTTTTCCGTATCCGGAAGATCACCTTCCCTTTCACTTGATCATAGGAAATGGCTCCGAACAAGCGAGAATCGGTGCTGAAATCGTCCAGTCCGCGTACAAAGAATTGCTTGCCATCCGCAGACAGACTGTCAATTTGTTTGATCATAGTGCCATGCATTTTTTCATGAAAGACGATAAAGTCCCCTTCACGAAGCGGCTTTCTCAACCAACGAAGCTGCAGAATGACGGCTAACTCGCCGTCCCGCAGGTAGGGTGCAATACTGTTGCCGCGAATTCGGATCAAACGCAGCATTATAGAACGGGGAGCAACATGTCTTCCGCTGGGGGATAGGGTGCTTTGACAGTTTTTGTCTCAATCCCTTTGCTTGCCCAAAAGATACCGGCAAATTCATTAACCGCTTTGAGTAATTCCAGCGCGGTATCGCGATTAGCGCCTTGTCGGCATTTGGAGCCGAGCTGCATAATTTTGTGTGTCAGTTCATGCAGTTGGGGGTATTTTTCCAATTGGGCTGGTTTAATGTAATCGCCCCAGATCACGCGAATCTCATGTTTGCATAGTTCGGCGTGTTCTTCTTTAACCGCAATGTAGCGGCTCATGCTGTTCTTGAATTCCAGATCATGTTCCTTGTGATCTTTAAAAAGGGTGTTCATTAAGTCAATCATCCGGATGACCGTCAGGGCAGCAATCTGAGCCTGATGTGGATCGTAAATTCCGCACGGAATATCACAGTGGGCTGAGGCTTCTTCAATCGAAAACCATTCTGTCATTGTTTTTAAAGTTTGATTTTTCATTCTATCCTCCATAGTCTATTCTCCTGAACTTATCCAATAATCACTTCTATGATGTCCTGATTCCATCATAGAAGTGAAGCGAATGAATGTCAAGCTGTCTCACCTTAAGGGTGGTTTTATTCTGCTTAACCCGGGATGGAATTCACGGATTGATTTAGCGACCAATCATACAGGTTGAATTTCATCTTCCAGCGTTCAAAATTCTGACGTAACAAAGCAGCATCTTCCGGCATGGCATGAATTAACAGTTCAAGAATTTTATCCGGTCCCCCCAAATCCTTTTGCGCCCACTTAACCACATTCGGCAGGATCAGGATAAATTCTGTTTGATTGATTTGAGTCTGCTGGCGCAATACGCGATATACTGCTTCCGTGAGCTGCGAATCGATGGCATCGGAGGTGTAAATATGCAGGGGAGGGGAGCTGACACTGGCACTGTGCAGCGCAAAATGAATGCGCGGGTCCATGGGGAAAATCACCCAGGCATGGCGTGGATCATCCTGGGAGAATTGCTTGCCGGGTACCAGGGGATGCCCTTGGTTGGCACGCAAAATACCATGCTCAATGTCGTCTGCGGAGACACGCTGCTGATTAACCACATAGGCTGAGCGCTGGAAAAAAGCAGTGGAGCGCCACTTGCCTTCATTGACAGAGGCATGAATATTATTCCGTACGACGGCATGCAGAACCATGGCATTGTAGAGGTTAATCCAAAAAGCAAGCTGCTCTTCGCGAGTAGACAGGGAAGCAGGATCAAAAAATCTAAATTGTTCGGTCAGGGGGACAAATTCAAATTGAAAAGATCGGTCTTCTTTGATGGCTTGATAATCCACACAACCCATTGGAGAAAGACGCGGCGCAGGAAGAATTTTCTTTAGAGCCTTAACCAGAGCAGTCGCGCAATTGACGGCTTGCATGGGAATGGTATGGAGACCGGTATTGTCATTTAAGATTTCATCCGCGGTGATATTAAGCACCTTTTGAAGGACGCGATCCCTTACCGTATTCCACTGGGTTTCCGGCATTGAAACCTCCCTGTAGTGTATCTGTCTCCCTATTCTTTTACATAAAAGCAGAAAGGATCATGGAGACAACGATTAATAAAGCAAATCCAACAAACAAAAGCTGCTGCCAGGGCAGCGAATTTTTCTTTTGTTTGGTTTCTATTTTTTTAATGCTGCGATTTCCGTTTTTACTCATACAACCTCCATCAATATCCATCAAGTTCCACCCTGGGGTGAAACAGTATTTTCAAAGAAAAGCCCATTTTTTTCTCAAGTATAATAATAGGGTATGGGTCTGTCAAATCCCTAATTGAAGCATATACCGTGAGTGAATATGGGTGAGATGATTTTATGAATGAGTATACCATTTTTGAAAACACATTGCAGGCTTGGGGATTGGCAATTAGCCTGGTAATTTTGCTTTTTTTGATATTTGTACTGATTCGACGAATTATTCGGGGCTGTGTCTTAAAATGGGCAGCGAAGAGTTCGAATAAAATAAACGATTATATTTTGGATTTACTTGAAAAAACAAAAAAAGGTATTCTTCTTCTTTTTGCCATCTATCTTTCATCCACAATGATCCAACTACCGGAATCATTGTCTGACGCATTGAAAGTCATTACGTTCCTTGTTTTTTTACTGCAAGTGGGATTCTGGTTGAATGCCACTATTAATTTTGCCATAAATCGACGCCTCAATCGGCAAAACATATCGGATGGAGCCCAAGCTACAACCTGGAGTGCGCTTGGCGCGCTGGCTAAAGGGGTATTGTGGACGGTATTATGCGT
Source organism: Leptolinea sp. UBA5203 (assembly GCA_002412765.1). GTDB lineage: Bacteria > Chloroflexota > Anaerolineae > Anaerolineales > Anaerolineaceae > UBA5203. The sequence goes on along the minus strand of DHVR01000037.1, from coordinate 70,217 downwards.
TATGGCGCTGGATAATATTCCAGGTGTTGAGGTCAGTACGCTGATCGCAGGTTTAGGGATTGGTGGCATCGCGATTGGGCTGGCCGTACAAAATATTCTTGGGGATTTGTTAGCCTCCTTATCCATTGTTTTAGATCGACCCTTTGTGATTGGAGATACAATTCTGGTTGGTGATTTGATGGGCACTGTGGAGCATATTGGTATAAAAAGCACACGCTTACGGAGCCTAAGCGGTGAACAATTAATCTTTTCTAATTCTGATTTGTTGGCTAGCATTATTCGGAACTACCAACGCATGGATAGGCGTCGCGTTGTATTGGAGTTGAGCGTGACCTATCAAACTACCCATGATCAACTATCCGCGATCCCGGAGTTGTTAAAATCTATCATAGCCCCCATTGATGGAATTACTTTTGATCGTGCCCACTTTAAGGCCTATGGTGATTCCGCTTTGAAATACGAAGTGGTGTATTGGATTGAGAATTCGGATTATAGATTTTATATGGATCAGCAGCAGGAAATTAATCTGGCGATTTTTGATGCTTTTGAATCCAGGAAAATTAACTTTGCTTATCCAACCCATACTGTTTTTTTCGAGAGAACCCATATCTGATGTTGCGAAATTCGGGTGGAGTTAGACGCCCTTCTTTTCATTAACTCATATTACAATGGTAGATATCTACTACTCGCATGAAGAGCATGAAAAGGTCGTTTATGAAAAACAATAAATATGGTAAATGCTTTACCCTGCTGGGTGTATTGCTTCTGGCAGGTCTTTGGTTAAGTGCGTGTGCCAGTCCAGCCGCTGAAACTGATGCCAGGCCATTGGTTAAGCCGGTGGAACCCACACAAGATTTGTGCTCGGCTGCCAATAAGGAAGAAGAAACCCGCCGACTGCATCGCTATATGGTCATCTTTGATGATCTATCTGTCCTGGCGCAGGCGACACCCCGCGAGCAGTTGGCAGTGGTGATTTTGGAAATGCAAAAAGTACGCCGGGATGCAGCTTTTGAAGAAGTACAACCTTGTTTTGCTGCACTGCAAAGCAGCCAGGTCAACTTCATGAATGCCGTCATCAATACCATGACCAGTTTTCTCAGCGGCATCCAGGCAAATATTTTGGAGCAAAAGATTGCTGAAACACGTCAGCTGCGCTCTTTGTATGACGTTGAATTAGCCAATAACCTGGGGTTGACCTATGTAACAACGACCCCGGCACCAACCGTTCAAACCCCCAGTGATACACCCACCTTTACCCCGGCGCCAGTCAGTGCTCTTGGTACTCAGGATAGTTATATTTTAGATGGGCCAGGCAGCCAATTTGTGGTAGTGGATACGTTTTTGATTGGTCAGGAAGCGAATATCATCGCCCGATCCGCAGATAATCAGTGGGTAAAGATATCTCGTGTGCAACCCAGCGCCGTGACCGGCTGGATTGGCGTTCAATTTGCTACGATTAATGGCGACATCAATCAAGTTCCCGTTGAATAAAAAAAGATAACATAGAAAAAAAAGTCGGCTGTATTCTCAGCCGACTTTTTTAGTGCCAGTAACCAAAAAGAAGTGAAAGGGTTTAAGTAGATAAGGATTAAATTATTCAATAAAGGGCTGTGTGGATTGAAAAAGGCTCTGCTGGGTTGCACGGCAAAACCTGGTTAATACACCTTTCAGAGCTGATTTTTATTTTTTTTTACGACCTCGGGATTGACCTTGGTACCCAATTCTGGTACACTAAAATTGGCCAGAAATGGTTTATTGATAAATACAACCCGTATTCACACTTCAAAAATTACCTGAGCGAATACGTCAAACTGAAGGTGTGGGCTTGGGTCCTCAACCGGTGGTTGGGATCACCTGAGTCGGTCGGGCTTCCCCGAAGGAATTCCCTCTCATAAGCCCCCCAATTGAGGTTTCATTTTATTTTGCGGTCTGGTGTTAACCCAGACTGTATATGAGTTTGGGAGAAATTAGCATGTCCAAGAAAATTAATTTTACTGATGTTACCCTTCGTGATGGCCAACAGAGTCTAACGGCCACTCGCATGACAACCCCGCAAGCTTTAAAGGTATTGAAGAAGATCGATCAGGCAGGCTTTCACCGCATGGAATTATGGGGCGGCGCCACCCTGGATAGCTGCATCCGTTTCTTGAATGAAGATCCCTGGGAACGTTTGGAAATTTTTGCCCAAGTTCTAGGCGGCGGCCAGAAAATTCAGGCCCTGTTGCGCGGACAAAATCTTTTTGCTTACCAGCCATATCCGGATGATCTGGTGATTGCTTTCATCAAGCAAGCCATTACTTCCGGTGTGGGTGTGATGCGTATTTTTGATGCTTTGAATGACTGGCGCAATCTGCAAACCTCTATTCTGGCCGTCAAAGCCTATGGCGGTATTGCGGAAGGCGCTATTTCTTATACTGTCAGCCCGGTTCACACCACGGATTATTTTGTGGACTTTGCTAAAAAACTGGTCGAAGAAGGTGTGGACGCCATCGCGATTAAAGACATGGCCGGGCTGCTTCATCCACGAGATGCCGTGGAGCTTGTTGGCCGTTTGGTCAATGAATTACCTGTTCCCATCGCTTTACATACTCACGCCACCACTGGCGTTTCCTTATTCAACGCAGTCATTGCCATGCAGGCCGGGATTGATTCCATTGATACCGCTATCACCCCGTTTGCCGGCGGGCCTTCCCACAATCCGATCGAAGTCTTGATTGTCTTCGCTGAAGAAATGGGCATGGAGCACGGCCTGGATAAGGCCTTGATTTTGGATATTCAGAAAGACCTGTTTGAGATTGCCGAGGAATTGAAGAGTTTCAATCCGTATCACGGCACTTACTTCCGACCCGTGCATTATGATGATGTTGACCGTACGATGGTTAAGGAAATTATTAGCTGCGCAGTCAATCCCACCGAAGAGGCTATCCAACGCGGAATGAAGTTGTCTCGCCAATTGCTGGATAGTTTGAATTACCCACCCTCGGATGATTCTTTGTTTGATTCCCAGATTCCTGGGGGCATGTTGACCAATTTGCAGAACCAACTGAAACAAATGGGTCAGCTGGATAAGATGGAACAAATTATGCTGGAGATCCCTAGTGTACGCAAGGACGTGGGCTATGTGCCCTTAGTAACCCCTACCAGCCAGATTGTTGGATCGCAGGCCACCTTTAACGTGCTTTCAGGCCAGCGATATTCCTTTGTCTCCAATGAATTCAAAATGATTCTGCGGGGGGAATTTGGTCAGACCCCGGCTCCCTGTAATCCCGAATTAGTTGCCCAGGCTTTACTGGAAGGGGAGGTTCCCATGAGATATCGTGTGGCTTCTTACTTACATCCGATTTTGGAAGACAGTGTGGATTTGCCCTTTATTCATGATCAGAAGGATTTATTGCTGCATCACCTTCTGGGGCAAAACGCAGATGATTTTATGAAAGCGCGTGAGGAAACATCCGTTTCGCAGCCAGCTTTCGCCTAGGAATTCCAAACTCCCGCCAATCCGGCGGGAGTTTTTTCATTGGTATATATGATGGGGAACAAGTTATGCGCTTGAAGATGATGACCTTCAATCATACACATCCAAAGGATGGTTGTACGATATAATTTTACCAATATCATCCTGTCGTTGGAGGAACCCGCATGACTGTTGCGTTGTATCACCTGGATAGTTACCTGAAAGAATTTGAAGCAAAAGTGATTGCGGTTGACGAAGAGCTGCATGCTGTGGCTCTGGATCAAACTGCGTTTTTTCCCGGTGGCGGGGGACAGCCTCATGATTTGGGGACTATTAACGCCGATGGACGCAAATTAACGGTCGAAGGTATGAAAAAAGCCGGGGACAACATCTGGCACCTTCTGGCTGCCAATGACAAACTTCCCAATCTTCGTACCCCCGTTTATGGTCAGTTGGATTGGCACCGCCGATACCAAACCATGCGCACCCATACCATGATGCACATTCTCTGCGGTGTTATTTTTCGCGATTTTGGTGCCCACGTAACCGGCGGGGACATGCAGCCCCTGCAAGGGCGCATGGATTTTGAATTTGAGCACATGTCCGCGGATTTGGTGGGTGTGATTGAAGAGGCAGTTAACCTGGAAGTGCAAAATGCTCGCGAGTTGCGGGTTGCGATCCTGCCACGGGAAGAAGCTTTTCAAATCCCGGATTTGATCCGCACGAAAATCAATCTGCTCCCGCCTCAAATTAGTGAAATTCGTATCGTAGAAATCATGGGCTTGGATCTGCAAGCCGACGGCGGCACACATGTGAAGAATACACGTGAAGTAGGCCGAATTAAAGTGGATGATTATAAAAGCAAAGGAAAAATCAACAAACGGATTTACGTTTCTTTACAAGAAGATTGAGTATTTTGTGGGGTGGGTATGAAAATTAAGCGAGAGTGGCTGCAAAATCCGCTGCTGAAAATTGGCATTGCTTTTACCTGGGTGCTGCTCATCTTTGCCGGGTATTATTGGGGGCATAAACCCTTTGACGCTGCCTGGGTGCTGCAAACCGCCCGGTTGATAGCGCCTTTTTTGACCGCCTGCTTCTTCCTGCTGACCAGTGGCCTGCTTGGCTACCGTCTGTTGGCAAACTATACCCACAGCTCACAACGCATTGTCCTGGCATTTCAGCTCATCCTGGGGAGCGGCCTGATGGCTTTACTCCTCTTGTTGGTGGGCTTGACCCTGGGGGTTCGCTGGTGGATTTCCTGGGGACTGCTGTTCCTGGTCTTCGGTCTGAACACTCGACTTCTTCGTCCCTGGCTGCAGCAATGGCGGGACATCTTCCCGGACTTTACTGACCTACGAACTTTTGACCGCTGGCTTTTGATTTTGTTGAGCCTTTTGCTGTTTCTCTCTTTTCTGACCACATTGCTGCCGGTTTTTCATTTCGATGCCCTGATGTATCACTTCATGCTGCCCAGGGCCTATCTACTGCAGGGGCGCATCAGCGATTTACCCTGGCAGATCCAATCCGGGATGCCCCAAAATGGCGAAATGCTTTATCTGTGGGGATTGAGTCTATTGAATGAAACAGCTTCCTTGATGATTGTCTGGCTGTTAGGCTTGACGGCTCTGGTTGGACTGACCACCTATTTGAAGGAGCTGTTCGGTCTGCGCAGTGCCCTGATTGGCGCGGCCTCTTTCCTGTGCGGCTTCACTGTGATTTCTTCCCTGAGTTGGGGCTATGTGGATTGGGTGACTTTCATCTTCAGCAGCGCCATGCTGTTGGCATTTTTGCAATGGCTGACTCAACAACAATCACGCTGGTTGATTTTGGCTGGTGTTTTGGCCGGGCTGGTATTGGGCAGCAAATATACTTCCGGGGCTGTACTGGTCAGTATGGAAGTGGCGATTACTGTATTTTGCCTGCGCACGCATAAATCCTGGTGGAGAAGCATGCTGGTTTTCAACCTGTCCCTGCTGGTCTTGTTTTCTCCCTGGTTGATCAAGAATCTCATTTTCACCGGTAATCCGGTATATCCTTTGTTTTTCGTTTCCGGCAGCATGACTCCCATTCGCATAGATACTTATCAATCAGCCTCGCCTTGGGGGAATATTTTGGATATTCTCTTTTTACCTTTCAGGGCCACCTTCATGGGATTCGAAGGAACAGAAGGGTATGGTAATGCCATTGGCCCTCTGCTGCTGGCTTTTGGCGGGTTATTTTGGATCTCCTGGAAATACTTTAATGCAGGTCAACGCGTACTCTTGAAGACGGTACTGTGGATGGCCGCCAGTGGAATACTGGTGTGGATGCTGGCCAATCAGATGAGCGGATTTTTGGTACAGACTCGAATGCACTACGCCTTGTTCCCGTTGTTTATTTTTCTGGCCGCCGCAGGGTATTGGAGTATTCGCCAGTTGGATACCTCCACGGTTCGCCTTTCGCGAATTGCACAGGCAGCCGTCCTACTGGCTGTGGGTTTAACCACCATCCAATTTGGATCGAATGCAACCTTTCAGCAAGTTTTTCCAGTGATGACAGGCAAGCTGCAGGCTGAGGATTTCCTGGAAGAAACCCTGGGCTGGTACGTACCTGCCATGCAGGCTGTGAAAGAGTTGCCGGAAGACACTCATACCTTGCTGCTCTATGAAACCCGCAGTTACCATTGCCTTCCAGTCTGCCAGCCGGATGAAATTCTGGATCGCTGGAAAAGGGATTGGCAAACTTATGGGGATGGAACCGCAATCCTGGATGCATGGCGCAAAGAAGGCATTACTCATGTGCTGGTTTATCACCGTGGGATTGATTTTGTCATGGAATACTGGGTGAATGAGAAGAACCGCGACACACTGCAGGGCTTGCAGGATTTTCTGACTCAGTTGCCGGAACCCGTGCAGGAATTTGGATCGGCATACGCCCTGTACGAGATAAAAAATAAAAACTAAAGGGGCAGTCAAAAAGTAGAGGTAATTCATGAATTGCTTCTACTTTTTTGACTGCCCCTAATTCATCTGATAATTTTGAAAAAAAAGGACAAGATCGTGTTAGCCATATGCCATCATGTTTGCTTATTTATGCACTAACCGGGGATATAACCCGCTGACTGAACGGCAGCAGAGCATTTTGATTATTGGATTCAAAAGACCGATAAACGTGGCTGTCATCACTCAGCGTCAGGAATAAAGAACTGGCATGATTCACAGGGTTATTTACAGAGACATGTTTAATATGTTTGATGGGAATGAAACGACGAATTCCACCATAGCGCACGCCCCGGTTTTCAAGACCGCGTTCATCGTCCCATAGCAGGATCAGTTCGCTTTGCGTTAGAATAGTCATGTGGGCCAGGGTTTTGATATGAAACAAATTCTTTCCCAATAAAGTAAAAGAGGGCGTTTTAAAAGCAGGCTGCCACAGACTGTCGCGAACCATCTCACCGGGTAAGATGCTTTCCTGGGCAAAATGATTAAATTTGAAATCCGCGGAGACTAAAGCTTTCTGCAAGCTTGTTGGATTCTGAGCTTGGTCAGTTGAATCAGCCTTGATAGAAGGCCGGATTTTTCTGAGCAGGGGCTCGTAATGACGCGCGGTGGCCGCGTTGAAGGTCAGAATTATTTTTCTGGTTCTTGCCCCCGTCGATAAATCACGCAGGGTGATCCATGAGAAGAGCAGAGAATTGCCCAGCTCCAGGTCAATGCCAGGGTTAAGGTGCATGGACTGCTGACTGATTTTTTTGTTTTGTTTTTCCAATACGAACAATTGATCCCCGATACAGGTGATCAATCTCTCAACCGGTTTGTACCAACGGTTTTTCATGGGCGGAGCAATTAACGTGTAAGGAAAAACCTCACAGTCGAAAGTTAACTTATTGAAATAAGGCAAATACTCGCTGGGAATTTCATCTTCGGATAAAGCCACCCGTGTCCAGGTCAACATGGTCTGGACAGAACCGGTCATTTTGGGCTTATCTTTATCGATTTGGATGGGCATACTAATCTCTCCTGAGTTTGAACAATCAATACAATCTGGGATTACGATGGGGTATTATCAGCTGTATGAAAAATCCCATAGTTGGCTGCCAACGCATAATATTTTTCAGCCAGTATTTGATTTCCCAGCGATTCAAGGGATTGTCCCAAGTTTACATACAACGATCCTAAAAATGGGGTTACGCGAGGATCTTTCGAACGCAGGGCATGGGATAGGGCTGTGCGATTCCAGGCAACCTGTTCTACTTGCGTCGCTTGATAGCGGGCCAAATAATGGGCAGCCACGCAAGCTTCGAAGTGATCCTGTGCCTGATCCCAGGCTTGTTGCACTAAATTATGAGCTTCATCCAACTCACCGCGATATTCAGCCTGAGTGCTGGCGATACAAAGATTAATAATCTCATTTTGGGGTTCATTCACTGACATGGTAGAAATCCTGTTTCTATGAACAGTGTAACATGTTCCCTGACAGGAATTGCCTAACCAAACTAAAGGAAATCCCCCGGTATTTATGGGGGATTTCCTTTAGTGTTGATTCTTTTTCGTAATTAAGAACAAGAACCTATTAGAGGAATAGCCAGCACCGGTGTGGCAATTTTATAAGGACATTGCAATCCTGCCGATTTCGAAAAATCTTGGTTAACGAGGCAGGGCACCTAATGGATGATTTGCGCTATCCATTATAAAAATCCCGGATATAATCAAGCCAGTATTTATTCTATACTATGCGGGTTGCCATGCGAAAGAAATTTACCGACCATCATCTGATCCTTTTGGCTCTGATCCTCTATGTGCCGCTGCTTTTCCTCGGCTACGGCAGCGATTATGATTCCTACAATGTCCTCTGGACGGGTCAGCATTTTGCTCAAACCTTTGATTATGTCCCTTCGCGGGTGCCCGGTTTTTTGGTTTACGAAACCCTGACTTTTTTCATTAACTCTCTCGGCGGTTCTTTTTTGACCAACCTGGCCAGTATGGGTATGGCCCTGCTGGTGCTCTACGTTTTCATGCGTCTGTGCCGGCAATATGAGGTCCCTCATTATCAACTGTTGACCCTGATTCTGATGGTGCAGCCGTACTTCTGGGTGAATGCCACCTGTACCATGGATTACTTCTTCGCCATTGGGTTTATCTTTCTGGGTATTTTGCAAGTGCTGCGCGGTAAGTACTTTACGGCCGGTGCTGCTTTTGCTCTGGGTGTCGGTTCCCGATTAACCGTTTCCCTAATTGCGGCGGTGATTATCTTATGGTTTTTCTTCAGTCTGCCGCAAAAACGCTGGATGATTGTGCAGACGGCTGTGGTGGGCGCCTTCTTTGGCCTGAGTTTTTACCTGCCTTCGGCAGATTTCGCGGAATGGCACACCACCTTTCTTTCCGCATCGGTGGGCGGGCAGGAATATTGGACGCTTTACCTGCGCCTCGGCCGCTTTGTGTATAAGAACATCTATTTCTGGAGTCCGTTTGTTTTTGTGATCCTGATCTGGGGAGCCGTGCGACTGATGCGTAGGGTGAAAAATAGAACACTGCCTCAGCAAAGTGGTTTGCCGCTGGCGTGCCTGGCAGTGATTGTGGTTATGGATGCCTTTTACCTGTATATTCCCACAGAGCCATCCTACTTGTTACCGACCCTGCCTTTCTGGTTGATCCTGTGTGGTTTTGCTTTTGAATCCAAGCCCAGGGTATTGGCCTGGATGCTGGGGCTGACATTGATCTTTAATTTTGTCAATTTCAATGTCGCCCGTCCCAATGTGGCAGATAAAGCCACAGGTGCGCAATATGGCTTGTGGGTGGAGCCGGGATATATGGTTAAGGATATCGAAAAGCGTCTAGAGTATATCGGATGCGGCTATTTGCCGTGTGATTATAAAATCGAATGAAGTATTGTTATTAAATCAAAAACTCCGGAGGTGATTCATCCGGAGTTTTTATTTTAAATAAATTTAATCACCAGATGCCTGGAATGAGACGATAGCGGGTTCTGGTTTCGTACTCTGCGTAGCCAGGCAGTTCCGCCTGTAGAAAGCGGTCCTCCTTGGCGGTGCGGATGCAAAGAATCAGGTTGGTTAGGAGGACGGGGATATAGGCCCAGTAGGTACTCAAGGCCAGAGGAATGAATAAGGTGGCGAAAAAACTCCCCGCGTAGCCTGGATGGCGCACGAACTGGTAGGGTCCAGTCTCAATGACTTGATGCTGGCGGTCTTTTTGAATTCTCACCACGGCGGCAAAAAACTGATTCTCCAACATGGCCCAGGTACTGAAAGTATAAGCAGCAAAAATCAGGATGAATGCGGCGATTTCGATGCTGATTGGCAGCGTTCCGGTTGAAACAAAACGTTTATTCAAACCGGCAGCTATCCAAATGGATAGAGGGCCAAAAATGGCTACGATTGGCATCAATTTCTTATCCCAGGTCTGAACACCGGTTTGTTCTTTATAGTTGGCTCGTTCATTCGCCAAATCCGGATGTTTCTTGATTAATAGAAGGCGCCCTCCGGTGGTGGTAGCACTGGTGATGATCACCAACAGCCAACCCTCCCACCAATCCCACTTTCCCGAGACGACAATTATGCATAGGATGGAGATCAGGAAAGCAATCAGGAAGCCGGGTATCACCTTCCGCATAGAAAAAGCTGCCTGTTTGGTTGGCAGTTGTGGCTGCGTATTCAATTCATTATTTTGCATAATTAGCCTCTTATGCAGTTCCACAGGGTATTAATTCGCAGTGGGTGTCAGATACGGGGTGGGTGTCATCATCTCAGGTGTGATGGTGAAATATGGGGTGGGGGTATAGGTGGGGGTGAAGACAGGCACTGGAATCGCATCCACTGGTATGCCGCCATCCACCAGATATTGCCAGGCAATTTGCACATCGTTGGCTGCCACAACAGGATACGCCGGCAGATTATTCAGGGCGAATTCCAAACGCTGGGTAACCGTTAGCAGGAAAAGACGCTTTTCATTGCTTATTGATGAGGGCTGCGAGGTGGTTAACAAACTGTATGCGGTGTGAATATCCTCTCTGGCCAGGCCAAAATTGCTTTGGGAGAGGTATAAATTCGCGCGCGAAAGCAGTTCAATGGCCCGGGTGATCATCAGGTCATATTCCAGGCGAGAGGTAAGGGTGTCGCTTAATCCCTGGCTTTGTTGGGAGAGGGCAAGTTCCAGATCTGCCTGTAAAATTTCCAATTGGGCGATGCTCTCGGTATGAGCAGCGATGGTTAGTCCCATTTCATCATTCCGGCTCTGCAGGGTATCAATCTGTGTTTGCAGCTCGTTGACCAGGGTTTGCATATCGCTCAAGTCGGAAGCCTGTTGAGTGGCAATTTCGCTAATTTTGGTGGTATTAAGTTCAATAGGCATGATAATTTTTTCATAAAAATAAGGTACACCGTAATAAACGCCTGCACCCAGGGCGCCCATGATAATCAGGATCAGAATTGTTACAAAGATATAGGTTAATGCCCGTCCGATCCAGTGGCCTGCGCCTTTCTTTTTAACCGATTCGTTTTTTTCCTGGGCAGCATCCGTTTTGATGGTGATTGTTGCATTGTTGGGGATTGTTTTCTCAGGAATGCGGACAGGGGTCTGATTGGACATATAAATGATTTGATCCGACTTTTCGAAAGCGGCTTTCATATTGGCTACTTTCTTCTCGTTCAATCCGCTGACCTTGGCTACATCCTGTTCGGTTTGAAACGGGCGGGCAGCCATGATACGTTCGGCGAGAGCGATATCGACGCCGGATAATTTTGTTAATTCTATAGATTCCGCAGTGTTAAGAAAATCGAGAAATGTGTCCATAGGTTCTCCATGTTTAGTGAAATCAATTGACCCTACTGGTCTTGCTGCCTGCCAACTGACTATCGTACTTTGGATTGTGTTTCTATTATTATACAAGCTGTTAAATAATTGGATGATATTTGCTCACTCCAGTTTGACTTTGCATATTGCATTAAAAAATAAACGCAGACCAATATCCATCAAGGTCTGCGTAATGCTATTATTTTTTACCTAGAACCCTTGAGATCAGGCTTCGATCAGGGTATCCCAAGGGTAAATTTCAGTTCCTTTGGCTGCCTCCCGGATAGCAGGATCATCGGAGTAATAACCGCGTTGTTCGGGCGGTAGTAATTCGGCTATTTTCCGCATCATGGTATGTCCCATATCTTCCAGATGATCCCGGTCTATGCGTGCATTTTCACCAGGATTTACCAAATAAAATGGTTTTCCGATGCTGACGGTGACGGTATTTCGTTTGCCTGCGCTTAGGGGAAACATGCTGGTGAAACCATCCAGTCCAACCGGCAGGATAGGTGCTGCGGAGCGGACACCCAATAAGGCGGTGCCGGGGCGGGCGGGGCGTAATACGGTTGCCCAACTGCCGCCTTCAGGAAAGATAGCCAGAAAGCGGCCATTTTTCAAACTGGTCAGTCCATCCATCAAGGCATCCCGCGAACTGCGTCCACGATGGACTTTGTAAACTCCCCACATGCGGGGAATAAAGCGCACAATGGGCGGTGAGTTAGGTAATTCAGTGCCCCCAATAAAATCCAGGCGGCGCGGAAAGGCCTGAATCAGAGCCACTGGATCTACAAAATTAAAATGATTGGAGACGATCAGAGCAGCGCCTTCGGCTGGAATATTTTCTTTTCCAAGGATGCGAAAATCCGTTAATACGGAAAAGGCTACATGAATGATGGATTTTAAAATCGTTCGTACGATGGGACGGTGCAAGGGGGTGGATCGCCGCACGTTTACTCCTTTGGATCAGGGAAGGATCGTCTTGTTGGGATTAATTATATCTAATATTGCACAAGTTCTGGAATTGGATTTATACAAGGTGTGTTAATAATCAGACCCTAAGAAACTATTGATAAACTATTATTGAGATGAGGAAAAATCCAGTAAAAAAAATAGGTAGGGTAAATTTGGTTGATGACGAAACCAATATGAAATTATCCTATAGATTTAAATGATACTGAATGAGCGCAAATTGCGTAATACCCGCCAAAAATAAAAAAGAGTTCTGACCGGCGTAGGGGTAGGTCTCAGACCTACCCCTACGTATGATGGGTACTTTCTCTGCAATGTGATCGTCACGCCGGACATGCCCACCTCACACTCCGTCTCGCCAATCGGATGGGTGCGTGTCCAACAACCGGCTACCCAATGCACGCCTTACTTTTTGAACAGCTCCTACGTGTTTATATAGCCCTTAGGGTCTTAACGATCCAACCCCATTGTTTGTCAAAGGGATTGCCCTAAATGGAATAATCAGCTATAACATTATTATCGATACAGATCAATGGAGGTATACTGATGGAAAAATGGGCTTGTATGGCATGTGATTATATTTATGATCCTGCGTTGGGGGATCCGGAAAGCGGCATTGCTCCTGGAACAGCTTTTGAAGATTTACCTGAGGATTGGACATGCCCCGAGTGCGGCGTGACCAAGGATATGTTCGAACTGGTGACCATCTAAGACCAATAAAACAGGCTCGCGGGCCTGTTTTTTATTTTATGAGAAGAATAGAAAAGCAATCAAGGGCAGGCTGATCAAAGCCAGCAGGGTAGTCCAAACGGTGGCGATGGCAGCAAAATGGCCATCCGCCTGATAGCGATTAGCTAAAATGGTGGAGGCAATCCCTACCGGCATGGCAGCCTGCAGCACCATCACCTGATGATCCGTATCATGCCAACCCAAGAGGAAAAAGACCAGTAACAATATCCCTGGAAGCAGCATTAATCGACTAAAAGTGACAAAGATTACCATAGGGGTGTAACCGTTCTTTTCCAGGGGGATGTTTCCAATTTGGGCCCCAGCCACCAACAGGGCAATGGGCAGGGTGGAGTTACCAATCGTGGTAAGTGGATTTAATACCCACTCGGGAAGATGAATGCCGCTGATTGCGATTAGAATCCCGGCTAGCATGCTCCAAATGAGCGGATTGACCAGCAAGTTTCGCAGGGTGTTTTTTCCGCCGCCGCTTAAGGTCCAGACACCGAATGACAAAATAATCAGGGTGGTTCCGAAATTGTACATCACGGCATAAAAAGCGCCCTCAGAGCCGAAGAGCAAACTGCAAATGGGTATACCTAAAAAGCCAGTATTGGCATACATGAGACAGAATGCGAAAGAAGGCTGTTGTGGGGGTTGGACTTTCAGTAATTTAATAAAGATGGGGGCCAATAAAAATGTAACAAATGGGACGATGGCACCTATTAAAATCAGCAGAGGAGCTTTATTAAGCAGTTGCAGGGTGGTATTGGTCGCAGTGGTATAAAAAATATAGAACGGCATGACCCCGCTGACGACCAGGGTGGAGAGCTGATTTAAGGCTTCGGATGTGAATGGTTTTTTCTTCTGAACGATAAAACCCAGGCCCAGGATGAAAAAAATGGTGACAAAAGCCGGGATGAAATTTGCTGTATTAATACTGCACCTCTAAAAACCGGATAAATTTATGCTTCTGATCATAACATGATCAGACTCTTTTTTAAAGGTGCTCAAAAAGTAAAGTATAATTCAAATTAACACCGACATTCGACTTCCATTCGAAAACTTCTTCATTGTAGCGAGTAATTTATGTTTCCCATAGAAAAACTTCGGTCTTTGATCCATCCCTACCGAACCTCCTTGCTGATTGCAACCAGTTTATTATTTGCTTACACAGCGATAGACATGATTCTGCCGAAGATTATTGAGCAGGTGATTGATCGCGGTTTGGTACAACAGGAACGAGCCTTTCTCTTTCAGGCGGCGCTTGTCGTCATCGGTCTGGGGGTGCTCAAAGCCATTCTAATCAACCGGCGTATCCTGCGAACCCACGGCATTGCGCATAAAATTGCCTATGATTTACGCAACCGCCTCTATAATCATATTCAGCATTTACCCTTCAGTTATCACGATTCAGTGCAAAGCGGCCAACTGATCAGCCGCTGTATTGAAGATGTCAGTGCCATCCAGAATTTCACCGCCAGCGGATTAATGAATCTGCTGCAGACCATCGTTCTGATGCTGGGCGTGACGGTCATTCTCTTCATTAGCAACTGGAAGCTGGCTCTGATTGCCATGCTGCCCATCCTGCCGATGCTGCGCATGACCATCTCCTTTGGGCAGCGGGTGGGTAAACTGTTTTACGAGGTCGATGACACTATGGGGGAAGTCTCCTCCCGTTTGCAGGAAAACGTCATTGGCGCCCAGGTTGTACGCGCCTTTGCCCGAGAGGATTTTGAGAACGAACGATTTAATCGATCCAATCGCAAATTATATAATGCTCAAATTCGTACCGTACAGGAATTTGCCCGTGTGGTTCCCACCACCAACTTGTTGGTAGCGCTGGTCACTATTTTGATCCTCTGGTTTGGTGGTCAGATGGTGATGCAAAAGCAGTTAACCTTGGGCGAGTTGGTGGCGTTTAACAGCTATTTGTTATTGTTCGCCGAACCGGCACAGCAGCTATCCTGGCTGGTCAATCAGGCTGGCGAGGCGGCAGCCGGAATCAAGCGAACTTTTGAAGTGTTACAAACTCGCCCCGAGATCGTTTCTCCCGAGAATGCCATTATATTGGAGTCTATTCGCGGTAAGGTAGCCTTCGAGAATGTCAGTCTGCGCTATGCCAGCGAACCTGTGTCAGCTCTGGAAAATATCAACCTGGTCATTGAACCCAATCAGGTCGTGGCGTTGATCGGCCCGACCGGGTCCGGTAAAACTTCCCTGGTCAATTTGATTCCCCGATTTTATGATGTAGATAAAGGTTCTGTACGCATCGACGGTTTTGATACGCGCCTGTTGGAGCTGGAGACCTTGCGCAAACAGATTGGCATTGTGCTGCAAACTTCGCTGTTGTTTTCCACCACCATCCGTGAAAACATCTCCTATGGGAAACCGAATATTACTATGCTGGACATTATCGCGGCGGCTAAAGCCGCTCAGGCGCATGATTTTATCATGGAGCTGCCCGAGCAGTATGATACGATGATCGGCGAACGTGGTACCACCCTCTCCGGTGGGCAGCGCCAGCGTATTGCCATTGCCCGCGCCATTTTATTGGACCCGCGCATTCTCATTCTGGATGATTCCACCTCCAGTGTGGACATGAAAACCGAAAAAATTATTCAGGAAGCCCTGATGAAGTTAATGGAAGGCCGAACCACTTTCGTGATTGCCCAACGCTTAAGCACCGTACGCCGCGCGGATTTGATCCTGGTGATGCAGGACGGCCGCATTGCAGAACGCGGCACCCATGAGGAACTATTGGCGCTAAATGGTTTGTATCGCAATATCTACGAATTACAGCTGAGGGAGCAGGAAAGTTGAGCACACAAACCACCCCCTCACTCACATCTGATCCTATTCACACGGATGTCAATCCACCCAAACAGTTGGATAACGTCTACGGCACCCTGTATAACCGGGACGTGATGCGTACACTCTGGGAAATGATCCGGCCATATTTTTGGCAGATATTTTTTGCCATGTTCCTTAATCTGCTGACCGCCGTTACCTTGGTGGCGGGACCTTATTTTGTAAAGATGGCTTTGGATGACGGCATTGCCGCGGCAGACCCCCAGCGTTTGCTCCTGGCTGTGATTTATTATGTCCTGGTCAGTATGGTGCAATGGGCTTCGATTTATTTTCGCTTCTCCATCATGTCGCGGGTCGGGCAATCCATCATTTATGATTTTCGCGAGCGGCTTTTTGCCCATCTTCAGGTGCTCTCGCTGAACTTTTTCAGCCGCTTTAGTGTGGGCCGCGTGATCACCCGCGTGATTAATGACGTCAATGTGCTGCGTGATTTTCTGGTCTGGTCGCTGCTGGCTATTTTCCGTGACTTCTTTATGCTGATCGGTATTCTGGTCACCATGCTGTCTATGGATGTGAAATTATCCTTGCTGACGTTTACCGTCCTGCCCATCATGATCGCATTTGCAGTGATCTTTCGCATGAATGCCCGCCAGGGGTATCAAAAAGCGCGGGTGGCAATCAGTTGGGTTAATTCCGTTCTGGCGGAAAACATTAATGCCGTCCGCGTGGTGCAGTCCTTTGCGCGTGAGCAAACCAATTACACGCATTTTAATGAGGTGGTTAATAAATATAATTTAAACGCCAACCTGGGTGTGGTAAAAATGATTTCGTACTTTTTTCCCTCGGTGGATTTACTGGGCAGCATTGCCATGGCATTGGTGATCTGGTTTGGGGGCAACGCGGTGCTGGGTGAAGAAATTACCCCGGGTATTCTGGTGGCCTTTGTTTTATATATCAATCGCTTTTTTGATCCCATCCGGGATTTGAGCCAGCGTTATGACAGCTTCGAACGCACGATGACCAGCGGGGAGCGAATTGTGCGTATGCTGAATGAAAGAGCGGATGTGGAAGATGCCCCTGATGCCGCGACATTGGGCACCATACGCGGGGAAGTCAGCTTCGAGGATGTCAGTTTTAGTTATGAAGAAGGGCAGGATGAGGTTTTGAGCCATATTCAGTTGACGATTCAACCCGGCCAAACCATTGCCCTGGTAGGCGAAACCGGCGCCGGAAAATCGACCCTGGTTAAATTGATATCGCGCTTCATTGACCCGACCACCGGCATCATCCGCATTGACGGGACGGATATTCGTACCGTTACCCAACACAGTTTACGCCGACAAATGGGGATCGTACTGCAGGATCCTTTCCTGTTTTCAGATTCCATCCGCGAGAATATCCGCTTTGGGCGGCTGGATGCTAGTGACGAGGAAGTGGAAAGTGCAGCGAAAGCAGTTGGCGCGCATCCATTCATCATCGGCCTGTCCCAAGGTTATGACACCAATGTTGGCGAGGGCGGCGGGAATCTTTCCGTGGGTCAGTGCCAGTTGATTTCCTTCGCCAGGGCGCTGATTGCCAATCCCAGAATCTTGATTCTGGATGAAGCAACTTCCAGTATTGATACCCAGACCGAGCTTCTTATCCAGGATGCCTTGCAGGTGCTGCTGAAAGGGCGCACGTCCTTTGCGATTGCACACCGCCTGTCCACCATTGTGAACGCGGATTTGATTTTGGTGATGGAACACGCGCGGATTGCAGAGCAAGGAACACATGATGAACTAATGGCTTTGAATGGGCGCTATGCTCAGTTGTACACCATGATGGGTTAAGTTAATTTTAAAGTCGTTGTGAATTCATTCAATTCTTCCCATTGACTGGGAGTGAATAATCCACCCAGATTGAGGAAAAGAATCACCTGGTCTCCCTCCAGGAAAAGACCGTTGACAAAACTGAGGGTCTGATCCTCATCAAAACTCGGTACGGCTTTAATGGCATTGGCTGGGATTAGGGTGGTTTTTACTGCTTTATCAATCTTCAGCGCGATTTCAACGCCTTGAATTCGACAAAGTAAATAGGGTTCGTTCTTGGTTGTTTCCGGCAGGCTGAGGTCCAACAATTCGCGCAAATCGCCGGCGGGGTAAAACTTGCCCTGGTGTTCAATGACCCCGGCGATCCAATTCGGTTTCTCCTGTACCCAGCGAATGGTTTTGGCTGGCAGTACGGAGATGATGGCATCCAATTCAATGGCGTATGGATGATAATGCAGTTCTATAATGAATGCCTGAATATCTTTTGGCTGGGTGTCCTCAGTGCGGGGTTCCCATTTACGATGATGGATAATGGGTTTCATGGGAGCAGGAGGGGTGCGCACGGTTTGCCGGAATAGATGTTCCCGATCGTATTTCTTTCTTCGTTCCCTGTTCTTTAAAATTTCATAGGCATGATTAATATCCGCCATCAAGGTTGCCGCTTCCTTGGCGTGGTTCCGATCCGGGTGGTAAAGCAGGGCTAATTGACGATAAGCGATCTCAATTGTGCTTTGATCCGCTTCGTAATTAACTCCTAAAATGTGATAAATATTTTTATCGCTCATGAACCATCGGACTGTACTGGAAAATGCCCAAACAATAAAGGATCAGCACAATCATTCCTGTAATCTTTGTTACTGGAGTAATTGTACCAATCCTTTGAGGATAGCGAAGTTCAAATCGTGTGAAAAAAATATATCAATCGTCCAGTAAACGACGCTCGCCTTGCAAACCGCGCAGGTGGGCTGCATCCATGGAGACTTCCACGGTGCCGCGATAGGTGCCGTCTTCATCCCTCAAAGCATAGTAGGTGATGACCACAAACTTTTCACCCATTTGAATCCAGAATTCGGCTTCGTCGCGGGCGCCGCTCTTGAAATCCAGCAATATTTTTTGGACTTTGTCCACACTTTGGGGTGGGTGGCAATTCTGTACTTTTCTGCCGATGATGGCAGGGGATCGCTGGAAGACTCGATCCTTGGTCAGGGAGAAGAACCGTACTTCGTCATTTTCATCCACAAAGGTGATATCCACAGGCAAGGCCCGGATCATTAAGTTGATTTGTTGAACGGTTAATGCGCCGGTGTCCAACGGGAATTGACCTTCTGAGATTCGCTGAGGTTCTGGTTTGACCGCTGCTGGCTCTGTGGCAGTCTGTGCTTTGGTTTCGGGTTGGATAAAGCAAAACCCAATTTCGCCTTCCTGTTCGGCAATCTGCATCCATTCGGCTTCTGTCAGGCGTTCAATGGCTGCCGGGAAGAGAATTTTTTCCTCTTTGTAAATCATTTCCTGCATTTTCTCTGCAAATTGTTGGGTAAGTTTCTTAATTTCAACCGCATTCGCTTTTGGATCATTCACATTTTGGCCTAACAAAACGAGCGCCTTTTTCCAATCCAGGCGAATTTGATCGTGGATTCCCCACATCACCGTGCTGGGACCAGCGAAGCCCTTCTTTTCGAGATAAGGGAAAAGTATATTTTCCTTACGGGCATAATGCTTTTCAAAAGTGGCTATGGTTTGAATGAGTTGTTTTAATACTTGAATTTTTTCCACCGTGGCCGAAGAATCCAGATGGGTGCTGATTGTTGCCAGAGCTTCCAACCTGGAACGAACAGCTTGGTTCTCCAGCAGATAATTACGGATGGGGTGCCCCGGCATGGTCTCTGGGGATTGAGTCTCGTTCAAGGTGTCTTTGAATAAAAGTACATGTACATCACAAAGGTGTTGAATTTCCTCGGCGGGCATGCCTTCTTCAATTAACATCTGCTCAACCTGGGTGATCTCGGCGGCGTTGGTTTCTTCAAGTAAACTGGAAAACTCGTTCTTTAATGCCTCAACAGGAGTGCCGGCATGGATTCGTTTTAAAAGATCTTTAATTAAGACTTTTCGTTTTTCTGTATTATTAATATATTCACTCATGAAATCCTCCAGTACCTTTAGTGTGTGCGAGGTACAAGTTTATTGTACGGCTCTTTGAGGGTCATGAATGTGATATTTGTCTCATCGACAGCGTAAAAATGGGTTCATTCTGATCTGCTGGGGTGAAAAATCTGAATTTGATTTCTTCCGTCCTCTTTCGCTTGATAGAGAGCGAAATCTGCCTGTTGGATCAGTTCCTCCGAGGATTGGGTAAGTTCCGGAAAACTGCTAACCCCGCCCGAGATGGAAATCTTTTCCAGTGTCTGATCCTGCCATACGATGCTGAGTTCATGGATGGCGCGGCGAATCGTCTCGGCCTTTTCTTTTGCTTCCTGAAGTGTTGTCTCTGGAAGAACCAGCAGAAATTCTTCTCCACCATAACGAAAAGAAAGGTCGCTTTTCCTCAGCAACGAGGATATTAATGCGCTGATTTTTTCCAGGATAAAATCGCCCAGGAGATGTCCATAGGTGTCGTTGAAGTGTTTAAAATAATCTACATCCAGCATAATTAAAGAGAGATTGTGATGATACCGTTCCGCACGGTGAATTTCCCGCGGCAGGTAATCCGCAAGGTAGCGCCGATTATAAAAGCCTGTGATCTCATCATGCAGTGCCTGATACGTCAATTGCTCTTGTAAATCAATGTTGGAAAGGGCCAGGATCATGCGTTCGACGATGGAGGATAATTGTTGGCGGTGTTTTTGATCCATGCCTGGAGTGGAATTGTCCAGAATGATCATCACCAGTTTATCGGTTCCGAAGCGACAGACAGAGAACAGATAGGGGATAACCTGGTTCTCTTTCAAATTATGCTTATTTTTAATCTGTTGTGATTCAAAATCCTGGATGCCAAATTCGCGGATTACATTAAATGGCAGGGATTTGATGATTCTATTGTTTAGAAAATCCTTTATAAATTCACTGCTTTCCCCGTAATCAGAATAGATGAAGGATTCATGAAATAAATCAAAGATAACCACTTGAAATTTTTGGTTGGGAAAGAGTTTCTGGGTATATACGTGTACCGTCTGGGCAACTTCAGTGAAATTCAGGCAGGATTGTAATTGTTGCCCAAATTGGTTAAGGGTTAATACCTCGCTGTTATAATTTTCCAACTGTTGCACGTAATGCTGCAATTCGCGATTGGTTAAGGTTAAGTTCTCTTTGGCACACATTTCTTCGCTGATATCTTTGTAAAGGGCTATGACTTCCGTATCAGAAAATTTATATAGACTAAATTCCCGCCAAACGTAATGGTCTTCTTCATGGGTTTTTATAATGGGGAGATGTGCAGGTTCAGCACTTAACCAAACCTGGGGAATGGCATCCCAAAGTACTTTAAAAGATTGAACAGGAAGAAGGTCATTGAATTTTTGATGGTCTGTATCCTTTACGTTTAACTTTAAATTGTCTGATGCATATTGATTCAAGGTTTGGATGCTGAAATTGTGGCCCTCATTATCCGTTTGGAAAACAATGACGCCATTAAGCATGTTTTCATAAAGGGCATGGTATTTCTTTTGATTAATTTCCATTTCATGCTGCGCTCGTAAGCGCAAAGTTTCATCCCGGATAAAGAGTAATTTTCGATCGGAATCATATGTGTTGTTGTTGATAAAAACCAGACGAATTTCGAAAATTCTATCCCCACGGAGGAAGACATAGCCATGTTCCTGGTCTGTGGTGGTCTGAATCCGGGATAGATATTCAGTCCATTGCGGCATAACGTCTTCAAGCGGGCTGCCAATTTTTATTTTTTTTGTGGTGGATAAAAATGAATTCGCTGCCCGGTTTGCAGCTAAAATGCGGTATTGATTATCGAGAATTAGAATGCCATCCAGGCTGCTCTCAAATACCTCGCTGGGCGGTTCCGGCAATAGATCAAATAATCTGGTTTTGTTCAAGCTGAGGAAAATTACCAATCCGCCAATTCCCAGGAATGTGGGGGTCAAATCATCCACGAAAAAAGGATATAAGTGTGATTGATACAAAATATTTGCAACAAATGGGAAAACCAAGCCACCTAAAATACCCAGCGCTTGTTTTCTGAAAACATTCTCTGAATTTGCTAATCGTAGTAGAACGGTAACCGCTCCGACGAACACCAAGCCATAAAGATAGCCATAATAAACCCAGAACCATCCTCCTTTGGACATTTCGAAAAATGAGAACCCATCCACAATTCGCATGACGTACCCATTCCAGACAAAATGCTGCATGGCGGGAACCCACAGAAATATGTTGGTCAAAAAGGGAATGATGAGCAATACTCCCACAAGTGAGTCGGGAATCAGACTTTTTTGATGGGAATAATTAACTGTAAAAAGCAGCCATAAAACAGGAATTAAACTGATCGGGATACGGGATAATCTGGCCCAAAACAAACCGGTATTCTGGATATCTAGATGTTCAAAAACATTGAACAAGGACCAGGCAGCAGACAACAGCAATACATATGCAAATTCACGGCTGCCAATAACCCGATATCGTTGGATGAGTCGGATTGCCAGAATTGAGCAGATGAAAAAAGAACTTAAAGGTAGAAAAAAATATATTAAACTAGTAACACTCATAATTAACCAGTAAACGGCTTCCAATCATGGACATCTCCTGAAGAACCAACAAAGAAGTCTCGACGCAGGAGATTTAGCCTTGCAAACTTAATCATAAAGCCGAAGTGACTTTTTCCCCCATAACATTTACATAAAAAAGCAGGCCAAATTTGGCCTGCTTTGTCTTTATTAGCTGGATTTGATCGGAATTTTCCTGCTATTTATGGAGGATTTTTCCTTTTTTTGCAGCTTGATTCGCAGTACACCGTCTTTATAGACAGCCTGGATTTTGTTTTCGTCGATCTGCCTTGCATTAATCGGGATGTGCTGCCGGAAGGAACCATAGACTCTGCCAATCCGGGTATAGGTATGATCTTTCTCTTTCTTTTCCATTTTCTTCTCCCCGGAAATCACCAGATGGTCCGATTCAAGGTTAATGGTGAAATCTTTTACGTCCAGTCCCGGAATGTCGGCGCTGACGATGATTTCTGTGTCGGACTCACTGAGATCAAACGCTGGTGAGAAGGACTGCGACAAATCCTTGGTGAACGGAAAGCTGAAAGGGTCTCTCCATAGTTCATTCATCCATTGATCCCAGGGTTGGTCCATCCGCTCAAGCTCATTTTTGGTTTGATTTCGGATGGGAATAATCTCATTCTTCTCGGATGAACGATTCCACGGTAATAAATCTTTAATGGCCATCGTTTTCCTCCTTATCCTGATCCTATTTCGACTGAACAGTGATCTTTTTGGTTTGGGATGAAGCGGCTTTGTTGAGGGTCACTTTCAGAACACCGTCTTTCAATACGGCATCAATGGCATTTTGATCCACCATCTTTGTCAAGCGGAATTTTCGATGGAAATCACCCACTGCATATTCCGCATAGGTAAGGGAATAACCATCCATAGGCTCGGGTTCAACGGAAGCATCAATGCTGAGAATGTCCTTCTCCAGGGTGATGTCAATGTCATTCTCCTTCACACCGGGCAGGTCTATGAGCAGTTGAATTTCCTGATCTGTTTCGTAGATATCCGTAAAAGGACTGAATACACGGCGATCACGGGTTTGTTCGGTATCCCGATCCATGATTTCGTTTTTGTCGGTTTG
The DNA here is from genome assembly GCA_002412765.1 of Leptolinea sp. UBA5203. Taxonomy (GTDB): domain Bacteria; phylum Chloroflexota; class Anaerolineae; order Anaerolineales; family Anaerolineaceae; genus UBA5203. The sequence goes on along the minus strand of DHVR01000037.1, from coordinate 46,860 downwards.
GACGATATTATCTGTCATATTACACCTCCAGTTAAAAATAAAGGTTAACTTTGTGTGCTGATGGAAATTTTCTTGGGTTTATCCGCGCTGGCACGGGGTAATTGAATTTTCAATACGCCGGTCTTGAGACTTGCCTCCACCTTCTCGGATTCTACAGGGAAAGGCAGTTTTAAGCTGCGCATGAATTGTCCGCAGCCGCGCTCCTGACGATGGCTGACGGCATCCGCTGTCAGGGTGTTGGGTTCGCGCGAGCCTTTCAAGGTCAAGGTATCGCCAGTGATCATGATCTCCAGATCATCAATTTTTACGCCCGGAATTTCCACTGTAGCAATGGCACTATCTTCGTTACTCCAGAGATTAATGGCAGGGAATGATTGGGTAGATGCCGGGCGTCGTGGGCTGAACATACTGCTTAACAGGTTCATTTCACGTTGCAGCCGGTCCATTTCATTCCAAAGTGAATTAGGTTGAATTCTATGGTACATAGTCTACCTCCTCATAAGGTTTGATTTTCACCCTTAATATAATTCCGGGATATTAAAAAAATACAAACGAAATATCAGCAAAATATTAAAATTGGTTTTGTGGATGGATGTGACTGGAAATCCCGTACTGGATTATGGTATGATGCCGTAGAGGAATTGCGTATGCAAAATTTAACGGTGACCATTGCGCCCATTGCCAAGAAGCTGCCAAGAGAAATAGCAGGGGTATATTTGCTGTTTTATGGCCGGTCTTTGGATTATGTTGGACAAAGTGACCATGTTCGCAGACGCCTGGTAAACGAACATCATGTTTACGATCCTGCTGTTCACCATCTGGTGGCCTTAATCCATGCGGCTTCTTATGAGGACCGTCTGGCGTTGGAACGTTATTTTAATCAGAAATATAATCCAGCTAATAGTTTAATTGGCTCAGGGAAACAAGCTGCCAGTTTTGATTCTCGGTTCTTACGATTGACAGCGGAGCAACGTCGTAAGATGTGGGTAGGGCCTGCTTTTGATGAGTTTGATTTACCCAAAGGTTATGGGGATAACTTTCAACCTTATCAACTGACAATTCCGGCAGCCAAGTTGAGTTTAAATCATTTCGATGTACCCAGTATCTTATCCCTGCCGCCGGAAGAACTATTAGGATGACTGGATGTGATAATGACCCCATGCTGTATTGAAAACAACATGGGACGAGTATGCCATGGTAAAGGACGGAAAAATGAAACAATACCATCTTGTCTCTTGGAATGTGAACGGAATTCGCGCTGTACACCGCAAGGGAGAGTTCCAAAATTTCTTATCCAGCTTTAAACCGGATGTGCTCTGTGTTCAGGAAACTAAAGCGCAGCCGGACGTGCTGCCAGCTGATCTACTGAACCCCGATGGCTATCAGGCACATTATGTGTCTGCTGAGAAGAAGGGCTACAGCGGGGTAGCGCTCTTCACGCCTTTAACCCCGATTTCCATCCGCAGCGGCCTGGGCATCGAACGATTTGACTCCGAGGGGCGGACCCAAATCACAGATTTTGGGGATTTTGAGCTGTACAATATTTATTATCCCAATGGAAAAGCCTCCAAGGAACGGTTGCAGTATAAAATGGATTATTATGACGCATTTCAGGAACATGTTGAGAAACGGCGTCAGGCTGGAAAATCGATTGTGATTTGCGGGGATGTGAATACAGCCCATAAAGAGATTGATCTGGCACATCCGAAGGAGAACAGCAAAACCTCCGGTTTTCTGCCCGAAGAACGCGCCTGGATGGATCAGTTTTTGGCTCTGGGTTATATCGACACCCTGCGGGAATTTCACCCCGAACCAGCCCTTTACACCTGGTGGGATGTGATATCCCGGGCGCGTGAGAGAAATGTCGGCTGGCGGATTGATTATTTTTTCATCAGCGAAGATCTGCGCAGCCATCTTAAGAATGCCTGTATCTATCCTGACGTGATGGGTTCGGATCATTGTCCAATTGGGATCACCCTGGAATTTTAATTGCATAGGTAGCAACAAAGATTCGATTAGCAAGCTGTCTAATACGTAGCGGCAATTCATGAATTGCCGCTACGTATTAGACAGCTTTTTTTATTGGTTGAAAAAAAGATGTTAATCAAATACAGATATACCTTAAGGAAATTTTGCGCTATGATGAAATCAGGTCTGGTTTTAAGGAGGTTGCAATGGGTACATATCAACTCACGGTAAAACAATCCCAGCTTAAGGTGATTGAGCGCACTAAAAAGTTTTTTGAGGGACGTTTGCCTCTGGTGGATGAAGCCCCGTGTTGTTTACGGTTTGAAGCCGGCGGCGGGTTTATCCAGGTGACTGCCACGGAATTGGATGCCAAGAAGACCGATGTACGCGTGGAAGAAATGCAGTGGGAATATGACGCGAAGAAATTTATCGAGATGCTGGGATAGAAGTTTTGGGTTTGATAACGGGTGTAAGGGCGTTGGGTAAATGCCCTTCAGGGTACGTAGACCCCGCCGAAATTCCATTTGGATGGGTAAAGGTGTCTGCCGCAGGTCGGTACCGATGATTTTAAGAAAAACTTAACGTGTCGTCGCGAGCCCGATAGGGCGGCCTGTATCCTGAAGGGCACATTACTCCGTAGGGGTAGGTGATCTCAACTCTGGATTGATATAGGTGTCTACTGTTGGGTTTCGCTGGGGGAGGTTTATAGATTATCGGGTTGAATTACCCCGACTCAACGTATCCTACGCGGTGGCGATTATTTCACGCCAAATCCTTGATTTTTTGTTGGATAATGCTGGTAATCCAGGCCGCTGATTCGTTTACATGCGCCTCATGGACTTCTACTAGCGCTTTCGAATAGGAAAACCCCATCACCAATCCAAGGTAAGTGACCGCCAGGGTTCTCACCTGGTTTTCGCGGAAGGGCGAATTTGGTAGTTGATTGCGAAAATAGGTCATCAAACCGTCTTGAGTACGAGTACGGATTTTAGTGATTTTCTTTTGTATTACGGCAAGCGTGTCTGATTCAAATAGGAGTAATTTTAGAACCCCTTGATTCTGACCAATCCAGAGCAGCATGGAGAGAGTGAATTGTTCCAAGGCTGCTTGAGAATCCCTGCCTTCATCCAGGATGGATAAATCAGGACTCTCTTGGGGGAGTAATCGGGCCAGCACCTGTTCAATCAAATTTTCTTTTGATCTAAAATGGCGATACAGGGTGGCGGACCCCACACCGCCTTCGGCGGCTATTCTTTCCATGGTGGTCGAAGCGAAGCCATGAGACAAGAAAACCGTTCCGGCTGCCTTGAGAATGCGCTCCGATATGTCCGGGCTGGGTTCGCTGCCGTCGAAAACTCCATTATGGTTGTAGTATTGGTTAAATATCTCCTTACGACTGCCAAAGAGACGATAGAGAGTGGCGCGTGAGACGCCGTATTTGATAGCCAGTAGGTCCATGGTAATATCATCCAGGGCCATTTGCAGGCGCAAGCGATCTATGACAGAGAAAATTGGATTGTATTCCATGAGAACCCCTTAAAATAAAAGATGATACGATAGATAATTATAACCATCGTATCATCTCGTTACAAGTAGATGTTATTTCTAATACTTTAGTAATTCCTGGATGATTCGCCGCATGCCTTCGGTGACATATTCATCCGACAACCCATAACTGATGCGCAGATGATGCTCCAAACCGAAATGCGCTCCGGGGACTGCATAGGTTTTTTGCTGCTGAATCAAGGTGTCCACCAGGTCCCTGGAGAGAATCTCCTTGTTATAACGTACAAAGATGATGGCTGCCGCTCCGGGCGGGGTATAACTGAATAAATCGGGGTAGGCCTGTAATTGGTTGATACAGTTTTGATATCCCTGGCGGATTAAACTTCTAGTGCGGGCTAGCAACCTGGGCCGTACGCCAGAGGATAATGCAAAGGCAGCCAGATGATTGCTGAGTTGCGTGGTACTGATGGTAATGTAATCCTGTCGGGCCCAAATCTGATCTGCTATTTCTTTCTGGGTGACCACCCAGCCGATACGCAGGCCGGGCAAGCCATAGGCTTTAGAGAGACTGCCAATCGCCAGCACTTTGTCATAGTCATTCCAGAAGGAAGGCGTGATCTCATCCGTCCAGTGTTCCGCACCGGCATAGACTTCATCTGCGAGAATCCAGGCGCCCACTTTTTTGGCCGCTGAAATGATCAGGCTACGCTCTGACTCTGTGAGGATATGTCCGCTGGGATTGTTGGGATTGCAAATGGCAATCAGTTTGGTTTTCGGCGTCACTGCCCGAAGGAAGGAATCTTCGTCTAATTGCCAGCCGTTGTTTTCGTCCAATTCAAAGGTATTGATTTTCAGCCCAGTGTTTTTTGCTACGCCCCAAATTTGCATGTAATTAGGCAGCATGATGGCAATCTCATCCCCGGCATCCAGAAGTGACAAAATGGAAGTGAAATTCGCCTGGGCAGCCCCGGTGGTGACGACCACGTTATCTTTTGTGGCGCCCGGGTAATACTGTGCGATTTGATCACGCAGCATAGGGATGCCATTGGTTTGTGGATAATTCAATTCAATATCCATAAAGTATTGCAGAAAAACATCTTCCTGCACCAATTCACGCATGGTCATGGGATGGACACCGCTTTCCGACAGGTTGTAATCTACCTGGTATTCCCAGATGGACATAAACCGTTCCAATTCAAAGGGGGTGAAGTCTTTATTCATCGAGTTCCTTTCCTTCAACCAGGTTCAAAGCCGTGATTGATGCAAAACATAACGGGCGATAGCTGTATCCTGTACGCCCAGGCCCGTTAATTCACATAAGGTAATTTGTTCTTCGCTCATGCGGCCGGGCTGTGTGCCGGCCAGCAGCTCACCTAATTCCCACACCTGGGATAAATCCGGCAGGATGCCCTCATGTAGTGCGTGGTGAAGCTCGCCTAATTGGGCGCATTGCTGGCGTGCATCACACACGATTATATCCATACCGCGGAAAACTTCCGCATCCAATTCCTGTTTGTGGGGTGCATCGGCTCCCATACTGGTGATATGCAGTCCGGGATGCAGCCAATCCGCCTTCAAGTAAGGGATATGGCTGGGTGTGGTGGTGATGACCAAAGTGCACTGCTCCACCAGGCTGCGCGGATTCTCATGCACAATTACTGGAATATCCAACTCCTTCGTCATTTCTTGCGCATAGGTGTTAACGGACTGAGGATCAATACCGTAGATATGCAGCTCATTGAAAGAACGCACCAGGTTCAGGGCACGGATCTGAAATCTAGCCTGCGTGCCGCTGCCGATCACCCCGACCACAGGATGCTGGGGGGCAAGTACCTGAGCTGCTAATGCACCGGCCAGGCCGGTACGCAAATCGGTAAGATAGCCGTTATCCAAAAGGATGGCTTGCGGTTTCCCGGTAACCGCACTGAGAACCAGCATTAAGCCGTTGCCGGTGGGCAGGCCGAGAGTGTTGTTCTGAAAAAAACCGGAAGCGACTTTAATGGCGAAGCTGTCCCAACCCTGAACCACGGCGGTTTTTACATCCACCTCTCCCTGTACCTGGGGAAAATCAATGCGCAGAACAGGCGGCAGGTTCACATCACCGGCGGAGAGGCGGATAAAACCTTCCGCGACGGTCTGCATGGCCTGCGGCGACATACCTGCCAGATTGCGAATCTGTTCTTCATGCAGTACCACTGGGTTCATAAGCGCCCCTCCTTGAATTTCTTGCCAATTTACTTTCTTCGGTAATTGTAAACACTGGCGCGGGATAGTTGAAGAAGTTCACAGATTTCTTCCACAGCTCCGCGCAAGTTAAAGACCCCATTCGTGTCCAGTGCCTGGATAACCTTTTTTTTGCGTGCGGCAGATAATCGGGCAGGTTGGTCTTGTTCAGGGCCTTCCAACATGGACTGGATGGCTTTTTGAATTAGATCCTGCACGTCCGTGGCAAAAGAATTCTCTATGACGAACTGAGGCTCCTGGCGCAGGGGTTCCATCATGGTCTCCAATAGGGCATGCACATCCTGAAGTTTGCTGTAATCCATATTGATACACAATGCGCCCAGCGGCTGACCTTCACGGTTACGAATCCAGACGGTGGAGGATTGGAAGGTTTTTCGCCCGATCTGAATTTGATAATTGAGTTGATCCTGTTCAATATCCTGTGCCCCGCTGCCCAAAAAGTTAAGATCCGGCAGGGGCGCACCGGGTTTTCGCCCGCTAAGATTTCCTTCAATGGCAATCACAGAATGATCCAGATCCCGAAAATCATGGATGACCACTTCACACATGGGGCCAACAACGGCATGCAGGGCTTTAGCCAACCGCCGAAGCCATTGAAAAAACTCATCCAGATTCATACTGAATTCCATGAGATCTCCAATGATACATAAAACGTATAAGAATATTATAGACAATTTGTCTAAATGTTCAAGAGTTATTAGAGTCTTGTTAATTTTGGCGGGCAGGATAAAGATTTCGCTATAATGGAAAGAAATGATGTTCAGGAAAAAGAAATGAAAGTAAAAATCTTACTTTTTGCAATTGTTTTAGTACTGGTGGCTGGCATCAGCGGATTGGGGGGAGCTGTACTGGGTATTTTCTATTACAGTCAATATGCTGATGTGCCGCAGCCTCAGGTTGCAGCCGTCAATCCAGTAGATACCACTATTCCGGATTCATCCCAATTGATAAAGGTTTCCAATACTCAAATAGAAACCGATATTACCCTGGCGGTGGAAAAAGTCGGTCCGGCTGTGGTCACGGTGGTGGGCACTGTGAGTGGTCAGGTGGATTTTTTCGGGCGGACTTCGGAGTATCAATCCAGCGGCAGCGGGGTAGTCATATCACAGAGCGGTTATATCTTGACCAATAATCATGTTGTGGAAGGGGCACAACAATTAGTGGTGATTTTAAATGACGGCACCGAGCTGCCGGCTGAAGTGATCAACACGGATATTTTTGCGGATTTAGCCGTGCTGAAGACTGAAGTTAATTTACCGGTGGCCGCCGTGCTGGGGAATTCCGACAATTTGAAACCCGGTGAGACCGTGATCACTATTGGATCCCCGTTGGGTGATTTCCGTAATACAGTCACGGTGGGCGTAATCAGCGCCACCAACCGCAGCCTGGATACGGGCAAGGGTTATCAAATGGAAGGCCTGATCCAGACGGATGCGGCCATCAATCAGGGCAACTCCGGAGGTCCATTAATTAATCTGGCCGGAGAAGTGATCGGGATTAATACGTTGGTCGTGCGTGGAAATGCCACTACCTCCACGGTAGCCGAGGGACTGGGGTTTGCTGTGCCGGCCAATACCGCCTTAGTGATTAGTTCCCGCATCATTGAGGAAGGGTATTTTGCCAGACCCTATTTAGGTGTCCAAACCCAAACCATCAACCCGGCCATTGCCAGCCGTTATAATTTAGGCACGCAGTATGGCGAATATATCATGGAAGTGGTTGCGGGCAGCCCGGCGGCACAGGGCGGATTGCAGCCAGGGGATATTCTTACCCAAATTGGGGAACATCCGATTGACCAAAACACTCCCTTTGTCAACGCCCTCTTTGATTATGCGGCAGGCGAAGCCGTCGTCGTGAAATTCCTGCGCGGAACTGAATGGCTGGAAACTTCGGTGACGCTGGGTGAATTATCGGTACAATAAATAGAAATTCTTTCCAAATTAAAAAACGCGGGGTAAAACCCGCGTTTTTGATTTTCACTTATTTATTTGATTTTTCGTAAATCCTCTTCCAATCCTCGGACGGCTTCTTCGGGAATCAAATCACCGGCCATTTGAACGATGTTCTTCAGGGATAGGCGCATGACCAATTTGGCTTGAGGGTGTTCCAGGGATTCGCCAAAGCGATTGCGCAGCATTTTCTCACCCTGCGGGTTGGCTAAAACATCCATTAAACGGGAATCCATGCTGAGACGTTGTTTTCCGACTGCTTTCTTCGGATCGCCGACGGGCCTGATAATTTGTTCCTCTAGAATAAAGGCGTCCTGTAAGCGGATGTCTCTGGAGGAGGCGCCAATTTGGAGTTTATACAGACCCCTTTCAGTGATCCAGGCGTGTTCGTCGATATCAAAATACGCTAGATCAGCCAGGGCGATGGAGAGCTCAACCTGGGTGGTTTCTCCGGGTTGAAGCTCAATTTTTCGGAAGGCCTTCAGCTCCTTCGGCGGCCGGACGACCGTGGTGGTCGGGGCACCCACATAACATTGGATGACTTCTTTGCCGCTGGCTGTTCCGCTGTTGGTAAGCGAAAATACAAGCTCAAGTGTCGGGATATCCCTATCTTCCCTTACCTTTAGACTCAGATTTTTATACATGAAAGTGGTGAAAGAAAGGCCGTGACCAAAGGGGAAAAGCGGCTCAAAATCCCGGCGGTCAAAGTAGCGATACCCCACAAAAATGCCTTCACCGTAGATGGTGTGATCTTTTTCTCCTGGGTAGTACAAGGTGCCCGGGCTGTCCTTGAAACGCTTGGGGAAGGTCACAGCCAATTTTCCGGACGGGTTGACGTGGCCGCTGAGGATGTCGGCGATGGCATTTCCGGTTTGTTGTCCGGCAAACCAATTTTCTAGGACGGCTTTGGCTTTGTCCAGCCAGGGATCCATGGCCAGGGGCGCCCCGTTTTGCAAAACGACGATTGAATTCGGATTCGCACTCAGAACTGCATCCAATAGGATTTCCGTATCCACGGGCACGCGCATGTTTAAGCGGTCAAAGCCTTCGGCTTCAAAACCATCCGCATATCCAGCAAACACCACCACGGCGTCCGCTTTTTTGGCGGCTTCCACGACTTCCCTCAATAATTGATCCTGCATGGGCGGCCGGCAGCCCAAAGAGAGGACAGGATTCGGTTGGTTGTTTTTGCTGAATTCGAGCAGCAGTTCATAGACATGCTCGGCTTCAAAGGTTTTGGTGCTCCTTTTTTCACCTGAAATCCAGTTTTCCAATAGATTAATGTTGGGAAGCTGGTCGCTCCAGTTGTCAATAACCAACTCGCCGTCTATCCATAAGCGGCTTAAGCCGGAACTGGATAGGCCAAAGGTATAGTCTCCGCTAAGGGATGCCGTGAACTGCCCCTGCCAGCGGGCGGAAAAGTTTTTACCTTGCAGTTCTTTTATTTTTAGGTCTTCATCCTGGAAGGAAATGACCGAATCCAGGCGGGTTAAAATTGGTTCGCCGCTGAAATCCGGTGTTGGATAAAAGACTGCGGACAGCCCTGCTTTTTCATCATGAGCGGGATTGATGAAGGAATGGCAAAGCATGCCAGGAATGGTAAGTGTATTGTAACAACCCTGGACATATTCGACTTTAAGTATTCCTTCAAAGCGCTGCTGGATAGCTTCCAATGGAGATGGGACATCAAAGGAGGTGACATGTGCACTGCCGCTGCCTTGGATGGCTGGTTGGGTTGCATTTGGCCCAACCACCAGCAAGGTTTTTATTTTTTCAGGACGGATGGGTAAAATCTGGTCATCGTTCTTAAGCAAAGTAATGGCTTCGGCTGCGGTTTTACGGGCAAGTTCGGCGTGGTCCACGTGCTGCTGTTCGGCAGATGGAAGGATGGTGTGTGGTTTGCCGCCTGATTTGATCCGTTCTACCAATTGCAGAACATTGGCTGCTTTTTCATCCAATAGCGTTTTGGATATCCAGCGCTTCTTAATGGCTTTTTCCCATTCTCTTACGCCGCTGCTGCCGGGACCGGGCATTTCCAGATCCAGGCCGGCGTTGGCAGTAGGGACGCGGTTGTATACGGCGCCCCAATCAGAGACGACCACTCCATCGAAATGCCATTCATCGCGCAGGATATCCGTCAATAGTTGTTTGTGCTCACTGGCGAAGGTGCCGTTGATTTTGTTGTAGGAACACATCAGCATCCAGGCTTTGCCACGCTTAATAGAAGCCTCGAAAGCCGGTAAATAAATTTCCCGCAGGGTGCGTTCATCCATATCCGAGCTCATGGACATCCGTTCATATTCCTGGTTGTTGGCAGCATAGTGTTTGACACAAGCGGAGATGCCTTCCGCCTGCATGGCTTCTATATAAGCGACTGCCAGCTCAGCAGATAAATAAGGGTCTTCACTAAAATACTCAAAATTACGACCACAATGGGGCAGACGCTGGATGTTAACCCCTGGGCCAAGCAGAACATCCACACCGCGCTCAGCTGCTTCACGAGCCATTGCCGCGGCTACTTCTCCGACTAAATCCGGATTCCAGGTGGCAGCCAAGGCGCTGGCCGTGGGGAAGGCCGTAGCCTGCATGCTTTTATTTTCTTCTTCCATGCCATCATAAACCACACGGGCACCATGCGGGCCGTCGGCCATTTTTATGGATGGAATGTTTAACCTTGTTACGGGATGAGTACGCCAATTATCCGCACCCAGGCAGAGGAGGATTTTTTCAGTTATCGATAGTTTCTTTATCGTCGATTTGATTTCAGATTTCATCTAAACATCCTTTGGAGAATAAAGTCTCTCTCGTATTGTACATAAAAAGCCGATAATCTTCTACCAAAAAACGGATTATGGTTTGCCGATTTGCATTAATCGAATAAAATAAAAGAGATCAGCATAATCAAATAACCGGAACTTCCGGATAATAGTTGGAGTATCATGAGCAAGAATAATTCCCTGCGTTTGTATAGTAATGCTTTACGTATTTTAGCCATGGATGCCATTCAGAAAGCAAATTCCGGTCATCCCGGACTGCCGATGGGTATCGCCGATGTTGCCAGTACCCTCTGGCTAAATCACATGAAATTTGACCCTCAACACACCGATTGGCTCAACCGGGACCGCTTCGTGCTCTCCGCTGGCCATGGATCCATGCTGGTGTACGGTCTGCTTCATTTAACAGGGTATCCGATCTCCCTTGAGGATCTCAAACAGTTTCGGCAATGGGACAGTATCACTCCCGGCCATCCGGAATATGACTTGGCTCTGGGGATTGAAACTACCACTGGTCCTTTGGGACAGGGGATCGGCAATGCCGTCGGTATGGCGATTGCCCAGGCGCATCTGGCTAGCTTGTATAACAAGCCGGACTACACCCTTATTGATCATTGGATCTATGCCATCACTTCCGATGGTGAACTGATGGAAGGCAATTCCCATGAGATTGCTTCCTTGGCTGGGCATCTGGGTTTGGATCGCTTGATTTTCTTCTATGATGACAACGGTATTTCTATTGAAGGGGATACCGATATAACTTTCACCGAAGATGTAAAATCCCGATTTGAAGCCTATAATTGGCATGTCTTGGAAATTGACGGGCACGACTTTGAGGCCATTGAGGATGCCATTCAAAAAGCCAAAAAGACGACTGGCAAACCGCATATGATTATTTGCCATACGCACATTGCTTACGGCAGCCCCAATAAACAAGACAGTGAAAAAGCTCATGGTTCCCCATTGGGCGAGGAAGAAATTCGTTTGACGCGCGAGAATCTTGGCTGGCCATCCCAGGTAGCTTTTGAAATCAGTGATGAAATTTATGCGCGATACGCAGAGCCCGGTCAAGCAGGCGCTAAAACCTATCAAGATTGGGCAGCGATGTTCGAACGGTATCAGAAAGCCTATGCCCAGGAAGCCGCTGAACTTACCCGCATGATGGCCGGGAATGTCCCTGCTGATTTCCTCAGCAAGGTGCCGGCTTATCCCAAGGGCAGCAAGATGGCTACCCGCGCTGCATCCGGCAAGGTGATCAATCAACTGGCTCCCTTCCTCCCGGAACTTGTGGGCGGGTCAGCCGATCTGGAACCCTCCAATAAGACCTACATCAACGGCAGTCCGGATTTCCAAAAAGAGACTCCTCAGGGACGTAATTTACGCTTTGGTGTGCGTGAACTGGGTACCGCGGGTATTATGAACGGAATCGCTTTATACGGCGCTTTAAAAGTGTACGGCGGCACCTTCATGGTCTTCTCCGATTTTATGCGGCCTTCGGCCCGCCTGGCAGCTTTGATGAATATCCCCGTGATTTACGTCTGGACTCACGATTCAATCTATGTCGGCGAAGATGGCCCAACCCACGAACCGGTGGAACAATTGATGTCCTTGCGCATGATTCCCAACCTGACTATGATCCGGCCGGCAGATGCCAATGAAACCGCCGCCGCCTGGTACCTTGCTTTGAACCGCAAGAAAGGTCCGGTAGGTCTGGCTTTAACCCGCCAGGATCTGGAAGTGGTGACGGATGGCGAGCAAGCCCTGCAAGGGGTGGCTCACGGCGCCTACATCCTCAAAGAGGCAGCGGGTGGAAAACCATCCCTGTTGCTGCTGGCGAGTGGATCTGAAGTGAAAGTTGCCCTGGATGCAGCCGAGTTGTTGGAGAAGGACGGACATGCTGTCCGTGTAATCTCCATGCCAAGCTGGGAGCTGTTCGCTGCTCAGGATGAAGCATATCAATTAAGCGTCCTGCCTGAAGCAGTAACCCAACGGGTTTCCATCGAGGCCGGCGTCACCCTGGGATGGGAACGCTATATCGGCCGGCAGGGTCTGGCTATTGGAATTGATCGATTTGGCGCTTCGGCTCCTGCGGAAATATTACAGGAAAAATTCGGATTCATGCCTGCGGATGTTGCCAAACGAATTAAACAGCATTTCTCATTGAAGTAAACATCTTTCAATCAAAAAAAAAGGCGTCTGGGATAAACTCCCCGGCGCCTATTTTTTTTGTGACGAACATGAAATTATTGATTGTGGGTAGTGGGTGGGATCGCTTTTGATCCCACCTTTCTAAATCAAAGGATCAAATGATCATGGTGGATAGAATGAAATACTTGACCTAATAGGGAGATTCCTTTCTTATTTCCAGGGATGGAAAAATTAATTTTCAAAAGAAGGTGGGATCAAAGGCGATCACACCCTACAACAAAAAAAATGAGAGATATAGTGAAGTTTCATACTTCCGCCCAGTTTTCACTAGAATGAAGTATATTGGTGCCGTTGATATTTTCGCAGCAAGATCCTGGATGGCGTTGCAACCCATTGTGGATTAAAATTAGCTCAGCCAATAGTTAAACATAAGGGGGATGCATAACAATGACAATTGGAAGGATCAGAGAATTTAGTACAACGGGCCGGGTGGGTGGTTCTGATACCACCAACCCTGGGTTTGAAATAAATCTGACAGATGGAGCATGGGAATGAGTTTAAAACAAGAAATAATGGAACAACCGGAAATTGTCCGGCATCTCATTGACAACCAGATGAACTCGGTCATGGCAATTGCCGCGGAAATTAAAAAAGCCAAAGCGCCTTATGTACATATTGCAGCCAGAGGAACTTCGGATAATGCCGGACGGTATGCCAGCTATTTGTGGGGCGCGCACAATCAACTTTGTGTGGGGCTGGCCACGCCTTCTTTGTATTCTGTCTATCACAAACCGCCCCAATTGAACGGCGCTTTGGTGGTTGGTATTTCTCAATCCGGTCAATCTCCGGATATTGTCAGTGTATTAAGTGAGGCACGCAAACAAGGTTGTCCCACACTCTCTATAACGAACGAAAAAAATTCACCTCTGGCTAAAGAATCCGATTGGGTGATTGATATCAACGCCGGCGTGGAGAAAGCCGTGGCGGCAACCAAAACCTATACTGCTGAATTAACCGCGGTTGCCATGCTGTCCGTGGCCTTGCAGGATGATCCGGATGCCGCACTGAAAGCCTTGAAAAAAGTGCCTGGCTGGATGAAGGAAGTCCTGAAGCAGGATGAGCATATTGAAAAAATCGCCCAACGTTACCGTTATATGGATCAATGTATCGTATTGGGTCGCGGCTTTAACTATGCTACTGCCTTTGAATGGTCAATCAAGATGAAAGAATTGGCCTATGTGGTTGCGGACGCCTATTCATCGGCAGACTTTAAGCACGGCCCCATCGCCATTGTGGATCGGGGGTTTCCGGTAATGGTCATCATCCCTGAAGGTGCTGTCTTCGAGGATATGCTGACCCTGGTACGGAAATTACGTGAGGATCACCTGGCGGAAGTACTGGTCATTTCCAATCAGCAATCCGCGCTGGATTTGGCGCAATCTCCCATTGCTATCCCCAAGGATGTTCCGGAATGGCTCTCTCCGTTGGTTTGCATCTTGCCTGCCCAATTATTTGCCTATCATCTCACTGTCGGAAAAGGGTTCAGTACCGAAACACCGCGCTGGATCACAAAAGTGACAGAAACTCACTAAAAATAGATTAGTGAATATTAACCAAAAATGTTCACTTTATGGTATTATAGATAAAGCGGTGCTGTAACCTTGGTTGCAGACGAGGAAAAAATCTTAGGAGGATTCTGATATGGCAAATGTTATCTTTCGACACGTATTCAAGAAATTTGGGGATGTGATAGCGCTGAACGATTTCGACGTTGAAATCGAAGACAAGGAATTTTTAGTGCTGGTTGGCCCGTCTGGTTGTGGTAAAACTACAGCGTTACGCAGCCTGGCCGGGTTGGAAGAAGTTAGCTCCGGTGAAGTCATCATTGGTGATAAGGTTGTGAATGACCTACCCGCCAAAGATCGCGATATCGCCATGGTATTCCAATCCTATGCACTCTATCCTCACATGACAGTCTACGATAACATGGCATTTGGTTTAAAACTTCGCAAAATGCCGAAAGATGAAATCCAAAGACGTGTAATGGAAGCCGCAGAAACATTAGGCATCGAAAAGTTGATGAAACGAAAACCCCGTGAATTGTCCGGTGGTCAGAACCAGCGTGTTGCGTTGGGTCGGGCAATTGTTCGTGAGCCGAAAGTCTTCCTGTTTGATGAACCGCTTTCCAACCTGGATGCGAAATTGCGCGTTCAGATGCGTGCTGAAATCAGCAAATTACACCACCGTTTGCAGACCACCTTTATCTACGTAACCCATGACCAGGGTGAAGCAATGACTATGGCCACCCGAATTGCAGTCTTGAACCATGGTATTCTGCAGCAGTTGGATACTCCTCAACATCTGTATGACAAACCCGATAATTTGTTCGTAGCCGGATTCATTGGATCCCCCGCAATGAACTTCTTCCAGTCTGTGATTACAAAAGAAGGCGATGAACTGTATATTGTTTGCGGCGACCTGAAAGTGCACGTTCCTGCTGAACGAAAAGCCTTACTGATGCCCTTGGTCAATAAAGAAATCGTCTTCGGTATTCGTCCGGAAGACGTTCATAACCCGGAATTTGCTCCTCCCGGTATCACCGCTGCCTCTGTACGGGCGAAAGTGGATGTATCCGAGTTGATGGGTAATGAAATCAACCTGCACCTTGTCAATGGATCCAATTTGTTTGTCGGTCGGGTTGATCCTCGCACCCGCTTCCAAATTGGGGATGATGTGGAAGTCGTGTTCAATATGAAGAATTTCCACGTCTTCGATCCTTCCAAAAACCCGGAAAACCCAATCGCCGTTCGTTAGTTTTCTTAATAAAATACAAAAATACCGCTGGACATTCCAGCGGTATTTTTATTAGGGTACAGGCACCCAATAACGCCGTACCCATTTTCTCGAGTTCGGAGATATGTTTTCTCCATCGAAGATACCACCATTTGTCAGAATGATCTTTTGGGAACCCAAATTGTCTGCATCACAGGTAACCAATACTTTTTGCAGCCCTAGCCTGACAGCTTCGACCAATGTGAATTTTAGGATTTGAGTACCATATCCATTTAATCTTTGGGATGGGCGGATGGCATATCCGATATGTCCTCCTTCAATTTCAAGCATGGCTGTTAAGGAATGACGAAGGCGGCTTTCTCCAACAATGGTTTTCTCATCTAAAACCAACCAGAATGTGTTTTGTGAAACATAGCCGGGCTTGAGATTCTGCCCGAGTTCTGCCTGTTCCACATCTTTTAAGTAAAGTCCAAAATCCATCATGGCAAGATCATGATAAACAAAGAATTCTGATTTGGATCGATAATCCAAGATCATGGATAGAAAATCTTCTTTGAGGGAGGGTGTGGGTTTGATTAACGTCAGCAACTTGAACCTCTTTTGCATCTGAATGAATACAAGGTACAGTATAAGTATATCGAAATTTAACTTATATTGGATGTTTGACTAGTATACAAAGGATCGAGAGGTTTATAAGGTTTATCGGATATGGGGACTAAATTATGCGGTTAAATTTGTATTTTGGATATTTAATGATTTATAAGGAAAAACTGCTAGAAGAAAATAATGAGACAAAAAGTCTCTTTTCATAAATAACCTCAATATCGGTGTAAAAATTGGATTAAATATCGTACAACTGGCATTAAAGCAAGTTATTTTAATTAGATTTTAATGAAAATAGCGTAATTTTATTAAACAGCAACAAATTTTCATCTTAACATTGGTATATTGTATATTCTATGAGAAGTGAAATGGAAATCGGTACTATGCTTTATCATCAAAGAATTCAGCGATGAAATCATTGCATCCGCTTTCAACGGACGATAAAAGCTTAGCCAACATGGTTGTTTACAGCCTCCGGGAAGCCATTCTTAATGGTTATTTTGAACCGGGTGAGAAACTGGATCAAGACAAAATTGCGGATGAATTAAAAGTTAGCCGCACACCGATTAGAGAAGCTTTAAAAGCCTTAGCGGCAAATGGTTTTATAGAAATACAATCTTTCAGGGGTGCCTTTATTCCAGTGATTAACCTTCAAGATATCCTTGATGTGTATGAAATTCGCTGGATTGTTGAACCAGAAATTGTTCGGCAATCAACCCCTCATATTCCAAATCAAATCATAGATGACTGTGAAAATATGCTAAAAGAAGCAAAACAGTGTGAATCGATAGAGAATGAAAGGGCACTTTATGACGCCGATGAAAAGTTTCACGCCATGATCATTGGTTATTGTGAAAATCAGATTTTTACGGAAATATTGCAGAAGCTTAACAATCGCATCGTTCGGGTACGTACTTTTGCCCTGCGTCACACGGGTCAAACCTTAAATAATACGCATGATGAACATCTATCCATTTTATATGCGTTGCGTAACCGTGACGCAGAACAGGCTGCTCATTTAATGGAACTTCACTTGCGAAATTCCGCGAAACGAATTATGGCCCATATGAGTACCTGACAAGTCATGCAAACTGAATTACCCTTTCCATGGTGGCTCGGGAGGATTAACTTTAATGGTTGGCACTCCCTTAGAAATTAGTGAGCACAAAAAAACAAAAGGAGAAAAAATGAAAAAAGTCCTGAGTTTTGTAATGGTATTGAGTATTTTGATGGTTGCTCTGGTGGCTTGCGCCCCGGCGACCAAAGCCCCTGCAGCCGAAGCACCTGCAGCCGAAGCTCCTGCAGCCGAAGCTCCCGCAGCTAACGCTGGTAAAGTCATCACCGTTGGTGTTAACAGTGAGAATCCCCCATGGATTTTCATGAAAGACGGCACGATGACCGGTTTCGAAGCTGACATCGTGGAAGAATTTGCCAAACGTGCCGGCTATACCGTCGAATACAAATCCGCTCCCTTCGCAACCGTTTTGACCGGTGTGCAGTCTGGACAATGGGATATCGCCATGTCCTCCATCTGGGTAAAAGCAGAGCGCGTGGAAGTTATGGATTTCGCCGATCCCTATTATGATGCCCAAATCGGCATGATGACCCCCAAGGGCGGCCTCACTTCTTTCGACGAAATGAAAGGCAAAGTCTTTGGTTCTGATACCGGTTCCGCTAACGAATCCTGGTTATTGGAAGCTCAGGCTAAATACGGCCCCTACGAAATCAAGTCCTATGATTACTGGGCAGATGCCGTATTGGATTTGGAAGCTGGTCGTTTGGATGGTGTAGTGGTTGATGCTCCTATCGCGCTATACTATATTGCCCAACACCCCGAAGCTACCCTGGACATGCCCCTGTACATCCAGGATTACAACTTCGCCCAATCTTTAGCCTTCCAGAAAGGTTCTCCATTAGTAGCTGAATTCAATGAAATTCAGAATGCTATGAAAACCGACGGTACCATGGAAGCCATCTTCATGAAATGGTTTGGTGTCAAACCCCCAGCCGACAGCTCTGCCATCAATATCATTGCTCCTTACCTGCCTAATGAAAAACCAGCAGTGGGTGGAGCCAAAACCTACGATTTACCCGCAGTGATCACCGTTGGTGTTAACAGTGAGAATCCCCCATGGATTTTCATGAAAGACGGCACGATGACCGGTTTCGAAGCTGACATCGTGGAAGAATTTGCCAAACGTGCTGGCGTCACCATCGAATACAAATCCGCACCCTTCGCAACCGTTTTGACCGGTGTGCAGTCTGGACAATGGGATATCGCCATGTCCTCCATCTGGGTAAAAGCAGAGCGTGCGGAAGTTATGGATTTCGCCGATCCCTATTATGATGCCCAAATCGGCATGATGACCCCCAAGGGCGGCCTCACCAAATTCGAAGAAATGAAAGGCAAAGTCTTTGGTTCTGATACCGGTTCTGCTAACGAATCCTGGTTATTAGAAGCTCAGGCAAAATATGGCCCCTATGAAATCAAGTCCTATGATTACTGGGCAGATGCAGTATTGGATCTGGAAACCGGTCGTCTGGATGGTGTAGTTGTGGATGCTCCTATCGCTTTATACTACATTGCCCAACACCCCGAATCCGATTTGGATATGCCTCTCTACATCCAGGATTACAATTTCGCCCAGGCTTTGGCCTTCCAGAAAGATTCCACCATTCTGCCCATTTTCAATGAAATCCAGAATGAAATGAAGAAAGACGGTACTATGAAAAAAATCTTCATGAAATGGTTCAGTGTTGAGCCCCCAGTGGATAGCTCTGCAATTAACATCATTGCTCCTTATCTGCCCAACGAAAAACCTGAACTCTAGTTCAAAGCATGTCATAATGTAAGAAATAGGGGCGCGGCAACGCGCCCCTAACAAGAAAGTTTTTTTCAATCTCAGTTTACAGTAGTTCAGATTAAAAATCTTGTAATTTTAGGCAGAGGTCTTTTATGGAACATCCTTCCAATTCGATGAAAGATAAATTCTTACTGACTCATCCAGCGTGGATCTACTTTGTCAGGCATCCACTGGCAATTGGTATTTCATTGCTGATAATTATTGCTTATGCCATTTTCCTCTTGCCAAACGCAGAAACATCTCCGCTATTGACTACCATTAGTTTGAGTTTATTTGTTGTTTTGGTCCTTGCATGGAGTGCAAACTTCCTCGCAGATCCAGAAAAACCTGAGTTATTAAAGGGGTTAGTTTCTTTTGGATTATTGTTTGTTTTTGGCTGGTTGTTTTACGTTTACTCCGGCGCTGAATGGGAAAAATTACAACGCTCCTTTTTTGATTGGAAAAGAATGACCGGAAATTGGGGCGTGTTATTTCAGGGTTTATTGGTAACGTTACAAATAGCATTATTATCAGCAGTATTCAGTATGATTATCGGTTTACTCATTGCTATCTTAAGATTTTTAGGTAGCCCAACCCTTAACATTTTCCTGGTTGGATATGTAGATTTTTTCCGCTCTATCCCTATGGCGGTAATGATGGTGGTACTCTTCTTTGCCCTGCCGTATGTTGGCATTAGCCTAGGTTCCATAACAACCACTGTTGCAGCTTTATCGATTGGCTATGGCGCTTATGCTTCGGAATGTTTCCGCAGTGGATTTGAAGCAGTGCACTGGGGCCAAGTGGAAGCCGCTCGTTCTCTGGGATTGTCCCGCTGGCAAACCATCCGGGTGATTGTGATTCCTCAGGCCATTCCAGTTGTCATTCCTCCCCTGACCGGTAATCTAGTCTCCATGTTAAAAGATACCGCTGTGGCATCCTTGGTAGCATCTCCTGAATTACTTAAGCGGGCCCGGGAATTGTATACCAGTAAAGCCAGCCCCACCCCCTTAGTGGCAGCCTCCCTTTTATATTTGGCAGTTCTCATTCCCCTTGTAAGAATCTCAAACATGCTTGAAAACAGGGTTAAGAAAACAAGATGAGCGATTATTCTAAGAATGATGTCATGATTGATGTCGTTGATCTCAAGAAACACTTTAAAGATTTACAAGTTCTCAAAGGGATCAGCACAAAAATCTACCGATCTGAAGTCGTGGCTATTATGGGACCTTCAGGCAGTGGAAAGAGCACGTTTCTGCGCTGCATGAATCGATTGGAAGAACCAAATTCCGGACACATCTTCATTGAAGGCGTGGATATCATGTACCCATACATTGATATCAATAAAGTCCGCACAGAAATCGGTATGGTATTTCAGAGTTTTAACCTGTTTCCTCACCTGACCTGTATCGAAAACATCATGTTAGCCCCAACCCTGGTTCGACATACCAACAAAGAAGCAGCCCGAGAAAATGCAATACGCTTATTGGAAAAAGTAAATTTAAGAGTTAAAGCGGATGCATTCCCGGATCAGTTGTCCGGCGGCCAACAGCAGCGTGTGGCAATTGCTCGTGCCCTGGCAATGCAGCCTCAAATTATGTTCTTTGATGAGCCCACCTCGGCTCTTGATCCTGAAATGATCGGCGAGGTTTTGGAAGTCATGAAGAATATGGCTGAGGAAGGGATGACCATGGTTGTGGTGAGCCATGAAATGGGATTTATCCGTGAGGCAGCTACGCGTGTGCTCTTTATGGATGACGGTCTTATTATTGAAGAGGGTGCCCCTGAACAGATCTTCACCAATCCTCAACATAACCGTACTAAAGACTTCTTAAACAAAATCCTATAAATCTACGGGATGAGCGAGGTATTATGAATCAACCCAATTATACAAGTAAGACTCCCTCTCGCTTGCTTGAAGTAAAAAAACAAATGGAGCACATCCCGTTCATTCGGACAAATAAATTTGTTTACTCATTTTTAGCTGTCCTTGTCCTCTATGGTTTTTTTATCCTGCCTGCCAGTGGAAGTGTTCAATCCGTATTTTCAAAAATTCTTATTGGCCTTTTCATTGCTTTAACCACAGCCTTCGTAATTGTTTTGTTTACCGATGAACTGAAGAAAGAGTGGCTAAAGACTACAGCGATTTTCGTTTTGTTTGCCTTATTTGCAGTCCTGTATTACAAGTACAGCACTGCTCAATGGGAACGTATGACGAACCTGTTTTTTAATGTTGGTGTCATCAAACAGGCTATGCCCACCTTAATTAAGGGTATAGGCGTTACCATCAAGATTGCGATTTTTGCCGCTATCATGAGCACTATCCTAGGATTGCTGCTGGCTGTATTTCGCTCCCTAAACAATCGAATTTTAAATATATTCATCATCGCATATATAGATTTTTTCCGCGCTATGCCAATTCTGGTCTTGATGGTGCTGATCTACTATGCTTTGCCATTCCTCGGAATTCGATTGGATGCCGTACCAGCGGGTATTCTTGCCCTGGGCTTAAACAGCTCGGCCTATGTTAGTGAAATCTTCCGGGCTGGAATTTCTTCTGTGAAGAAAGGCCAGATCGAAGCTGCCCATGCATTAGGATTGACCACCATGCAAACCATGCGCTTAATCCTGCTCCCCCAGGCTTTCCGAGTGGTTATGCCGCCTTTGGTGGGAAACTATGTAGCCAGTGCAAAAGATACTGCTTTGTGTTCTTCCATCTCTATTATTGAACTCTTGAAAGCAGGTCTCTCTGAGCAGGCCCTAAAAGCCAACCCTTCACCTCTGATATTTTCCGCCGTCATGTATGTGGTTATGTTTGTACCGTTGACTCGTCTTTCCAGTATTCTGGAAGTAAAGATGAAATCGACCCAACGTAAAGCAAGCATCTAGCAGGATTCTTATTTTGTATGGATTCGAGTTTGACATTGAAATTACCATTGCAGAAAAAATAAATTAAAAAAAGGAAACTACTATGCCCGAAAAATGGGAAATGGACGCAGAAACCCCAAGTTCTTACTTTGCAGTTGAAGCCAAACGAGGCCGCGAATTTGTCCTTCGCCTGCCCAATGGTGCCGATGTTTTATTAGCGTTACGCCAGTTTGCACTTGATAAAAATATCCGATTTGCGAAAGTCAATGCGGCTTTCATGGGCGGATTAATGCCAACCAAGTTCCTGGTTTGGACCCCCGATACCCGCGATATTACCAATTGGCACAATGAAACCGAAATGACCATTGATAATATCTCCATGCTTTTAGCCTTAAGCGGCCAAATTGGTCCTCGACCCGTAAAGGGCGGCAATGGCGAAACCGAACCCTTTGCAGCTTTGCATTTTGTTACCGGTGGATCATGGAACTGCCCGACCATTGGCGGCCACATGAATGACGGTACCATCGTGAAAGGTGTTTTGGCTTGCTATATCACCGAAATCTTAGGCATTGATGTGCTCTATCCTTCCAATTGGCGCCCTGTCGGCTTTGCCGATGAGTATCCTGAAAATTGGTATCAGGAAATTAAGTAAGAATCAAAAAAGGCCTCTGTCAAATCAGAGGCCTTTTTTCATTAAGGCGCTATTCAGCGGGAAAGTTTGTATTCATATTGAATTCGCAGAGGCATCTTCTGGTATCCCGCTTGTTGATATAGATTCTCCAAAGCATGTGTCTTTTCACAATCCACTTCCAATTTTGTGAATCCATTAGCCAAGGCTGTGTTTATACAGGTTTGGATGAGCACACTAGCAATCCCGTTTCTTCGGTGGGGGCGCAAGACACCGGTGAAGGTGTGCGAAGCAGTGCTCATGTGCGTCAATGACTTAGTGATCCCTGCGATGCCAATCCAATGTTGGTGATACCTGGCAATGATGATGTTCTTGGGATTAAATGCAGGATCAGTCGCTCCGCTTTGCAGCGCCCATTGTTCGGGAATAAACAACTCAAGATGGGCTGGAGGACATTCCTGGCGAAAAGCGTTTTGCAGGGAGGATAATTGCACTTTCCAATCCGGAATTTGCTGGATGGCGTCCTGCAAGGTGCAAAAATTGAAGCCCAACTCCTGTAATTTCTTCAATGATATGCTCAAATCGATCGGTTTTGTGATGGAGGACAGCGAAAAGCGGTGAAGGCGTACCTCATTTATCGGGCGCAAAGCACGATGCTCAAGAAAATGGCGTACTTGAGCATGGTCCTCTCGTACAGATGTTTGGATACGGCAGGGTGCATATTGACTCAACAATCGATTGACATACTGAAAAAGTTCTGTGCCGTAGCCTCTGCATTGTACTTCTGGGTGAACCGCCAGATGAAATCGAAAGGCATCCATATTGTCTTTGGATTGTTCTTGGATGAAATAGGCATGAGAAATGATCTTTTCATTCAACTCACCCACCCATCGGCTGAAGATCGTGGTGGGGGGGACTTGCTGATCCTGCCATTGCCAGGTCTGCACCGAACAATCCTCTTCCGGAAAGTTGGCTTTTTCAATCGCCACAGCCTGTATGTATTCGGAAGGTATTGGGATAAATTTACGAATTTGGGTCATTGTGCCTCATTAAGGTTAAACAATCTTTACTCACCATCCAGTTGATCGGGAAGATCATAGAGAAAATCCTCCGATTGCAGATATCGATACTTGTTCCATAACAGAGGCGCTATCCTTTCACTTTCCATTGTAAAACCAAACGGCTTGAAATATTGGTCCATTTTTACCATGTCTCTCAAAAAAAGGGCATAAGCCTGTGGGTTTTGGTTGGGATGCAGGGCCTGCGGAAAATCGATCAAGGTAATTTTATTCTCCCAGATCAAAACATTGTAGGGGGAAAGGTCGCCATGAATTCGTTGATGTTCCAACATGCATTCGATATTAAACAATACTCTTTGTCCAATTTCTTTAGCTTCAACACGTGTTAAGGACACTTCATGCAGGGTGGGGGCACCTCTGTCGATATCGCCGATATAGTCCATCAAAATGCAATTTGGGCCGGAAGCCAGCGCCTGAGGAACATCGCAGCCGTTGGCGTGCAGCAGTTTCAGGGTGTTAAATTCATGCTTGATCCAGGATTGATGCAATAGGTGAAGGCCATAGCTGGTTTTTTTCCTCATCGCCACTAGCATGCCTGCATTAATGATCGTGTTTCCGTTTTCATCGAGATTGTCGCGTCCTTCCCGATAGATGCCGTCATTGCGTAGGTTTCTAAACCGCCGCGGACGATAAACTTTGGCGGCTATCCAGGTTGGGCTCCCCTGCGCCTGGGACTGGCAAAGATAAACAGAGGCTTCCTTTCCGCCTTTGACCATGTGGTGAATATCTTCAATCCAATGGTTTTGATAAAACTCAGCCAGCGATTCCATTAGCCATCCGGCTTCGAAGCGGGAAGCTTGATAGCTGAATTTCTTCTGTGCTTCCATGATCAGGAGCGTATCCGGCTCAAGTCCTTGGGTACTTTTTTTCTTGGTTTTAGTGTTGCGGGTTCCGGTCTGAGCGGAAGTTTTGTCATAGCGGTTTCTTTTTTTGGATGGATTTAGGTTATCCATTTCATCGTCCAATAAGGTTGGTTCGAGTTTTTTTACCATTCAAATTACCTTCGTGATTAACTATTTCTGATTACAATGCCCTGAATAAAAAAAAACCGCAGGGATTGCACACCTGCGGTTTAAAGAACTTAGAAACACAAACCTAAGAAATGGACCGTTTGGGAGGTGTGCAAATATGGGTGGGTTGATAATTATGTTGTTGGCTCATATCTTTCTACCTCCGTTTGGTTAAGATAAGATAAGTTTAATGAGATTCAGCCAAATGGTCAAGGGACAGTTATGGGTGACAGAGCAGGGAATATTTAATACTAATCAATCATGGATTTTCTTTCCAGCTTGTATATTTATCTGGGATTAACTTGACATTTCTCTCAAAGGTTCTATAATAAGATAAATCAGATAAAAAAAGTAAAAATAAAGAATGTGGTTATCTGATTTTACAACAATAGTGTCATGCTATTGAACATATTTATAGGTAGGATACAGGTGCTTTGATCTGAAACCATTAATTGGTCGCTAGCGTTATTTATACGCGTGGTTCAGGGAGCACAGAGCGAAACCGGCTGTAAGCTACAGTCGGTTTTTGTTATTAAGTTGTTGATTCATTAAATATCTTGATTTTTCATTGTTGTTAGCGTAATGAGCATTTTTTTTATCGTTTTATGGAGGAATAATGAATACTTTAATTCATAAAAAACATCAATTATTTCAACTTTTCCTGACCATGATCCTGGTGGTGGGTTTATTATTTCCAACGGGAGACTTGGTTCAGGCGGAAGATACGGTTCCCCCTGTAGCTCCTGACCCGTTAATTTCTGTTGAAACAACATCCTCCGAAGAGGTTGTACCGCTGCAATCCTTGGGTGAACCAGAGCCATTATTTGATGGTGCGGTACCAACTGCAGGAGCTGACCTTGTTCCAACGGCTGGATTGGTTCCTACAGAGGGTATAGAGCCTACAGAACAGGCTGCACCAGAGGAGAGCCAGAATCAAGAGGTCTCCGAAAATCATCTGGTTCCTGTAGTAGAAGCACTGGCTGATGTTGGCGCTGTGCTGATGGAAGATGGAGAACCTGTGCCTTTAGCTTCCAACGTTGCTTCTGAAAGTTTAGCAGGCGCGGATCCTTACTTCACTCGCGGTGGGGTGACTTATAACTTCTTTCAACCTGGCGGGTTTTGTTCCCCGGCATCCCTTAATGTAACTTGTTTCATCTCTTCCACCCCCATTCAGGATGCGATTAATAAATATGCCACCATTACTCCCCTGGCAGGCGAGGTGAACACGATTTATGTTTTACCAGGCACGTATGCGGAAAATATCACCATCCATGTTCCTGATTTAACCCTTTACGGGAATCCTGGTGACTTGACAGTTGTTGGGGCGGACATAGACGCCCCAATATTGCAAGGTTCTGGAGGAACTGGGGTAAATATAACCGCTGAAGGGGTCACCCTGACTGGCTTTATCCTTAAGGGATATGATATTTCAGTTTTGGTTGATGTAAGCTCTGGAAATAACTCGATCACGATTAATAACAATACGATTAAAGAGAATGAAATTGGTATTCGGGTTAATAAATATGTTGGCAGCCCTGGCATAGAAATTCACTATAACAAAATCTATGACAACTCCTTGTACGGTCTGCAAAATAACTTGGAGAATAAGAACGTTCAATTTATTGAGGCGCAGGATAACTACTGGGGCTGTGAGGCAGGTCCGGTTGTGTATGGTGCTGAGACCACTGGAAATCCCCAAAATCGGCGTACGGGCTATTGGCAATACCCAACCGGGGAGTATTTAGGAACACTGTTACCTGAGGATTGTCAGGTGTTAAGCGGACTAACTGATATGTGGAATTTCCAATATTCTACGGGTGATTGGTCTCCATATAAAATTAATTTAAATAAATCAACCGTAACTCAGACACCGGTTACACCTACAAATACAATGACGCCTACTGTGACACCGTCGAATACTGTAACAAATACACCGACCAATACACCGACTAATACCGCGACGGTCACACCGACTGCTACAGCGACACAAACGGAGACCCAAACTCCTACTGCTACAGCGACACAAACGGAGACCAATACTCCTACTGCTACCCCCACTGTACCAGTTCAACAAGAACCTTCTGCTACACCCACGGCGGATGATCCTGGGGATCCACCTCTTATCCCTGTTACTGGGCTTGCACCTGCTTTCTTCATCCCTGTCACAGGCGGTTCTCGCATCATTGAAGCGGGTTTGGATCATACCTGTATGACGGTTGGAACGGAAGTGGCTTGTTGGGGATTGAATGACTCGGGCCAGTTAGGTAATGGTAATTTTGAGACACAACTCATTCCGAACTTCGTCCTCAACCTGGATAATGTCATAGATTTGACTGCCGGAAGTTTGCACACCTGTGCCCTGACTAATGCAGGTGAGGTATGGTGTTGGGGTGAGAACAGTTCTGGCCAACTGGGTAACGGCTTAACCCAAAATTCTAATAAACCAGTATTGGTTAAAGGTTTGCCCGCATTGGTAACCGACTTTACCGCAGGGAATGACTTCACCTGTGCCCAACTGGCCAATGCTGAAATTTGGTGTTGGGGTGATAATGGCGCGGGTCAATTAAATGATGGCACAAAAACTGACCGATCCACACCTGTAAAATCGCTCCTGCATGGAAATTTAAGTTTGATATCCGGTGGACAGACTGAATTAGCCAGTGAAAACACAGGCGACGTATCCACCTGGAAAAATGTTGAGTTTTCTGTGGTGAGTGATGTTGCATTACCACAAGACATCTCGGCTAATCGCTGGGCGCCCGGTGGTTGTGTGAGTACACTCGCTGGTACCGTAAAATGTTGGCAGGATGATTTGACCTCCAAAAAAGTAGAGGGCGTTGAGTCCGCGATTCTGGTCGGTACCGGCTTTGAACATAGCTGTACGATCAATGAGAATCTGACTGTCTCCTGCTGGGGCGCCAATCTCTTTGGTCAATTAGGAAATGGAACTACCAAGGCAAGTGAAGCGGCCGAGGTTGTACCTGGGTTGGAAATCATTCAGGATTTGGCATTAGGTGAGTATCACACCTGTGTATTGGCTGGGGACGGCTTCAGTGCTTATTGCTGGGGGAACAACAGCCATGGACAACTTGGAAATGATAAGACTGTGGATAGTTCAAGCCCCGTAAAGGTGGCAGCACCGATTCGTAATCCAAAGTCGTAAATCATCAATACAAGCAAACTGCTCACCCGATTGTTATTCAGGTGAGCAGTTTTTTTGTTAATCTGGTAAGGTAAACTGATCGTGTATATATTTTTTTTACTCAGTAAACAATCACTTGGAACCAGAAACAAAAACTACGACAAATTGTTATGTTCTGGATACCCTGGATAAAAAGCGGAAATACTGTCACCCAGGAGATGAATTCAAAAAACTTTTATGCGGATTTTACGGCACCCTTTACGCATAATTAATTTGACAAGTCTGGTTCTGGCTTTATAATTCATAAGAATAGTTAATGCTAATTATTTCTTCTTAAATATCGGTAGGAGTGGGTTGCCGTACATATCACCTGATTGGTTCAATACAGGTGCTTTGATCTGAAACCATCAATTGGTCGCTTGCGTTGTAACGCGTGGGTTCAGGGAGCACAGAGCGAAACCGGCTGTAGTCTACAGGCCGGTATTTTTTATTAATTGGCAGAGAGTACGGATTGATTGATGATTGTTATCAACCGTTTATGTACAGAATGAGTAGCGGATTGTTGTTTATGGGTACTTGGAGGTATCGGGATGACACACTTATTGGGAAAACAAAAGGTTTATCAAATAATGCTAACCCTCGTTATGGTGGCTGGTTTATTATTTCCAACAGGGGGCATCGTTAACGCGGAAGAATCTGACCCACCTGTAGCACCTGATTCTATTATTTCAGTTGATCCAACATTACTTGAAAGTGAACCTCTACCAATTCAGGAACCCAGTACAGTCCCTTTCGATGAAATTATACAAACCACAGTTGAGGGAGTGTTTTCTCCAACAGAGGCAGTTATAACAACAGGACAAGGCACCTCACTAGAACCTGTAATTGAGGAAGTGATTCAGGCTAATACGCTGCTAGACGAAGTAGCTGCTCTCGCCGAGGCTGGAGCTATCCTGATGGAAAATGGAGAACCTCTTACTCTGATATCCAATACCGCTTCTGATAGTCTCGAAAATGCTGATCCCTATTTTACTCGGGGTGGAATAACTTATAATTTTTATCAAACAGGCGGAACTTGTTCCCCTTCTACGTTCAATGTAACCTGTTTTGTGTCTGCCACACCTATTCAAGATGCAATCAATAAATTTGGTACTATCACGCCGTTGCCAGGTGAGGTGAACACCATTTATGTATTACCCGGAATTTATGCAGAGCGAATTACGATTAATGTCCCTAATCTTACTTTATATGGGACACCCGGAAACGCTACGACTGCTGGGCCAGATGTTAATGCACCTGTTTTACAGGGTTCCGGAGGAACAGGCATCCAAATCCAAGCACAAGGTGTAACCATCACGGGGTTCATCATTCAGGGATATGATATTGGCATCTATGTGAATGTTGAAAATGGAAATACAGACATTAAAATCGTTGATAATTTGATTCAAAACAATGGTATTGGTATTAAAGTAATAAAAGACCGCGGCAGCCCAGGTGTTGAGATTCACTATAATCAATTTTATAATAATCGGGTTGCTCTTGAAAATAGTGATGATAATAATATTCAATACATTAATGCCGAGAACAATTTCTGGGGTTGTACAAGTGGACCTGTGGTATTTGGAAAATTGAATGGGACTGGTAATTCCCCTGATCTAATCGGTTATTGGGATGTTTATTCGGCGACTTATATTGGAACGACGTTACCAAATGATTGCCAATTATTGGGCGGATATCAACCGTCCTGGGATCATAAAAAAAATACTGGGAATTGGAACCCTTATAAAATAGTTTTAGATACAAAAACACCAACAGCTTTGCCAACAAATGCAGCCACTGCCACACCAGTTACCCCATCAGCAACTCCCGTGACACCTTCTTCTACGCCTGTAACACCTACCAATACGGCAACAGATGTGCCTGATACTGCCACACCCAGCGCCACACCAGTAACGCCGACAAACACGGCAACAGATGTGCCTGATACTGCCACACCCAGTGCCACACCGGTAACGCCAACCAACACGGCAACGGACGCGCCTGATACTGCCACACCGGTAACGCCAACCAACACGGCAACGGACGTGCCTGCTTCTGCCACACCAATTTCGCCGACTACTCCTCCTGTAACACCTACCAGTATGGCTACCGGGGTACCCATTATTCCTGTGACAGGAGCTGCTCCAGTTCCATTAGCTGCTACCGGTTTCTTTATCCCGGTGACGGGCGGATCCAGGATTATTGCAGCAGGTTTGGACCATACTTGTATGACGGTTGGCACTGAAGTTGCGTGTTGGGGGCTGAATGACTCAGGACAACTGGGTAATGGCAATACGGTCACCCAGCTGGTTCCGAATTATGTCCTGAACCTGAAGATGGTTACTAATCTTACCGCTGGCAGTTTACATACCTGTGCGCTGACTGAAGCCGGTGAAGTTTGGTGTTGGGGTGAAAACAGTTCCGGCCAACTCGGAAATGGAACCACCCAAAATTCGAATGTCCCTGTGATGGTAAAAGGCTTGCCCGGTCCGGCAGCTGACCTTACTGCCGGGAATAATTTTACCTGCGCCAAACTTGAAAACTTTGAAATTTGGTGTTGGGGTAACAACAAAATCGGTCAATTGAATGATGGAACAAAAATCAATCGTTCGGTTCCAGTAAAAGCTCAAGTGAGTGGGGATTTAAGTTTGATTTCTGGTGGGCAGGATGTTTTGGTGAGTGATTCTACAGCGGGAGAAGTCGGCGCCTGGAAGAACAAGCAGACTGACGTTGTGAGCAATGTTGTTTTACCGCAGGTTATTTCCGCGAATCGATTCGCTCCGGGTGGTTGTGCCAGTACCTTATCGGGAACGGTAAATTGCTGGAAAACCGATCTGGCCTCCACACAAGTTGATGGCATCACGGCTGCCCTTCTCGTGGATACCGGCAAGAACCACAGTTGTACGATCAATGAAGATCTGACCGTTTCATGCTGGGGTGCGAACCCTTACGGTGAATTGGGGAATGGAACAACGAATGACAGTGGCATTGCTTTGAGTGTACCCAAATTGAGCGGGGTTCAAGACCTGGCTTTAGGCGAACACCACACCTGTGTATTGGCTGGGGACGGCATGAGCGCTTTCTGCTGGGGAGAGAATTCCTTGGGACAACTAGGGAATAGCACAATCAATAACAGTTCGTCCCCGGTATTGGTTTCGGCTCCCGTCCGATAACGATTCCAGATTGGCCAAAGGATAGTAAGCTATACAACACCCTCCTGATCAGTATTCAGGAGGGTGTTTTTCATCTCAAATTAATTTATAAAAACCTGCCGTCAACTATTTATTTCTTGATTAATCTCCACTTCCATAAAACGGGTAAAAACCTTGAGGATTTGGGGATCAAAATGTTTTCCGCATTGATCAAGAATATAACAAAAAGCTTTTTCCTGAGGCCATGCCTGACGGTAGGGGCGGTCTGACGTGAGCGCATCCCAAACATCAATCACAGCAAAAATACGAGCCGCGAGGGGTATTTCTTCGCCTTTTAGCCCACGAGGGTAGCCTGTGCCATCCCAGCGCTCATGGTGGCAATAGGGGATATCTATGGCGGGACGTAAATATTTCACTGGATAGAGCATCTGATAGGCATATTCCGGATGTTTTTTCATGACCACCCATTCCTCTGGGGATAAGGGGCCAGGTTTATGTAATATAGCGTCGGGGACCCCTAATTTGCCAATATCGTGCAAGAGGGTTCCTCTGCGAATATGAATCAGAGCCTCTTCCGGAACACCAATTTCCCTGGCAAGTTTTAGGGTGATAGCAGTAACCCTTTGGGTATGACCTTCGGTTTCTTCATCCCGTAAATCCATGGCCTGTGACCAGCCTTCAATGGTTGCATCATAGGCAATTTTTAATTCTTCCACGGATTTTTTACGTTCATCTTCGGCATTTTTTCGAACGGTTATATCCTGAATAATTCCGAAGACGACTTTTCTGCTGGCATCAAATTCAGCCACAGAATGGATGGCAACAATTTTTTGATCGGTTGGACGTTGAATTTCAAATTCGATATCATATGGACCCAGGTTTGCAATCAGAGTTCTCATGGCAGAATCCAATGCATTGCGATATTTTGGTAGTGGCAATTGTTGAACCTGAGTGATCGTCCAGGTTTTATCTTCCAATCCGTAAATTACACGGGCTCCTTGGGAGGCTCGAACTAATTGAGTTTTGAGATCAAACTCCCAGTAGCCAGATTGAGAAACCTGTTCAGCCCTACGCAATCTATCGTGGCTTTGGAGTAATAACTCAACAGATTTGATGCGATCGGTGATGTCCTCGGCAATTCCTGCAATACGGATTATTTTCTGATTCTCATCAAAGACCGGGTACGCTCGGGAGTGAATCCAGCGGATGGAATTGTCGCTCCCAAGTATACGATGCTCGATGTCCATCGGGATGCCATGGGTCAGTAATTGGTTTCTGGCATGGGCAACCGATACAAAATCATCAGGATGAATGCATTCTTGGACTGCATTTGGATTATTGGCTAAACTCTCACGGGTTTGCCCCCAAACTTCTTCAAATGCGGGACTGGTATAGATAATATTTTCAAGACTTGTGTCGGTTAACATGAAGGCTTCGTGAATGTTCTCAGCCAATTGACGGAATTTTTCTTCACTTTCTGCCAGGGATTTTTCCGCGGCTCTTCGCTGGGTGATATCCCGGTTGACAAACACATATCCAATAATCTCATTCTGGTCATCTCGGAGGACACGAATTTTGCTTTCAATATCAAATTTCTGTCCTGATTTGCTGGTTTGAATCAGGTTTACTTGAACAGCGTTTTGAGTATCCAACTGCTCAATTATTTCCTGGAAGGAGAATTCCAGGTATTCCGTTTGTAAATAGATAGATTCACTACGTCCGATAATTTCTTCGAATTTCCAGCCGTAGATGGTTTCGGCAGTATGATTCCAAAAGGTCACATTGAAATGATGATCCAATGAATAGATGGCGTCGTATACATTTTTAATTAATTCTGATTGAAACCTTAATTGGGCTTCGCTTTGCTTGCGCGTTTCTCTTAGTTGTTTTTGCTCCAAGGCATTGCGGACGGCCAATCCAATTCGTTGTGGACGGTCTTTTAACAGATAATCCGTGGCACCTTTGCGCATGGCTTCCACGGCAGCTTCTTCACCGATGTTTCCTGAGATGATAATAAACGGAATATCCAATTTATTTTCCTGCATCAGCGCCAGCGCTTGCAAACCGCTGAATTGAGGCAAGTTCCAATCGGCAAGGATGATGTCCGGGTATTCCATTAACGCCTGAAGATAGGTTTCTGCCGTCTCTACACGCTGCCAGTGAAACAAAAAGCCTTCTTTTTCAAGACGTATAATTATTAATTCAGCATCTGCGGGTGTATCTTCAACATATAAAATGCGCAATGGTGTTGTCATGAATCACCTTTATCATATAATTAAAATCAATTTCATCTGGTTAGTGGAGGCGATTGATTAATGACCAACCAATATAAGCCTAACTGTTGTACTGCTTTTGTAAAATTGGTAAATTCCACCGGTTTACGGATATAACTGTTTGCTCCCAAACGATAGCTGGTGACGATATCTTCCTCTTCGCTGGAGGAGGTCATGATAACCACCGGAATCAATTGGGTATGAGGGGTGGTACGGATATGCTTTAGTACATCCAATCCGCTCAACTTGGGAAGTTTTAAATCCAGCAAAATCAATTGGGGTAATTCTTCCGGATTCCTTTTTTCATATTGACCTGTGGCATTGAGATACTCCATGGCTTCAACTCCATCATGGACAACAATCACTTTGTTGAGAATATGGTTCAATTTTAAAGCACGCTGGGTTAACTCTTCATCATCTTTATTGTCTTCAACTAACAGAATGATTTTCTCATTCATTCTTTCCTCCAAGGGTAAAGAAAAAAGTTGCCCCATGATCGATGGAAGACTCTGGCCAGATTCGACCGCCATGTCTGTTGATGATCCGTTGTACAGTTACTAGACCAATCCCTGTACCCGGAAACTCTTCTACACTATGTAAGCGCTGAAATGGGTTGAAAAGTTTGCTGATATATTTCATGTTGAAACCTACGCCATTATCTTTTACAAAAAACACAGGCTCACCATTTTGATTCGAACAGCCAATTTCAATGATCGGTTTGTCTTTATTACCGGAGAATTTACAGGCATTGCTGATCAGGTTTTCCAACACAATCCGGATAAGATGGGAGTCTGCCTGGGTGATCATTTCTTCCTGGATTATGAATTCAATGGGATGTTCCGAAGATTGTTTTTTATATTCTTCAGCGATTTCAAGCGAGATTTCAGAAAGATTAACACTCTCTTTTATGATCTCCCTCCGGGTAACCCGGGAGAGGTTTAACAAATCTTCAATCAATTGACCCATTTTGCGGGAGGCTTCCTGGATTCGAGCCAGATAGTGTCTACCTTGCTCATCCAGCTTATCCGGATAATCTTCCAACAGAGCAGCGCTGAAGCCATCCATGGCGCGCAAGGGGGCGCGTAAATCGTGAGATACAGAATAAGCGAAGGCTTCTAATTCTCGATTGGCAACCTCCAGTTGCACGGTTCGGTTTGTAACCCTCTCTTCCAATTCTTGATTTAATTGGACAATCTTTTCTTCTGCAATTTTCTGATCTTCAATAACACTCAATAATACCTGTCGTGCTTGATCGGCTTCTGAAAGCAGGCGCTGCAACTCTTCCTGCGCTTCCTTTACTTTTTCTTGGGATCGAACACGTTCAGTCGTATCCAGGTTTACTACAACCGCGCCTTCAATTTCCCCTTTTTCGTTTTTGAGGGGAGTGGAATAATTCAGGATAATCTTTTTCGTGCCATCGAAGGCGTCTATTTCCAGGAGTTCTTCCTCAATGGTGTCTCCGTATTTAATGGTTTTGCTCAATGCCCAATCATCCGCACCTAGTTCTTGACGAGAAGGCAAAGAGCGCGCCTTGAAAACCCCATATTCTGATAGCTCAACCAGAGGTTCTGCCCCCCAAATTTTTACTCCAGCGGGATTTCCTCTTTGCAGCTTGCCATTTCTATCTGCAAACCAAAGACCGATGGGTAGGATGTTAAAGATTTTGTTCAACAAACTTTCGTTGCTTTTTAATTTTGCTTGCGCCTGATTTTTTTCAATCAACATGCCGATCAGGTTGGCCGAATTATGCAGCCTCTGCTTGGCAAGCTCGATGATAAAAGGCGGGCGTGATTCATAGGCATTGGCTAACCTAACAAGTTCTTCACTATCCACCTGATATTTTTCGGCTAATTCCTGTAAGGCACGCTTATCCTTGGGGGGATCACCGTAGCCAAAATTAATCGCGCCAACAACCTCTTGGTTGGCGAAGATTGGGACGGAATAGATATGAATGCCGCCATCACATTCGATATCCACTACTTCTTCTGTTTGAATGCTGATCTTGGAACACTTTGACCAGCAAGATTCATGGCAAAGCCACTTGCCGCTCTGCAAGGCTTCATCCAGGTTATCTGTGGTACATAATTGTCTGGATGAATCATCCATAAAATTGCACCAGGCAGAAGAAAATACAGCCAAAGCGTACTCACCATTCTGCTCATAGATCGCGGCAGACGTCCCAAGCAGGTCTAAATAATCTCTGGCGATATCCAGAAGCAAATCTCTCCCAACGGAGGTAAAAATGAGTCCGTCTTTGTTTAGCCCAGTCATTTTTACGGTATGCTCCCGCTGCGCTGTCCCATCCTGAAGAAATAGGCCTACTTTCTTTGTCAGCATCCATTCAATACTGGAAAGGGATTTCTCTACCTTGTTTCGCTCAATAATTTTCCAGGCAGCGTCCAGGAGCAGGCTTATATGGGTACAATCGCCTTCTTCGTAGGAGTATTGATTTGTGGCTACTCCCAGGACAGCTACGACCACACCATTACTGCTTACAGGAACAGCAAGCATGTCCTGAATCCGATAGGATTTTGAGAGAGGGTGGTCCTCCGTCTTTTCCATCACTTGTCTTGACTTCTTGATTATCCAGGTGTTTTTTATAATCGCTTCTTTGTAGATTGCCATGGATTCCCATTCTCTGGTGAAACCTTCAGCAAGCTCACTCGATATGGATTTGGAACTGATTCGGGAGACTAATTGGCAATCGGGGATATTACTGATGCAGGTGTATAGAAATCCTATTTGACTATTCGTATTCTTAACAGCTTCCTCCAAAGTTAAGGTAAATAGATCTTCTTGATTTACCACTGAGGATTGCAGAATTTTGTGAATACTTTTTAATCGATTTTCATTATTAGCAAGATCATAGATGGCTTTATAACGTTTGAGTTGATTTACAAAAATAAGCCCCAAAAATGAAGTGGCAAAGGGGTAAATGATGAGAACCGGCAAAATTATCTTCCCAATCACACTCCAGGCGATCTCTTTGGGCAGGAAAAAACCGCATAATAGCATCACCACATGAATGACCAACCCAAAGATATACAATTCCCTTCCTGATAGCGTACTCAGAGGTCTGGTTCGCATATGGCGCCAGGCCAGTCCTAATAATCCGGTACTAAAGATGACCGCCACACCCATTGACGTTCCTGCGCCGCCTTGGTAAATCCGGAAGAGGGCAGTGATACCCATTGCGATGAGGGTGGGTATCGTGCCAAAGAATAAACCTGAGACTCCAAGCAAAATGGAGCGTGTATCAAAAATAATGCCAGGGGTGAGCACCCAGGGCGTCAGGAGTAATACTGTTCCAATACAGCCCACCAGAAACCCGATGGGGATTTGTTCGATACGAAACTTTCTTCCCTGCCAATGTACTACGCTGAGATCAAATAACAACGCCAAAGCCAATAGTAAAGCGGTATTTTGAATTAAACTTAACAAAGAAGGTTCAGTCATCTGGCTTATTGTCCTTTACGCTGGTATATCGGGCGGCCTTCCCTGATTTGATAAGGAGTTGATTGATTTCCTTTTTTAATTCCAGGATACGGTTTTCCCGCCCTAGGGTAACGGCATTCCAGCGGCGCAATTCTTCAATTTGTTGGCGTAATATATCTTCGGCGAGTTTCCGCTTTGTAATATCTTCAAAAGTGGTGAAAGAGGCAAAGGCTTTCATCTCTCCTGGACGGAATTGGGGAGTGGAGTTAATGTTAATCCAGGTGTACTCTCCCTTCACGGGATTATGGACTCCCATGATGACATCCCTGATGATCCTGCCTGTTTTAATGGAAATCATACTGGGGTGTTCTTTGCCAGGAAATGGGCTTTTATCCTCGTTAATGGCATGCCATTCAGGATCCAAGGATGAGCGTCCCTGCAGCTGGTCCATGGAGAGGCCCAAGATATCACAGGCAGCTTTATTCGCCAAAGTAATCATGCCATCTGCATTTTGATAAACGACACCATGTGCCATATGATCAAACAAAAAGCGAAATTTTTCCTCTGAATCTCTTAAAATATTCTCTGATATTTTTTGTTCGGTAATATCCGTAACAATGCATGCAAATTGGTTTAGTTTGGGACTGAATGCCCAAACGCTGAACCATTTATTTAACCCTTCATGATAGTTTTCAAATTTTATGGAAGTCCCTTCCAAAGCAACTTTGCCATAGGTCTCAATCCAAAATGGTTTAGTTCCAGGAAAGACTTCCAAGACGGAACGTCCAAGCAGGGACTCTTTTGATTGCGATGTCGATTTTTCAAACGCCGGATTAACATCCAGGTAAATGTAATTGATGGGCTTTCCTGTTGGGTCACAAACAATTTCATGTAATGCGAAACCCTCATTCATTTGTGTGAATAAATGACGGTAACGTTCTTCGGAACTACGCAACTTTTCTTCAGCCCGGTTTCTTTCCGTTATATCCTGAACCACAGCCAGATAGACGTCATCGCCATGATGATGATAAAGCTGTAAATGAACTTCGACAGGGTAGATAGTGTGGTCAGCTCGCTGATGAAACGTTTCAAAAACCAGGAGTTGTTTCTCATGAGTGGTCAGGGGTTCAATCAAATGGGTAAAGGTTTCCAGAGAAAAATCCGGTTTTATATCTACCGGGGTCATATTGACTAATTCATCAAAGGAGTAACCAAGATTTTCAAGGGCCCCATTATTTACAAAACGGAATTTTAAAGTATTGGCATCAAAAATGTAGATCTCATTGATACTCGCACGAATCGTGTCGGTAAGCAGCGCCATTTCTTTTTGGAGTGTCCGTTCTTGCGTTTGATCTCGAAATACCAGAACCACACCGGTTATTTTCCCTTGTTTATTACGTATGGGAGCACCGCTGTCAGCAATGGGTCGTTCTAATCCATCCTTGGCGATCAACAGGGTGTGATTGGCCAGGCCAACGATAACAGCCTCCCGGAGCACCCGAATCACTGGATTTTCAACTGGCTCGCGTGAGTCTTCATTGATGATTTTGAAAACTTCATATAATGGTTTACCAATCGCTTCTGCTTCACGCCAGCCGGTCAATTGTTCAGCAACGGGATTCAAGCGGGTGATTTTACCCGCATCATCTGTCGTGATGACCCCATCTCCGATGCTGTACAAAGTGGTTCGAATTTCTTCCTGCATTTCCACTTGTTTTGCTTTGGTTTGGAACAAATCCTGATAAAGATTTTTTTGTTGAACATTAAAGCGGTAGGCTGCCAGGAAGATGGTCATTATGATGACAAGAAACAGGATTACCCCAAAATACACGGCCAATAATTGGGCACTGGCAAGCATTTCGTCCCGATCTTCCTTTGCAATTAAAAACCAGTTTGTGCCTTCTACGGGCATAATGACGGCGATGACTTCGACACCCCGGTAATCTTTTCCTTCCGTGGTCCCTGTTTTTCCTAATACTGCCTGAACTGCCGGCACATCCGTTTTTACAAGGGGAATTTTAATGGATAAGGCTGGGGAAGAATCCTGCCTTAATACGTTTAAGAATAGCACATGGTCATCTTCTCTGCGAACGATTATGGTTTCAGCACTTTGACTATAAGTTGGCCAGGTTTGAATGATTGGGAAAAGTTGTTTTTCCGGTTCCAAACATAAAATCAGGACATACTTATCCGGCAGATTTGTCAGGGGAAGTTGGATTACAAAATCCAGATGAATTTTTTTGGTTGTTTGGTTTAAGTAAATATCACTGCTCTCAGCTTGACCGGAATTAAGGGTTTGTTGGATTGCGAGTATGGTTTCTGGATCAAGCTGGCGTATTTCGTGATTCAGATAAAATACAGGCTGTCCCTTTGCAGTGGCAATGATGATATTCTCGTAGCCCTCTGTTTCTGCCAAAAGATTTGCCAGACGAATGATGTCCGTGTCTTCCGCAATTGTTTTTTTATTAATCAAGGCCTGGAAGAGGGGTTCTGCGAATAACTCAGAGGCATAGGCAGCGTCATTTAAATATTCTTGAACCCAAAGCTCAATTTGGTCCGTTTTACTCTCTGCAATGGTTTGCAGATCATTGGATTTGGCTTGAAGAATATTTTTGTATTGATGGGCATATGCCAACCACAGACTAATTATGAGGGTAATAATCGCAATGGAAAGGAAAGCAATGAAAACCCCTTTTGATACTCCAACACGATCTGGGTTAGTTTTCTGTAAGCGGCTTTGATCCACAGATTTCATTTACAGATTCCTTCATAATTTTTCAGCATACAAATAATGGGCCCTTATCAGGGAGCGGCTTGTTATGGTATAAAAATGGATCATCATGGACCGTTGCTTATAAACGTGTATTTAAATATTATACAGATTCTGACTAGTGGATGATAGTCGTTTTCTTTGGGGTGTTGAATGGAAACAAATAAACCCAGATGCTAATGGTTTATGCAGCGATATTTTTTTGAAAACCTTTTGGATCATTTTCTGTACTCTCATTCATTTTTGTTATTCATCTTCTTAATGGCAGGGTTAACATTATTTTCTCAAATATGATTTTAAATTCCTTGCTGCCCAATCTCATGTCTTCCTGGTTTCGAACTTCGCATCTTGTATAATTACACTATAGCTAAACCAACAACATTAAGGATTCATGGGAGACGATTATGTGTTATATGCTTGCAGCAGGAAAGAAAGCTACATTGGATGGTTCTGTGCTGGTTGGCCGGAACTGTGATGCAGTTGCTACCATGGCAACCCAACTAATTTCAGTACCCGCCCGGGAACATTCTCTTCCGTCATTGATTCAAATTCCCAGTACGATGCCAGGAAAATCCGGAATTGAATTGGCCCAAGTTGCCAGGACTTATGCTTATATGGCTATTGTGGCTGCTCGGAAATCCTGGGCAATGCCCATGGTGTTGGGGGGGATTAATCAATATCAGGTCAGTGCCGGTGCCAGTACGGGGGCGCTGGTGAATGATAAAGTGGAAAAAATATCTCCCTGGCCGGAAACGGTGGTGGGTGATTTTATGATGACCCTGGTCTTGGAACGCTGTAAGACGGCCAGGGAGGGCGTGGAACTGGTAGGGTCCCTTACGGAAACTTACGGGGCTAGAGGGGACATCTATATTCTGGCTGATCCGCAGGAAGCCTGGTTAATTGAACAGTATCAGGGATTTCATTGGGCAGCAGCCAGGGTTCCGGATGATTGTTTTGTGGTGATGGCGAATTCATTCCGATTGGCTGAAATTCATCCTGAAGATCCCAATAATTATTTATGCGCGCCTGATTTGCTCTCGTTTGCAGAAAAGCACGGCTTATGGAATCCTAAGCAGGGACCTTTCCATGCATCACGCGCTTATGGTACCCATGAGATGCCTGCGCCGCGAAATTATCCTTCCGGCTATACGGGCAGCACCTTGCGCTCACATGGTAATCAATTGCGTGTTTGGGGTGGCATCCAAACCTTGAAGCCCTCTGCAGGATTAGATGCCCTGGATGCTGCCAAGGACTATCCTTTGTTCTGGCAGCCGGATCAAGCGCTGAAACCTGCTGATATCCTGAAGGTCTTAAAATCCTATTATCCGCACACGGAATTTGATGAGTATCATGCTATGGATGAAATTTTTCCCCATAATATTGAGGAACAAAGTGGTCATTATCGGTACGCACCTGTTTGGGGGAAAGCGCGTTTGATCGGCACAGCCAACACTGTCACATCCTGGGTAACTCAAAGCCGAGCCTGGCTGCCCGATTTACTGGGCGGTGTTCTTTTTGCGGGGTTGGCCGCCGCATCCACTTCTCCTCATGTTCCTTTATATGCTTGTTCAACCCAAATACCTGTGGTGTACCAGAAAGGGGAATGGCTTGAAAAAAATCGATATGAAGCTGATTCGGCATATTGGTTATTCGAAAATATCGGAAATTTGACCAATCTTTTTTATCAAGCCCTGCATGAGATTGTTGAAAAAACGTGGATGGATTATGAGCAAAACACACTGATTAGAAAAGAAATTGTTGAACAAGCAGCGCTTAGTTTATTACCCTCACATCCAGAGGATGCCGTAAAACTCCTTAGCGATTTCTCTTACCAGCATGCTTTGGAAGCATATGAACTGGGGAATGACCTGCTAGGGGAAATATTCACACGTTTGGCTTTATTAAATACTCCGCAAACTGCCTTGCAGTTTCAAAATCCAGCAGATTGGAAGCTCTCTGGGATGGTGCATTAGATTGCAAAGTTGAATAAAAGGCCTAAATCACTTGTGGAGGTATGCAAAATCTGAAAACAAACTAGGTTGTAAGGGTAAATAGCTAAAAATTGGATTAAAATCCATCAAAACCCTTGATTTGTTAGACAATTTTAAATATTATGGTATAATTGTGATAACATTCAATAAAAGTCACGTGTGTTTGTATGATGTCCCCCAGAATCTGGAAAATCTAGAAATCTACACTGACGTATAAGTAATAAGGAGTTCTTTTCGTATGTCTAATCGTGAAAGTGGTACGGTTAAATGGTTTAACAAAGATAAAGGCTATGGCTTTATCGAACGTGATTCTGGTGGCGATATTTTCGTTCACTATAGCGCAATTCGTGGCGACGGCTATCGTTCTTTGATCGATGGTTCCCGCGTGGAATTTGAAGTGATTGTTGATGGCAAAGGCCCCCAGGCCAAAGAAGTAACTGCTCTCTAGTTCTTCTTAACCATCAAATATACTCACGTATATTCAAAAGAGCATCTGGCAACAGGTGCTCTTTTTGCTTTATAAAGCAATATCCAGTTTGGACAGGACGCCCCATAACCGCCTAAATCAGATAAAATGACCCATTTGGGTCATTTGCTTAATCTCGGGAGACCGATAAAATCATGGCATAAGATTAGGAAATGCATAAAAGGCAAAAACCAGGAGGTTCAAATGCTCAGTGTCAAAGATATTCTTTCCCGCGTGAAGGAAGACAACGTAAAATTTATATCCTTGCAGTTCACCGACGTGACCGGCGCGATAAAAAGTGTGGATGCACCCGTGGCTCAGTTGGCAGGAGCTTTGGAAAATGGTCTGTGGTTTGATGGTTCTTCTGTGCAGGGTTTTGCCCGTATTCAGGAAAGTGATATGCATTTGAGCATTGATCGCGATACCTATGCGGTTTTGCCTTGGACACCTGAAAATTTAAAGCGCGCACGTTTCTTTTGTGATATCTATCTTCCAGATGGCAGCCCCTTCCTTGGGGATCCTCGTGGAGCCTTAAAACGAATGATTGCTGAATTGGACAAACGCGGTTGGGTCTACAATGTTGGCCCTGAACCGGAATTTTTCCTATTCAAGAAAAATGGTGATACAACAAAGCCTGTTCCTTTTGATGTAGGCAGCTATTTTGATTTTTCTGCCAATGATGAAGCGGTAAATGTCCGCAATGAATTGATTGAAGCTTTGAACCAAATGGGCCTGGAAATTGAAGTTGGACATCATGAAGTGGCCATTGGTCAGCATGAAATTGATTTCCGTTTTGCGGATGCCTTAAAAACTGCCGACAATGTACTTACCTTTAAATACACTATCAAAGCCATTGCAGCACAGCATGGCATCGTGGCTTCCTTTATGCCGAAACCAGTATACGGTATCAACGGTTCAGGAATGCACTGCCACCAGTCTCTCTTTACGAAGGGTGGCGAGAATTTATTTTTCGATGGCGCAGATGAATTTTTCCTTTCTGATTTGGCTCATAGTTTTATCGCTGGTCAGTTACACCATGCCAAAGCGCTATCTGCTGTATTGGCCCCTTCGGTAAATTCGTATAAACGATTAGTTCCTGGTTATGAAGCCCCCGTTTATATTGGCTGGGCTCAAACCAATCGATCGGCTCTCATCCGAATTCCCCGTGGAAATGCAGGCATGAAAAACGCAGTACGTGCCGAACTACGCTGCCCGGATCCCACTTGTAATCCATACTTGGCTTTTACCGTGATGCTGGCGGCTGCTTTGGACGGAATTGATAATAAGATGGTTCCTCCGAAACCTTCCCGTGATATCAATATTTACGATTTGACGGTAGAAGAACGTGAGACAATGGGTATCGATCAATTGCCAGGTTCATTAAATCAGGCATTGACAGCTTTGAAAGGAGACGAAATTCTCAAGAAAGCTTTGGGTGAGAACATTTATGAAGCCTTTACAAGGGCTAAATTATCCGAGTGGGAAGAGTATCGCATTCGGGTGATGGATTGGGAAGTCGAAAGGTATCTCGAAACCGCATAACATTCACAGTTGGCGTCTTTCTTTGATATGTCATCCCGCTAACCCGGGATGACATTCTTTTTTTCTCCGGTATAATGGATGTAAATCTCTTATGGACAATCTTCAAATGACCGAAGAAATCACCTCGGCACGTTTGCTGCAAGCTTTGGCGAGTTTAAATACCATCAGCCAGGCGATCAATAATCTGGACGCAAAAACCTCCAAGCCTATTGAAGAAATCCTTGGCTTGATTGGCCGCAGTGCGGTTAAAGTAATTCCAGGTTCCTCAGCTATTCTTTATGCTTATGATGAAACACAAGGTCAGTTTACGGCTTGTTCCAGCGTAACCGCCGACGAACGTATTCAATATATTCCGGATCGTGCACCGCGCGAACACGGCCTTGGGGCGCGGGCTATTGATTCGCGGCAATCCGTGGTCTCCTATTCTGATCTGACCTTGCAACTTAATCCAAAAATGGCCTCCCAGGGGGTAAAAACCGGTGCTGCCTTCCCTCTAATTATTGGCGACGCCATTGTCGGGCTGTTATATGTTTATTTGTATGAAGAACGACATTTCTCTGAACTTGAGCTGCTGCTGCTGGAAAATTTTGTCAACCAGGCGGCTATGGCCATTTTTCATGCCCATCGTTCGGCCAGTGCGGATCAGCATCTGGCGCGGAAGGAAGAGGAAAACGCACGTCTGCGAAGGGCGGGTATGCTTATCTCCTCCCGGCTGGATTTACAGGAAACGCTTGAGACCATTCTGCAAATGGCACTGGAAGTTCTGGACGCTCACTATGGCGTTTTTAGACTGGTGGATAAAAAGGGCGAGTTCCTCATATCGGCAGCCTTTGCCGGAGAATTTGAGCACGCGCCTGTCTCGGAAGATCTACGGATTGATGAACATAGTGTCATGGGCTGGGTGGCAAAATATCGGAAGTCA
The DNA here is from genome assembly GCA_002412765.1 of Leptolinea sp. UBA5203. Taxonomy (GTDB): domain Bacteria; phylum Chloroflexota; class Anaerolineae; order Anaerolineales; family Anaerolineaceae; genus UBA5203. Next base: position 2,718 of record DHVR01000037.1, on the reverse strand, counting down.
CTTTGTTTGGAAGATGTAAAACAACCGCCATGGACGGATATTTACCATCCGCTTTATCGCGATCTGGAAATGCGTTCGGAATTGGCTGTGCCTTTGGTTAGCGCCAGCGGCAGATTGGAAGGTGTGTTGAATCTGGAAAGTCCGCGGATTGGCGCATTCAGTGAAGCAGACAGCCATCTGCTGCATGCTTTTGCCACCCAGGCAACCATTGCCATTCAGGAAGTGAAGCTGCTTGAATCCCTGAAGGAAATCTCCGAGAGCATTTTGTGTGATGGTCTGACTCCGGTTTTGGATCTTATCGTCTGCAAAGTGATTGAACTGGTCAACGCGGTGGATTGTGGAATCTGGCTGGAGGATCATCAGAAATTGATCCTAGCGGCCGGAACGGAGGGGGTGCAGAGTTTGGGGGGGTTACCCGTACAGGAAGCGTTGCTGATGGACGTGATGAGTAATGCCAGAATCAAACCGATTGAAAACCTGGAACAAATCAGCGCCTGGTGGCCTGAAGGGCAATCCATGCCACTGGAATGGAACCACGGTCTGGTTCTGCCCCTGAGTGGGGGAGACGGCCAGCATCAGCGTACTTCCGGTGTACTGTGTGTCTTTTACGCGCGAAGTGAGGCTGCTCGTTTTACCATCTCCAGTTGGGATGAAAAAGTTATCTCCATCCTGGCTCATTATGCCGTACTGGCATTGCAGAATCGGGATTCAATTGAAGCTGTACAGCACGCACAAAATCAAGCAACTCTGGTGGAAACCTTTGCTGCTCTGGGGGATGTGGCTGCCAATTTACTGCATCAACTAAATAATAAATTCGGTACCATCCCGGTGCGCGTGCAGGGTTTGCAGGATCGATATGCTGATTTATTGGAACAAGAATCTTATTTAAAGAAAAATCTAACCGCCATTGAGGATAGCGCCCGTCAGGCGATGGAGATCATGCAGGAAAATTTGCATTTGCTGCATCCCATCCAAAAACAATCGGTCATCCTGGCGGATTGTTTACAGGACACCTTACAGACCTGCCATATACCTCCCAGCGTGCTGGTTGATGTACAAGACATGGAGCACCTGCCTCCGGTTTTTGCCGGTTTCCAGGTTCTGCGTATGGTTTTTGCGAATTTAATTGATAATGCCGTTCATGCCATGCAGGAAAATGGACATATTTACATCCGCGCTGAACAGGTGGCTGGTGAGATTTTGGTACGTATTGAAGATGACGGCCCAGGGATTCCGGATGAAATTCAACGAAAAATCTTTGAGTTCCAATTCTCTCGCAGCCAGCCTCAGGTGAAACAACGCATGGGGTTTGGCCTGTGGTGGGTGCGGACCATCATGGCTCGTCTGGGCGGTGCGGTTTGGGTACAAAGTGATGGACAGCATGGCACAGTTTTCACCTTACAATTTCCAGTGGATGGGAGTGCACCATGAAACAACCTGACTTGGGATACGCCCTGATATTAGAAGACGATTCTTCCTGGCAGGCAATTCTGGAAGAGATTCTGGAAGAGATGGGCTTTTCTGTTGTTGTCACCAATCAAGCCTCCCTTGCTCTGGCCGAATTGAAAAAGAAATCCTTTCGGCTGTTGATCGCCGATTTGTCGCTGAATGATGAAGATCACCGGAATCAGGATGGTCTGACGATTCTGGGCGCGGCTCATAAGCAACAGCCCGGATGTGTAACTATCCTCCTCACCGGTTATGCTACAGTTGAACTTACTGTTCAGGTGATGAAAGATTATGGTGCGTATAGTTGTTTGCGTAAGGAAAATTTCAATCGCAAAGCCTTCAATGAGTTGATCTACTCCGCTTTGGAAGAACCGAATGTGGATGGCAGCAGCGGGCCTGATCATCGGAATTTGTCAAATACCCCCCCTGTTCAGTCTGGTAGCCCCACGAGTGCGCAAGCTACGAAAGGCAGCGTTCTGCTGGTGGAAGATGATCCGGGATGGCTTTCCATCCTGCAGGAACTTCTGGAAGATGAGGGTTATCTCGTCCGCTCCTGTACCAGTTATGGGCAGGCACATGGGCTGCTGTTGCACGAGAAATTCATCCTGGCGATTATGGATCTCAATTTGACGCCCAATCGTATGGGTAACGGGTCTGTGGGGGAATCTTTTAAGGATATCTATCCGGAAGGAAACCGCCTGTTGCAATTGATCCGTGCGGCCTTTATACCGGTGTTTGTGGTCAGCGGTGAGCAGCGCATTCAGGCCATTGAGGAGATCTATCGGACGTTTAATATCAATGGATATTTTGAAAAACAAAATTTTGAACGCCGATTGTTCCTGCGCGAAGTCTCCAAAGCTGCTTTGCCGATGCTGGCGGATGAAAACCGCTACAATTTAACAGACCGAGAAAAACAAGTGATGGCCTTATTGGCCCGTGGGAAGGAAAATAAAGAGATCGCAGATGAGTTGTTTATTTCTCCCAACACCGTCAAACGGCACATTAAGTCCGTTTTTTCGAAGATGGATGTTCACAGCCGGGCAGGAGCGGTGGCGGCTTACCTTTCCGATTATAGTTCATGAGGGACATAAACCCCCTCCAACCTCCTCCAAAATTTTGAAAAGCGAATTTTAGAGGAGGTTTTTTTAAATTAAAGACAGGAACTATTGTTTATATTATGCGTTGATCACTTTTCCAAATTAACGGGGATTTCTCCAGACAAAATAAAAAACAGCCCACTGAAATGTGTAGTGCACCCCATTTGTTGGA
>DHVR01000011.1 GCA_002412765.1 Leptolinea sp. UBA5203 | reverse complement strand
GGTGGCTGACACAGCGGGCCAAAACCCGTAAAACCGACGCGGCATCATTCATGCCGTGTTGATTGATGGACATGGACAAATGGGCTTCTTTTTTCAAGATTTGATCCACCCATTTGGAGCAGTTGGAACCGGCTCCGGTTTCAATAAAAATTCGGGCGCCATCCTCGTAAACCTTGTTCACCAGGCGGGGAAAGTCCAAGGGGCTGGTCAAAGCCTCAGCGATATTATTGGCGATGCCCGCTGCAGTAATTTCTACTTTGCCATAGGTGGCAGCCGTGTATAAGGTTTGCTGCGGAATTTCAGCCACCTCCCATTCATGCAGCCGGTGAAATTCCTGCCACTCGGATCGAATGGGCAGGCAATGCATGGCATGATGAAAGGGCGCTTTGAGCGAGTTGACCTTATGCTTTTGAATGAACTGTTCGCAGGCTTCGGGGTCTCCGCCAATCACGACCTGCCGTGGCGTGTTAATCAGGGTTACATAGACTCTGGGTGTTTGTTCGATCTCTGGGATCAGGGATTGGGCATCCCCCATCAGAATATAGTTTGCCCACAACGGGTTTTTGATTTCCTGTCCATCCGTTTGCTGCCAATATTCGCGAATGGCATTTTGTTTGCCGGAAATTCGATCCCGGAAGAGCTTGGATTGCTGTAAGCGCTTGAGGGCGGCATCCCCTTGATTCCAGACGCCGGAGGCGAACATCATCGAATTTTCGCCCAGGCTGTAGCCAAATGACATGGCCGGTTTAACCCCAAACAGCTCTTTTAATAAATTGGTATACAGGGCAGCCAGGGCAGTTCCGGAACTTAACATCAGGGATGGATCATCCACCAGGCTTTGATTCAGCTCAGCCCGCAGCGCTTCCGATAGAGGTTCCTTGAGGCGCGGATAGAGCTGTTCTTCAAAAAGCACGTCCCCAAGCCTGGCACTGATCCGTGCGGTGTGCTGAGCCAGTGCAGGGAAACTATACAGTAAATCAATCCCGCTGTCGACCTGAGTGTTAAAGCCGCCCGGATAAACAAAAGCGACTTTACCGTCAGGTCCCAAGGGGGTAGCACAGAAATAACTGCCGCCGGGGGTCTGCCATTCGCCGTTTTTCTCAATAGCCTTGGGTAGTCCCTGCTCGGCAAATTGAACTTCGCGCAGGAAATCGGCTGTGGTGCCGCCGATGAAAACCGCCGTATAGCCAGGCTGGTTTCTCTTTTCCCATTTACGAATCCAGAATTGCTGTAATTGCGCCACAGACATTCCTTTAATTAAAGATCCCTCCAGGAAAGTGCGCTGCTGCATGAGTTCTGTTTCATCATCACCGCAGATTGGGATCAAATAACTATCCACCCGGGCATTGGGTACAGCTTCTGGTTGGGCTGGATGTTTCGCCTCGGATAGGATCATCTGGGTACAGGTACCCAGGCTTTGCATCAAACTCAGAAAGACCAACCGGTCGGGCTGGGAGCGGCGGGTGAACCAGGTGCGCGAATTTTCCGGCGTATAGAAGGGACTTTGCTGCCAAAAATCCAGCGAGCTGGCATCACACCAAGACTGGGTACTGCAAATCATCATTTCCGATAGCTGCAAGGTGGCTTTGATAAAACTGGCCATCTCGGCGGCATTTCCCAACTTACCCCATAATGTACTCGCAGACCCTGCTGCGCAGGTTGGGATTTTTTGTTTCGGGTCGCATGCAAAGACTTTGCTTAAACTTTCCATCTCAGCCTTGGACGTGGTTGGATCGTATCCGCGGCTGATCTCCACCACACCGATTTCCGCGCTGCCCACTGAGGAAATTTCCAGCACATCGCGCATGTTGGTTACCAGGCTTTGATCCGGATTCAACCAATTGCCGCTGGCCAGACTGGTGTTGGAGACGGAAACACCCTGTAACTGGCAGTAAATCCGCCGATGCAGACGTTCGGCAAGCTGGCTGGTCTGCAAAACCACCGCTCCCGCGCCGTCTGCGGCACAGGCACCGGATTCTTGATCCTCAGGCGTCAATGACCGGGAGGTATTCAATCCGATGGTCACCAGGATGGTAAGGTCGGCTTTCTTGCTGATCAGCAATTTTTCGGTCAGCATGATCCCGGCTGTCAGGGGGGAGACAAAATCGGAAAGGTCATAGATTCCGCCGGTGATGCCGGCCATCTTGAGGATTTTCTCCAATTCATTGACCGGTTTCTTGATATGATCTTCCAGACTTTCGAGTTCAAAGCGATAAGAAATCGGCTGCTTGCCGGAAGCAGAGGCATACAGCACGGCAATGCGCTGTTTCTTCAATTCCGTCAGATCCACGCCCGCATGCTTCAGAGAGCGCAGGCCCACCATTAGACCGGCTTTTTGTTCCGGGGTAGTCGGCATGGCGTCCACATATCCAAAACCAAAGCCGGCAAAGGAGATGGCTTCGACAGGAATTCGATAGGGATCCTGGGTACCCAGCAACGACGGATCGGAATTGCGCCTGCCGTAATACAGCGCATCTCGAATCTGTTCCAATCCATTGGTACTGCCATAGATACCATCCATCCCGACTACTGCCAGGGTAGGATATTCTTCCGTTTTCTTGCCCGATTCTCTAAAGATCATCTCAATCTCCTACGACCAGACGTTCCGGGGCGGCAAACAAACGTTTCAACTGCGGACTGATCGTACCGCGTAAACCGGTCAAACGCTGCAGGAGGGTGCCATCCTCTTCGAAGACGGTTAGATCACCAAGGATGGAGGTCTGGGTCAATTGGGTAATCTTCATTTCGACGTAATAGGGTTTGTCAAATTGGATCTTGCCGTAACAATCATAGGCTTCCAGCGAAGCCGGCAGACAGGGTGAATCCAGCTTAAGCTGCGTCCAGATCAGAATGCTCTGCACGATGACATCATTCATAAAAGGGTTATTGCGTCGGGCGCTGAATTGGCCCTGCGAAGTCAGGGGCACCTGAGGCAAATTACACCGCATCAACAAACCCGTATCATCCAGACTGAGAATCTCACGGACTCCCTGAAAGGCTGGCCCGTGGAATAAAAGTCCCTGCTGGTACATCTCAAGGCCTTTGGGATAGACCGTTTGACTTGCTTGCAGATTATAGGCGGTCAAATCCATCATTGCCGGTTCCACACTAGGTTGGAAAAACAGGCTGGCCTTGTAATGGTATCGCGGTAAATCCTTGCCGTTTTGAGTGAAGATTTGCACATCCAGGCGTAAGCGCTCGGGAGTGCTGCTTTCATGGCGGCTGACTTCCAATTGATAAGCCTGATCATTGGTATTTTCAAAGACGATGCCCTTCAAAATTCCATAGGATTCCAAACGGCTGAAGACATACCCTGGGTATAAATCCTCGCAGGCATTAATCATCCAGCCTTCGGCACAGGTAGCCGGTAAAACGGGGTTGCCGCCAATCTGATGATCCAACAGGAATGGGTTTTTGGCCAGACTCATGCTGCGTTGGATTCTTGATTGCACGGGCAATTTAGTCCAGTTAACTGCGGGTCGATTTAAAGCCGAACCGACAATCTGTTGTGGAGAGGCATTCTGAGCTTGCCCTGCCTGTTCAGCCAAATAGCAGGCTCCTTCCTGAATCGGGATCAACTGAATCCCGCGTTTGGCAAAGGCACGCGCCAGCGCAGGGCTGACCATACCGGACTGCCAGGGGCCCCAATCCAGCACTTTGACTTCACAATTCGGCAGGCTGGCCTTAAGAAAATAGCCCAATTTATTCAGCACGTCATTGGCCATGGCATAATCACTTTGACCAGCATTGCCGTAAAACCCCACCACGGAGGAGAAGAGTAAAATCGTGGTCAGGCGTTGCGGGTCCACGGCTTGCAGTAAATTCTGCAGTCCGGTGATTTTGGGATCAAAGACACTTTGAAAATCCTGAAGTGTCTTTTGTTCAATTAATCTATCCGCCAGATTGCCGGCGCCATGTAAAATGGCGCTGATGGAACCAAGGGCTTTGACTCTTTCGCTATTCAAAGCGGCTTTTACCTGGGTCAAGTCCGTCACATCCGCTGAGGCGTAGGTCGCTTTGCCGCCGGCGGATTCAACCGCTCGCAGGGTTTCCTGAATTTCCGTCAACGCCATGATTTTGCGGCAGGCAGCATCCACACCTTTGGGGGAAGGTTTCTCACCTGCTTGGATGGCAGCATCCATGACCAGTTTTTTTAGCTCGGATTCACTCATGCCAGTTTGATAGCCAGCGGGAAAGGCACAATCCAGAGAGGAACGACCGAGGAGAATAAAACTGCATTGATAGGCTGCAGCTAGTTCTTTGACGCAAGCCGCGGTAATGCCGCGTCCTCCGCCGCTGACCAGCATGACCGTGTTTTTATTAATTGGATTTGAATTCATTATAAGTCTCCCTGCGGCTTGTCTTCAGCCAGTAATGCCTGGCGTTGAGTCCCGGTGTAAGCCACTTCCCGGAAGGTCAGGTTCGGGTCCAAGATTTCAGCCTGAATGGATTTCAGCATGGATTCCAAAGGGACATCCTTTGAAAAATCGATTGCCCGGCAGAACACACCCGGCCATTCCAGCGAGAGGGTCTTGATCAGGCCGTACAATCCGCCGCTCAAGGGGTCACTGTTCAGGGGATCGACCATTCCCAGGTGACCATCATTACGGGTGACCACCACGAAGGACTTGCGATACCCATCCACAACTTGCACCAGGTCCGCTTGAAGTTGTTTGGCAAACAGGAAAGCAACTTGGTTTAAAATTTGGGACCGTTCCTCAATGAAGGCATGCGCACTTTGGGCTTTTTGAGGAGCCGCAAAGATTGTCAGCCCACAAATCAGCTCGCCTTTCTGACGGATGTTCTGGATCAAGGCCAAGATACTTTCTTCCGCAGCGTCCTGTAAAAGGATTTCACGCATGAATTTGGATCCTTTTGCTTTGGAAGCAGCTTTGCCTAAACCGGTCAGGCGCACCAAGGCTGTTTTCCAGCCCTCCACTTCCAATTGTTTGGCGAAGGGTTCAGCCAGACCTCTGCCATCTTCCAGGACAAGGTATAGACCGTTGGAAGGGAATTGCAGCTGCAGTTGATCTGGCTGCGGGACTTCTTCAAGCCGTACGGAAAATACAGGCAAGGACTGTGTTTTTTCGACAACAGCGGCCTGTGTCAGGGAGCCGGGTTTACTCCCGGCTCTGGCTTTTTTTTCCAGTACCTCTTGAATTTTTTTAAGCGTATTCAACTCCGACAATTCGTCCGCTTGGAGCTCGGGTAAATTTGGATGTGCCTCCTGTAAGGCGCCCAGAATCTCCACCCGTTTGATTGAATCAATGCCCAAATCAGCTTCCAGATCCATGTCGACTTCCAGCATCTCCAACGGATAACCGGTTTTTTCAGCCACGATGGCCAACAAGGAGGGCATGATAGCCTCCGTATCTACAGCTTGTAAAGAGGATGCAATAACAAGCACCGGGGGTACCTGGACTGGTGCAGCCGTAACTTCTGCCTGCACCGCTGTGGACGTCCCCGCAGTCGTTTGAAACAGGGACAGAATATCCTGCATGGTACGCAGTTCAGCCAGGGTTTCCGCCGGAATCTCCGGCATGCTGGGGATGGCTTCCTGTAAAGCCCCCAAGATTTCAACTTTTTTGATCGAATCAATGCCCAAATCCGATTCCATGTCCATGGACGGTTCCAGCATTTCCACAGGATAGCCGGTTTTCTCAGCAATGATTTGCAGTAAAGAGGTTTGGTAGGATGAAAAGTCTACGGTTTGGGCCTGGGTCAGCGGAGCAGGTTGAACCACAGTGGCTACCGAAGGCATCGGTTTGGATGTCGCAGCCATGACGGCAGGAAATAAATCCGCAATTTGCTGCAAAGTGTGCGTTTCAGCCAGGGTTTCGGCAGGAATCTCCGGCAGTCCAGGATTGGCTTCCTGGAGTGCACCCAGAATCTCCACCCGTTTGATGGAATCGATACCCAAATCGGCTTCCATGTCCATCTGCGGCTCAATCATTTCCCTTGGATAACCGGTTTTTTCGGCTACGATGCTTAACAAGGATTCAAAGACACTATTGGCATCAAAGTCAGCTGTTGGATTGCTTGCAACCAGATCCACCAAAGGCAGGGACTGAGCTGGAACTGTCGTGGACGGTTTTTGCTGGATGGGTGCTGAGGCTACGGGAGGATGGTTTCCATTTCCATTCCCGTTTCCACTCCCGTTTCCATTTCCATTCCCGTTTCCACTCCCGTTTCCATTTCCATTGCCGTTTCCATTGCTTGTCGGGCGGCTGACAACCCGTTCTCCGACGACGCCCGAACTGGTTGAGGTACGCAGGAGTTGGGTAAAGGAGCGGGTGAAATCTGCATGATTTTCTATGTATTGTTCATGCAGACGGGCAGTCTCGTTTTGATGATGATGAATGCGGTCCATGCTGCGGTTGACACTTTTCAGCACCATGGAAAGTTGTTCATTCTTTTCGAGAGAGTCCACCGGTTCCTGTGCCAGCTGCAATTGCTGGCTGGTCAGGCTGCCGACAATTTCGGTATAAGAGGCGTCATTTTGCAAATACTGGTCATGCAATTTGAGCGCCTGAGTTTGATGCTGCTGAAATTGTTCCACCACGGAATCCAATTCCATCAAGAGTGGTTCAGCATATTCAGCGGTTGAGTTGCTGTTATTTTGCGCAACATAGACTCCAGTTGAGGATGTCATGGATTGTGGCTCGCGCAAGGCTGGCACACCGGTCATGGAACTTAGCGGTACCACTTTGGAGACAGCCTCTTCAAACGCCTGGATGGATTTCTCGGACCGGTATAATCCGGCGCTTAAGTTCAGCGTGCCCTTGACCGCTTCAACGGTTTCTTTCGGCTCGCGAACTTTGGCAAAGGGATCCACATCCCCGAGGACAACACCCAGCACTTTTAACTGCATTACCGCCTGGCGGAACTGCACGTCGCTGTCGGCTTTGGCATTCGGGTTCAAGGCCAGCACTTCAATTTCAGTGGATTGCGTCTTGAGAATATCGCGCACCAGATTAGCCAGGACGGCTTTGGGACCAAATTCAACAAAAACCCGTCCGCCGTCTGCATAGACCTGCTCAATTTCGCGAGTAAACTGTACAGCATTCAGGACATGCCCTTCCAACAGTGTACGGATGGCATTGCCGTCTACGGCATGCGCCTGTGCGGTAGTATTGGAATAAACCGGAATGCGGGGAGCGTTGAAGGTTAATCCCTTCAAAGCGGCAGCAAAAGGTTTCTGCGCATGGGCTACCAGCGAGGTATGGAAAGCCGCCGAGACCGGCAGGGAGACCACAGAGTAGCCTTTTTCAGCCAGTCCAGCCTGAGCTTTTTGAATCTCAGCGGTGGGTCCAGCCAGGACCACCTGCTGAGGGGAGTTGTAATTGGCAATGGTCACCTGTGGATATGCCTTAAGGTCGGCTTCCAGAGCGGCAATATCGCCTTTGACGGCCAGCATACTGCCGGCATCAAAATTCGCATCCGTGGGGGCAGCCATGGCATCCCCACGGGCTTTGGCAGCCTTGAGGAAGTCTTCATCCGAAAGCACCCCGGCAGCCCACAGGGCGGTCAATTCGCCAAAGCTGTGACCCACACTCATATCTGCGGAAAAACCAGCCTGTTGCAGGGTTTTGTACAACGCCATACTCAGTGTGCCAATGGCGGGTTGAGCGTGACGGGTATTGCGCAAATCGGTTTCCTGTTGTTTTTTCAGTTCCTCGTCAAAAGCAGGAATGGGGAAAACGATTTCAGATAAAGCCTCCTGTCCTGCATCCACAAAGAGTTGATCCACTTTACCAAATTGTTCCCGCACAGTGGGGAAGTTCAAGGCCAGTTCAAGTCCCATATTGACGTACTGCGAACCCTGCCCGGAGAACATGGACACAATCTTGGCCGAATTTTCTTTGGCAGTCTGGCGATAAAATAGTCCCTTGGGCGTTGACCAACTCGTCTTGTCTGCCTGCAGGGTTAATTGCTCCTGGGCTTGTTTCAAAAATTCAACAGCTTCTCCCCGCGTGCGGGCGACAAATCCTAAACGGGCATGGCTCATGGGTGGGTTTAGGGATTTGGAAGATTGAATCAAACGATGGAATTCAAATTCACCCTGAGCGCCATTCAGTGCCTGTTGGGTATGTTGACAAACGGACTTCAATTGTTCCGCTGTTTCAGCGGCCAACAAAATGATATTGGAAGTTTGATTCAACCGGTAAGGACGCGCATGCTCGGCTTCGTATTCTTCCAATACAACATGGAAATTGGTGCCGCCAAACCCAAAGGCACTCACACCGGCCCGCCGGGAGATGCCTTTTTGGGTACGAATCCAGGGACGTGCTTCGGTATTGATGTATAGCTCGGTCTCTGTCAGGTTAAACTTAGAATTCGGTTTGCTGACATTGATTGTGGGCGGTAAAACCTTGTGGTACAGCGCCAAAGAAGCCTTGATCAATCCTGCAGTGCCCGCGGCAGCCTTGGTATGACCAATATTGGATTTGACGCTTCCCAAGGCGATATGCTGCTTCTTGGGCTGTTCACCCTTGAAGACCAGCTTCATGCCTTCCACTTCGGCGGGATCGCCGGCCATGGTGCCGGTGCCGTGGGCTTCGATCAAGCCAACGGTATCTGGTGCAAATCCGGCTTCTTCGTAGGCACGACGCAAGGCAATCGCCTGACCATCGGAACGTGGAGCGTAAATGGATTTGTACCGTCCGTCACTGGAGGAACCCACGCCTTTGATCACGGCATAAATGCGGTCGCCGTCCCGTTCGGCATCCTCCAGCCGTTTCAAGACTAGCATACCCAGACCTTCACCGACCATCATCCCATCGGACTCTTCGTCAAAAGTACGCACGCGGTCGCTCTTGGAGAAGGCCGGTGTTTTACTGAAACAAATGTAGGAAGCAATGGAATTGTCCGTATCCAGACCACCGGTGACCATCATATCCGCGCGGTGATCGGTCAGTTCCATGATTGCCATACGGATGGCTGCCAGCGAACTGGCACAAGCCGCATCGATGACACAGTTGGTGCCGCCCAGATCAAAACGATTGGCCACCCGGCCGGAAATGACGTTGCCAATCGTGCCGGGGAAGGAATTTTCTGTCCAGCCGACGTAAGCCAGCTTAATTTTTTCCACAATGGTTTGGATGTCTTCTTCGGGGATCCCGCTGCTGCGCAGGGCTTTCTCCCAAATCGGATATTGCAGGCGGGACATCAAGGGGGTGAACAACTTTAAGGACATGCCCACCACACCCAAAATAACGCCGGTACGTTCGCGGCGCTCGGCTTCCATTTCCAGATAGCCTGCATCCTGCAAGGCCTCTTTGGCAACTACCAGGGAAATCAATTGGGAGACATCCGTCACTTCCAATAAATTTGGCGGCAGACCATATTCCATGGGGTTAAAGGGCACATCATTGATAAATCCGCCCATCTTGCAATAGACTTTGTCTTCTTTCTTGGGGTCCGCATCATAGTAGTCTTCAATCTTCCATCGGTTCTCGGGGACTTCAGTGATGCTGTTGATTTTATTCAGGATATTGTCCCAGTAACCGGATAAATCATCTGCTCCGGGAAAGAGGGATGCCATGCCTACAATGGCGATGGGCGTTGTGGATAATCGGGAACCAAGTTCCTGTTGTTTTTCTTTCTTTGCGGTCATACTTTCCTCCAAAAATTCTATTGGGCTATCGATAATGTGTGCCGTGATGTTGTCTTGACAAGTGAAAAAGTTAACCTAATACTTTCAAAAACCCTCAAATTAAAAAAAGTTGCGCAAATTGTAGGAACAATTTGCGCAACTTGCTTGAATGTAGGAGTTCTCTAACCCGGGGTTAACCTTCTTCTATGGTTTGAGCGGATGGATAGATGCCGACTAATTTGGAGGAATTAGTTTTTGAGGTGAGGTAGGTTTGCAAATCAGCATAGGCTGTATAGGGCAAATCTCCGGATACATCGATGCAAAAGATATATTCCCAGGGTTTGTTGATCAAGGGTCTGGATTCAATCTTGGTCAAGTTAAAGGATCGTTCTGCAATACCGGCCAGCACCGTGGACAAAGAACCGGGATAATGCGGCAGCGAAAAAATAAAGGTCGCTTTATAGTTCTTCATCTCGGGGTTTTGTTCCAGCGGATTTTTATGAATGGCAAGGAAGCGGGTGGTATTGTGTTTAAAATCCTCAATATTCTCCGCCAGCAGTTCCATGTTGTGCACCTTGCATGCTCGGGCAGAGGCGATAGCGGCGTAGCTTTTATCGCCCTGGTCTTTGATCACCCGTACACTGCCGGCCGTATCCAGACCCGCCTGTTCGCGGATATGGTGCTCATGCAGAAAAGTGGTGCTCTGTGCCAGCGCCTGCGGATGGCTGATGGCGGTTTTAATATCTTCCAGCGTAGTCCCCGGCAGTCCAATCAGACAATGATGAATTTTATAAAACAATTCACCCGTAATGTACAGCTCATATTGATTCAACAAATCATAATTCTGGTGGATGCTCCCGGCAGTGGAATTCTCCACCGGAATAAAGCCGTAATCCGTCTCCCCGGCAATGGTCCTGGCAAACACTTCAGGAAAATCCACACACGAGACACTTTGTACTTGTTCCCCAAAATAACGGAATAGCGCGCTTTCGGAGTAAGCGCCTTCTTCCCCTTGGTAGGCTACACGCAATTTCTTCATCTCAAACTCCCTTTGAACCGGCTCCACCCTAATCCGCTGAACTTAATCAAATCAAAAATGACCTGAGAGACTCTCAGGTCAAAAACCATCCCTTCTTAGTCTAACGCTTTTAAAATCTGACCGGTCATTTCGCTGGTTTTTAAGGTGCCGCCCAAATCCATGGTCCTGGCGCCGTTATGAATGGCTGTTTCCACTGCGGCTTCAATACGCCGGGCTTCGGCTTCCATGCCCAGGGAATAGCGCAGCATCATGGCCGTACTGAGAATCATGCCCACCGGATTGGCAATGCCCTTTCCGGCAATATCCGGAGCCGAGCCGTGGATCGGTTCGTATAATCCATTTTTGCCTTCGCCCAGGGAAGCTGATGGCAGCATGCCCATCGAACCTGCCAGCACAGAAGCTTCATCCGTCAGAATATCACCAAACATGTTCTCTGTTACCAGCACATCAAAATGACGCGGATTGCTGATCAGACGCATCGAGGCGGCATCCACCAGCATATGATCCAGTTTGATGGCCGGGAATTCTTCAACAGTCTTCATGCATACACTGCGCCAGAGGCGTGAGCTATCCAGGACATTGGCTTTATCCACGGAGGTCACCCTGCCCTGACGTTTTTCTGCCAACTGACAGGCCAGGTGAATGATGCGCTCGATCTCAAAATCGTAATACACCAGCGTATCCACGCCTTTTTCCTTGCCATCTTCCATAAAGCGGCCTTTGGGCGTGCCAAAATACAACCCGCCAGTCAGTTCTCGCACCACCATCATATCCACGTTGCGTACCACTTCCGGTTTGAGCGGGGAAGCATCCACCAAATCCGGATGGACCCGCACCGGGCGAAGATTGGCAAACACACCCATGCCTTTGCGTAAAGCCAGCAGGCCCTGTTCCGGGCGCACTTTTGCCGCCGGATCGTCCCACTTGGGACCGCCCACTGCGCCCAGCAAAACGGCGTCTGCTTGCTGACAGGCTTTTAAGGTCTCATCCGTCAGAGCGGTTCCAAAGGCATCAATGGCGCATCCGCCCAGAAGTTGTTGATTGAAACTAAACGCGGTTTCACCTACTGCCACTTTCAGTACTTTTACGGCTTCCTGTAATACTTCCGGGCCAATGCCATCTCCCGGTAACAAAACAATATTTGCTGTCATAGAATCTCCAGAGCTTATTTTGCGACCATAAGGCCGTATTCAAATGAATCAGATAATGCCTGCCAACTGGCTTCGATAATGTTGCAGCTCGCGCCAACGGTACTCCAACGTTTGGTTCCATTCTTGGTGTCAATCAAAACCCGTGTAGTAGCCTTAGCCCCTTGATCACCGTCCAAAATCCTGACTTTGTAATCATCCAGATGGAATTTAGAGATTTGCGGGTAGTGCGGTTCCAGGGCTTTACGCATGGCTTTGTCCAATGCATCCACTGGACCGTTGCCTTCGGCTGCCGTATGCTGCACTTCCCCATTGATCTTGATTTTTACCGTGGCTTCCGCCAGGATACCCCTGCCCTGACGGTGCTCAACATTCACCAGAAAATCAACCAATTCATAGGGCGGTTGATAATCCGCTTCCTGACGTTTCAACATCATACCCACCGAAGCTTCGGCGGCTTCAAAGGAAAACCCCTTGGATTCCAGGACTTTAATCTCATTCAAGATTTCCGCAGTGTTGGTGATTTTACTCAAATCCAATCCAATTTCTTCGGCTTTGCTCAACAAATTGCCTCGGCCGGAAAGCTCCGAGACTACCACCTGCATCTGATTTCCCACCAATTCGGGACGAATATGCTGGTACGAATCCACATTCCGACGCATGGCAGCCACATGAATGCCGCCCTTGTGCGCAAAGGCGGCCGCGCCCACATAAGGCAGATGATCATCCTGGGTCAAATTGGCCACCTCGGTGACAAAATGGGAGACCTCATACAATTCCTTCAAGCGGCCTTCCGGTAAACAGGATACGCCCATCTTCAATTCCAGGTTGGGAATGACGGAACATAGATTGGCGTTCCCGCAGCGTTCACCGAAACCATTGATGGTACCCTGCACCTGAATACAGCCCGACTGGACAGCCACGATGGAATTGGCAACCGCCATCTCGGCATCGTTATGCACATGAATTCCCAGCGGGACGTTGACCCTCTGCTTAACCACAGCAATGATCTCACTGATTTCCCAGGGCATGCAGCCGCCATTGGTGTCACAAAGGACCAGGGTTTCAGCTTTCCCACGGGCTGCCGCCTCCAAAGTTTGCAGGGCGAATTGCGCATTG
>DHVR01000064.1 GCA_002412765.1 Leptolinea sp. UBA5203 | reverse complement strand
CTGTTGCCTCTGGTCGGATTACCGAAATCCTTGATTAAATAGGAGCGTCGGCCGAGAGCTTCGACCGCAAAGATTAAGATTATGGCATCTAAGAAAAAAGGCGTTCGACCGGTAACAACGATGGCTTGCACCGAGTGTAAAGAACGAAATTACACCACGGAAAAGAATCGTCGCAACGATCCGAATCGAATGGAACTCAACAAGTATTGTTCTCGTTGCACTAAACACACCCTGCATCGAGAAACAAAATAGCCTATCGGTAAAATAAGATATGGAAGAAGCAGAACGGAACCAAGTTCTGCGCTTCCATATCTACTTAGGTGAGTAGCTCAATTGGTAGAGTACTGGTCTCCAAAACCAGGGGTTGCGGGTTCGATTCCTGCCTCACCTGCCTAAGAATTGATGACGCCGTCCATAGTGGCGGCGTTTTAACCATAAAATAAGGAGTGGCCTGTGGCAGAAAAAACTGGCAAAGAAAAGAAACGCAAGAACGTTTTCGTACGTTGGTGGCGCGAGACTGTCGGTGAATTGCGAAAGGTTACCTGGCCAACCCGCCAGGAAGCATGGCATCTGACCCGCATTGTTATCGTCGTGATGATGATCATGAGTGCATTTTTGTTTATCCTGGATTTTGTATTCTCCAAACTAATCACACAACTTCTGGTATAATACTTATTCGGTAAAAATCTTTTGAGGTACGCAAATGGACGATAAGTTTGACTTCGATGAGGAAGAGATGCATCCCTTAGATAAACCTGTTGAGCAGGTTGATGCTGATTTAACCCCGGTCGATGCAACTGAAAATTCTCCTCTCGCTCAGACGCCCGGCGATGCCAGCTCGATCGAAAGCGGGACGGAAGAAGAGCGTGCCTGGTTTGTTATTCATTGCTATTCCGGATACGAGAAAAAAGTGCGCCATAATCTCGAACAGCGTATTGAAACCATGGGTATGAAAGATAAAATCTTTGACGTGGTAATTCCTACGCAGGAAGAGATGGAAGTGAAAGATGGCAAGCGCCGTATTATCGAGCGCCATGTCTTTCCTGGGTATGTGCTGGTGAATATGATCCTCTCCGAAGAATCCTGGTATGTGGTGCGTAATACACCTGGAGTTACCGGGTTTGTCGGTATGGGTAATGATCCCACAGCATTGCGCCCGGAAGAAGTCTCTCAGATTCTGCGCCGTATGGAAGCTGATGCACCGCATGTTAAAGTCAGCTTTAAATCTGGCGAGCGTGTCCGCATTATTGATGGACCATTCAATGACTTCCGTGGAACCGTATCCGATTTGGATCTGGAACGCAATAAAGTCCGGGTAATGGTGAATTTCTTTGGTCGTGAAACCCCTGTAGAACTCGATTTCTTACAGGTTGAAAAAGCATAAATCCTAGTTTTTCTTGAAATTTGTGGGAGGATGGATTCCATCCGATAAAACCACGAAGGAGTTTATAAAGTGGCAAAGAAAGTAAAAGCAATCGTAAAACTGCAAATTAAGGCTGGCAAGGCAAATCCGGCACCCCCGATTGGTCCTGCGTTAGCATCCCATGGTGTCAACATCATGGCGTTCTGTAAGGAATATAACGCTCGAACCTCCAGTCATATGGGTGAAGTACTTCCTGCTGAAATTACCGTCTTTCAGGATGGTTCCTTTACCTTTATTCTGAAATCTCCCCCCGCTGCTGAATTATTAAAGAAAGCCGCAGGGATTGAAAAAGGTTCAGGCGTACCGAATCGTGAAAAAGTTGGACGGGTAACCCGGACTCAGATTCGTGAGATCGCTGAATTGAAGATGAAAGACCTGAACGCGGTCAATCTGGAAGGCGCCATGCGCCAGATCGAAGGTACTGCCCGCAACATGGGCCTTAATGTTTTTGATAAATAAAACTGTGGGAGGATGAGAATTCATCCGTTTGTACCACTAAGGAGTTATGATGGCAAAACATGGTAAGAAGTATTGGGCAGCCCGCGAAAAAGTCGATGCCACAAAATATTATGCCCCGCAAGAATCTATTGAACTCGTCAAAGAATTAAACTATGCCAAGTTTGACGGCACGGTGGAAGTTCACTTAAAGATGGGTCTGGATCCTCGACAGGCAGATCAGCAGGTTCGTGATGTGGTGGTTTTACCCCACGGCCTTGGCAAGACCATCCGTGTGTTGGTTTTTGCTCAGGGTGAAGGCGTAGCCAAAGCACAGGAAGGCGGCGCAGATTATATCGCCGATACCGACGAATGGATAACAAAAATCCAAAATGGCTTCACTGATTTTGATGTCGCCATTGCCACCCCGGATATGATGGGTAAAGCTGGACGTTTAGGACGTGTTTTAGGCCCCCGTGGTTTAATGCCGAATCCCAAAGCTGGAACCGTGGTTTCTGCGGAAGATTTACCCCGCGCAATCAACGAAGCCAAAGCCGGTCGTGTGGAATTCCGTTTGGATAAAACAGCCAATTTACATGTGCCGATCGGAAAGGTTTCTTTTGAAACCCGTAAGCTGGTGGAGAATTTGTCCGCGCTGATGGATGCAATCAAGAAAGCGAAACCATCAGGTGCAAAAGGTTCCTATATTCGTAAAGTGACTGTCACTTCCACGATGGGGCCTGGCATCAAATTAGATAACAACATGATTCAAAACATGTCGGTTGAAGAATAATTTCAACCTCCACAATTAAATAGTTCAATCTTCACCAGTGAAAGCTGGTGTCTTGAAAAAGACTTAAATTCCCGCCAAGGTGAAGACTGATAGTTCCCCCAATTTCCTTTTGGACTATTCGGTCTTTGCCTGGCACAAAAAGGCAGAGACCTTTAATTTAATCGAAAGGAGGTGAGAACCCTTTGGCATTCACCCGAAAACACAAAGAAAGTTTATTCGAGCAATATTCACAGTGGATATCCGAAAGTCAGGCGTTTTTTGTCATGGACTACGGAAAAATGACCATGCGCACCATTGACGATTTACGGTCACGTGTACGTAATGAAGCTGGCGGCCAATTGCATGTAGTGAAAAACACCATATTCAAGAAAGCTTTGGATAAGGCTGGTTATAGCTATACAACTGGCTTTGCAGGTCGCTCCATTATTGGATTCGCAAAAGATAATGCCCCCACCATGGCGAAAGTTTTGAATGAGGCTTGTAAAGGCCCTGTATTTGAATTCAAAACTGGTTACCTGGACGCAAAATCACTGTCAGTTGCGAATATCAAATCGTTGGCTGAGCTGCCACCACTCCCAGTGGTCCGCGCGACCTTATTGGGAACTATCGCTGCTCCGGCAAGCAAATTGGTTCGTACTTTGGCAGAACCCGCCAGAAGTATGGCTGCTGTTGTCAAGGCACATTCGGAACCTGAAGCGGCTGTTGCTGCGTAGGCATCTGGAATATCGTATCCATTCATTATTATGTATAACCCAGGGCAATCCCCTGATGAGGAGTTTATCATGGCTGATTTAAACAAGATCGTAGATATGTTAAGTGAATTAACCCTGCTGGAAGCAGCAGATCTGGTAAAACAATTGGAAGAAAAATGGGGCGTATCCGCTGCCGCTCCTGTTGCCGCCGCCGCAGTTGCCGCTGGCCCTGCTGCTGAGCCCGAAGAAGAGAAAACCGAATTTGACGTAGTCCTCAAGGACGCTGGCCCCAAGAAAATTGAGGTCATTAAAGTCATCCGTCAATTGACCAGCCTCAACCTCGTTGAAGCAAAAGGCATGGCCGAAGCTGCCGATTCCAAGGTTCTCACCCAGGTTGGAAAAGATGCCGCCAAGGATGCCAAGGAAAAATTGGAAGCTGCTGGCGCCAAAGTCGAACTGGCCTAGTATTTCTTCAAAAATATTTACAAAAAAAGTGGCTGTCCTTTATGGGCGGCCACTTTACGTTTCAAGACCTGGGGGTCATTTACGAAACCCAATACCAATGCGAAAACAAAATGGTAAACATACTCAATAGACAGGCGCTACCTGCCAGTACAAGTTCAAAATTCCTTTTGTGAAACAATAAGGCGGCAGCCAGGTAAAGAGGAAACACGACGATCATGTAGCGACTCATACTGACCCAACCTGAAAAAGACGACAAGATGGTGGCAAAAGCCCAGATCAAATAAGCAGGATGGATTTTCTTTATCATGGCAAGAAGGAGGAAAATACTAAAAAGAAAAACAATCAGATGTATTTCCTTCATTCCAAAAATAGTCCCAGCTCCAAAAGATCCATTAGAACTATATAAATTGAGAAAAATATTCTTAAGTGTTCGATAGGCCGCACCAAGACTTGCGTCATCATTCCACCCTGGGGCTTTATAAACATGAAGGAAAACAAACGGATTTCCAAAGCGCACCCACAAATATGCCATATAACTCATGGGGCCAAAACAGGCGATGAAAACTGACAAAATATTCCAACGTATGGCACGAAAATCAAAGCGGATAGCTTCCATATAAAAGTATAGAATTGGCAATACACTAACAATACCCACGATACGGGTAGCACCCGCTGCGGCAGCAAATAAGGACGCCAGGAACCATTGCTTTCTTGCGGCGAAGAAAAAAACAAATACAATTGAAAATAAAAATAAGGACTCGGAATACATGGCACTAAAGTAAAAAGAAAAGGGGGAAAAGGCCAACAGCAGCACAGTCTTTTGAGCGGTCTCTATCGTGTATTTTTCTGATATGAGAAGATATAAACCGATGAGAGCCAATAGAAAAGAGATATTGGCTATCAGAATACCGGAAAAATAATAATCACCAATCAGGTGATTGAAATAACGAATCAGGTATGGGTATAGGGGGAAAAAAGCAATATTCTCTTGATGAATTTGAATTGACGGGGTATAGGAATAACCGTTCTTTGCAATATCATAGTACCAGTTGGAATCCCAACGCACCCACCCATCCAAATAGAGTTTGTCCGGGTAAGGAATGGATAAATCCGATCCGATCCGTGGTGAAAAGAAAGATAAGCTTAGGTACGCAATGATGAAAAGAATCGTTCTACTTACGATAAAGATTTTGGTTGGATAGGCAATGTCTGAGAGAAAAGAAATAAGTTTCGTTTGCTTGGGCATCAGTTAATTCCAAATTATTGGGAATATTCTCTTAGGGTGTTATGTATAATCATCCCAAAGTTTGGGAAATTATATCAGACGAGGGTTCAGTAATGTGTAAAAAAAGATCAGTTAGGGGAAATAAAGATCTAGAGCGGTGTTACTCACCGTAAATCAGGGATGCAGTCTGCAATATATCCGGAAAAAAAGGGAAATCCATTGAAGCTGATTGATTTACCATTGTCACTTATACGGATAAACCTATGCTGTCCCCCGAGCAAGGGGCAAAGAGCGGCACCAATTATCATCATTAATAAATTTAGTATATCAGGCAGGCAAGAAAAAACCACTGGATGTTGACCATACAGTGGTTTTAAAACCTTATTCTTAGAGCGTTGAACAATGAATATGACTCATTGTTATAGCCGGGGTTGACCCTAAACCTGAACCTGACGGATAACCATGACCACCTTGCCCATGATGCGAACCTGTTCAGGATTATTGATATAGATGGGCTTCATATTGGGGTTGGCGGGCTGCAGGCGTATGCGTCCGTCTTCTTTGAAGAAGTATTTGAGTGTGGTCTCGTCGTTATCATTTAACCACACAGCTACCATTTCCCCATTGTTGGCCTGGATGGCGCGGCGCATGATGACAATATCGCCGTCATTGACCATGGCATCGATCATGGAATCCCCATCCACTTCCAGAGCGAAGAGATCTTCCAGTTTTTCTTTGGCGGGCAGCATGCTACGGGCGATGTCAATGGTGGATTCGGAGTCAAATAGACTCAAATCTGACGAAGGAATTGGAATTGGAGCGCTGGCGACAATCCGGCCAGCAATGGGAATACTGAACATTTCGCGCATGCTTTCCGCGGCTTGAACCAGGCTTTCCTTGATGGAGGGTTTGGCGGCGAGGTGAGTGGGGTCCTCGATGAGGCGGATACTACGGGAGACGTGGGAATCCCGTTCAATAAATCCGCTTTTCTCAAGCTGCTTGAGATAATAATCCACCAGGGAGGTGGAATTGACCCCAATGCTTTCCCCGATTTGACGAATGGAGGGTGAGTACCCTGAATCATCCTGAAATTGTTTTAGATAAGCCAAAATCTTTTCGTGACGATCACCCAAACCACTGCTTTTTCGTGCCATAATCTGCTCCTGCCAATCATTATTCGAACATAATATCTATATACTACTATACCCGAACATCCGTTCTGTGTCAAGTACACCCCTAAGAAGAAATACTCCGCACAGGCAAAAACCAGTGGCAGACGATGTAGAGGCAATTCATGAATTGCCCCTACATTATAGACAGTTTCTGGTAGGTTATATGCACAGAGAATAGTGCAGAGAGTGAACTACTTTACAAGCGCGGAATCAACGCGGGTGTATTCTTCTTATATTCTTCATAGTCCGCCTGTCCGCCCCATTTGGTATCTGCTTTTTTCTCCAGCATGGGCACACCGCTTACCCGTGTGAGCAGTAATGTCACGAAAACGGGGGAAATGAGCGTTACCCACTGCCAGCCCTGTAAGATCGGCAGAGTAATAACGGCTACACCAATCCAAAGCAGAATTTCTCCAAAGTAATTCGGGTGACGGGAACGGGACCATAGCCCAGTACGGATAAATTTTCCATGATTGGCTGGGTCAGCACGGAACTTATTTTTCTGTGCATCCGCTGTGGCTTCAATAGTGAACCCGATCACCCAAATCAGCACGCCAAACAAGGCAAAGAGATCCAGTTCCTTGCGGGTAGTGGAGGTGATGGCCGCCAGTGCGGCGGACAGGGTGAATGAAATCCACAGCCCTTGCAGGGTCCAGGTGTTAAGAAAGCGCAAAAAATTGGGCTTTATTTCATCAAAGCGGTCATCTTTACCTGCCTGATGAATTCGGCGATAAAGGAAGGTACCTAAACGCCCAGCCCAAATAATCACCAATATCGCTAAAAGAATTGACCGGGCGTCTGGCTGCGGGCTGAACAGAACGGCCAGAATCGTGATACCGATATACGTCAGGCTGCCGGTGATATCGAAATATTTCTCTGTTTGGCTTGTGAATGCTGGGATAAAGGCCAGCCATTGGACGATGAAAATTAATCCAACAGCCAGGGCGAATAGAGGGGAGCCAAAGGCGAAGGCGCCATTTTGGCTGCCAGCCAAGGCGAGCCCGACACCAATCAGAATGACAATCAACAGTACTATAAGGCCTTTAAGGGAAGATTTATTCATGTTCCTATGTCCTTCCTGCTGTTTGAATTGGCAGGGTAAAGAATGAGAGAATTTAGATGTAAAAAGGTACCAATGTAATTATTATACGCAATCTGCAACGTGGTTGCCAGAAATTAATAGAACGTATATAAAATGCCACATGAACTGGGGCAGTTCTTTGCAGTAACTCCTAAACAGGATGAGGTCGAAAATGTACAAAATGATTTGGTTTAATTAAAAAAGCGGCTGGAATAGCCGCTTTTTTTTAAAAATGATTAAGATTCAGAATTACTCAATGACCGCGTCTGCAGGGACAATTTTGGTACCATTGAGCATCACATCCCCAACTGGGCAGCGGGATTTGACGAATTCCATAAATTTCTTTACCTGTTCCGGAGAGGAGCTGGTTTTAATATGAGGGGTAAAACGAACTTCCTGGAAGCCCATGCGAACGCCGGCTACTCCTTTAAGAAAACCATCCGGATCCAGATCGCCTTCCAATTCCACCCAGAAATCTTGCAGGTCAATTCCCTGGCTTTTGGCAAATGCGCCCGCCACGATAACCTGGCAGGAACCTAATGCGGTTAATAAGGCTTCCACTGGATTCATACCGGTATCCGTGCCGCCTAAAGATTTTGGTTCGTCCATGCGGGTTGAAAAATTACGGACAAAATTATCCACCTGTAAACCTGCCACCAATTTGCTGGTAGCTTTAAATGTTTCGATTGCCATTTCAATGCTCCTTTAAAAAAAACTATGTTGTTATGTGAAATATATCACAAATTTATTATACCAATAAAGATGATCATAGTCTAATATATAGCGACATTCTAACAAAACATTTATCTTTGATAGATATGGAAGGTGGTCTGAAAGAAAAGTAGAAGGGACATTGAGTAAAAATTACTGCAAAAGAGGCATTGTGACATACAAAAAAAGGTTAATGAAACACGCTACCCAGCAGTAAATGAATATTGAAAAGATAGAATTACCCCTGGATGTCCGGGTGTTCCGGCAGGCAAAAATAAAGGGTTGCGCCCTGGCCTACTTCGCTTTCGGCCCAAATTTGCCCCGCATGTCGTTGGACGATACGGTACACGGTCGCCAATCCGATGCCCGTGCCGCTGAAATCCGAATCCGTATGCAAACGCTGGAAGGGGATGAATAATCGATCGGCAATGGTTTTATCGAATCCCGCTCCATTATCGCGGATAAAAAAGACATTTCCATTCTCTGATTCCGGCAGACACCCAAATTCAATTTTTGCTGATGGCTGGCGTGTCGTAAATTTCCAAGCGTTGGAGAACAAATTCTCCAACATGATTTGTAACAGACGGGGATCGGCCTGGATGGATAGATCGGGTTGGATTGACATCTCAACATGTCTGGAAGGTTCCCTGGCGTGAAGATCATCCAAAATTGCTTTTGCCACGTTACTGATGGCAATCTGGCTGATTTGTGGATCCCGCCGTGCAACCTTGGAAAGTTCGAGCAAAGCATCCACCATTTGTGTCATGCGTTGAGAAGCTTCCTGAATGTGCTTAAGCAGCGGTTTTGCATCCTCCGGAAGTTGATCGTTGTAGTCGTCGAACAGAATCTGGCCGAATCCATTCATATGACGCAATGGAGCGCGCAGGTCATGGGCCACGGAATGACTGAAGGCCTCCAGTTCCCGATTCAGGGCAGCCAATTGCCGGGTTCGCTCGTCCACTCGTTTTTCTAATTCAATATTCAACTGCCGCGTTTCTGTTTCGGCCTCTTCCAAAGCCAGCTGCTGGGTGATGAGTGTTTCGTGCTGCTCAATTAACAAAGCCTCAGCTTGCTCCCGAATTTTTATATCCTCATTCAGGCGTGAGCGCATTTCATTCAGGCGGTTGGCCAGATTTTGTAATTCATCATTGGGTGGGGAGAATTTCCTGTATTTGAGGACCAGTGGGGAATCCAGATGATCCAGACTTATATTTTCGGCATACTGCACAATTTCATTTAATGGGCGGGTTAGCATTCTAGTGACTATATAGAGGATGAACGCTGCCAGGAGAAAAGTTTGCACCGCAGAGGTGATTAAAATACGAGATAACAAGTCCATCACGCGCACCAGCAAAAGATGCCTATCGGCCATTACTAATAGTTCACCAAGAGGAAATGTTTCCTGATCCTGGGTGTATTCAAGGAAAAATGTTCTGGAGATCGCATTGTTCTCTGAAAAAGTATCCCCGGCAGTATAGATCAATCCATTTTCAATTTGTAATTGAACAAAGCGAACATCTTCTAAATTTAAAATTCCCTGTAACTGGAGTTGAATTTGGGTTTTATCAAAATGCCAGAGACTGTCGGATAAACTGGGGACTTCAATCACCTCGATTTGGGCGAGCCTTTCATTAAGCATGTCTAATTCCCGGTTATATTCCAGGTAGATTTGAATCCCAGTGGTGATCATGGTGATCAACAAACTCCAACCCAGGACAATGAGCACAATTCTGCGGGCGAGTGGGTATGGCGTTTTAGGACACTTTATTTGGCTCACCATCGTGCCTCATTATTCAGGGTTACAATGCTGCATGATTTCTGCATAGCGCCCACTTCCCCGTAGTTGCTGCATGCCCAAATTAAAAGCCGCCATCCGTTCTTCATTTTTTGGTATGGCTCTGGATAAAAGTAAATGCGTATTGAATTGTGAAAAACTGTTCGGTGAAGCTACCAGCAGTGCTTGAGTTTCTTCGTCGAAAAGCGTTTGGATGAGATAATGACCGACATTTCTTTCCATAGCAAAAACATCAATTCTTCCGGCGAGCAGCATCTCCAAATTGGCTGCATCACTTGAACTTTCGATAAAAGTAACTGTCTCTTTTTGTTTCAGCCCATCGAATGCATCGCTGTAGACATATCCGGTCGTGAGCCCCACCCTTTTGCCAGCCAGATCTTCCAGGGTTTGCCAAATAAAGGGTTGATCTTTGCGGTAAAAGAACACCCATTCTTGAATCGTGGTGGGTTCGGCGCTAATAAAGTATTGTTTTCGAAATTCTGGTGAATCAGCCCAGGCCGGGGTGCCATCCCAATCCCCATTTTTGGAAAGGCTTAGGCTGCGCACCCAGGGGAAATAATCATATTCAACTTTGATTCCCTGTAAAGCAAATGCCTCTTCAATTACCCAGGAATCACAACCTCCATGCGGCAGGTCGGAGCCGTTATAGGGAGGCCAATAACCATTGGCGAGGCGGATGGTGTTTTCAGGTACTTTAGTGGGCGCCGGCAAAGCTCTAGTGACGATTGGAGGTTTATTTTCCGGATTGCATGCTGTGAACCAAAGGATGAAAGCCAACATCAAGCTGACCCATAAAGGGATGGAATTATTCCCCGATTTTATTCCGTCTCTATTATCCAGTGGTTTCACTAACCCGAACATGAGCACACAATCCTTAAGCCTATAAAGAGAGACTATTTCAGTAAAATTGTACTTATCATTATATAGAGTTATCCATTATTTTGCCCTTTATTATCCATAAAAAGCATCTATATCTAATTGCCGGTAACAAGTTTATTGCTTAAGAATGGACGTTTCATGCATGGATAAATCAAGCCCTGTCTTTCAAGGAGGCGAATTGTCATTTTCTCAGTGGGAAGGTTAAATCGTAGTTTAGGCATGTAAGGTGGATCAGCAATATAATCGCACAGAATTTACCCCAAATAGCGACTAACAAAATCAGGGTGTCGTTACTTTTACACGGGTTGATTTAAAAAAATGTTTAGTTAATTTAAGTTGAAAAAATGAAGCCAGGTTAAAATTCCTGGATCGCAAATTAAATAAAGGCAGAGAACACTCGCGAAAGTAGTAGGATTTACTGCCTCGTCGCTTCAAAGGTTCCCTGGGTGCCATCCCCATGCCGCCAATCCCCGCTCATCGTATTTTCATCGGTGAGGGTTCCCTTCCAATTTTCGGCGACTGTCAGGCGGATTTCATCCTCCTGCAAGGTAAAGGTACCTTCAATTTCATCCTGGTCATAATTGAGGATGACATAGGAACCATTCATCGGGTTGCCGCTGAAGGTAATCGTGCCTTTGTCATAGGGATTGCCATCACTGGTATACATGATGTAATCCCATGTGCCTATGACATCAACCTTATAGGAGGCGATACATGCTGAAATACAAAAGAGAATCAACAAAGCCACAAGTGTTGCCACTTGCTTTATAAACCACGGCATGCGCCATAAACTGTGAAATTTCTTATTTTCCATTTTTCCCTCTTAGTCCCCGATGGATGCCGGATCATTTACCGTAAATCATCCTTTTATCCTTCTACTTTCGATTATAGCAGAAACGATAAATAACAAAAGTCAAAAAGAGGATGGAATTAATCCGATGAATGGGAAAGGTTTGTAGAATTTCAGGAGGAATTAGATTACTGTCTCCAATGGGTACGTAGGATTGAAACGAGCATGAAAAATGAGCTGCGCACACACTCTCGGAATTGAACGATATAATATGGTCAATGAGGTGATATGACGATGAGACCATCCTGGGACGATTATTTCATGAAAATTGCAGAGGACGCCGCCACCCGCAGTACCTGTGACCGCGCGCTGGTGGGGGCTGTCCTGGTTCGAGATAAAAATATTATTGCCACCGGATACAACGGCTCACCCCGTGGGCTGGAACATTGTGATGATATTGGTCACTTGATGGTGGATGGGCATTGTGTGCGCACGGTGCATGCCGAAGGGAACAGCATCATCCAGGCGGCCGTGCATGGGGTTTCCACCCAGGATGCCACCTGCTATGTGACTCATTTTCCCTGCTTGATCTGCTCCAAGCATTTGATCAATGCGGGCATCAAACGTATAGTGTATCGAGAGGCTTACCGCAAGGACGAGATCGCCGTGCAAATGTTGGGGGAAGCCGGCGTTGAGCTGGTGCAGATGTAAGGGGGCTATTCGTTTTCAGAGAAGAAACGAAATGTCCCTTTGTTTTTATCTTTGGCTTCGTATAAGGCGACATCCGCCTGCTCCAGTAATTGGTTTGCACTCCGTGAATCGTTGGGATAAATACTGATTCCGATGCTCATGCCCACGCCCAAGGAGCGGAAACGTTCTTCAATGGAAAAAGCAAAATTCGCATACAGTTTCTCGCAATATCCGCTGATATTGGATTTTTGCTCAATTTTGTTCAGAATAACCACGAACTCATCGCCGCCCACCCGGGCGACAATATCGTTGCCGCGCAAGTTTGCCTTTAATAGCCAGGCAAACCAGGTAAGAAACTCATCCCCAGTCTTGTGCAGATAGACATCATTGATTTGTTTGAAGTTATCCAGGTCAATGGCTAATACGGCAAATTGATTTCCGGACTGATGGATCATGTCATCCAGGCGGTCCACCAACCCGGTGCGATTATAGACATTGGTCAGGGGGTCATGGGTGGCCAAAATATGCAGTTTTTGTTCGCGGATTTTAATTTCATTGATATTGCGGGTGATGCCGATTAACCCAACAATTTTGCCCTCGGGGTCCTTCAATGGAATCTTGGTGGTGGAGCTCCAAAACAAGCCCGATTGTGCATCCCCGCGCACTTCAATCAACCCCTCCAGGGCAATGCCCGTATTGAAAAGATGCTCTTCATCCATGCGGGTTTTCTGTCCAAATTCCGCCCCGAAAAAATCCGAGTCGGTCCTGCCAATTACCTGATCGGCAGATCCAAGATCCATGAGCACCCGTTGATTGACGATGTTCATTCGTCCCAGTCGGTCTTTAATGTAGAAGCTGTCATTGTTGGCGTCCAGCAGGGCGCGGATGATCATCTCATAAAGCGTTTCTTTGTCGTAGCAATCCTGGATTAACGGCGTTGAATGGGTTGGTTTTTCAAGGGCTGATGGGTCGTCCGGCATAGAATGAGCATCCTGTTTACGGTGGTGGCTGGCTAATGTGATTTGTTGTTATTAAACGTTTTTCTATTATTTCATAGAATGGGGGGTAGGGTATATGCTATAGGTGCATTTACTCAAATATTTATGCGGAATTAATTATTGGATCGAACCTCACGAAGGTTGTGAGAATAAAACGGATACAATAGAAATTCGAGTTTTCCCAACACCTGATAAATGCGGATATCAAGCCATTTTGTATCGGGAGGCTTACCGAAAGGATGAGATCGCCGTGCAAATGTTGGGCGAAGCCGGCGTAGAGTTGGTGCAGATGTAATAGGGGGTGAATAGGGAATGAAAACCTAAAGTTCACATCTTCTATTCCTTCCTTTTTTTGCGATATATGCTATACTCCAGTACAGTATAATAACTGAGAGGTAAACACCCATGCCCATTTACGAATATATTTGTCAATGCTGCGGCAATCCTTTTGAAAAAAAGGTTTCTTTCTCTGAGGCGGACCATGTGCCTGAATGTCCGCGGTGTAAAAGTACGGACACCAGCAAGCGCATTTCCTTGTTTGCTTCCCGCTCGGATGGCTCCTCCTTCAGTGGGGGCAGCTCGTCTTCCTCCTGCGGGGGCGGATCCGGGCGCTTTACTTGAGGGAGCTGACCTGGATGAGTTGCGTGTCAACTCTAAACGAATTAAAAAATGGTGTGTTAGCAACTATAAAAAATGGGCAATTTGCCTACGGAAGAACGAATGAGTGACGAACGGATGCAAAATAAAAAAGCCATCCTGGCGCGGTTGAAACGGATCGAAGGTCAGGTCCGCGGGATTCAAGCCATGGTGGAAGAGGATCGCGAGTGCAGCGAGATTTTACAGCAGCTCACTGCGGTACGCTCGGCGGTACACAGCACCAGCGTGGAAGTGCTGGAGACGTATGCTCAATCCTGCATGCTGGCAGAAGGCGAAACCAGCCTGGATCCGCAGCGTCAGGCGATGTTGAACAATTTCATCACATTGATTGGACGAAGCAAAGTTTTATAGGAGGCAGAAATGGCAGAAGCAAAGGTTAAGTGGATACAGAGCGGCACGTTTATCGGGGTGGATTCCACGCAGCATTCGGTGGTGCTTTCCACGCCAGGCGACGGCGTCGGCATGAAGCCATCCGAGATGTTGTTGGTGGCGCTGGCTTCCTGTACGGCCGTGGATGTGGTCAGTATTTCCGAGAAGAAGAAACAGCCGCTGTCCTTCCTGGAGATCCAGGTCAAAGCCGAGCAGGACGAGAATCCGCCCTGGCCGTTTCGCAAGATTCATCTGCATTATGTAGCCAAAGGCGAGGGTTTGACCGAGAAGGACCTGGCGAAGGCCATTGAATTATCGGAAGAAAAATATTGCTCCGTGGCCGCCACCGTGCGCGGCGTGGCGGAGATTACCACCAGTCATGAAGTGATGGGATAGGGAATTCCACGAATCATGGGGTATCCACGCAAGCGTTGAGATTGCCGCGCTCGCTGAGGAACGCTCACTCGCAATGACACATACTTATGTCATTAGTATGATTAAAATATA
>DHVR01000040.1 GCA_002412765.1 Leptolinea sp. UBA5203 | reverse complement strand
CCAAGGTTTTTGACAGTATGATGATCGCGAATGATCTGTTCATTGTTAAGATTGGATACACCGGGTATTTCTACTAATTCCAATCCGGCTAGTAAGGGAATTTTTGCTGCACTCATCCCTTTTTTAATTTCCAAGGCTAGTGCATTTGAACTAAGCCCTGAGGTAATTAATAAGTCTTTGTTGCCTGGGAGGGGTATTTGCATGCTTGTTGACAATAGTTTTAATGCCTCCTCGGGGTGCATAGCTGCATCTTGAGTTAAAAATTCGAATAATCCAAGGATTTCAAAGGGTAAACCAGCTGGTCCCAGGGTGTGGGCGTAACACATGATCTTGATCCAATCAGCATGCTTGCTAAGGGTTCCAATATTTTGTCCCACCAAGGAAGTCAAACCAGGCGAGAAACAATCCAATCCAATTTCGTATCCAGCTGGTCGCAAAATCGCTGCGATTTTTTCTGCAAAATGATTGATCGAATCGCAACGAAATGCTAACCATGGAAGAATCTGGCCCAAGGATTCCGGATCAAAATCTAGCGTTAAATTGCCTAAAAGGGATTGGACTAAGGAAATTTTTCCAAACGGTGTGGTTGTGAAATGAAGAAGTGATTTTTGTAGGTTTTTTAAATCAATGCCAACCTTATCAGCAGCTTTCTGACAATAACTACAAAAGCAACCCAAGTGGTGTAATGGATTGGCTGCCGGAGAGGGGAATCGAATTCGATCGAGAAAAATTCCATCATACAGGTCAGAATCAACAATTTTCTGGAGATTATTTAAAATCACATCGTTGGCTTCCGGGTGGTTCGGGCATACAAAGGTGAATTCTGGCATATTTTGAAAACCTGGCACTTTCTGATTATTTAAACCAACCACCTGCCATTCAGGCTTGGGGTAAAAATTGCCATCTCCAGTCAATAAAGGATGCCAGCGAATGAATTTGAGACCGTTTTTAGCTGTGATTTTTCGACAAATATCAAAAATAGGCGCTGGTAAATTCCAGCCAATCAATAAGTGTGTGATCGGTAAACTTTCAAAAGCCTGATTGAGTTTTTCGCCCACTAATTGTGGTGAAAGATTAAGGAGTTCAGGACTATCTTCCAAGTATTGTATCGTGATCATGAGCCTACCTATCTGATAAGGGTGGGGAACGCCCCCACCCTTAATGGATGCCGAAAAATTATGGTTTTACCAGTGGGTAAATCTCAGAAACTGGCATCATTTCATTCAGGTCAACCCCCGAGTAATCCACACCAGTGGTTTCATTGTACGATTTTACAAATTCAAGCCGATTTGGCCAATAGTATGGGCTGCCTTCTGTGAAGAACCATTCACCAACTTCGTCATAAGTCGGGAATAGAACGAGATCTGTCAGGAAACGCTTCCCATCTTCCACAGTCATTCCTGCACCTGATTGCTCATTAATCCAATCAATCATCATGGCAATGGCTTCATCGGGGTTTGATTTGATGTAATCTACTGATTTATACCAAGCTTTGAGGAAACCTTGCACAATTTCTGGGTTTTGAGCATAGTATTCAGTTGTGACATACATCCCAGCAGTATCCATAGCTCCACCGCCCATTTGTACACCGGTGAGGACATTTACCATACCCTCAGTTTCCAAACGGAAACGAGATGGCAGACCATCGCTATAAAAATCGCCAGTTCCCTGGAGAAATGCAGCGGCTCCTTCAACAGGATCCATGTCGATAATCTTAACATCAGCCTGGGTCAGACCCGCAAATGCAAGGGCAGTGTCCAATACTGGATAAAAAGAGGCACCACCAGGGAGAATTATGGTTTTATCTTTTAATTGCATGGCTGCTGCAGCCAAAGCTTCTTCTGGGCTTTTACCTTCTGCTATGAATTGATCATAAGTTTTCACCTGATCAGGTCGTCCCATGATTGAATAGCCAGTGAATAAACTATGAACCGAAACCATTTGAAGTTTATCTTTGGATTGAGGAGCAAGTAAGATAAATGGCGAATCAGCGCCAGCAGCAACATCGATGGATCCGCCAAGCATGGCTTCGATCAATGGTTGCTCAACCTCGAAAATAGTGGTCTCTATTTTTATACCCTGCTCTTCCAGGTAGCCCATTTTTTCAGCAATTATCCATGGACCATAATCCAGATAGGGCAGGTTGCCAAAACGAACCGTGACAAGTTCTGTTTCAGAGACTTCTGCCACTGGGGCAGATGTCGCTTCAGCGGGAGCAGCAGGAGCATTTACTGGTTCTTGCACTGGTGCGGCTGTGGGTTGGCAGGCTGAGAGGAGTATTCCTACCAAGAGCAACAAGATAAAGAATCGACTAGTCTTCATTTATTTCTCCTTCTTAAAAATGGTTGATTTTTGAATTGCCAATGATCAGGCTAATTGAATAACAAATTCACCTCCATTTTTTATTTCTCTTCAATGCGGGGTTTCCATTTTGTAACTCGAGCATTTACTCGCCTAACAAGTAAATCTAAAGAAAAAGAGAGTAATGCAATCACAACCAAAATTACAATGATGTTTTCTGTCAGTAAGTAGCGGCGAGCAAGAACCAGACGGTAGCCAATTCCAGACATGGCTCCCATTAACTCAGCGGCTACATCATAACCAAAGGAAGCTGCAACCGAAACGCGAATACCACCAGATATATCTGGTATGACGGCAGGAAGAATCACCTTCTGAAATATCTGTCTTGGATTTGCTCCAAGCATCGTTGCTGCATGGATATAAATGGGGGAAACATTTCGGACAGCCTCGTATGAAGTGACAACCATAATGATGAAACTACCAAAAGCGATGAGGACAATTTGGGTTGAAAAGCCAATTCCGAGCCAAAGAATTAGCAAGGGGATCAATGCAAGTGGAGGCAGCGGCCTTAGGATTTCAACAATAGGGTTGAATAGCGCTTTACTAATGCGGTTCATTGCCATGGAAATTCCTAAAACAGTTCCAATCGAAGAGCCGATTAAGAAACCAGGAAAAATTCTCCGTAAAACACTATCAAAAATGTCACCTGGTAAATTGGGTAGTATGTTTAACCAGGCAGTCCATAAATTTTTTGCAGATGGCAAAAATAAGGGTTCAACCCATTTCATTTCCGTTATCAACACCCAGACTCCGATTATGAGGGAAATAGAAAAGATGCTGATCCAACGATCACGTTTGAGCATGGCTTGTTCGATGGATGGGGGGGTGTCGAGGGTTATTTTTTCATTTGTACTCATGGATGGAATCACTCCTCAAAAATATCATCAATGTATGGATTATTTTGCCCATGATGGCACAGCAGCCATGATCGCTGCATTTTCAGTTTCGTTGAGTTGGCGCACTTCAGTATCAAACAGATGAGTATCCCGATTTTCAATAATTATCCAGGTGGCATCTGGCGTGGAGATAAGGTTGTGCCAGCTGCCTTTGAGAACGTTATACAGGGTATTTGGTATCATTTCTTCAATTTGAAGCATCCCTGCTACTGAAATTGTGAAAATCATGGCTTTTCCTTTAAGCAGGACAAAGACTTCATCAGTCAAGATATGTCGTTCTATCTCGCCTAAATTCTCCAACTTAAAAACTGGCTCATCATTTAATAGGGCTACCTGCCAATCATGGCTGAATATCAGGGGTTGGTAACCAGGTTGGTCCCATCGAAAAATCTGCATCCCTTCCTGAGCCATCATCAAAGCAGATCCTTGGATTTTTTTTGAATTTTTAGCACAGCATTAACGATCTCAGATGTATCTTGTTCGCTTCCAAGTAGTGCACGGTGAACCATCCAGACAGTATTGGTGGCAGCATCTTGTGTAACGGGCATATCCGATTTTAAGAAAGCAAAGGATTCTTTGGCATGTTGTGGGGAGAGGCGTTTGAGATACTCTCCATTTTTAAACATATCCAGCTGATGGACAGATGGATAACTTGCCTGTGTTGGGATACCTTCTGCATTAAGGGCTTTAATGAAGGTTTCAGTTGAAATCCCATTAAACGCCCGTGCGTCGTAATGAAAAATATAACAGTAATGTCCATTGCAGGTGACGCGGGGGTCAAGTGTCTGTGGCTGAATGCCTTCGATTTTTGCAAGGGCTTGATCCAAAAAAGCTGCGTTAGCAGTTCGGACGGCGATTTGCTTGTCTAGCCGCTTGAGTTGTTGTAGTAAAACAGCACCTTGCCATTCACTTAGCCGATAATTGGACCCATAGGTATAATGGGCATAAAACCAGCTTTGTGGCATGCGTCCACAATCATGAACTGAACGTAACCGGATGGAAAGATTTTCATCATTGGTAAGAATTATTCCACCCTCCCCAGCAGTCATCAATTTACTGGCTTGAAAACTAAAAGTGCCTGCCGCCCCAAAGCTGCCCACTTTTTTTCCCTTCCACTCGCTGCCATGAGCGTGTGCACTATCTTCGATTAAAGCCAGCTTATGTTTCTCACAGATCGATAGTAGCCGATCCAAATCCGCAGGATGACCGCCCAGATGAACAGCCACAATAGCTTTTGTACGCGCAGTAATGGCTGCTTCCGCTTTATCGGGATCTATACAAAAGGTTTTGGGATCAATATCCACCATGACAGGCATAGCACCGGCGAACAGGACTGCAGATGCACTGGCAACAAAAGTAAAATCAGGAACAATCACTTCATCACCAAGTCCGATATCCAGGGCTGCCATGCTGATTTCAAGCGCTGCCGTTCCATTTGTACAGGCAATACCGTATTGAGCTTGATGGTAACTTGCGAATTTTTGTTCAAATTCAAGGGTTTGTTTGCCCGGGGTACGCCACCAGATACCGCTGTGGAGCACATCCATCAGTGCTTGTTCTTCTGTTGCATCAAATTGAGGCCAAGCAGGAAATTCATTT
>DHVR01000082.1 GCA_002412765.1 Leptolinea sp. UBA5203 | reverse complement strand
TATCACAGTTACTGCGAGGAGGGCGCATTTTGCCCGACGTGGCAATCTCAACGTTGGTCTAGGATTCGATAGATAATTTTACAGCTTCCATTAGGATTATTTTTGATGGTTCTAATGAAATTTCATCAATCATTGAGATTGCCACGCCCTATCAGGCTCCTAAGAAACAAACAGACACCTATACCAAGTTGGAGGAAAATCCGGCATGCTTTGAGATTGCCGCAGTCGCTGAAAAGCGCTCCTTCGCAATAACACATTCGTAAGCACTGAAAGTATGACCCCAGTTTCCTTTAGAATGAAGTGTGATAGCGCTGTGGATTTACTCGCAATGACACAGAAACGGGTCGTTTTCCGCCCTCAATGACACCAACCTATCTATAAACAGAACGGTCAGCCTACCAGGCTGACCGTATTTTTTTGAGTGTATCCTCCAGGGATTCAGGCAGGACGCGGGTATCGGCGGTGGTGGTCATAAAATTCGTGTCTCCATTCCAGCGCGGCAGGATGTGAAAATGCAGGTGATCCGCCACACCGGCGCCGGCAGCGCTGCCGATGTTGACCCCGATGTTAAACCCGTCAGGGTTATAAAGTTTGCCCAAAACCTGCTCGGCATGCGCCAGCAAGGCCATAATCTCCGCGTTGATTTCGGGGGTAAAGGAAGCCAGTACTGCGGTGTGCAGTTTGGGTGCCACCATCAAATGTCCGCTGGTGTAGGGATAGCGATTGAGCATCACCAGGGCGTGTTCAGCGCGTTGGATGACCAGCTTTTCATCATCCGCCGGTTGCTGCCAGGCGTTGCAGAAAATACAGCCTGCAACCGGATTACTGTTTTGAATATACTGCATGCGCCAGGGGGACCAGAGATGTTCCATGTTGCCATCCTTTGAGAGATGATGCTGATTAAATTGTATCATGATCTGCAAAACGGATTTGGAAAGTTGCGGCGCTTGACAGGGGTATATACGATGCATAGGTCAACTTTATTTCCTCCAGGCCAAGCAGGAAAGAATAAGAGAAAAAATTTTTGAATTATGTATATTGGATAATTCTGATGAAAATAAGAGTAAAACCTTGACAAATTTACAAATATATTTATAATGAATATAAATAAAGAATGAGTATAAATAAAATGAATTATGAAACAGATTTGATGACAACATTAAAAGATGCCGGATTGAGGATTACTCCACAGCGAATAGCCATTTGTAAAACATTGGCTGAGTCTACGGATCATCCCACGGCTTCCACAATTTATGAAAAGATAAAGGCATACTACCCCTCTTTATCCTTAGCCACCGTGTATAACACATTGGACATCCTTGTTGCACACGGCAAAGTAAATGTATTGGGGGATGCCGGGGATGGCAAGGTGCATTTCGATCCCAATACCGATCCTCATATGAATCTTGCCTGTATCAAATGTCATTCGGTCGTTGATATTTCCTCAAAATTTGCCAATCTTATGGATGAAGAGATCGTTCAGTCCTCGGGGTATAACTTGTTAGGCTCTCGAGTTATTTATTACGGAATCTGCCCAGCCTGTCAGGGTTGATCCCTGACCTGGGTAGATATTGATTTCTAAACAACTAAAATCTGGATTAAGGAGATCTAAAATGGAAAATATAATTGAAAAACAAATCACAACCTTACCTCGCATTGGTGAGAAAGCCCCCGAA
Organism: Leptolinea sp. UBA5203; assembly: GCA_002412765.1. Lineage (GTDB taxonomy): Bacteria > Chloroflexota > Anaerolineae > Anaerolineales > Anaerolineaceae > UBA5203. The sequence continues at coordinate 881 of DHVR01000082.1, read as the reverse complement.
TTTAAAGCCATCACCACTCAGGGTGATATCAACTTTCCTGCGGACTATAAGGGTAGCTGGGTCATCTTGTTCAGCCATCCGGCTGATTTTACCCCTGTATGTACCTCGGAATTCATGACCTTTGCTTCGATGGAAGATCAGTTCGCGAAGGCCAATACCAAATTGGTCGGTCTTTCTGTGGATGGTCTTTACAGCCATATTGCCTGGCTGCGCACGATCAAAGACAAAATTGAATACAAGGGCATGAAAAATGTGGAAGTTAAATTCCCCTTGATTGAAGATATCACCATGGAAGTGGCCCACAAATACGGTATGATCCAGCCTGGGGAGAGCAATACCAAGGCTGTTCGGGCAGTGTTTGTGATCGATCCCAAGGGCATTATCCGCACGATGATCTATTATCCCCTGAGCCTGGGGCGGAACTTCCAGGAGTTATATCGGGTTGTGCTGGCACTTCAAACAGCGGACGCCTTCTCGATTGCAACCCCTGCGGACTGGCAGCCGGGCGATGACGTCATTGTTCCAACTGCCGGCTCCTGCGGTGTTGCAAAGGACCGCATGGAAGGGAAAGAAGGCGAAATGCATTGTTACGATTGGTTCTTCTGTACCAAGACATTGGATAAAGAAACCGTCCTAAAAACCGTATTGAAAAAGTAATATCCATATAACAAGTCACCCGTCAAAAGGCGGGTGACTTGTTATGGATTAATTTAAGATTTTAGGTCATCTGAATGGTGTGTAGACGAATAGAACTGAGTGCACAGCGGCTGAGATTCACGATAGTTTGGATTAATGAACAAGAATTGCTTCTTTATCCTCTTATTCCTTTTTAGTCTTTTCCTTTGTTCTTGACCCCTTGACAGATACTGTAACGAAAATCC
>DHVR01000026.1 GCA_002412765.1 Leptolinea sp. UBA5203 | reverse complement strand
CCAGGGTTGAACTACACCTGTGATATGCCCTTGTTGTATTATGCAACCCAGATCATGCTGGAAGCTGCCTTGATGGCATTCCATCATTTGCTATAAAGATGTATTTCAAAGAACAACTTTATCTTTGTTCCTCCTGATCCGTTGCTTCGTCAGGTCCGTTATTGTCGGAGCTTGTACTGGATGGTAGATCATGCGGTATGTTTGTAAACAATTCTCTTGCCAGTTGTAAACGGTCTTTCCCCTCTGTATCAATACCCATTTTCTCTGCGGTTAATTTCCACATGCTTTCTGGATAGGCAAGACTTAAACTATAGCTACTATTATAATCTTTGAAGAAATCTTTGAAAAAATCCAGCCCAATGTCATCAATTTCCAGACTTTCATTAATTTCATGAAACAGATCTCGAAACTCTTTAGCAAGTTCTGCTAACTCATTTTCAAGCGATTTTTTGACTTTCATAAACGCAACTCCTTGGGGAGCACGGTTGCAGCTTTGGATGATAACCCCCACCATTTTTCATCAATAAATTCAGAGGGGGAGGGCAATGGGTTGTCTTTATCTTCAATAAAAAGTGGTTGCCATTGTTCACCTACAGCTGACCGGTTCACAAAACCATTGTGGTTCACCCCAACCGCAGTACAAATTTCGGAAATCAACCTGGTTTTATCCTCCATATTGGGGATCAAAATATTTACAAATTGTCTCACTGTGGCTGTTGGCGTCAGGTTTGTTTTTGTAAGTACGATTGAAGGAGGTGTTTTTGTCAAAAAACACAAACCTCTCAAAAGACGAGAATAGAAAGTGTTGCTCAACTGTGTAATCTGGGTTTGAGATTTCTCGTTTTCTACGTTTTCCTCATTTACAGTAAGTTGCAGCCAGATCGCCTCATCCTCCCATAAAATATCTAAAAATCCGACGATAAAGTGGTCTGCCAATATACTCTCACGATCACCGTATTTAGGTGCACCTTTCTCAAACAACATGTCTTGCCGCATAATTTTTTCTGCATCAGAAAAAGTTGCGAACACTTCTTCTTCTGGAGACGGATAATATTTGATCAAGTAATTGGCACTATTGTCATGCTCACCGGGAAGGGCGTACAAATCATATACCCCATCTGAATCGGTCATCCACAAAAACCAACCCTGATTCTGTGCAATCCCACTGACCATTCGAATTCCAATTTCCTCTCGTATTGAGGGATTAACAAATGAATAAAACATGATGTTCCGCATTTTGAAGTAAATATTTTTTATTGTATCCATTTTCACCAGTAAACTTATTTATAATTTCGGTAGGGATGAAAGGTTCATCCCTACCACCCAAAATAACCCCAATTAATCAGTTTGATAGAGGAACAATCTGATTAACCAAAAGTGATCGTATCACCATTTCCTAAGTAATCTGCACAAGTTGAGCCGTTTGTTGCACTACCTGTCACAATCGGATAACCTGCTTCGACAAACTTATGGGCACACAACTTACCAGTACAGTGATTACAACCAATTTTCTTAAAGCCATAGGCTTCGAGCCCATACACAAGATCATCGTAACGTGGATCCCAATCTTCAAATGGAGAAATATGCAGACCGCCATAGACTCCATACGGTTTGTCGCCGCCCCTGAAAGTTGATTTGCAGACCTCTGCCATTTGTAAAATACCCTGATGGCAGCATCCCGTAACCTGAACAATACCATGATCTTTCACATTGAAGAACAGCGATTCTTCTCCAAAAACACGGCAAATGATACCCACCGGGAAGTAATAACCTGCAACACCAGGAATCTGCTTTCCAGATTTATCCATGATGGGGAAGTCATGATACTTTTTGGACTGGGTTTGGTAGAGCTTGCCTCTAAAACCTGAATCCTTGATATATTGCAGACCTTCATCATAATAATCGCCCCCGATGTACAGATCAATATCGTTCTTATACTTCATGCTGACCGGCAAACCCCAAAAGTGGTCAAAGTGCTCGTGACTGACGAAGAGACAATCGATATCGCCATTTTTGAGCATTTTGTCAATTCCGCACTCTTTGAAGCGTTTTTCCGTCCAATCCAGGTTCCAACCCGTATCCAGCAATATAAATTTCCGGTCGCCATCCAGTAGCTCAATATCTAATAATGCGGCGAATCCGCCTGCATTTTCAGGGTGTAAATCACCAGCTGGGTTGTTAGGCTTACCAGCAGGAGGCCACGCGTAGGTCCACTGATTCACCAGCAGCCCACCCATATCTCCAATATCACCCATCAGGGTAGCATTGTCAAACCAACTGGTCTCACTAATACAGGTGACGGTTAGTTTTTTAATCTCGCCGATTTCTTTCGTGCCAACCACCGGTTTATCCAGGAATTGTTTGCGGAGTGGTGAGTAGGAAAAAGCTCCCATGCCTGCCACAAAACCGCCAACGCTTCCCACACCCATCCATTCAAGGAAATTGCGACGTGAAATTTCTTTGTTAGATAATTCTTTAATTTGATTTTCTTCCATTGTATTTTCCTCCACTTTTCAAACAATAATTTATGGAAATATTCCCCAATTAGGTATCACTAATAGGAAGAAGACAAAATATAAGATAACTCCCACTACAATCCCAACGAGAAATCCTCTTAAATTAAATTTTGAAGTTTTCATTTTGCCACCTCTTCAGCAGTAACTTTAACTTTCTTGAAACCTGGCCAATTATCCATGAACCAATGATGAACCAACATCATGTTAATAAACCAGATGGTTGGCACCATTGGAAATTGCTGAGCATGCGCCATGTCTTGCTGAACACCAAGGTAAAGATGCCCGGTTTTGTAATAGATTACATAAACTACAATGCCCAGAGCAAACGTGATAAAGGTGCGGATCGTCCAGTTGAGTGGTTTACTGAATTTCTGTGGCCAATTGCCGCAATAAAAATTAATGAACATAGCCGGCAGCAAGAAGAAGACAAGTGTTTCACCTACATGCAACCAGCGCCAACCCGGGTCATCCATATAGCGGTCACCCATAATAGCTGGCCCCCACCTGAGCTCCTGCATGAAATAAACGCCAAAAGCAAATGCAAAAGCGAGCAGTATGATTCCAAAAAAGGTGACGACACCCCGTAATCCAGGTTTCTTTATTTCGGTGAAAGGCCAGCGTTCCCAAATCGTCTCAACCAACCAGACCACGACCGTACAGCTCATGATCCAGGCGATATGGAAATTTCCACTGACTGTTCCCGCAAAATCCATCCACCACGGCGGGGTGACTGCCGTGTATTGTTGCCAGGGATAGAAAAGGATTGCCATATGAGAATGCATGGTAGCCAGATAAATCACCATTGCAATAAGAAACGTAACCGCTAAAACAGTTAAGCCTAGAGCGGGTTGCTTCAGTTTATTCCAAGGCCGATTTTCAAATGCCACAGGCCAGGCGGGGCTGAGCCAGGAAGCAAGTGAAGCAAACATCAGGCATGCCAGCGAAGCATATTCCATGGCAAAGAACTCGGTAACACCTAATTCCACCATCCGCTTTGGGCTGAAGTAGGTTATCGCATAATTACCGATGAATCCAAAGAAAAAGACTCGGATAACGATCAATAAGACCCCGGCCAGGACAGCTGTTAAAACAACCCCTTTTAGGACCGGGTGGGTATTTTCCAGCCATTTCCGTTTAAACGGCCAGTAATGCATCAGATACACCATCCAGATGGCGATGATTAACATCCAACGAGTATACATGTAACCAATTTGCGGTGTGTACAGTCGCAGGACACCACGTGGGTCCATAAAGATCCACCATGTAGCATAAAAAATTGCAGCTACAAACAAAAAGCTTACAATTTGAGGCCAGGGTGATCGCCAGCGACCGAGGAGTTTGCGTTCCTCCAGGTAGCCGGTGCCGTAGGTCTCTTCAGGCGCATCAGATTCTTTTGCGTCGAAAGTTAATTCGGCAGTACTCATAAATATTCTCCTTTAAGTGTTGTGGGTTTCTGGCGGGTTGTACCAGATTATGCATACATTATACCACTTAATTATGCGTTTACAACCAATTAATTAGTTATAATTACTGAATTAAGTAATAAATAAACAAGATTTTAGTTACTTAGATAACTAGAATAGCTGTTATAATACATAAATTAGAACTCCCCTTGGCAGAAGTTTGTGGGAAGGAATGTCATATGAGTAAATTAGTAAAAGGGATCGAAAAATCACTACAAAAATTTGACGCCGATTCTAACCCCAAGGTATTATTACCAAATGATGATCCGCTGGAAAGTGGCGATGAAAATGAACTTGGAAATAGAGTGCGTGAACTACGAATTGGACGCGGACTAACAATCCGTGAACTGGCTACTAAAAGTAGTATCTCGGTAAACACATTAAGTCTGATTGAGAATGGAAAGACCTCTCCGTCCGTAAATACACTGCACCAAATTGCATCTGCCCTTCATTATTCGATAACCAAATTCTTCGAAAATCCTAAAGATGAGCAAGATGTCATTTTCTCAAAAGCCAACAATAGACCCAACACCCCACTTCAGCACGCCACCCTTGAATTTTTATGCCCGGATCTGGCTGGAAATATGTTGGAAGCTGTGGTCATATCCATCCCCCCAAATTCCTCCAGTGGGCGGATTCCAATTGTTCATTTAGGCTATGAATTGGTGTATTGTTTGCAGGGAAAAATACTTTATAGCGTTGAAAATGATCATTTTCTGCTAGAGAAGGGGGATAGTCTTGCCTTTATAGCGACAAAATCACACCAATGGCAGAACATGGATCAGGAGACCTCCCAATATCTGCTCGTGATGGCTTCCCGAAGTGAAGATGAAACGAATATCTTGTCCGCACATCATCAAGATAATTATTTATCCTTATGATGGATCTTTCTGATTTTTCGAGTGTGGGACGATAGTAATATTTTTGGTATTGGTCCAATGACCGGTTTATCTTCTATCAGCATTCATTGGCAGAATTATAATGAGAAAAGATGATGGTTCAAATTACTACACTTTCACAAAGTTCTTCGGTGCCCAATACATTCTTCCGTCAGGATTCTGATACCGCTCATCTCGCGTTAATCCTGCCAGGGTTGAACTACACCTGTGATATGCCCTTGTTGTATTATGCAACCCAGATCATGCTGGAAGCCGGGGCGGATGTAGTTCAGGTCAAATATGATTACACCCGCACCCGATCGGTTAGTGCAGCCTTCGCCTTGACAGAGAGGTTTGGAAAATTAAAGGAAGATGTTATTAGCGTTGCCCAAATTGCTCTGCAGCAACGGTCTTATAAACACCTGACCGTGATTGGTAAGTCTCTGGGTACCTTGGCAATCCCTCATTTGCTAGAAGCAGATTTATCATTGCGTCCCCAAACCTGTGTGTATCTGACACCAATCCTGAACGAACTGGTGCCCAAACGCGATCTGATCCAGACCTGCCCTCGCAACCTGTTTGTGATTGGCACAAGCGACCGGTATTATGATCCGGGATCAATCAGCCATATGATCAGTCCACAGGCGGATAATTTCATGATCATTGATGGAGTCAATCACAGCCTTGAATATCCGGAAGATTCTTTACATTCACTTGAGGTATTGGATAAAGTCATTCGCGGAATGCAAAATTTTTTGATGGAATAAATTATCTGATTGCTTCACATAGTTACAAGCGAGCAAGCTCCTAGCAAGAAAAAATGGTGCAGCCAACAAAAGACCAATCTCAGGGCAATCCAGACTCGCGTAAAAGTCATCGCAACCTTAGCAAAAATTCTGCTGGCGCATCGACCGGACACCTTAAGGACGTCAGCCATGCAGGACATCAACCCCTGGCAGAAAATAACTTTGGAATATGAATCCTTCGAGAAAGCTCGCTGAATGGTGTTGCGTTTTGGGGGAGCAGTTGAAGTCCTGGAACCATTGGCTTTACGCCACAGTGTAGAGGATTTTTCAAAACAGACCTTGAAAATTTACTTACCTTTGTAATTATTTTATTTTTCCATCCATTTACCATCCAATTAGATGTTTTTTCTATTGACAAAATTTTTTAACTGTTTATAATGAAGATATATCCTATAAAAAACCATCCATATGGATGGTATTTAGGAAAATTGTGAATAGCCAATATAAAATAGAGCTTCTAAATCTACAAACCACCAGTGATGATGAGTATTTCGCCCTGAATAAAATTATCAACACTGTCCGCTACGAACGCCAGCCTGACGATCCCCCCATTCCATTGGAAGAAACCACCAACCAGCTTAAAAATCTACCATTCGTCGACTTGAAAATGTGTTGCGTCTGGAATGAGGACTTTCAGAAATGATTGCTCAGGGGAGTGTTGGTTTGATGCGTACGGAAGAAAATAAACATCTCGCTCAATTTGATAACATCGTACATGCGGCTTACCGATGTCAGGGCATCGGTAAGCCGTTGCCGGGTTTAATAATGGAAATCAGCCAGGTGCTTGAATATCTGAACCAATAACATCTAAAGGAGGAATTATGTCAGATACCGAAAAAATTACCATTAATATGTCAGCAGTCGACCTGGGTAAGGTTGATTTGCTGGTCAATGAAGGTCTTTATAGCAATCGTACTGATTTCATCCGCACCGCCATCCGCTCTCAGCTGGAAAAACACACCTTCGAGATTCAGCAATCCGTGACCCGGCATTCCTCTGTGATCGGTGTCCTATCTTATAGTCGTGTCGATTTGGAGAAGCGTAAGCAGAAAGGCAAAAGACTCTCTATTTCTGTCATCGGGGTGCTGCACTTACAGGATGATATTCCCGCCGAACTGGCACTGGAAGTGATTGAGGAAATCAAGGTTCTCGGGATTTTTAATGCCAGTCCTGAAGTCAAAGCAGCTCTGGCTGATAGAATGAAATAAAGAGCCACATTATAGATTTGGAGAGTACCCGTGAAGGATGAAATTACTGCACTCCTCAGTGACAAACTGGTCAGCACCGCTGCTGCCCAATGGTCAGCCAGCAATAAAATTGAATTACTCGACAATGTTACTAACTTTGTTTATCAATTTCAAAGCCAGGACCAATGGAAAATCCTGCGTATCACCCATAGTTCGCATCGCTCTGAGGAACAGATCATCGCTGAATTGGACTGGGTGAATTTTCTGGCAGAGCATACTGTACCGGTAGCCCGTCCTTGTTCCTCGAGGAACCAACGCCTGACAGAGACGTTCCCGGTGGGTAACTCGTACTTTACAGCCGTTGTATTTGAGTTTGCAGCGGGTCAATTGATCGAAAACGCTGATCCGGCGGAGTGGAATCCAGACCTGTTTCGCAGCATGGGACGTATCATCGGGAGCATGCATCGAGTTGCCAAAGTTTACCATCCCGCTCATTTATCTCAAAGGCGACCTCACTGGTATGAGGACGACCTGATACAGAACGCTCGCCAATACCTGCCACCCGAACAACTACAGGCTGCAGATGAATTGGAGGAAATCCTAAGCCAATTCAGTCAGTTGCCAATAAGCCCGGATGATTATGGTCTCATCCACGGTGATGTAAACCCAACCAACTTTCATGTCGACAATGGGAAAATCACCCTTTTTGATTTTGACGACTGTGCTTACAACTGGTTCATTAATGACATTGCCGTTGCCATGCCGCTTTATTCCAGCATGTTCAAAGAACCAGATTGGGAGACCCGGCTGTGTAAATTTATTGTCTCATTCATGCGTGGCTATGAAGAGGAAAATCATCTGGATGACAAGTGGTTTAATCTACTACCCATCTGCATGCGGCTGCAGAATCTGATTACCCTGGTCGCTATGCACCAGGCTAATGTGCCTGGTTCACAATATCACTCTTTTTATGAACTGGTGCTCAAGACCTTTCAGAATGGTCATCCATTATTTAATTATGATTTTCGAACGACCTGTAAATTCCTGGATTAATTTCACTGGGGATATCGAAATCGTCCTGTGAACAGGACGAAATAAGGCGTTTTTGTCTTGTAGGCAGGATAACGATGACAAATTATGAATTGGACAGAAAATGCAACACATCAGTCGCGTAACTCGCTCCAAACAGCAAGCCAGATCTGCTTATAACAAACTGAGCCGTTGGTATGATCTCATGGCGGGCGACTTTGAGCGGAAACCCCGCAAGGCTGCCATTCAGCCATTAGCACCCAGCACCGGAGAGAGCATTCCCGAGATTGGGTGTGACACTAGCCAGGCTATTGTGAAAATGGCAGAGATCGTGGGTCAATCAGGCAAGATTTTTGGTATCGATATTTCGAATGGTATGCTCGCATTCACTCAGACCAGGGTGAGAAAAACGAATTTACATGATCAGGTTACATTGCTTTGTGGCGACGGGATGCAGTTGCCAATTTCTGCTGGCTATTTTGACGGGATTTTAATCAGTTTCACATTGGAGCTGTTTGATTCCCCCGAGATTCCGCTGGTGCTGGCGGAATGCAAAAGATGCCTGCGAACTGGCGGAAGAATCAGTATTGTGGGGTTATCCAGAGTGCAGCCCAATTTCATGACTGGACTCTACGAATGGCTTCACAGAAAGCTTCCTCTGTTCTTTGATTGCCGTCCGATTTTTATGCAGCATTCTTTAAAAACAACCGGTTTTTATGCTCATTCCGTTATTGATCTTTCTATGATGGGTTTGAAAGCTGAACTTGTCTTAGCCATAAATCAAGCATCTACAAAGTATATTAATCGTTCGGATGACCAGTTGGGATAATTTTGTATAATAAAAACCAGGAGTGAATGAAAATGACAATATCAATCATCCTGTTATTGATTATTCTGGTTGTCGCATTGCTGTTTTTCTCGTTTGAATGGATTCCACCGGACGTGACAGCGTTAGGCGTTCTGGTTGCATTAATCGTTTTTGGATTGGTTCCGCTTGATCAGGCTTTTTCTGGATTTGGGAGTGATACTTTTATTTTGTTAATGGGACTCTTAATCATGACGGCAGCATTGATACGCACCGGGGTTGTTGAAGTGGTTGGACGTACTTTGTTGCAATATACTGCCAATCATCCAGGCAGCTTACTACCAGCCACAATGATTGCGGTGGCAATTATGAGCACATTCATTAACAATACAGCTGCTGCAGCTTTTTTCTTGCCTGTGATTTTAGGATTAAGTCAAAGGGCAAAATTTAGTGCATCACGCCTCTTAATGCCCATGGCTTTTGCTGCAATTTTGTCAAGTTCTGTGACATTGGTAGCAACATCCACCAACGTTGTGATCAGTGGCTTGATTACACAATTTGGTCTTGAACCCATTGGTATGTTTGAATTGACTCCTGTAGGCCTGCCAGTACTGATTGTAGGATTGTTGTATATGATGTTTATTGGAAAACGTCTGGTACCTGAGCGTTCTTCTAAAGATGACGTGACAGAAAGTTTCGATCT
>DHVR01000062.1 GCA_002412765.1 Leptolinea sp. UBA5203 | reverse complement strand
GTCCAACTTTTGGGGTGCAGTTCAAATGTTCAATAGGCTGTTTTTGTTATATAGGGGGGCTTACCCGCCCAGATAGGCTTCCATGACTTTGGGGTCATGCAAGAGATCATGGGCTTTGCCATCCAGGGCATTGTTGCCTGTCTCGAGCACATAGCCGCGGTCCGCGATGGAAAGCGCCATTTGGGCATTTTGTTCCACCAGCAAGATACTGGTGCCCTGGCTGTTAATATCACGGATGATATCAAAGATCTGTTCCACCAAAACGGGGGCTAGACCCATGGAGGGCTCATCCAGCAAAAGCAGCTTGGGATGGCTCATCAATCCGCGGCCGATGGCCAGCATTTGTTGTTCACCGCCGGAAAGGGTACCGCCCATTTGCTTGCGGCGTTCTTTCAAACGGGGAAACATGGTAAAGGCATGTTCCATGGATTCGGCAATCTCTTCTTTATTGGTGTTAAGATAGGCGCCCATTTCCAAGTTTTCCTGCACGCTCATCTTGGTGAAAATCTTTCGACCTTCGGGTACATGGATAATGCCCAACTTAACCACTTCCTGGGCTGGGATGTGGGTAATATCCTGACCTTCAAAGATGATTGTCCCGACTCTGGGGGACAACAAAGCCGAGATAGCGTTCAGGGTAGTGCTTTTACCGGCACCATTGCTGCCAATTAGGGCAACAATTTCACCTTTTTCCAAGTGTAAATCAACGCCTTTAAGAGCATGAATTGCGCCGTAATATACGTTGAGGTTATTAATTTGCAGCATCATTTTTCTTTTCCCGTTGGTATTTCTCGGAGAGTTTGGCCGCACCGGATCCGAGATAGGCTTCAATTACCAATTCATTGCTCTGAATTTCTTTGGCCGTACCTTCTGCAATTTTGGTGCCGTGATCCAATACCGTGATCTGATCCGAAATATCCATGACCACCCGCATATCATGCTCGATCAGCAGAATGGTGATGTTCAAGGTGTCCCGCAGCGATTTGATGAATTGGGTCATTTCCATGGTTTCTTGTGGATTCATACCGGCGGTGGGTTCGTCCAGCAGAAGCAGGCGTGGTTTATTGGCCAGTGCTCGGGCAATTTCCAGGCGGCGCTGGGCACCGTAGGGCAAGTTCATGGCGGCGTGGTCACCCAGCCCTGAAAGGCCGACAAACTCAAGCATTTCACATGCGGACTTAACGGAAGCACGTTCTTCTTTGACATATCGTCGGGTATGCAGAACGGCATCCAGCCAATGGGTTTTCAAATGAGGATGCTGACCAATGATGATGTTTTCAATGGCGGTTAGTTCTTTGAATAGACGTATATTTTGATAAGTGCGAGCAATGCCCAGACTGGCGACAATATTGGTCGGAAGGCCTTTGATGGATTCCCCAAAGAAGAGTACTTCGCCAAATTCGGGTACATAGAAGCCGGAAGTACAGTTGAAGAAGGTGGTTTTTCCGGCTCCATTGGGGCCGATAATACTGGCGATGGCGCGTTCAGGAACGACTAAATCGACCTGATCGACAGCCCGCAAGCCGCCAAAGATTTTTGATAGTTGTTTTGTTTCCAGTACAGTCTGGGTCATTTTTGCCTCCCGTTTTGTGAGGCAGATTCAACAACACTTTCCTCAGCAAATTCTTTTTCCAGTGCTGGTCGTTTGGTAGGCCATAACCCTGTGGGACGCATGATCATCATGATAACCAATAAAGCGCCAAAAGCCAGCAGACGATAATTTTGCACACCGCGCAGAATTTCTGGTAGACCCTTCAGAACAAAAGACCCCAGGATAATTCCAGGCAGGCTGCCCATACCGCCGACGATGACCAAACAGAGCACATTGATGGAAACCATCATGATGTGGTCTTCCGGTCCGGTGAATTGTCCGCGGGAAGCGAAGATGGCGCCGCCTAACCCTGCGAAGGCTGCACCAATGGCCAGCGCTAACAGTTTGTAGGCGAAGGTGTTGATGCCCGTGGCTTTAGCGACGGTTTCGTCATCCCGGATGGCCATCCAACTGCGGCCAGTGCGGGAATATTGAATGCGATACGCAATGAACATGCCGATGGCGACAGCAATCAGGATCATGTACATGAAATCCACATCCGATGAGAATTTCATACCGAAAAGGCTGGGCTGAGCAATGTTACGTACGCCGCTTGGCCCGCCTGTCAAATCCGAGAGCAAATCGCTTTTTAGCAGGATGCGGATGATTTCGCCAAATCCGAGGGTGACGATGGCCAGATAATCGCCGNNGGGTGACGATGGCCAGATAATCCCCGCGCAAACTCAGGATGGGGAGTCCCAACAAAATGCCGGTGAAGGCTGCCATCAGCACCGCAATAAGCAGTGCCGGCCAGAAATTCATTTCAATGGCATGTGGCAGGGGAGAGGTGAGCAGACCGAAGGTGTACGCCCCGATGGCATAAAAGGCTACATAGCCGAGCACCAATTGACCGGACAACCCAACAATAATGTTCAAGCCGATGCCCAGGATTATGTAGATCCCCACGGTGCCCAAGGTGTAATTCCAATAGGAACCCCATGAACGGGGCAGGAAAAAGGCCAGGAGAAAAGCCACACCCAGAAAGGCCCAACGGGAAGTCTTGGATCGAAAGAGGGTTTCCACTTTGGGGTTATGGACAACTTTTTGAGAAAAGAGAGCGGTTTGATTTTGAATTTTCTCTCTCAGCTTAAGTTGAATCAAAGCGATGTTCAGCAAGCCACCCAACAGACCGGCAACACCCAACAAAACCACGTGCAAGAATGCACCGATGAGGGGAGGTTGTTGAAAGTTCAGATAGGTGACAAATTGGGTACTTAATTCAGCCAGGTAAACCCGAATATCCATACCTGTGGCATTGATGGTGCCCACGATCAAGGCAAAACCACCCAGAAAGATGCCCGCAGCCAGACCGCTGATAACGCCACTGATGGCAGCGGATTTATAATTGGAGGTTTCGTTTTTCTTGCTGCTGGCGTAACCGCACCATAAACCAAGCAGGATTTGTAAAATAACCAAATGGCTGATGGGTTGAATTTTGCTCAGGCTGCTGTAGCCCAGGAGGTTGCCGACGATGGAACTCATTACCGTGGTAAAGCCGATTAATGCCAAAAAAACTAAAACAATGCCAAAAATAATTCCTGTGTTTGCATTCTTGCGAAGGTCGAATTTCATCACAGTTTCTCCTCTGATAACCGCTCGCCAAGGAGACCGGATGGACGGAAGATCAAAACCAGAATCAAAATGGTAAATGCGATCACGTCTTTAAGTTGAAAGTCGATGCCCAAGGCGGCTGGCCCAAGCGATTCCATTACGCCCAACAACATACCACCTACCATGGCGCCGGGGATGTTGCCGATGCCGCCCATGACGGCCGCAGTAAAGGCTTTGATACCGGGAAGGAAGCCGATATAGTGGTTCACCAATCCATTGTGAATGCCCCACATAATGCCTGCCGCACCGGCCAGAGCGCCGCTGATGATAAAGGTTTTACTGATGACACCGTTGACGTTAATACCCATTAAGGCGGCAGCAGATTTGTTTTCAGCTACGGCACGCATGGATTTTCCCAAGCGGGTTTTTTGGACGAGCCAGAACAGGGCCATCATCAGCAAGACAGAAAGGACGAAGGAAAGCACGCCGGTGTAAGTAACCATGACTGTAGTACCGCCAACGGGGAGTTCCCATCCGGTACCGCGCATGAAGAGTTCAGGGTTTTCGTATTGTCTGCGCTGTGGTCCAAAAAGCAATTGGGCGGCATTTTGCAGGAACATGGAAGCTCCAATGGCGGAAATGAGAGGTACCAAACGGGGAGCTTTGCGCAAAGGCCGGTAAGCCAGTTTTTCCAAAAAGAAGCCGGAGACGGCTGAGATCGTCATACCCACTAAAAAAGCGATCACAATTGCCAGAACCGGAAACGCATTCATGAAGCTGATTTCAGGATTGGATCCAGATGGCAGGTATCGTAATATTTCAAAGACAAAATAGCCGCTGAAGCAGCCGATCATCATCATTTCGCCGTGGGCGAAGTTAATCATAAAAAGAATACCGTAAACAAGGGTGTAGCCTATAGCAATCAAGGCATACATGCCGCCAATAATCAGACCGGAGATGGCGAACCGGGTCCAGGTATCTGCCCCATAGGCAGCATTGACGAAGATGACATCAAACATACGCCAGCCGAGTAGTCCTACGACAAGGAACGCGACCAGAGTTCTGGCCACTTTACCCACTGGTATCTTGCTTTTTCGGATGAGGGGAGCTGGTGTTTCTATAGCACTCATAGTATTTACGCTTTCCAGGGATGGATTTTTTCTTACAGGAGCAAAAACGGAAAAAACTGGTGGGGAATTGCTCGCCCCACCAGTTTCATTATAAATGAAGAATTATTGAACGGCTACCCATGCTCCGTCGACTACTTGATAGAAGGTGGGGCCAGAAGCATTACATTCACCCACTGCATCACAGGTCATCAGACCGGTTAGTGCTTGGAAGTCTTTGGTGGTGCGCACGGCTTCAACCAGTTTGGTGCGGGGGATATACAGGTTCCCGTCTTTGCCCAGAACAGCAACTTCGCGGATTTTGGCAACTAACAAATTACCGGTGTCATAGGCTGCCCAGGTATAGGGGGAGAGAGAACCGGGTTCGGAACCGATGGCGTCACGATGCATCTGATCGAAGGCAGTCTTTTCAGCAGAATCTGGGGGAACCAGGGAAACTGCATAAGCACCTTCACCATTTGCGCCGGTCTTTTCAATGAATTCGGAACCGAAGGTACCATCACAACCAAACATAATCACGCCTTCCAAACCAGATTGTTTCCACTGATTGGCCATGACGATTTGCTCAGCAGCATAACCACCAAAATATACAGCATCGGGGCCGGCACTGGCGATGGATGAGAGAGGGGCACTGTAATCCACTTCGCCGGGAGTGACTGCTTCAAAAGCAACCACGGTACCACCTAAAGCTTCAAAATCAGCCTTGACCAATTCGGCCAAACCCTGACCATAAGCGCTGCCGTCATGCATGATGGCCAACTTGGCCACGGCTAAATCTTCAAACATCATCTTCGCGGCGTAGGATGCCTGAGTTGCATCGGTGAAGGCAATCCGGTTGAAGACGGTGGAACCCTGGGCGGTTAATTCAGGCAGGGTTGCGGAGGGGGAAACCATGGGGATGACTGCTTTTTCGTAGATGGGCATGGCAGCCTGGGTTGCACCGGAGAAAATGTGGCCGGCAATGGCTACAACACTGGGATCGGTAACCATTTTGTTGGCTACGGCAGCGCCGCCTTCAGCGGATCCGCCATCATCTTCGGCGATCAATTCGAACTTGAAGCCTTCGATGCCAGCATCATTATCAATGGCCAGTCGGGCACCATTGGAGATGTCGATACCAAACATGGAATAGTCACCCAATAAAGGTGCACCCATACCAATTTTAATCGTCTGTCCGGCGGGAATGACTGCGCAACCAATTTCGTCTACAGTACATTCATCTGGGAGTTTTGCGGCTGCTGGGCCACAGGCAGATAATGCCAAAGCCAGCAAAAGAAAAACAAACAATACTTTTTTCATTCTATATTCTCCTCAATAGTTTAATCTCAAAATCTGTTGGCTAAAATAACAAAAAAGCTGCCTTTTTTGGTTGGGCAGCTTCTTGAAATTTCCTTGATGTCTTTTTTTGCTGTTTTGATGGACTAGGCTTCCCAACCGGAATAATGGTTCTCAATGGTTAGAACCATAAACTGTAGCCAGGTAATTCGAACATCCACTAGTTTCATTGTTAACATCTTCCGTCATTCAAGTTTCAGTGATTTTACTATAAGATAAACATCTGTCAACCTGTTATCAGAAACAAATACATTTTGTACTTGATCTATGTGCACATTGCACATGACTTGATAAAGAATACTAGCTATTAGATAAGAAATGTACAAAATAAACTTACAGACCAATTTTTCCTTGCTTGTTACTAAGAAGGAGTACTCTTTATTTTGAGTCAGGGTTGAAACCCTTTCTGTCTCTCTAATCTGACCATGCAAAGTTGATTCTATTAGCAAATATAATTAGTTTGAGGCTAAATCAACCAAAACTTGTTTGTGAAAAATGTATATCTTGCCAAGATTTAGATCATGGGGATGAGCCAGCGGATCAGGCCCAATAAGGTCATACCGAACACAATGGTCAATAGCGTGTTCTTAAAAAAGTAGGCCACCAGGAAGGTGGGAACAGCGGCCAGTAGGGTGGTATTCGTCAATGTAAAATCTACTTGCTCTTTTTGGATGATCAGGGAGGGGGTCAACAAAGCAGCCAGAATGGCTGCGGGAATGTATTGCAGCCAGATGCGCAAGGGAGCCGGGATTTGTCGCTTGGTCAGCAGCCATAGGGGAAATACCCTTGGCAAATAGGTGACGGTGGTCATGCCAATTAAGATGAAGAAGAGGTTTTCGTGCATTGTTCCAATCCTAAGCCGATAGTGGCACCCATCACCGTGGCGATCAGGACATGCCAGGGAGACAGGTGAAGTTGATAAAGGATAATTGAGAGGCTGCCGCAAACGATGGCTACGATGACATGCCGGAAATGCTTTATCTGCCCTGCGAGCAGGGAGATAAACATGGCCGGTAAAGCAAAATCAAAGGGGATCCAGGATATTTTTTCCAACAAACTACCCGCAGAAACGCCCAGGATGGTGCCGATGATCCAAGAAAGGTGCGAGAATCCATGGATCAAAAAACTTTTTAATTTATCCGTATCTTGCTGTTGAAATCGATTGATCTGGATGGCAAAGGTCTCGTCTGTAATTTCATAAGCAAACCAGGCGATCTCAGCGGGTTTCCACTCTTTGACATATTCCGATAAAGCCGCAGAAAAGAGTAAGTGCCGTAAATTGACGATGAAGGTCATCGCGATGATAAACAAAGGGCTGCTGCCGTTGCCCAGCAAAGTCAGGGCAATAAACTGCGCCGATCCGGCAAAGACAATCAGGGACATGAAAGCGGCTTCCCACAAGGAGAGGCCAGCGGAAGCTGCCAGCACGCCAAATGCAAACCCAATGGGTACATAGCCTACGATAATGGGACTGGCCGCTTTAAAACCAGACAAGAGTACGGATGAGGGGCGTGTTTCTGACATAATGGCTGATTTTATCATGATTGCTGCAATCCATCTGAAGAATTATGAAGGTGATAGAATTATAAAAACAACGGACTTCATGTGGGATATTCTAGTTCATGGACAAGAGTTGTCGGTGGATATCCAACCTGGCAACCCAGGGTTCCCTTCCAACGTATATCAAGCTGTTTAGTGTACTGTATTTCCATCTACTGGGTGTTTCGATAGATAGATGACGAATAAATTTATATTTCCAAGTGAGTAATAAATTAATTCCATTGGGCTTGAATGTTGCCTAGTGGTTCTTTTGGAGGAATGATGTTAGCTCAACCCTATTTTTGGTTTTGTCTCAGCCAGATGATTATCATGGCCGCGGCAGTTGCCATCAGTCAACGTGGACCGTTGAAAAAAGTATTAAACCTAAGCCGTATGCTGGTGATTGCCTCCGCAATCGTTAACCTGGTGATGGTATCCTCTTTGATTCGACAAACACGCCTACCATCCAATTTGCTTTACCAGGGGCTTGGTATTGGTTCGTTGGTGCTGAGTGGAATTCTGCTGGTTGCTGTACTCTCGGCTCGTTTCCTAAACAGTCCAAAGGATTCCCGAGTGAATTTACAGGTGCGCGGGGTATATCGTTGGATGCGCCATCCATCCTATGCTGCAGTATTGCTATTTGACCTGGGTGCGGCCCTGATTTTTCTTTCCGAATTTGGGCTCCTCGTTTTTCCGCTTCAATTTCTAATGATGTTGTTTCTGATTTTGATTGAAGAACAAAACCTGCGCGGGATTTTGGGTGACGCTTACCGTACCTACCTAAAAACGGTGCGACAACGTTTTCTGCCCCAAGTAGCAAGAAAAACAATCGAGGAATTCCCTGCGCATTATCCTTTCCGTAATCTGGTTTTTAAGGGAGGCGGAATTCGAGGGATGGCCTATACCGGTGTCTTGGAAGAGCTCTATGAGTATGATGTGTTGACAAAGATAGAACGTGTGGCGGGGACCTCGGCTGGTGCCATCACCGCTTGCCTGGTTAGTTTTCGTCTTTCCAAGGATGATTTGTTTTCTATTGTTGAAACCTTGGATTACAGCAAGGTACCTCAAAGTTCGGATGCGGTTACCGAGACCAAAATTCTGGGACGATTTTTACGCAACATGAATGAGCTGGCTGGTGATTTGAATTGTACCGATCGCTTGTTAAAAAAATATGGCTGGTATTCCAGCGGCTATTTTTATTCCTGGATTCAAGAGGTGATTGCCGGGCAATGTGAGGGCAATGGCAAGGCTACTTTCGCCGAGTTTAAGAGCCGCGGGTTTCGTGATCTTTATATTTGCGCGGTGAACGCCTCAAAAAATCGGCCTGAAATGTTCTCCTTTGAAAACACCCCGGATGTGGCTGTGGCGGACGCGGTACGTATGTCGATCAGCATTCCATTATTCTTTGAAGCCCTGCAATTTGACGGCAAGCAATTTGGCAAAGGGGATTATTATGTGGATGGGGGTATGTATGATAATTACCCGGTTAAATATTTTGATCAATCTCCGTTTATTGAGAATTCCCATTGGGTAAAAAACAAGATTAATTGGGAAACCCTGGGCTGTTATTTGTTTACCCCCGATGATTGTGAGCGCAAGCAGCCGAAGATTGAAAACATTTGGGGTTTCCTGGAAAATATGATGTACGGCGTGACCATAGAAGCCCGTGAACAATATTTTAAGCGGGATTTATTTGATCATCTACGTACCATCATGATTAGTGACTGCTGTGTGATGTCCACGGAGTTTGATATTCCAACCGGATCCGAACGCTATAATCAATTAGTGAATTCCGGCCGAACGGCTGCCAAAGATTTTCTAAAGGATTATCGCCTTCCATTTTCTTTGTAAGTGGATCCATTAAACAAGAAAAGGACTGCTTGCGGTTCTTTTTTTGTATAAGACCCTAAGAAGCTGTTTAAAAACTCTACGTAAGAAAAATACACGTATTGGGTTGACGGTTACTGGACAGACACCTGTCCAATTGGTAGCACGTTGTGCAAGGAGGGTATGTCCGGCGTCGCGATCACTGTACGGGGGAGGTGCCCATCATACGTAGGGGTAGGTCTGAGACCTACCCCTACGTCGGTCGGGAATCGCTTTAATTTTTGGATTCGCCCTACTTTTTTTATTTGACCATTTTTTTTCATTTTCGAAGATAGTTTTTAAACAGTCTCTAAGGGTTTTAGTTTACGCAAACCCTTAAGGTCTGGCTTATTTTCTTTTATTCAATACCATCAAAACAATGATGGAATCCCTTTATGAAATATGCTATGATCAGACCATTCTTTATCGATTTAGCGTTTTTTGTAGGAGAATCTGATGATTTTTGTGGATAACGAAAAAATTAATGACCCGCACATTAACCTGGCCATTGAAGAATATCTGCTGCGCAATTTTGAGACACAGGAAGATATTTTACTTTTTTATATTAATGAACCCAGTATCATTATCGGCCGCAGCCAGAATACCCTGGCGGAAATCAATCATGAGTATGTAAAAGAGCACGGCATTCATGTCGTGCGGCGATTGTCTGGCGGGGGAGCCGTTTATCATGATTTGGGGAACTTGAATTTTAGTTTTATCAGCAACAATGAAGCGGGAAATTTCCGCAATTTTGCCAAGTTTACCGCACCCGTGATCCGGGTGTTGAATGAAATAGGCGTGCCGGCGGAACTGAACGGCCGCAATGACATTCTGGCGGATGGGCGCAAGATTTCCGGCAATGCCCAGTACACCACGCAGAAACGCATGTTCAGCCATGGGACTTTGTTATTCAAATCCGATCTTTCTCAGGTGGCGGCTTCCTTGAATGTGAAGATGAACAAGATTGAAGCCAAAGGTATCAAATCCGTGCGCAGCCGGGTGGCTAATATTTCGGAATTTATGGCCGAGTCCATGGATACGCTGGCGTTTCGCGAACGGATTTTGCACGGGATTTTCCGGGATGAGCCTGAGATTACCCAATATCATCTCACCCCAGCAGACTGGGAAGGGATTCATGCCCTCGTTGAAGAACGCTATCGTAGTTGGGATTGGAACTTTGGAAGAAACCCGGATTTTAATATCCTGAAAAGCAACCGTTTCCCTATGGGTGAAGTGGAAGCCTGCATTGATGTCCAGCATGGCGAGATTCAATCCATTAAGATCTATGGGGATTTTCTGGGACAGGGAGAAGTGTCGGATGTGGAACAGGCCCTGACGGGGGTACAGTACAAGCCGGAATCCCTGGCTCAAGCTTTGGCTGGGTTGGATATCTCCAGGTACTTTGGTGGATTGAGCAAAGAGGAATTTTTGAATTTGCTATATTAGGGTTAGACTTGCTTGTATACAAAGCGGCTGGGATTGTTGACCAGCCGTTTTTTTATCCCATCCTGTACCTCCCTATGCAAGGTGTTCTGCGCGACCAAAATTCTGAAAAGCGATTTTTGGGGGAGATTTAAAGGGGGTGTAACAATCAACCACGAAATCACTCCACCGCCTGACGGACCACTTCCAAAACAGCACCCAATTCCTTCATCACCTCATGATTCCAGAAACGCAACACGCGGTAGCCTTTCTCATTCAGATAGGCAGTACGATCCGCATCATATTCCTGCTGCTCCACATACTGACCTCCATCTACTTCAAGGATCAGCTTTTTTGTCGGGACGCAGAAATCAGCAATAAACGGACCAATCGCATGTTGGCGCCGAAAATGAACACCACACATTTGACCATATCGGATCGCCTGCCATAACTTCTGTTCGGCTTCCGTTAGATTGCGCCTCAATTCGCGGGCGTGGTGAAATGTCTTTGCTGTTGTGCGCTGATGCATGATATTCTCCAGAATATACAGTTTGACAATATCTTACATCATTTATTGTTTAGTATGGTAACCCCACCTAAATCACCTCGGCGTTGCTCGGTGCGGCGCCTCCCCATTTTTCTGAAAAGCGAAAAATAGGGAGGACTTGTTTAACGAAGTCTCCCCTAAAATTCGCTTTTCAGAATTTTGGGGGAGATTTAGAGGGGGTGACTACGCAAGACAGGAACAGCTTTCCAATATCAAGCAGCGTTTTACCTGAATTAAACAAAGAGTTAGAAAGATTTCGTGCTAAATAACAAACGATCACCATAGCCTGAATATTTAATTAATCTGTGTATTTCACCCCACCCAAATCACTCGGCTTAGCTCGGTGCGGCGCCTCTGACCATGAGCAAAGAGGAATTTTTGAATTTGCAATATTAGAAAAAAACTGGTTGAAGATGAGGCGGCTGGGTTTATCGACCAGTCGTTTTTTTTACCCTTGACAAACAGCTTCTTATGATGGATAATACAAACCGGTTTGCAATACAAACCATTGAGGAGGTTGTATGAATACATCGATATCTGACTATACAAAACGCACCCGCCAGTATTGGTGGATTGATGGACTGGCCGAGATAGCTTTTGGTCTTCAACTGGGGTTGTTGACGGCGTATCATTTTCTTATCCTATTCTTTGACTCCTTGGACTGGGGTGTTGTGGCTGCTTTTCTTGGCATTGCCTTCATCCTGGTGGGCTTTCTGGCAGTCAATAAAGGGCTACTCTGGGTGAAAGAGCGGATTACTTTTCCACGAACGGGTTATGTCAAATATCCCAATAAGCGGGCCACATCACGAAAGCGAAGAATTTTCATGGCAATAGGAATAGGAACTCTCACATCGCTCCTGGTCAATTTGGCCCTGGCCTATTTAGGGCCCACTGCCCAGTGGACCGTGATAGCCCTGATTATGATGTCTTGTCTGATTTATGTGGCTTATTTTACCGGTGTGGTGCGCTACTATACTATGGGGTTTCTCGCATTTATATGGGGTTTGTTGATGAACTGGATTCCGTTTCGCGCAGGGAGTTTGTACGCCTGGTTTTTTGGCGGGTTGGGCTGCATCTTCATCTTAACAGGGCTGATTGTTTTCCTGCGCTACTTGCGCCGATATCCAGTACTGGAAGGAGACGAGGATGCCGGATGAATCCCTGCGCAATCTGAACGATGTGGATCGTTTGATTCATGAACCGGCGCGGTTGGCAATTGTTTCCATCTTATATGCGCTGGAAGAGGCTGATTTTCTGTATCTGATGCATGAGACCGGTCTGACCAAAGGAAATTTATCCTCCCACTTGATCAAATTGGAAAGCGCGGCCTACGTAAAGATAGAGAAAATTTTCCTGGATAAAAAATCCCGCACGCTATGCAGCCTTACTGAGACCGGGCGAGCGGTTTTTGAAACATATTTAAAACAAATAGAACTGGTGATGAAGTTTAATCAAACGAGGAATCAAAAATGAAAGCGATTGAAACAAAACAAATTACTCGCAGCTTTCAGGACCATGCGGTGCTGAAGGGATTGAATATCCAAGTGGAAGAAGGCGAAATCTACGGTTTTCTGGGCGCCAATGGCGCTGGAAAGACAACCACCATTCGTATCCTTCTGGGCTTGATCAAGCCGGATGGCGGCTCAGCCATGATTCTGGGGCATGATTTGCAAACTCAGGCGGATCAAATTCGGGCGAAATCCGGGGCTTTGCTGGAACATCATGGGTTGTATGAGCGTCTTTCGGCCCTGGATAATCTGAGATATTTCGCAAAAATCTGGCATCTGCCGGCCCAAAAAACTGACGAGCGCATTAAATCCCTGCTGGGTTCCCTGGAGCTGTGGGAACGCAGAAATGAACTCCCCGGCGAATGGAGCCATGGCATGAAGAAAAAACTGGCCGTTGCCCGGGCGCTTTTACACGAGCCCCGTCTGCTCTTTCTGGACGAACCCACCTCCGGCATGGATGTGGCCACTTCGGCTGCCCTGCGGGAACAATTCCAACAGTTGGCGAAAGAGGAACAGGTCACGATTTTCCTGACCACCCATAATTTGTATGAGGCAGAATTGATCTGCACGCAAATTGGTGTGCTGCACCAGGGGATTGTGGTGGCCAGCGGAACAGCCGATGAATTACGCGCCAGGAATGAGAATCACCGCTATCATGTGGTCAGCGATCCGATCTCCGATGTAGTGAAAGAGGGATTAATTCAAAACCAGTTGGTGCGAACGATTCAACATGAAAATGATCATTGGGTGGTGGAATTGCTGCCAGCGGTGAGCGCGGCAGATGTGGTCGGTTATCTGGTTACCCAGGGCGTTAAAGTGGAAGAAATATACAAGGATAAAAAATCCCTCGAACAGGCATTTTTATCCCTGGTGGAGGTGGAAAAATGATCCGCGATTTACAAACTGTTATTTGGAAAGAACTCTATAAATTTAATAATACCCGCACGACTAAGATGCAGAACATGATCATGCTGGGGTTGTTGGGAATCTACATGCCGCTGATTACCGGGCTGGATTGGCTGCAATCCCCGGCTTTTCTGGTCTGGATGTGGCTGCCCATGTTTACCACCATCGGATTTACCACGGATGCCTTTGCCGGTGAACGCGAACGGCATACCCTGGAAACGCTGCTGGCCACACGCCTGCCGGATGAGGCCATTTTGCTGGGAAAAATCCTGGCCAGTGTCTTGTACAGTTGGGGCATATCCGTAGTCAGTTTGTTAATTGCCGCGGTGGCGCTCAATATTGCCCATCCGGGGCCCAGCCTGATGTTTTATGACGGCTTGACCTTTGGGTTGTCTTTGGCGGGGTTACTGCTGATGTTCTTTTTGTTCAGTTGTTTGGGGGTACTGGTATCTCTGAAAGCACAGACCGTCCGGCAGGCTTATCAGCGTTTGAGCATATCCATGCTGGGGATCTGGCTCTTGCCTTTTATCCTGGTGCAAGTGCTGCCAAAGGATACCCTGGCACAATTCACAGCTCAGGCTCCTGATTTGGAGAAAATGTTGATTGCCAGTATCCCTTATGCTTTTGCTGTGCAGTTGGCGGCGGTGTTGGTCTTATACCGTATTGCCAGAAGCAAGTTCAAACGGAATCAACTGATCGCAGATTTGTAGAAAAGAATCATTACCCGTCCTCTCCATTTTTCTAAAAAGAGAAAATACGGAAGAAGAAAATCTTCCAAAAAACACACATTAACATTGAAGACCTCCTCCCCTAAAATTCGTTTTTCAGAATTTTGGTCGCGAAGCACGCCCTTGGGTGGGGAGGCCGGGTGGGAGTCATTATCCACTCTAAAACAACGCCAACTGTTTAATGCTTTGGGCTTGATAGACCGGCATTTTTGTCGGCAGGTTAAGTTTCAAGCATAAATCGGTGACCCATTCTTCCATCTCCCAGACGTGGTTGGCGGGACAGTACATCTGGTCGCCGAATTTCCTTTCGTATTTGCCGCGCATCCCCGGGAACTGTTTATCCAGCATGGCATAAAAATACTGACGCTGCCTGTCCCGCAGAGTGACACCTAGGGCGGGCAGCACATAGCTCGCGCCGTGATCCTCCGCCATGCGCAGCAGGGTTTCCAAATTTTGCCGGTCATCATTGATGAAGGGCAAGATGGGCATCAGTAATACCCCGCTGAGGATACCGCGCTGGGCGAATTGACTCATGGCGGCAAAGCGCCGGCTGGAGGGCGGCGCTCCAGGTTCAATGCGTGCGCAGAGGTCATCGTCTGCGGCGGTGATGGTGAAACTGACCGCGGCATACGTGCTATGGATCTGCTCAATCAAGTCTATATCCCGCAAAACCAGATCACTTTTGGTGAGAATGTGGATGGGGAAATGAAAGTCTGAAATCACCTTGAGTGCTTTGCGGGTGAGCTGTAACTCAGCTTCCAGCGGCATGTAGGGGTCGTTCATCGAGCCGGTGCCGATGGTGCCTTTGATGCGTTTATGGGATAACTCTTCGGCTAACAGCTCAATGGCATTTTCTTTGTACAGAATTTCATGATCGAAATCCGCGATTTGATAACACAGACTGCGCGAATCACAATAAATGCAGTGATGCTGGCAGCCGCGATACAGGTTCATGTTGTAACGCAGCCCAAACCAGGTGTCCGGCTGCTTAACCGGGCTGACCAAAGTCTTGGCGCGGATCGGAATGACTCGGCTCATGGGCGGTTGCTCGTACGGGCTGGTTTTAGATTGAGGTGAACGGGAACTTCAGATTCAGATTTCTTCGGGACTGGGCCTGCCATTAGCATCCATTGGTGCAAGTTCCACAGCCGCAGCCAATCTGTGGGGGAGATGAAACCATCCGGATGACTGCCGGCATTGTGCTGCAAATAACACTGGTAGGCATAACCCGTGGTATTGATTTTATGAGTAAACGGATTCTGAATCAAAGCAGTCTCCCGATGGATGAATATCCATAGTGTAGCACAAAAGTTCTATTTTATCAATCCGGGAAATCAGATCCAGGAGACCACGAAACACACAAAACACACGAAAGGGGGATGTGTAAGAGGTCTTCGGATTGGTGCAGGGGATTGAGAACGGTTCTGTAATAGAAATTCTTCATCCCCGTAGCCCATCAGAAAGGCTTCTCTTTAGTAGAGAATTCCAGAATAAAATCGGATTATTTCCTCATTCGCTGTAGGGGCAAAGCATTCGAAACGGCTTCAATTATCAGTCCTTTCCGTCGAATGCTTTGCCCTGCCCGCCAAACGGGATATTCCACAATCCTGTGGCAGTTCCATCCGAGAAAGGGCAAAGCATTTCAATGATGCTGTGATTTCCCAGCCTTTTTTTGAAATGCTTTGCCCCTACAGGTAATTATTGAGAAAAGATGTTTGTTCTGAAATTTATTTTCTTTAAGTTGATGCACATGGGGGCGAACGGCTTGTTCGCTCCCCGGTCGGCCATATATGTACTCCTTAGATTTTGAACATCAGCTATTGAAGCTCAGGGCAGGAAAGCGCTTAAGAGCTGCACAAATTTCTCGGGTTGATCATTGGGTGAAAAATGCCCAGCATTGGGTATGCTTTTTACCTCAGCATTAGGCAGTGAGTTGGCGTATAAATAGGAAACATTGATCGTTTGGAAATCATCTTCGCCGTGGATAATCAAAACAGGAGCCGTAACCGCTTTCAGCGCAAGGGTGAAATCATTCTTCGCACCGATGCCAAAATAAAGGGCAAAGGGCATCCAGCCGCCGGCACGGCTGCCTTCATTGGATTCGGGTATAACTTGTCCTTTACTTCGCAGCGCTATTTCATAATATTTACTAAATTCCAATGTGCGCTGTTGTAATTCAACCTCGCTATATTGAAAGATATTGCCAAAATTGAGATAGTCCTTGATGTAGACTTCATATTCCTCCATTTCTTCTTTTGATAAATAGGGGGCAATGGAATCATACAATCCACCTTCGGGCGGGGGCATGATGATCATTTCTGCCGGACTGATCAGCACCATCTTTTCTACATGATCAGGAAATTCGGCTGCATACAGGCTGGCCAGCAGCCCGCCAAAGGAGTGCCCAACCAGTATGAGCTTTTCTTCGCCAAGAATCAAGCGAATCCGTTCGATATCGGCCAGTTGAGCAGCCATGCCCAATTTTTCATCCAGCAGAAGAACATTCTCGCCATAGTTTTGACTATCAAACTTATCAATGGGGTGTGTCGAGTTGCCGCATCCGCGCTGATCATAATAATAGAAGGTGAATCGATCACCCAGCTCATCCAAAGCGGGGATAGGTTCATCATAGGGCATACCAGGACCGCCGTGAATCATTAATACCGGGCGTTCGCCATGACCCTGGGTTTGAAAGTACAAATCAATGCCAGGTTCGACGGTCCAGGTATTGCTTACGGTTTGCTCCGGAATGGTGAAATCCTTTTGGGCCGCCATGCCGACTTCGTACATGGGTTTCTGCATCCATTGCCAGATAAAAAAACTGGTAATAAAGATCAGAATGACAACAAGGATCAACATCCATAAAACAGTTTTTTTCATATAAACCCTCCATAAAGTGGTTAAGTGTATTGGGAGACAACAGCCGCCGCCCATTCCCGGATGACTTGCTTTAGCTCTGGGGGTTGCAGAACCATCACAGTGGGACCATAACTCAACACCAGACTGGCCGCCCACATCAGATCCGGTGTGGAAAATTCCACCACCACCCCGCCATCCGTTTCTGGGGTGAGACTGGTCCAAAGAGGCTGGTTGATGGCGGCCAGGTTGGCGTAAGCATCCGAAAAGCGCATGCGGACGGTGATAGCCTGTTCAGACTGGATGGTGTGTGCCAGGTAGGCTTGCACATCAAAATCTGACGGGGGTGTAAAGCTATCCGCTTTGACCACCAGCGACTGGATCCGGTCCAGGCGAAAGGAGCGCATGGCCTGACGCAGCTCGCACCAGGCAATCAGGTACCAGAGGCCGGCACGGTGTACCAGATGAACCGGGTGGATGATGCGCTGGCTGGCTTTCTCCGATTGAGCGCCCAGATAGCTGATTTCCACTTTCTGGTTGGCTTTCATGGCCTGACGGATGCGTTTCAGGTCGGGTTCCAGCTTTTGCAGGGGCAGACGTTGGAAGCCTGTGGCAATCATCTTTTGCTGTGCCCAACGGACTTCGCGCAGTTGTTCCTCCGGCAGGACGTGTTCCAACTTGCTGAGCGCGGATTGGGCCGCCTCATGGTACAGATCCCCCCAAATCTGATCCACGACCTGCGTTCCCAAGACCAGGGTGATGGCTTCTTCCGGGCTGAAGATTAAAGGCGGCATTTTGTACCCTCTCATCAAGGAAAAACCGCCGTATGGACCCCGCTCGGTATACAGCGGAATGCCCATTTCTTCCAGCATGCTCATATAGCGGTGCAGAGTGCGCACGGAAACCTCGAGTTTTCCGGCCAGCGCCTCCGCTTTTTGATTGGGTTGTTCCTGCAGCAGCAAGATCAGACGTAGTAATCGGGTGGCTGTGTTTGGCATGGCTGTTGATTCCTTTTCTAGGATAAGGCTTATATATGTCAGATTATGACATATATAAAATTATTATTCAAAATGAGATTCAACTCAACTTGGTCTTTTGGCGTTAATTTTGATATGCTTTAGGTAGATCATGAGTTTCAGCGCTGCTAAGGCCAAACTCAGCGCAGAAGGTTGGATAGGAGGAAAGAAGCCATGAGTGCGTTACAACAAATCGCCTATTATTTGAATGTAAGGGATGAAGTTCCCAATCAAGCACTGGCCAAGCGGTTGGCTGAGGAAGAGGATTTTGAAGGTTTGGCGGAGATTGCTGCCCACCTTACGGATAAAAATGCCAGTGTAGCAAGTGACTGTCTCAAAGTGTTGTATGAGACGGGATATCTCAAGCCGGAATTGATTGCTCCTTATGCTCAAGATTTCATTGGATTGTTAACCAGCAAGAATAATCGTATGGTCTGGGGAGCGATGATTGCCCTTTCCACTATCGCGGATATCAATCCCAAGCCAATTGCGGCGCAACTACAGCAGATTCTGATAGTTATGGAAATGGGGAGTGTCATCACCGTGGTCTCCGGTGTACGAACCTTGGGTAAACTATTCAGTGCTGTTCCTCAGCAAGCCGAGCAGGCCATGCCCTATCTGTCCAATTTATTAGGGACCTGCATTCCCAGGGATGTAGCCACCCATGGTGAAAGTTTACTGCCCATGATGAATGCTACAAATGTAGACTTTTTCCGCTTGATTTTTGAGAGCCGGGTTCCGGATATGTCGTCTTCTCAGGCGCGCAGAATGCGTGCGGTATTAAAGAAAATGGAAAAAATTACTGTATAAATCTATTTTTTTATCATTTTTGCAAGATTTACAACAACCATACAAGGTAAGCATGCACTAGACAATAACCGCAGGGGGATTGTCCAGCTAATTTATTACATTTTAAGACCAGTCTATATGGTTTCCCTATGTCACACCTATGTTTATGATTAAAGAAAGTCTTTTAGACAGATCTTCTGAACATACCTGGTACCTTATTTGTGTGATTTGCAATGGAACTATGAGTTCCCGGAATACTTGGGGGTATACTATGAACCAGACACAGAACAGGAGTGAATATGCATATTTTTATCACCGGGGGAAGTGGTTTTATTGGTAAGGCTCTGGTACGAGAATTAACCATGGCAGGTCATGAACTGACCTTATTGATTCGCCCCAGCAGCGATTTGCGTGGGCTTCCCGCCGGTATTGAATATGTTCAAGAAAGTCTATTTGATATTGAAGGGCTTGCCCAGGCTATGTCCTCCGGTGAGTGCTTAATTCATCTGGCGAACCTTTATTCTTTTTGGGAGAAAGATACCGCGCTTTATCAGCGGATTAATGTGGAGGGCACACGCTGTGTTTATCAGGCTGCATTGCAGGCTGGTGTGCAAAAGGTGCTGCACATCAGTTCAGCAGTGGTTTGGGGGGATGCAGAGGAAGTACCGTATACTGAATCCTCACCCTGGGGACAAACCACCCTGAGTGCCTATGCGGAATCCAAACGGCAGGCGGACGAGATGACCTGGAAAGATTTTTATCCACGCGGCTTACCCCTGGTGGGCGTGTATCCCGCTTCTGTCATTGGACCTGGAGATAATAAAGCCAGCGGCCAGATGGCGCATGATATCATCAAACGACGCCTTCCGGCTACTGCTTTGCACGATTCTCGTATAACCTTTGTGGATGTGCGCGATGTAGCGAAAGCGCTTGCCATCCTGGTGGAGAGGCAGGATGTGATTGGAGAACGATTCCTGCTGGGAAAAGAATCGATTCGTTTGGGCGACTACATGCGAATTGTCAGCCAAACTGCTGGCGTACCGCTTCCGATCATCCCGTTGCCCGTTTGGGCCGTATGGATAATTTCGTGGTGGCTGATGATTCTCAGCCGAATCACGGGAAGGCCGCCCTTATGGGGCATGTCGCTGGATCAGACGCGTACCTTTTCACATGGATTTCAATGCGACGGCAGCAAAGCGGAATATGTATTAGGGATTATCTATCGTCCGGTGCGCGAATCCCTGGTGGAGTTGGTGAAATGGATTCTATCCCAACATTAAGGGTTTAAAGCGAAAGAGGCTGCTGGACGTAAGGGATGGTCCACAGCCTCTTTCAGGAAGTTAGTAATTTTATCCGTTGATTTTGGTTTGCAGCAATTCCAGCAAAGGTTCAATCAAACGGCTCATCATACGCAGCGTTGGGTCGCCTGCCTGTTCAGGCATAACAGCCCTCTCCGTTCCTTCTGCTGCACCAGCAGCCAGCATACTGGCATCCCCACCAGGCATGGCACCCGGGCCGCCACCGCCAGGGCCGCCTACCGGCATACCTGCCCCACCACCCGGCCTTTCACCGTCGGGACCACCGGCAGGCATGCCTGATTCTCCATTGGCTGCCCGTTCGGCTTGCATGGTGGCAATCTGCTCTTCCGTAAGATTAGCTCCATCTCCGCCAGGTCCGCCGGCGCCGCCAAAGCCGATATTTTCCATTACAGTGCGCATGCTGTCCTGATTGATATTCAAGCTCTCGATCTGCGCTTTTTGTTCTGCCGTCATCGTGTCTGTGATTTGATCATATAAGCCTTGCAGTTCTTCATTGGTAATTGTTTCGCTATTTTGCAAAGCATTTAGCCCTTTCCATAAAGGCAATAAGCTGGCAGCCTGCTCAGCGGTAATGGCGAATTCGGTGTTTTCCAAGAGGAAAGAGCCCAACAACACTTTCGCTATTTCGGGAAACTCGCCATTGGCAGGAGCGCCCTGTGCAGCTTGAGCTTCCGGTGTGCCTTGCACAGCCGCAGTATCGCTTGTGGTTGCATCGCTGGATGTTCCGCTGTCCTGTGCTGGCGGGGCTGCGGGTGTTGCGCCGGCACATGCGCTAATTAATAAGGTAAATAAAATGATGATCATCCATATTTTTTTCATTTGAATCTCCTAGGTTGAATATTTAATCGTGACGTAAGGCCTCAATGGGGTCAAGTTGGGCAGCTTTTCTGGCTGGAATATAGCCAAAGAAAATACCCACCAACGCCGCAGAGGAAAAGGACAATAGAATACTGAAGGGGATAATCACGGTACGCATGCTGCCGAATTTTCCAAAGAGGATGGAGCCTCCGACGCCGGCAATCACCCCGATGGCACCCCCGACTAAACTTAATAAAACCGCTTCGGTCAGGAACTGTAATTGAACGTCCCTGGGCGTAGCGCCCACGGCCTGACGCAGACCAATTTCACGAGTCCGTTCGGTGACGCTGACCAGCATGATGTTCATGATCCCAATACCGCCAACGATGAGGGAAATAGCTGCCACCCAGGTGAGCAGGGTACGGAAGGATGCTGTGGTGGATTGTTGGGTTTTTATAATATCAGCCTGTGTTGTAATGGTGAAATCCGCGGTATCAGTCGTCACGTCATGACGTTTGTTGAGCAGCAAAGTCGTCTGCAAGATAACGGTTTCCATAGAATAATCTTTTTCAACTGAAACATAGATGGTCCGTACACTATCGCCAACCACACGTCCAAAGGGGGAGAAGGTGAATTTCTCGAATACCAGGGTGATGGGCATATAGACTTGCTCGTCGAAATTGGTACCGGAAACCAGCCCCTTTTCAGCCAGAACACCAATGACCGTAACCTTGGTGCTGCCGATGGCGATGGACTGGCCGATGGGGTTGAGATCGCCAAATAATTCTTCGGCAACGGTGGCGCCTAAAATCACCACTTTTGAACTGCGATCCAATTCATTGGCATTAAAGAAGCGGCCGTTTGCCACATCTACTTCGCGGACTACAGTATAGTCCGGGGTGGTGCCCA
Source organism: Leptolinea sp. UBA5203 (assembly GCA_002412765.1). Classification (GTDB taxonomy): domain Bacteria; phylum Chloroflexota; class Anaerolineae; order Anaerolineales; family Anaerolineaceae; genus UBA5203. The sequence continues at coordinate 1,672 of DHVR01000062.1, read as the reverse complement.
CAATGGTGATGTCTTCCAGGGCGTTACTCTCATATTTAATGGTTTCCGAACTGCTTTGCTCCACCGAAACACCGGCTATCCCGCTTATTTTTTCCCGGATGGCCGCTACATCGTCATAGACCAGACCTCCAGAGTTGCCGCCCGGTCCTCCCATACCAGGGCCGCCGCGCATCATGGCGCTGTTGACAAAGAGCAGGTTGGAACCCAGGCCGTTAATGGCTTCCGAAATGGTGGCTTCCGTTCCGGCGGATACGGACATCATGACAATCACAGCCGCGACACCGATAATCACGCCCAACATGGTCAGCAGAGATCTGGATTTATTGGATAAGATATTCTTTTGGGCTACATTCAAAACTTCTTTAAAATTCATTTTGAAACTCCTTTCTGGAGTTTTTGCAATTTATCTGACTCAATTTTTCCATCCCGAATATTGATGGTTCTTTCAGTCAGTACGGCAATTTCGGGTTCATGTGTAATCATGACAATCGTACGTCCTTGTTTATGCAGATTGAGCAGCAGCCCCATGATTTCCTGCGTGGATTTGGTGTCCAGGTTGCCTGTGGGCTCATCCGCCATGATCAGAATGGGTTTATTGACCAAGGCACGGGCTATCGCCACACGCTGCTGTTGGCCGCCGGAGAGTTCTTTGGGTAAATGATGGGCGCGATCCGACAACCCGACACTATCCAGAGCTTGCATGGCTAATTCCTGCCGATTTTTGATTTCGATGTGATTATGCCGGTTGTACATCATCGGCAGCATCACATTTTCCACTGCGCTGAAACGCGGCAGCAGGTTGTAAGACTGGAAAATAAATCCGATTTGTTGGTTGCGAATTCTGGCCAGATCTTCGCGGGTTTTACTGCTGATGGCCTGACCATCCAGGTAATACTCCCCTTCGGTGGGGCGATCCAGACAGCCGAGTATATTCATCAGCGTACTTTTTCCTGAACCGCTGGGTCCCATGATGGAGACGAATTCTCCTTCCCGGATGGTGATATCCAACCCATCAATGGCGAGGACAGAGATGCCATTCATACCGTAGACTTTGCGCAAGTCCTTGGTTTCAATTACTGTGTGCTGATCTTTCATTCAATTACCTCCACAATGCCGGTGGTAACCACATCCCCGCTTTTCAACCCGGAGAGGATTTCTGCATAGCTGTAGTCCATCAGGCCTACTTCCACGAGGGTGAACTTGGGTACACCGTTATCCATTTTGAAGACGGAGTAAGTACCGTCTCCTAAATCACGCAAGGCTTCCAGGGGGATAATCAGGGTGTTTTCTGATTTACCGCCGATAATTTCCACGGAACAGGTCAGGCCGATGGGCAGGGAATTGTTATTCTCAACATCCGTCAGGGTCAACTCGATTAAACCGGTAAGGACCTGGTATCCGCCGCCATAACTTACCAACTTTGGACTGATCTGCACAACCGTGCCTCTGTATTTTTTAGTAGGGAAGGCATCGAAGATCACTTCAGCATCTTCGCCGACATACACCATATCCAGGTCGGTTTCGTCTACATAGAATTGAACCGTCGGTTTGTCCATCTCGGCCATGGTGATAAAGGTTTGATCTTCTTTAACGGAATCTCCGGCAAGTCCGGCCACATCCATGATGACGCCGGCAAAGGGGGCGGTGAGGATGGCGCCATCCAGGTTGCTTT
>DHVR01000042.1 GCA_002412765.1 Leptolinea sp. UBA5203 | reverse complement strand
CTATGGATTTTCGTTACAGTATCTATACAAGCACAAAGTCTGTTAATTTTACCACCTTGTGATCCATTAAAAATTAGGGCGACCAGCCGGTCGCCCTGAATGTAAATAGTGTCGAATTTTGAAAATCAATTGCGTTATGGAACAAACCCCTGTTTTCTCTTTCTTCAAGCAAAAGAGGGATTTACACCCTATTCAAACAACGAGCGCATGCCCCATTCTTCCACCATCGCCTGCATGGTTTGGAAATTGGGAGCCGCAATAAACCGTTCTGCAGCGTCCAGAACTTTGGGCAGGATGTGAATATCTCCCACACTGTTCAAGAACAACCCCTGCTGACCCAGCACCCAATGCACCTGGGCATCAATGGCGACCTGATCTTCCAGCGGACGATACCAGGTAGCTCGATCTTGTTTGGCTTCACCCCAGGGTGTTTGCACCAAGGATTTTATCGTCTGCATGGCAATGTTTTTTTCCTGGCAAACTTGCAGCAAACTGCGAAAATCATTTTCATACGCCGCATTTTGCGACATCAGAAAGCTGTAAGGTAATAAAACCGAATCAAAATCAAAACGCTCCAAGGCGCGCAAATGCATGACCGGAGCCGTGAGGCCGTGCCCGGTGATGCCGATGAAACGTACCAGCCCTTCATCCCGGGCAGCGATGACCGCTTCCAGTGCACCGCCTGGTCCCAGAGCGATCTCCCATTCCACCGGATCTGTCAGGAAGTGCAGCTGCATTAAATCCACATGGTCCACCTTCAGCCGCTCCAGAGAGCGGCGAATCTGATCATGGGCTTTCTCTTTGGTTCGTTCACCTGTTTTGGTAGCCAGGAAAAAAGGTCTGCCGTGCCGGCCGATCCAATCTCCCATACGCAGCTCGGCGTCCCCGTAGCCGGCGGCCACATCCACATGATTCAGGCCTGCCGCCAGGGAAAGCTCGATACTGGCGTCCGCATCCGCCTGAGTAACATCGGAAAACGCCGCCGCACCCAATAAAATACGGCTGCTCTCGTGCCCTGTTTTTCCAAAGAATTGTTTTAGCATGTCTTTTCTCCTTAAAGTCCTTGTGCCCTGAGCCTGTCGAAGGGTGTTCCCTGAGCCTGCCCAAAGCCGTTCCCTGAGCCCAGTCGAAGGGCCTGCCCTGAGCCCAGTCGAAGGGTGAAATTAAACAATCAGGGTTCAAAATTCACAATCCAGCTTGTTCAATTTCTGGCCTCGACAGGCTCGGCCAACGGGCATAAGCCGTTCCCTGAGCTCGTCGAAGGGCCTGCCCTGAGCCCAGTCGAATGGGAAAATTAAACAAAAGTGATTTGGAATTCACAATCCGGCTTGGTCAATTTCTGGCTTCGACGGAGCTCTCCCCTAACGGGGACTTAGCCAACGGGGAAAAGTCGTTCCCTGAGCCTGCCGAAGGGTGAGCTAAATCCTCGCATATCCAGTTTCAAGCGCAATAGCCCAATCCGGACGGTTGTTTCGACTGGCCTGTTTTGCGGCGCTATGATGATCATAATTCACCGCAATCTGATCCACTTTCCATTCGCCGTTTTGCAAATCAAGAATGGCATATCGCGCATGCGGTGAACCGTTCTCTGAAACATGTTTCTCAAGCGTATCATCTTCATAGGCTTGTAACCCCACACTTCCGGGATTAACAATCAGCAATTCCTTGCTACACTGCACCACTCTGGGAAGGTGAGAATGCCCGCATAACAAAACTCCACTTCGCAGATTCCCCACGCGATATTGAATTTCTTCCGCAGAAGCCAGATGCGTCAGTCCGTTTGCGATACGCTCCAACAAGTAACATTGATCATTCCCCGGAGCGCCGTGACAAGCCACCATCTCTGGATGGACTTGCAGTATAGCAGGCATTCCGTGCAGCCAAGCTAGCTCACTCTCCCCTAGAAACTGGAAAGCATACCGATCAGAGAGATTATGCTCCTGTGGATTCTGCTCCACCAGTTGACGGTCATGATTTCCTTGAAGGTGAAGCCAATCCTGCTTCATTAAATATTGAGCGGTCTCAGCCGGCCACAACGGACCCGAGAGATGATCGCCCAGGTTAACCACCAGTTCCACCTGACGCAATTGAAGATCGGCCGCAACCGCTTCCAACGCCGGAAAATTCCCGTGAATATCGGATATTACTGCGATACGAGATGCCATAAACGTTTCTTCCCCACAGGATTAAACAAAGAAAAACCGAGCAAAAATCCGAACCGCAGACAGAATGGCTAGATTGATCAGCATGCCCAGTCCGCCCTGATTGACCGCGCTGTCTCGTTTACCATTCCACATTACCAGAAAGATGAAAGTGGAAAGCCCTCCAGCAACAATTAATAACGGCTGACTCCAGGCTTGCTTAAACATCAAACTGATCCCGCCAACCACAAAGCCGAGGGTGGATAATCCAAGCGTAATACTGGCAAATAGCCGCAGCGTGGCATTGCTCAATATTCGTGAAAATGCCCAGGACTCATCCGGCCAGATCATGGCTGGTTTCAACTCAAAGAGTTTGAGGCTTTGCCCCATATAAAATATATGAACCAGTCCATGCAAAATGATGAAAATCCCGAAAACAACAATCACTGTGTTTTGCCTCCGAATTCCTTGGATGGGTTAAGTATAATATTAACTTGCAAAAATCTTTAGGATTCATCTTTTTGTCATCAACTCATTAAACAAAACCACCCTGAATAAAACTCAGGGATGGAAGGGAGAAAGTTTTACAACTCAGGTGTAGATATAAGTTGTTATAGGACAGGTTCTCCGGCAGGCTGAGACAGTCGCTGCAGCCAGGTTTCATCCGTGATGCTTAATCGCAGCGGGGTAAGTGAGACGAGATCATGATCCATGGCCCAGCGGTCGCTGCCCTCATCGGGATTGGTCAATGGGGTGGCGGAAAACCAGAAATGTTTTCGCCCGTTCGGGTCCTGTCCTTCCACTACTTTGCCGTTATAATGCCGCACCGATTGATGCGTCCAGTGCAGGCCGGTTGGATTTTTGGGTAAATTGACATTCACCAACCTGGGTTGATCCCCGGTGATCAAGGTTTGAATCACTTCAGCAATATAAGGCTGCTGCTTCTCGTAATCGGGTTCTGCGCCATTGATAATCTGACTAAAAGCTATCGACTGCACACCCAGGATCACGCCCTGTTTAGCAGCAGCCACCGTGCCGGAATGCCAGATATCGCTGCCTAAATTGCTGCCCAGGTTGATTCCGGTCAGGACCAGGTCCGCTCCCCCCAAATGATACAAGCCCATGGCGACACAATCCGCCGGGGTGCCATTCACCCGATAGGCCTCAAATCCTTTCATCATTTTCACCCGATGATATTGCAAAGGACGGGTAATCGTGATGGCGTGCCCCACCGCGGACTGTTCAAAATCGGGGGCAAAAATCACCACTTCCCCAAATTGAGCGGCAACTTCTGCCAGAGCGATTAACCCGGGGCTAAAAATACCATCATCATTACTAATTAATATTCGCATGTTTCTCCTAAACGTTATGGGGATGTCCTCATCCACCATTTGTTAAACCTTTATTTTCTACCAACCGATCCGTGTTATCAGAAAACTTGTTTTCAGATCATCCAATCGGCTAATTTCTATATTAGGAGTTGGCAAAGGTTGGATGCCAAATCCATTAATATCATCATACTGCGCCTGCATTAACAGCCAACAAACACCGGCTTAACAGCTTGTAAAAGATCATCCGAAGGGCGAAGTAGATCGAAGTATGGTAACTAATTTCAGGGTCTGGCTGACCCGGAAGAGGGTGGCTTTAAGGTGAGAAATTCTGGAGTTCCCTCAAGCCTGATCGTAAGCGGCTTGCAATGTAGCTGTATCCAGCTTGACCATCTTCAGCATGGCCTGCATCACTGCGGCTGATTTGTTAGCATCCGGATCGCTCATCAACTTACCCAGCAGGGTGGGCACAATCTGCCAGGTCAGGCCGAATCGATCCGTCACCCAGCCGCATTGCATTTCTTGCCCGCCGGTGGAAAACGCCTCCCAGTAATGATCCACTTCCGCCTGGGTCTCACAATTGACCAGCAAAGAGATGGCCGGGGTGAAGGAATATTCCGCTCCAGCATTGATGGCGATGAATTCCTGCCCAACCAGGGAGTAAGCCATGGTCAACACCGTACCCGGTTCGCCTGGACCGGCCTCGGTATAACGCGAGACTTGATGAATTTTCGAATTTTTAAAAGTGGAAACATAAAAATTAACCGCCTCTTCAGCGTTACCATTAAACCATAAACTGACGACCATTTTTTGCATATTTATCTCTCCTGAACGATGTAAATCACAAGCGCACTGGTGAAAGTATCATAGCACAAACAGGCTTACAATTCAAATAATATAGATGATATTAGTCTTAATAACATGAGGGGGTTCATAGTTTTTAGGGAGAGCTTCATCCTCAAGACAACAAATCTGGATGTACCCCACCAAAAGAAAAATCGGGAATTAATTCCACAGCTTTTTGCGGAATATGATCCATAATATATTCCGAGAGAGCGGTAATGGTCAATGCCGGATTGGCGTTCAGGTTCACCGGAACCACGGAGCCATCCGCGATATATAGACCTGGGTAGCCAAAGACGCGGCCCTGTTCATCCACCACGCCCTCCTCGGCGGATTTCCCAAGGACACATCCCCCCAGAATATGGGCGGTAGTAGGCGCATCCAGCAGAACTTCGAACCAGCTGCCCTTGGGGTAGCCTTGCATTTTTTCGGCCATCCTGCGCGTCACCTGATTGGCGATCGGGATATAGGTGGGAATGCGTTCGCCTTTAGGCGGCAATTCCGAAACCAGGCCCAACCAGCCTTTTCGCAGGCGCAAATAGTTTTCCGTGGACTGCATCACCAGGATCACAGAAGTGCGGGCACCCTGTCCAAAGAGCCACAGGCCGCGCAAAAATTGAACCGGATGGCGCAGGATGTTGCCCAAAAAGCGCAGGATGCGCGGAACCTTGCCTCCGCCGTCCGTCAGGACCGTGGCAATAGCATAGAGGACATCCGAGCCTTTGTTGTAGCGTACAACTTCAATGTGGGTGTCTTTGTCCGGATAGATACCGGAAGTAATGGCAACATGATCGTTCCAATCCTGGGTGTGATCCCGGGAATCCACTCCCAAAATGGCTTCCGAATTTGTACGGGTAAAATCACCCAATCTCTCGGAAAGCTCAGGCAGCATGCCCGCTTGTTTGCACTTGAATAACAGGTCCACCGTGCCTAAAACGCCGCCGCTGAAAACCACATTTTTCGCTTGATAAGCTGCGCTGTGCCGGATCAATCCATGGGAGGTCTGGGTGGTAAGCTGGTATCCGCCCTCTTGCATCGGTACAACCCCGGTGACTTCCGTCTCCGGAATGATCTCCACGCCAAGTTTCTCCGCCAGATAAAGATAGTTGTAATCCAGGGTGTTCTTGGCTCCATTGGGGCAGCCGATCATGCAGGCACCGCAAAGACGGCATCCCGTACGATCCGGTCCCTCGCCATTGAAATAAGGATCCGGCACACTGACATCCGGCTCACCAAAAAATACACCCACGGGGTTAATATGGAAAGTATCCTCATTGCGCAGTTCAATGCCCACTTCGCGCAGAATATGATCCGCATTGCCAATACTGGGACATTGCACTGCACCCAACATGCGCTGAGCTTCCTGGTAAAAAGGTGCCAGGCGAGATTTCCAATCGTCATCCCCCCATTCAGGTTTGGAGAAAATGGCATCATCCGGTGTAATCAATTGGTTGGCATACACCAGGCTGCCCCCGCCAACACCCACCCCATGAAGTACCAGCACATGACGCAGCAAAGTGAGTGCCTGAATCCCCACCAACCCAAGCCGCGGCATCCAGACGGACTTTCGCAAATGCCAGTTGGTCAGAGGAAAATCCTCGGCACGATAGCGGCGGCCTTTTTCGATCACGGCAACTTTGTAGCCCTTTTGCGCCAGGCGGTATGCAGAGACGGATCCACCGAAACCGGAACCGATGACAATGAAATCATAGTCAGGATGGGTAGTCATTGTTTTTCTCCCAATGGGATGGTAATAATTTACGTAAACTCTGAATAGTAAAACCCGAAAAAACAAACAGGGTACGAAATTTCAGGAAACATCTGGAAAGTTGAAATATGAGGGGAAATGAAGGATTAAATCACATGGATGTTAATCGACCCGCCTAATTCTTTTTAAATTACGGATTGCGATTGGTATGCACGGGACTTCTTTTTGCCGTGGATTCAGGCAACTTTGCCGATATGAAAACACCTTTCAGGGGATGGACGCCTGAAAGGTGTTGAACATTCCACAACTTTCTATTTGGAATTTCCCTAACTCAATGGGATGGCTTACAGACCCAATAAATTCTCCGGACCAAATAGATGATCAAAATGAAAATACTGACAGGATCAATTCAGCACTTTTTTGGGTTTGTTATTTCTCCCCATTTCCATGCACCTGATCCCATATCTTACCCAACGGCAAACTCTCCGAGGGGGAGACCACCAGGGTATTGCCTTTACTTTTTTCCAGCACCTGGAAGAAACGCAATTGCATCAGGCTGGGATTATTATCCAGCACTTTGGCGGCATTGGCCAGACTGCGCAGGGCAGCCCCTTCCCCTCGGGCACGTTCCAGGGCGGCCAATCCTTCCTTTTTTGCATTGACCACCTGGGCGAAGATATTCTTAAGATCTCCGGGGAACATAATGTCCTTGATATTAGCCAACAGCAGTTTAAGCCCAATCCCGGCGGCCTGCTCTTTGGATTTCTCAAAAAGCTGGCTGCCAATTTCTCCCCGTTTGGCTAACAGATCCTCCACTTCCAGGGAACCGATCAAGTCCCGAAGATTCAATTGCAGCAGTTGATAGAGAGATTCCTGATAATTGACCACACTGTTAACGGCCAGGTAGGGATCCGTCACTTTGTAACTGACTGCCAAACTGATTTTAATACCCACATTGTCAGAGCTTAATACTTCCTGGCCTTGCAAGGTCAGACTGACGATGCGGACGTCGAGGATATTCACCGACCGGGAGGGTCGAAAAATCCAATGGGCTCCGGGATCCAGGATGCGCACAAACTTGCCGCTGCGATACAACAATCCGCGTTGATACTCGAAAATGACCACTCTGCGAATGGTGAAAGCCGCAACAAGTAGAAGAAAAAGGACAAAAAAGGAAGAAAAAAACAGAACGACGGCAAGATCATTCATGAAAAGTGTTCCTTTGTGTATGGAATGTCCTATCCCAAAGAATCATATTTCCAGCGGAGGTCTTAACCTGCAGAGCCAAATTTATGGCACAAGGCATATTCTTTGGGATAGGTTTGTAGGGGTTCGAACCCTGAACCAGTGGGAACCCAATTTGTAGAACCAGACAGGAGAATCCTGCATGGCTACAGAGTTTTCCATTGCTATCTTAGCATAGCTCTTGAAAAGCACCCAAGAATAAACAGGGGCCAGATTTTAAGGATATGATTTTCGGGAATTGGTATGACATCTTCATCGCGAGAGAATAGGACAGCAAAATCAATCCATGGTTGAAATATTTTTATTATAAAAAGGCAGGTTACCAACCAATGGCTGAAGGCCTTATGCATCTAGTAAATTATTCATTCTATTTTTCCTGAAGGACAAAAAAGATTCGATATTATCAATATCTCCAACTGGATCTGCCCACTGAAAATCAGAAAGTTGCCAATTGTTGGTCGAATTACTTTTTTGTTCTAGCCATGGAGGCAATAATTGACAAATTTCGCCATATAATTCAAATGACCTTGAAATTAATAGTTGCCTAATTGGCGAAGAAAAGTCAGATGGTCGAATCAAACAATTCGGAATATATGCAGTGTTTGTTGGAGAAGTAAATAGGCCATGCAACGGATATTGGGTATGATTTGGTAAAACTGAAAAATCATCTCCATATCGGTTCTTATGATCTTTATGATCAATTAAATGAGCTAAAGCAAAATTACTAGGACCCTCTTTGCGGAATTCTTTATTGGTAAAAATCATTGCCCATAAATGTTTAGGATAATCATTGTCATCCAATTTTATTGCATTGGGAATATCTTCACTAGTTAAAGTTGTGTGGTTTCTAAAGTAGGCAATTTCTTTGCTACCTGCATAACGTCTTACCCCTGGGAATGTGCAGGGTGAAGAATCCCATAAATAGATTTCAGGATTTACATTTTTTCTGGACAATTTTTCTACCCATTCTTCTTTATGAATTGTATTATCTTTAACTATTTTCTCAATTATTCTTGGATCTAAAAATTTAATATACTTTGCTATTAATTTAATCACTTCAAATAGCTCATTTTCATCCGGATTATCCCATTTAGGCCATTCAGTGGCTTTAATCGTTGTTTTCATTTTACCAACGAACATTTTTGCTGGATTCGACTTCTGTTGTGTTGGGATAAGGGTTTTATGATTAGATTTGTAATTGAGATATAAGTGAACAGCCTGTTTCAAAGTTGCGGAACCAGTATATTGATTACCATTAATTGGCACATTATGATTTGGTTTTTTGCCCATACATTGATCGTCAGATGTATAATTTAGCTTTCGGATAAGGGAGCTCAACCCATCATTAAAATAATGCTGATCTAAATCCCCTTCATAGACTTCAACACGGTGACAATTTGAAAGTCTCGAACTTGTTGTTTTTTCATTATAAGAATTCAATAACCAATTTCTAAACCCTTCATCATCCATATTTCGATCTCCCTATTAATCATACGTGGTGGATTGTTGTTTGATTTCAAATAAGTTCTTTCTTATAATAACTATATTTTTTAAAAAAACAATTACAACTGAACACTATATAAGGCTCTTAATCTCTTTATAAGATAAGTCCTATATCCATGAGCCTAATCACTGCCAAAAGCAGTTTGTATGAACCATTTTTATGAATAGCTTCTTTATTCACATCAGAATAGATTTTTTAGTTTAATTAATTGGTTGATAAAACTATTATATTAAAAAGGCCGGATAATGGACCACCCTTAATACGGTTTTTTATCAGCTCCTTTTGCCAATATACTACATCAATTTTCCTAATAAAAAAACAATCTCATATCTGTTCCCATTTTGAATATCTTCACTTTCAATTATTTCATGTTTGATATATTCAAATCTTCCCAAACATTCGTATTTGCCATTCGAAACCATTTCAAATAAATACAATTTCCTTCCATCATGTCTGTGATTTTGAATTGCTTTATTCCCGTTTGATAGATCCATGTCTCCAGAATGTCCTTCGCCAGTAAATTGAAGCACCTCCTTTGGATATAACCATTTGTCTACATAACCCATGCCCACTGGCCAGCGACATTTAAAAAATAAAAAAATTATCGGAAAGTCTGAACATATAGATATTCGTTTTCGATTATCTATCGCCTCTCGAATCAGGTGATTATTGCGATCATATCTACTTCCTGTCCTAAACATGTGCGCTCCAGTGGGTTTTAAGTGAGGTGTAATTACGGTTTTTTCAAAGACAAATAAATAATTTTTAACATGTTCATCACAAGAACATTTATCCATAATAGTAACGCTCTTTTGAAAAAAAACAATTACAACTGAGCTCCTTATAAGCTACTTTTCTATTTTATAAGATTAGTCCTATATAAACTATTCATTCGGAACTTTGAGAAAAATGCGCATTTTCATGAATACCCACTTTCCCAACTTAGCGATAGAATTAGTTCAGATAAATCAGGTTTAAACCTTAAGGAAGGCAAGCTCATGAGTGGATCAAAAGTAATCCTGGTATCTTGTGACAACTATGAAGAACAGGCCGTAAAAGAAGCGGTTCAACGCGGCCTTGCCCTGTTGGGCGGCGCGCAGCAATTTGTTAAGCCCGGTGAGAAAATCGTGATCAAGCCTAACCTCCTGCTTGGAGAATCCCCGGATCATTGTGTCAGTCCGCATCCCGCCGTTTTTCGCGCCGTGCTCGAGGCTTTTCAGGTCGCCGGAGCGCAGCTCTCCTTTGGAGATTCCCCCGGGTTCGGCAGCACCAAGATGGCTGCCCGGGCAGCCGGTTTGCTGCATATCGCCGAGGAACTGAACGTCCCGATTGCCGATTTCCAGAACGGGGATACCTTCTCCTTCCCGGATGGGCATTTGATCAAACAATTCACCATCGCCCGCGGCGTCACCGAAGCGGACGGGTTGATCAGCCTCTCCAAATTTAAAACCCACGCCCTGACCCGCGTCACCGGGGCGATTAAAAATCAATTTGGCTGCATTCCCGGCATTCTGAAAGCCGAGTTTCATTCGCGCATGCCCAATGTGGATATGTTCTCCAAAATGTTGGTCGACCTGAACCTGTACCTGAAGCCGCGTCTGTACATCATGGACGGCATCGTGGCCATGGAAGGCAACGGCCCACGCAGCGGTACGCCAACCCCCATGCGCGTCCTGCTTTTCTCCATCGATCCGGTCGCCCTGGATGCTACTGTCTGTCGCATGATTCATCTGGACGAAGCCATGGTGGAACCGATTGTCTATGGCAATCAATTTGGCCTAGGCAGCAGCCAGGATATTGAAATTCTGGGCGATCCGGTAGAGAAATTCGACGCCCCGAACTTCGTGGTCAATCGTCAAAAACGAGCCACCACCGCCAAGCCCGATGCGTTTAATAATAGCTTCATGCGCAATTACGTCACCCCCCGCCCGGTGATTACGGCGGAAAAATGCATTAAATGCGGGCGCTGTGTAGAAGTCTGCCCGGCAGAACCCAAAGCCTTGAGTTGGGCAAACGGTAAAAGTCAGCCCCCGGTGTATGACTACAGCCGCTGCATCCGTTGCTACTGCTGCCAGGAACTCTGCCCGCATGAAGCCATTACGGTGGTCACTCCGCTGTTGGGGCGAATCATCGGAAGATAAGCTCGAACTAAAAAACCTCCCGAATATGGGAGGTTTCTTTTTATCCTACTCTATAAGCCAAACCTTTCCCTCGGTTGGAAGGGTTCAGAAAAGATGGTTAGGAAATACCTCGCCCTGCGATTTATTCTGCTTGGGCTGTAAGGATGTCGATTGAACAGCCCGGTTTAGCTCTTGTTCTTGGAAACGACTTGCATCATTGTCAGCGTCAATGCAACTCCCAAAGCAACACCAAAGACCAGGATCATCCAAAAACCGGCTTCAGTCGGTTTTGAGGCTATTCTATCGCTGAAAACCAACAGATTTGAAAAAGTAATAATCACCAAAAGATATACCCCAATTAATGAAACTCTTTTACTTGTGGTTCCTTTATCTGACATCTTACGCTCCTAATCATTAAACCAGTTGTTCTGTTGACCTGCCCGAATTAGTCCCCTTAAGAGGCATAATGCTCGCGGATACTATTCACATGGTGCTGCTCGTGCCCCAGAATGAGGTAAGCTGCCGCACGCACGCTCAATGGATTCCCATTTACCTTCCCCATTCTTGTCAGGGCTGACTCATCCAGGCTCTTGAACAGGGTGATACTCGCCTGACGGATGGAGGCATATTCTTCCAATAGAGCAGAGAGGTCCTGCTCGTTCGCGTGCGACTGATGCACATAGGCATCATGGTCAAAACCGTTTAATTCTGTGGCATCGCTGCGGGCAATGCGCAAGGCACGGTAGCCAAACACGCGTTCAGAATCCATGATATGGCTGAGAATTTCTTTGGCTGTCCACTCGCCTTCTGCGCAGGGTGTGCCCTGTTTTTCGGGGGACAGCGAATTCATTAAAGCCAGGATAGCCTGCATGGCTTCCTGCATATGGGCGATAACCTCTCCATCATTCGGGACGAGATTGATATACTGGATCGCATAAGGGGCGTATTCCCCTTCCTGGGGTTTTTGTATTTTTATCATCTGGTTTTCCTCAAAAAAAATTTTTATTCAAGAATTGGTTGATGGGTCAAATTGGGTGGGGTTGTCCTGGAAAATTCTCTTTGCCCAATTTCTTCTCCAGAAAAAAGATCAACACCCAGGGTAAAATAGCAGACACCACGGTAACCATGGGTTGGGCAGCAAACAGGCCAAATAATACCGCACTGGCAGTGTTTTGCAGGGCGTGCAGACTGCTGACCAGCAGCAGACTGTTTGTTTTATGCATCAGCCAGACATACAGATAGGTCATACCGATCAGGGAGACGGTTTGTCCTGCGAGAGCGGCCAGAATCGTGATCAGCGCCTGGATGGGTGTTACCTGGGCCATGGTTTGCAGGGTGAAATAAATCGTCACGGGATAGTGCCAAACCGCCCAGGCCAGACCCAGATAAACGGGGACTTTGTCCATCGGAAAGCGTTTTTCCAGAGCGGGCAGCAAATAGCCTCGCCAGCCTGGTTCTTCCATGCCGCTAGTCAGGAACTGATAGACAAATAATCCCAAAATGAAGAGGATTGAAAAAGACCGAACGGGGGCTTGAAATACAGCATTGCCGGTTAACAAACCAATCCCACCAGCCAACAAAGGAAAACCCAATCCCATGCCAAGGATAATCCATATCCAACGAGGAGCAATCCGCCAGTGGATCATCCGCTGCCATAAGGATTGCAGGCCTTGCTTGTCGTTTTCGCGCCACAGGGCTGCACAGGCTCCAATGAATGGGCCATAGACAGCCAGGGTAAACGCAACGGTTAACCAAAAATGTTCAGTATTTACAAATTGAAATCCACTGTGTGTGGTCAGATAATCAATGGTTGGCAGCGGATAGCCTTTGTGGGTGGTGATCAGCAAGGCAGGAATCCAACCCAGCCAGGTGATTATATTGGCAAGTAGAAAATAAATCCACAAACCTGAACGTTGAGGGGTAGTTTCTGACATCGGAACCTCGCCTATCAAAAAGATGGCTCAATTATAACGATAACAAAAGAAAGGATGGGGAAATGATGGATAGCAAACCTCAAGCTGCCAAATCCCAGGCTTTCCTCAGCCATTGATCAACTTCTTCATCTATTGCCTCAATCCTGTACAATTCCAAATGATGCATAAAGCACCCAGGTGATACCTCCACAAGCTGCTTCCAGCGCGGAGAAGGCTCAGGTTGAGGGAAGGAAATACTTAAAACCAGCGGGGCTGCTTTTCGATGCAGATGCTTTTCAGGAATCCAAATCCAGACAAAATCCTTCCTGCGCCGAAAGGCAATCTGTGTTTTACTTATTTTTTCCTGCGTTGGACCCAGCGCCTCGATCCGCGACCGCACGGTTTCAAACAAATTCCGGGCATCTTCGAAATGGTCAAAAAACATGTCGAGTTCTTGCATGGATTAATTCTATAGGTAATGAGTTAAAGATGCCATCTGATAAAACCTATCAAGATCAGCCCATTGATTGAATTGCATTTAGATTTTAAAAAGGTGTAATGTAACTTATGATTTCTGATAAATCCTTCCAATTTCCAGCCCAATTCTGACACACATTTGCCACACAAGCATGCTATCCTTTGCTTATATGACAACAACCATTTTAATCGTGGACGATGAACCAGCCGTCAGTGATCTGCTGGTCTATAACTTGCGCAAGGCGAGCTATGAAGTACGCGTGGCGGCCGACGGTCGTGAAGCACTGCGTCTGGCTACAGAGATCAAGCCTGATTTAATTCTGTTGGACGTGATGCTCCCCGAAATGGATGGCCTGGATGTCTGCCGGGAACTGCGCAAAACCAGCAGCACCCCGGTGATCATGATCACCGCGCGCGGTGAGGAGGTGGACCGGGTGGTGGGGCTGGAGCTTGGCGCGGATGATTACGTCTGCAAACCGTTCAGCGTGCGTGAGTTAATGTCCCGCATCAAGGCGGTTTTGCGGCGCAGCCAATCTGAAGCAAAGGATCAACCTGTGTCCACCATCCTGCACGGCCCGGGGGGATTGGAAATGGATTGCGAGAATCATCAACTTATCGTGGCCGGTGCGACCCTGGCCCTGACCCGCCTGGAATTCAACGTGCTGCAGCTTCTCATGCAAAATGCCGGCCGTGTGCTGACCCGCGAACGTCTCCTGGAGCTTGCCTGGGGCTATGATTTCTGCGGGGACACCCGCGCTGTGGACAGCACCATCAAACGCCTGCGCGCTAAATTGCGGGCTGCCGCCAGCGAAGCCGACTGCATTGAAGCAGTGCGCGGTCTGGGTTACCGCTGGACAGTGTAAGATGACCCAATCCCTGCGCACGCGCTTGTTTTTAAATGGACTGATCATCCTGCTGATCGGCATGGGCCTGGCTGGGTTGCTATTTTGGCAGGCCGCCGCCCGATTGTATATTGAAACGCAGACTGAAAACCTGTTAGCACAGGCCAGGTTGAGCGCTGCCGCAATGCGGGGCCAGCCATTGCCAATTGAAATATCCGAACCCTACTTACAGACCAGCAACACCCTGCCCGGCATTCATACACGGGTGATGAGTCCGGAAGGGTCTGTCCTGATCAGCCTGCCCCTGGCCACAGGCAATTTTGTGCAGATCCCAGAGGAAGAAAACAGCGCTCTTGTTTCCCCGGAGGTGTTGTCCCTGCGGCCGGAAATAGCCTCTGCCATGCAAGGAAAGGAAGCCAGTGCAGTGCGGGCTGTGGGGCAGGAAAAACGCCGCGTTTTATATGTGGCCGCGCCGGTTTACGCGGAAAATGGCACGGTTCAAGGATTGATTTACTTGGCATCTCCACTGCCGCCTGGCGGATTGCCGTTTAGTTTTCTTCTTCAACTCCTCGGGGCAGGCGGGTTGGCCGTTTTACTGGCGCTGGTTGCCGGGACCCTTCTCACACGCCGCATCACTGCCCCAGTTTCGGCCATCATTCAAAGCGCTAAAGCCGTCAGTGACGGGGATTTGAATCAGCAGATTTCAACCGGCAGCGAGATCCGCGAACTGGACGCGCTGGGGCAGACGTTTAATCAAATGGTAACCAGCCTGCGCCAATCGGATCAAGCCAGGGATGCCTTTGTGGCCGATGTGGCCCATGAACTGCGCACTCCTCTGACGGTGATTAAAGGTACCATTGAAACCCTGGAAGACGGCGCCATGGATGACAGGGTAGGACGCGGTCCGCTATTATCCGCCATGCAGCAGGAGACCGACCGCCTGATCCGTCTGGTGAGCGATCTTTTAGTCCTGACCCGTGCTACCAGCGGCATGCTGAAACTGGACCTCAAACCGGTGGATTTAGGCGTACTGGCAAAGGAACGCTCCGATCTGCTCATGCCTTTGGCTGCCCGCAAGCAAATCAGTTTTATGCTTCATGCCGACGGCCAGATCTGGGTGATGGGGGATCAAGACCGCCTGGCGCAGGTTCTGGATAACCTGCTGGAGAATGCCCTGCGCTACAGTCCGGATGAGGGCACAATTGAGGTAAATATTACTGAGCATGAGGGAATGTGTACTTGCAGTGTGCAGGATCACGGCACGGGGATCTCTGCAGAGCATTTGCCATTTCTCTTTGAACGCTTCTACCGGGTGGATGCCTCCCGTAACCGGCAAAGTGGCGGGGCCGGGTTGGGGTTAGCCATCGTCCGCGCTTTGCTGGAAGCCCAGGGGGGAACGATTCAAGTGGAAAGCCAGGTGGGATTCGGAACGACTTTCCGTTTCACCTTACCCAATCCATAAAACTGCCACAAAACTGACCAAAAACTGACACTTAAATACCCTCCTGGGTGGCTATGATTATGAAAAACCAGATCAAGGAGTTTTCATGAAAAAGTTACCCTTTTCCTTTAATGCAATGCTGGGAGCCATGCTGCTCCTGGCCTTATTCATCACCGGCTTTAAGCCGGCCGGCAACCAGACCAACACCCCTACCATTTCCAACCCATCCGCCTCGGAGGTATGCGACCCAACCCGCAGCATTCACGTCAGCGGATCGGCGCTGATTAATGTCATTCCCGATCGGGCATTGGTACAGCTCGGCGTACAATCCAATGGCAAAACGGTAAAAGCCGTGCAGCAGGCTAACTCCATGGCGATCCAAAACGTGATTGCTGCTTTGAAGAAACAAGGGATTGAAGCCAAGGACATCACGACGGATGTGTACAACATCACCCCAATCTATGAAGATTATGATGCGCTCTATATCAAAGGATATCGCATCTACAACACCGTGGCCGTCACAGTCCGGGAGGTCAGTAAAACCAGCGAGGTTGTGGCAACCGCCCTATCCGCCGGGGCCAACCAGGTCAATGACGTGCAGTTTTACACCACCGAACTGCGCACCTATCGGGATCAGGCCCGCAAGCTGGCCGTAACCGCCGCAAAGGAGAAAGCGCATGCGCTGGCCAGCGCCGCCGGAGCGGATACCGGGTGTGTACTGACCATCAGTGAAAACACCTGGTCGTATTACAACGGCTGGGGTTACGGCATGGGTACCGCCAATCTCTGGACGCAAAACACGGTTCAAAATGCAGCCCCCAGCGGCCAATCAGGCAGCAGCGATGGCGAAGAGCCCATCAGCCTGGGACAGATATCGGTGAAGGCTGAAGTGGAAGTTACCTACGCATTAGACTAACACCAGGTGAGATCAAGCCGCCTGTCATACCTAAGATTGCTAGAAATAGAAAAAGCAATCCCCACAGACTGATATAAGGCTGTGGGGATTGTAGCTTTGATCTATAACGAGTAAAAAATATTAATCCATGGAAGAGTACAAGTGATAGGAATACCATGCTGATTTAATTCAACAAAAGTAGTATCAAGGATAAGCGATTTTTCGATGAGTAGAATCGTTTGACCTTGGTTGTTTGATGATCGAACCCTAACCTCTCCTTACCCAGCTTCTTCTATATACCCAACCATATATCTCGGTGGTATCTTAAACCAGGAATGGTGAGGGATAAGTTCAACGAATTTCCCCATGGTTTTCCAGCATCCGATTAACATTTTCCAGAAGCATTTGCTGAAAATAAACAGCCATTGTTTCGGGACTATAAGGCATTTTGTGATCTAGCCACCATTTTAACATGACTAACAAGCTGCCCGAGAACGTAGTGGAGAAAATTTCCAACGGAATCGCCAAGTTTTGTTTGCCATGCAATAATACCGCAAGGCGTTCTTCCACCTTTTGACTGAATCGACTCTGACCATCTTTGACCAGCAATCCCAATCCGGATCCCCAGATAAGAGTGCGGTACAGTTCGTAATGTCCACTGGCATGTTGAAAAAGCATGGCTGGGTTGAATTGCAAGCCGCCTAGTTCATCCAGAGTGATTTGCTGTGAAACCTGTTCCAGCAAGGCATCAAAACCATGGATTAACAAATCATCTTTATTTTGAAAATGGGCATAGAAAGTCGACCGGCCTACATTCGCATGTTGCACAATATCCTGCACATTGATCAGATCGTAGGTTTTACTGTCCATCAATTCCAATAAGGCTTGGAGTAATAAATCACAAGTACGTTGGCTGCGCCGATCGGATGTTTCTTCTGGCATGGAGTCTCCCAAAGCAGGACATTCGCCCGCTTTTGTCCATTAATGGACATTGTAGCGGTTCTGTAGCTGGTTAGCAAGTTATTGCATGTGTAGAATGAGGACAAATAAACCCCGACAGCAGGACTTGTCGGGGAAATCAGATCGAGGAAGAATGAAAGAAATAAAACTTGTAAAACGACTTAAAAAAATCGGGCTGGCTCTTGCTTTGATGCTTTACCCTCTGTTTGCCGGTTTCGCATTTGCTGTACATCCCAATTTATCTAGCCTGCAAATCGATACCCCGATTGCTGATAAAATTGCGGAGTTTCATAACAATACGCAGCTGCATAACGGACATTTGTTTATGCTGGCTGGTGTGCCCCTGTTAATCATCATCGCTGTGCATTTTATGCGCTTGCTGGAAAATCGCTCTGCTTGGTGGGGATTAATAGGCGGCATACTGGCAGTGAGCGGTGCAATCATTCTCGCGGTGGATAAAGCCGCCTTATGCCTGGTGCCCAGCGCTTTGGATACGCTATCGGAAATTCAATATCAAGCCATGATCCCCGGCATCACTGCCATGTTTGCCGGTAAAGGCGGCTTGTGGGTGCTGCACCTGCTGCCCATCCTGCCGGTTGGTTTTGTGCTGCTTTCGATTGGCTTGCTGCGAGCAAAGGCTTTGCCTCTGCAGATCAGCATCCCGATTCTGATAGGTTCCCTATTAATGGCCAATCCGGATATTGATCTGATCGGGCTGATTGCCACCAGTTTTCTGGCACTCGGATTCTTCCAATATGCCATCTGTTTATTTCGCACAGATGGCACCACGCTGATGAATGAGGTGTGATGATGTTACCGGCAGCTGATTGGTGGAATAATTTGGCCGCCTATAGCCAATCCATTTTCCCAGCCCAAATTATTTTTTATCTTGGTTGTGATTTTCTGGTTCTGCTGTATATTTTCAAGCCCCTGAAGCAAATCGATCAGCTGATCAAGGTATTTTTCATAATTTGCTTTGGTTGGATTGGCCTGTTTTTTTTTCTGATGCTCGGGCAGGATCTGCCCGCTCATATAATGCAAGCTGGTTTGTTTCTAAGCATAGCTGCCTGTTTTCTGGTGGATTTACTCACAAATTCCAACCGTTTCCATTTACCCACGAAAGGCTGGCGGCGAACTGTACCCATAATTGGTTTCGGATTGGTGTTGGTGATGTACCCCCTGACAGGTTTCCTGATGGGACGGCCAGCGAATCAATGGATAGTACCCGGCACCTTCCCCTGCCCAACCACTGCTCTGTCGCTCCTATTCATCAGCACAGCCATTCCGCGAAAGAACCGTTGGTTGTATGCTGTTTTGTTTATGCAGTTATTGATCTGGGCTATTCCTTTCCCAATCATGATTCAGATTCCAAAATATGGCGTCTATGAGGATGCCATCATGCTTTCAGCCGGAATCTATAATATTTTTCTGATGGTGCTACGACTGAAAAAAAGAAAGAAATCTTTTGCGTAAAGTGAAGTGAAACGATAAAAGCAGCCTGTAAGTTGAGAGGCTGCTTTTGTGGTTTAAATTTCGTTGAATTAATTTATGTGGTTAACTTTTTCATGGATTCAGCGGATGAGGAACATTCCAATATTACAAATCAGGAGCATCAAATCAATCAGCCAGCTACCAACAAACACATTTAGTTATCAAGTAACATGGTGGATCTTTCCGTGAGGATATTCTTGAAGATGATTTAGACTTTATTGTCTCTACGGGTTAATAACTCATAGTACCGAAATCAAAAGCGAAGTTGGAATCCAAGGCGTCTGTGGAATAAAAATTAACACAGTCAATACATTGAATGCATTCACTGGATAACACACGTTGGTGATTAAGAATATGATCCCAACTTTCTAAAAACAGAATCCCCACAGACCTGTAATGATCTGAGGGGATTGTTAATTTGAATATTCTACAGCCTTAATACTTCAATAAACCCAAACCATTCAGCAAAACCAACAAGACCAGCACGGGAGTGATAAAGCGCAGCAAAATCGTAAGCACGGAAACCACCGCTGTGTTTTTCAAGGAACCGTGGTTGCTGAGCGCCTCCTTGAGCTTGGCCTTTCCCCAAATCCAGCCGGCAAAAATAGCAATCAGCAAGCCGCCTATTGGCAATAAAACATTGGAAGAGGCAAAATCAAACAGGTCAAAGAAGGTCATACCAAACAGGGTTACATCCGCCAGGGTACTGTTGGATAGAGCAGCCAGACTGCCGATTAACGCCAGCAGGCCGGTGGTCATTAAAGTAGCCTTCATGCGGGAAAACTTAAACTGCTCGCACAAAAAAGCAATCGGGACTTCCACCAGGGAAAGCATGGCGCCGGTGGCGGCGATAGCTGTCAGAAAGAAAAACAACACCATGAAGAAATTCCCAAAGGGCATGGAAGCAAACACCGAGGGGATGGTGATGAAAAGCAGCGAAGGCCCGGCATCTGGTTGGAAGCCGAAGGCAAACACCGCCGGAAAAATGGCTATACCGGCCAGTAAAGAGACGAACAAATCCGAAACCATGGCGCGGGTGGCACTGAGGGGAATATTTTGATCATCCACATAATAGGAACCATAGGTGATCATGGTGCCCATGCCGACGGAAAGTTTGAAGAAAGCCAGCCCCACGGCAATCAGAATCGTCTGTCCGGTGATTTTGGAAAAATCAGGGGTGAATAAAAAGGCCAGCCCCTCTGCGGCATTTGGCAGGGTTAAGCTGCGAATACCGATGATGATTAATAAAATAAATAAGATGGGAATCAACCGCTGGGTGGTACTTTCGATGCCCTTGCTGACACCACGGATCAGGATAACACTAATGAAGGCCAACACCACCCACTGACTGACCAGGGAAGCAATGGGGTTGGTCACCAGAGCATTAAAAGCTGCCGAAGTCACTTCAGGATCGGTGGATAAAATCGTACCGGAGATAGCTTTGGGCAGATAAGCGAACACCCAACCAGCCACTTCAGAATAAAAAGCCATAATTAAAAAGGAAGCCACAGCCCCCATCGCGCCGATCAGCCACCACAAGGATTTTTTATTCGGAGAGAGCAATTGAAGGGTTTTAATCGCGTTGGCTCGGGCTGCCCGCCCCATACTGATTTCAGCAATCATGATAGGCAGGCCAACCAATAAAGTGGAAATCAAATATATTAAAATAAAAGCAGCACCGCCGTTTTCACCGGCCAGGGATGGAAATTTCCAGATGTTCCCCAACCCAACCGCTGAACCGATGGTGGCGAACAAGGCCCCCAAAGAAGTGGAAAAGGCGCCTCTAGATTGTGGAACACCTGGTGATTTTTTTTGATCATCTATTTTCATCAGATAAATTTTCCTTTACCCATAAATTTCAAACAGATTAGTTATAACAACTCCGGCGGCAAGAATCAACCCAAGCATGTCAATCATCCGCAAAACAAGGAGGGTTGTCACAGGGGGGGTGATTAAAAATAAAATAACCTCCAGACGGTTGCATCTGAAGGTCACATTTTTATAGTTGTCGCAGTGTGTTTCTGATAGAAACGCTCAGCTCAACAGAATCTTGATTTTTATT
Source organism: Leptolinea sp. UBA5203 (assembly GCA_002412765.1). Taxonomy (GTDB): domain Bacteria; phylum Chloroflexota; class Anaerolineae; order Anaerolineales; family Anaerolineaceae; genus UBA5203. The sequence continues at coordinate 16,441 of DHVR01000042.1, read as the reverse complement.
TTATTCCATTTCCTGCACAACAGGCACACCCGGCAGCGCATCAGGCTCCTTGTAATTTCGGATGCTGACCAGATGAATGGTCACTCCGATGGCGATACCGAGTAACAGCAAGCGCAGCCACCAGGCTTCGGTAATGAATATAATGGTCGATCCAATGGTCAGCCAGAGCAGCAGCAATGTAAACACTTTCTGCTTGAGGAGAATGCCTTTACCTTCACGATAATTCCGTATATATTTTCCAAACAAGCGGTTGTTCAACAACCAGGCATAAAAACGCGGAGAGCTGCGCCCATAGCAAACAGCAGCCAGCAGCAAGAAGGGTGTCGTCGGCAGGACAGGAAAGATCATACCCAAAATGGCAAGAGCAACACTGATGGTGCCGCAAATAATCAATAAGTGTATTTTTAATGCTTTCATTTTTTGTTCCAGTATCTTTGATTATAACAAAAAAGAGATAGACTTTCTCTGCATCTCTTCTCGGGATCGGGACGAGAATCGCCAGGCATGCCCCCCGGCAATACTGTATTTCTTCCCCAGGTTGGCTATAATACTAATGGAGGGAAATGTTATGGCCGGAATAATGGATAGGATTGATTCATTTACCATCCCCGCTGCCTGTGTGGAGAGCCTGCCCAAGCAAGCCGTCAGGTGTACCGCCTGCGCGCATACTTGCATCCTCCAACCCGGCAAGCGCGGCATCTGCCGCATGCGCTACAACCGCGACGGGGAACTGCGTGTACCCTTTGGCTACGTCACCGCGCTGCAGCCCGACCCAATTGAAAAAAAACCCTTCGCTCATTTTCTGCCCGGCAGCACCGCCCTGACCTTTGGCATGCTGGGCTGCAATTTTCATTGCGACTTCTGCCAGAACTGGATCAGCTCGCAAATGCTTAAAGATGTGTCTGCCAGCCTGCCGCTGGAAGCCATCCAACCTGTCTCGGCTCAGGAAATTGTGGACCTGGCTCTGCGCCGTAAGGCCCAGGTGCTGGTTTCTTCTTATAATGAACCGATCATTAGCGTGGAATGGGCAGTGGAAATCTTCACACGGGCGAAAGCCGCCGGTCTGCATACCGCCATCGTCTCCAACGGTTATGCCACACCCGAAAGCTTGGCATTCCTAAGACCAGTGTTGGACGGTTTTAAAATCGATCTAAAAGCCTTCCGGGAAGAATCCTACCGTAAACTGGGCGGCAGTTTGCAGCCGGTGCTGGAGATGATCCGCGCTGCTAAAGAGGCCGGTCTGTGGGTGGAAGTGGTCACCCTGCTGGTGCCTGACTTTAATGACGATCCGTTCGAGCTGCGTGAAGCGGCCGACTTTTTGGCTTCCGTTTCCCTCGATATCCCCTGGCATCTCACCGCTTATTATCCAGCTTATCTGCAATTCAACGCGCCGCCCACCACGCCCACTCAATTGCAGGCAGCTGCCGAGATCGGCCAGGATGCCGGGATGCACTATGTGTATGCCGGCAACCGTCCTGGACGGGTGGGCAGCCTGGAGGACACCTTCTGCCCCAAGTGCAAATCGCTGCTGATCAAACGCCGCGGTTACAATATGCTGGAATACAACCTCAGTGCCCAGGGGACCTGCTGCCATTGCGGAACTTCCATCGCTGGCATCTGGACGGAAGATCCCGATAGTATCTCCATCACAGGGAAAATAAATCCGCTTTTTTAAATCCTAAGGAATTTGCCATGACAACCACCATCACCTGGTACGGGCACGCGGCTTTTGACCTGCAAACGCATGGATTCTCCATCCTGATCGATCCTTACATCACTGGAAATCCGCTGGCGACCGTTAAAGCCGAATCCCTGACACCCAACTATATCTGCGTCACTCACGGGCATGGCGACCATCTCGGGGATACCATCGCCATTTCACTGCGCACCTCCGCTACAGTGATTGCCAATGCAGAAATCTGCGGCTGGCTGGAAAAGAAGGGGGTGAAGACCCATGCCCAGCATATCGGCGGCGGATTTAACCACCCCTTTGGCTATCTCAAACTGACCCAGGCGCTGCACGGTTCCGTCCTGCCGGATGGCGCCAATGGCGGCAATCCCTGCGGTTTCCTGCTTACCACCCTGGACGACAAGAAGCTCTACTTCGCCGGGGACACCGGTTTGTTTGGCGATATGCAGTTAATCGGCGACGAAGGCCTGGATTTTGCCGCCCTGCCGATCGGCGACAATTACACCATGGGGCCCGCCGATGCCCTGCGGGCGGTGAAACTGCTGCGCCCCAAGCAGGTGCTGCCTATCCATTTCAATACCTTTGAGCGCATCAAACAAAACGCGCAGGCCTGGGCGGATCAGGTGCAAGCTGAAACTAGCACCCGTGTGCTGCAGCTAAAACCAGGCGAATCGGTTAGCCTATAGCACTCCACAACAACCGCGTGGGTCTATAAAAAAACAATCCAATGAGTAATAAATAAAGTTGATAGCTTTTGAAAGCAATCCGAGATTAACATAGCAAGGCAACTTAAAACTGGAGTAAAACAGCATGGGCTCATCCGCACCGAAATTTTATCAACTGAGCATTGCCGAACGCATTGACTGGCTGGCAAAAGAAGGCAATTTGGATGCCGCTGAGCTGGACATTCTGCGCGGATTGAATACCCTCACCCCCGAAAAAGCCGATCATATGATCGAGAATGCCATTGGCGTTTTCCCCATGCCGCTGGGCATCGCCCAGCATTTTGTGGTCAATAACCGCCCGGTGCTGGTGCCCATGGTGATTGAAGAACCATCGGTGGTCGCTGGAGCATCCTTTATGGCCAAACTGATCCAAAGCGGCGGCGGGTTTCAGACCCATACCAGTGCGCCGGAGATGATCGGTCAGATTCAGCTTTTGGATGTAGCCGAGCCGGCCAAAGCCCGCTTGAAAATTCTGGAGCAGAAGGATGTTCTACTGGCGGAAGCCGCCAAGGTAGACCCGCTTTTGATCTCCATGGGCGGCGGACCGCGTGACCTGGAAGTTCGTGTTTTACAGCCCTGGGACGCAGAGCCGTTCCTGGTGCTTCATTTAATTTATGATGTACGTGATGCGATGGGTGCCAATGCGGTCAATACCGCCGTGGAACGGTTGGCACCGTTGGTGGAAGAAATCAGCGGCGGACGTGCCCTGCTGCGCATCCTTTCCAACCTGGCGGACCGCCGCCTGGCGCGTGCTCACTGCACCATCCCCCTGGAAAATCTGGCCTTTGATTCTTTCAGCGCCGAAACCGTGCGCGACGGCATCATCGATGCCTGTACCTTTGCCTCGGTGGATCCCTACCGGGCGGCCACCCACAACAAAGGCATCATGAACGGCGTGGACGCGGTGGTGATGGCCACCGGCAATGACTGGCGCGCGGTGGAAGCCGGTGCGCATGCCTACGCTGCCCGCAATGGCAGCTACACCAGCCTCAGTACCTGGGGAAAAAATGGCTGGGGGGATCTGGTCGGCAGCTTGGAAATGCCCATGGCCGTCGGCATCGTCGGCGGGGCGACCCGCGTGCACCCCATGGTTAAAGTTCTGCTCAAATTGATGGGCGTCAAAACCGCCGCCGAACTGGCTGAGATCATTGTCTCGGTGGGCTTGGCGCAAAACCTGGCCGCCCTGCGCGCGCTGTCCACTGAAGGCATCCAGCGCGGACACATGGGCCTGCACGCCCGCCAAATCGCCGTGGCCGCCGGAGCCGACAGCAGCCAGGTGGAAGCGATCGCCAATCAAATGGTTAACGAAAAGAATATTACCGTCCAGCGGGCGCAAGAGCTCCTGCAGGCGCAGAATAAATAAGTTAAGGAGAGTGCTCATGGAAGACTCAATCGTCCATAAACCAAACATCCCGGTGGGAATCATCGGCTACGGGGCGTATGTACCCATGTACCGCCTGCCTGCCAGCGAAGTTGCCAAAGTCTGGAAAGGCGGAGAGGGCGGCCTGCCGGTTAAAGAAAAAGCCGTGGCCGGACTGGACGAAGACGTGATCACCATGTCCATCGAAGCCTCGCGCAATGCCCTGGCCCGCGCCGGCATCCAGCCCAACCAACTGCGCGCCGTGTGGGTCGGATCGGAATCGCACCCCTACGCGGTTAAACCCAGCTCGACCATCGTGGCCGAGGCCATCGGCGCCACCCCGCATATCCAAGCCGGGGACTGGGAATTCGCCTGCAAGGCCGGTACTGAAGCCTTCGTGGCCGCCACGGCCATGGTAGGCGCCGGCATGGGGCAGTACGCCCTGGCCATCGGCATGGATACGGCCCAAGGCCGTCCGGGCGATGCCCTGGAGTACACGGCTGCCAGCGGCGGCGCGGCTTACATTCTCGGACCCGCCGAGCAAGCCCTGGCCGTGATTGAAGGCACCTTCTCCTACGTCACCGATACGCCGGATTTCTGGCGGCGCGCCGGACAGAAATATCCCTCCCACGGACAGCGCTTTACCGGCGAACCGGCTTACTTCAAACATATCGGCGAGGCAGCCCACCATATCATGGAAGAGATGCAGCTCACCCCGGAAGATTTCAGCTACGCGGTCTTCCACCAGCCCAACGCCAAGTTCCCTCAGACCGTGGCGGCCAAATTGGGCTTCAAACCCGAACAAATCAAGGACGGCTTACTTTCCCCGGTGATTGGCAACACCTACGCCGGCGCGGCCATGATCGGCCTGAGTGCCGTGCTGGACGTCGCCAAACCTGGGGATCGCGTGCTGATGGTCTCATACGGATCCGGCGCCGGTTCGGACGCCGTCGTGCTGACCGTCACTCCGGCGGTGGACGAACGCCGCCACAAAGCCTGGACCACCCGTCAATACATCGAGCGCCGTATTGAAGTCGATTACGCCACCTATGCCCGCATGCGCGGCAAAATCACCATGGAGTAGGGGGCGTTATGCCTGAAGTCGTGATCAGTGGCATCGGCGCCATGCCGGTTGGAGAACAATGGGGACAATCCCTGCGCGATCTAGGCGCGGAGGCCATTCTGGCCGCCATCCTGGATGCCGGCGGGGTCCGTCCGCAGGCCTTGTACATCGGTAATTTGCTAGCCTCCACCCTTTCGCATCAATCCAACCTGGGCGCCTTATTGACCGATTATGCCGGTCTGGACGGCATCGAAGCCTTCACCGTTGAGGCTGGCGAAGCCTCCGGTGCGGCCGCTTTCCGTCAGGGCTACCTGGCTGTCCAATCCGGCTATGTGGATAACGTGCTGGTGCTGGGTATCGAAAAAATCACCGACGTGACCGACGGCCTGGAAGAAACCCTGGCTCAGGTCCTGGATTACGATTACGAAGCCGTGCACGGCCTGACCCGCGAGAGTATCGCCGGGCTGTTGATGCAGCGCTATCTGCATGATTATCATCTGCCAGCCGACGCCCTGATGGGCTTCCCCATGCTGGCGCACCGCAACGCGGTGGGGAATCCGCTGGCCCTGTACCGCAAAACCATCCGTGCGGAAAGCTACCGCAATGCACCCATGCTCAGCGCGCCGCTCAGCCTCTTTGACGCCGCTCCCCTGGCCGACGGCGCCGCCGCAGTCATGCTCACCCGCTCCGATCTCCTCCCGGTGGGGCTGCCGCATGTGCCCGTGCGCGTGCTGGGTTCCAGTTCGGTGATCGATACCCTTTCCCTGCACGACCGGGATAATCCGCTGGCCTTTCACGCCGCGCAATATTCCATGGAAGGCGCCTGCCGTCAGGCCGGACTGCTGCCCGGGGACGTGGACCTCTTCGAGCTGGATGATGCCTTCTCCATTTACGCCGCCCTCAGCCTGGAAGCTGCCGGACTGGCCGAACGCGGCCAGGGCTGGAAATTTGTGCCCATGCTGGAAGGTCAGGTGCAAACCCCCAGCCTGCCCCTGCTGACCTTTGGCGGCGGCAAGGCACGCGGCTACCCCGTGGCCGCCAACGGCATGTATCAGATTATCGAAGCCACGCAGCAGTTGCGCGGGACTGCCGGAGTCAATCAGGTGCCCAACGCCTGCAAAGCCCTGGTGCAGAGCCTGGGCGGAGCCGCCGCCACGGCGGTTACCCACGTGCTCGAACGCTACGAGTGCTGAAATCAAAAAATTTGATAGGTTTTGATAGGGTTACCCTCTTATAGTTAGGCTAATCACGAACCTGTGGAGGGTACGAAACATGGAAATTCCTCGCCATTGGCGATTAAAACAACAACGCTACGGTCTGGTGGGTGAAGTCTGCCCGCATTGTGACGGAAAAATCTTTCCCCCGCGCGACGTCTGCCCGCACTGCGGCGGTGAAGCCAAAACCCCATTCGCTTTCAGCGGCAAGGGTGAAGTCTTCTCCTATACGGTGATGCAGGACGCTCCCAGCGGCTACGAATCCGGACTACCCTACACGGTGGCGCTGGTCAAACTGGAAGAAGGCCCGGTCATTACCGCTCAACTAACCGATATCGGCGCCGACCAGGTGCACATCGGCATGCCCGTCGAGATGGTGACAAGAAAGTTGAAATCCGATGACGGCAATAAAGGGATTTTGATTTATGGGTATAAGTTTCGTCCGGTGATGGCAGCGGCAGTATAGCGTACGCTGAATGAGTGAAATAATGAGACGTCCTCGATTGAGGGCGTCTTTTTTGTTGCAGGGAAATGGGGGATGAGTATAATGAATGCAGGGAAGTTTATTGGTGGGGTAAAAAAAAACGATCCACCTATAATGGATAGAAAATAACCCATTTGTTCACTAATCCAAAATCTGTTTCAACCCCGTGCCAAGAACGCGGGGCATTCAGCGGATTCGGCGTCTGGGAGAGTTCTCCGCCAGGCTCCTACCTACTGCAGAGAATGCCAATCGCAGGCTAACTGGCAATAAATACTTCAAGTCATGAGCTTCTTAATTCATATTAAGTTTTTTTGAACGATAAAATAAAATTGAAAAGGGAAAAATAATGACAGAAAATTTAACCACCGTACAATCGGTACAAAAAAGTCGTCCAACTGGCGTCTGGATACTCACTATTTACGCCTTGATATTATTAGGAATTCTTCCTTTCCTACTATCGTTTTTATTGTTGGTTTCAGGGAATGCCGCCGGAAATGAAATCAGCATTCTTTTTTCGCTACTGATTAGCATAGGTGTTATCATAAGTGCAATCGGTGCTTGGAAAGGTAATGAAAAAGCCCGAAAATCATTATTATTTTTTGTAACCTTGCATTATGTTTTTGTTGCTATCAATAATTATTCCATGATAAATTCTGGTCAAGTTCCGATTGATGAACAAGGTCGAGCATGGGGGGCAGTCGTTCGTGGCTTTATTTATCCAGCGGTTTACATTTGGTATTTCACCAAGTACACTACGAAAGATTATTACAATGGATCGGCAAGTTCTTAGGGTGGGTTGGCTTTCCTGCCCGTTCAGGGGTGATTGTGGCACGTAACCGATAACTATTCTAGTCAACCATTTTGGTGGGTCAACGATCCACCCTACCGTTTACTGTTATATCTACGACGACAGGTCTGATGGCAAGATGCTTAGAGGAGATATTGGAGAATATGTTGGGTGCAAACAATCTCGATCATAACGAATTATTATCCATAGACACAATTGACTACCAGGCAGAAATACTTAGGAACGATAGTAGCTGCAAGGAAAAATATTCTGATAAATCATTTGTTTCTATATTTCATGATGAACAGCTATGGAATTTTTCTGAATACTGGAAATTTGATCTTGCATTGTATGCCTTGTCGAAAAAGGAGTTTATGGAAGACTCGCCAGAGATGTATAAGTCTGTTTTTAGAATTTACAGCTATTTGCTGATGAGTATTGGTTGTTGCTTTGATAAGAACGATGGTTTCTCGATCACTAACCTAGATGATGAAACATTGTATGAAATGCGAGAAAGATTGAAGCTTGTAGTAGAAGGTCTTTTTCAAAACAAAATGCCTAGTAATAAAATATTTAAGTACCAGAACCCATATTTGTGAGTTTGTAGGATGGTTTCGCTTTTTAACCCATCAGTTTTGCGACACGCAACCAATAACTATTCTAATCAACCATTTTGGTGGGTCAACGACCCATCTTAAAGTTTGCTAGATTGAAATTATGAGACGCTCTGAAAACCCAGGGCACCTTTTTGATTGCAGAAATCATCCCGGGTATAATCAATCCATGCAAGAACTGCGCTGCAACCCAATTTGCAATCACCCTGTCCGTTCTCAAACTCAAAAGGAAGCCTCATGATCATTTGTCCCTGGTGTGGCACCAACTATATGGTTTTTCAATCCAACTGTACCAACTGTGGGGGAATTATCCAGCTCCCTCCTGTGACAGCCGGATTGCCGGTTTCAAACGATGAAATCCCCATGCCGCCGCCGGCGCCAAGAATAATTTCAAATAACTATGTTTGGCGGCTTTTATCTACCGATGGCTGGTCCATTGCTGCTTTCGTTTTTGTTCTTCTGGGGGGCATTTTTAGTCTGGTCGGCGCTGGCCTGACGATTGGCGTAATCACCGCGTTTGTTGGTCTGCCTTTTTTGTTCTTTGGGCTGGTATTGCTTGGAAGCGGAGGCTGGGTATTGAACTGGCGGGTTAAGGAAACTCAGGAAATTGTGAATGTCCTTCGCGTGGGGGAAGCAGCCAGGGGAAAAATTCTTGAGGTACAGAAAAATTATTCGGTCCAGATCAATGGACAAAATCCCTGGGTGATTCATTATCAATACCCAGTGAATGGAGAGACCTTTCAAGGCAAGGTTTCCACCTTGAATCCATTGGGAGATGCTTACCAGACAGGAAAATCCGTATGGGTATTGTATTTGCAAACCGCACCCCAAAGGAATTCCATTTATCCACACCCTTAACTATTAGCAATGGTAGAAAACCGGACACTGAGGATAAAGGACCCTTAGTTCGCAGGGTAGATTCGCTTGCCTGCCCACTCATTATGTGACACATGACCGATAACTATTCTTATCAACCATTTTTATGGGTCAACGATCCACCCTACCGTTTACTGACAAGGGTAAGACGTGCAATTAATGCTCCAGCAACACAAAGAATAAGTTTATTTCAGGAGATCCTATGACTCGAAAATTTGTTTTAAGTTTAAATGCCCCGAAAGCGATTGGACCCTATTCTCATGCCGTTTGGACCGGAAATCTATTGTACTGTTCAGGTCAAACGCCCATCGATCCATCGACGGGTAAATTGGTGGATGGGGAAATCGCTGAGCAGACTCAGCAGGCATTTAACAATTTGCAGTCTGTTTTGGCAGATGCAGGATTAACAATGGACCAAGTCATTAAAGTAAATGTATATCTAACGAGCATGACAAACTTTGCCGGAATGAATCAAGTCTATCAAGAGCGATTTTCGGCACCTTATCCTGCCCGAACGACCGTGGCCGTTGCCGATTTGCCATTAAATGCATTGGTTGAGATTGAATTGATCGCTGAAAAAAACTAAGACATTTCTGGTTTTGAAATTTCAAACCCGGTATGCAGTTCATTAGCTTGGTTCGCTTGCCTACCCCTCCAGGGGTGAACCCACCCATTTTGTGACACGTAGCCAATAACTATTCCAACCAACCATTTTGGTGGGTCAACGATCCATCCCTACCGTTTCCTGACTTGAAATGATAAGACGCTCTTCGCGAAGCACACACTATGCGATTGAGGGCGTCTTTTTTTGTTGCATGGGATTAATCCACCAATTCCTTATGTTGATTCGTCACAAATTAAATGTTACCATTTTGGTAATTATCAGCTATAATGAGATGATGAGGATCATCAGCAGGCGCATTCTCCGTGAATTCTGGGAAAAACATCCCGATTCAACCCTTGCCCTTCAAACCTGGTATCAGGATGTAGAACGTGCCACCTGGAAAAGCCCGGCTGATATCAAAGAATTCCACAACAATGCCAGCTTTGTTGCCAATAACAGAATCGTTTTCAACATCAAAGGGAATCATTATCGATTGGTCGTTGTAGTTGTTTACCAATATGGTGTGGTTTACATTCGATTTGTGGGTACACATCAAGAATATAGTCAGATCGATGTAAACAAGATTTAAGGAGAAAAAAATGGAAATCAAACCCATTCGCAGCGAAAGTGATTATCAAGCCATGCTGCATGAAATTGAAACTTTGTTTGATGCTGTGCAAGGGTCCCCCGAAGGGGACCGTCTGGACGTACTGACAACCCTTGTTGATGCCTATGAAGCCAAGCATTTCCCCATCCCCTTACCAGATGATCCAATCGCAGTAGTGGAATATTATATGGAAAGCCGTGGATTAAGCCGAGCAGATCTTATTCGTTTTCTGGGAAGTAAGGAACGAGTCTCAGAAATACTCAATCGAAAGCGCAGTCTTTCCCTGGAGATGATCCGGCGCTTGCATGAAGGTCTGGGTATTCCGGTGGACCTTTTAATTGGTAAATCAAAACCACTGGCCCCATCCAAACCACCAATCGCCAGCGCACGGATATAGGCCGTAAGGTGGGTTCACTTGCCTGCCCCTTCAGGGGTGAAACCACCCATTTTGTGGCACATTACCGAGTTATATTCTAATCAATCATTTGGGTGGGTCAACGAACCTCCCTCCTGATTATCGGCTTTGAGTTTTTCCTGCTCCCAAACATTGTCCACGCTCGCCCACACGCAGTTAACGCAAGCCGTTAGCTCACCCGTCATAAGGAGATATGAAAAAATGAATAAGCAAAAGATCGGGCAAATACTATTTTGGTTCGGCGTAATAAATGTTGTTATTATGCAAGGTCTGACTTGGTTCCAGAGTCCGATGCAACGGATCCACACAGCGGAAGAATTGAACGGAACAGTATACGCGGTTGACGGATTACTTTGGTGGATTCGGATGGCAGCTGCATCGGGGCTGACGTTTTCAATCGCGGGAGTGCTTCTCTACACAGGAGAAAAGGGATCCTATTTCTGGCTCTTGGGTTTCCTGCCTGGTACAGCAATAAGTGCTGGAATGTTTTGGGAACCATCCCAATATTTGCCGCATGTTTTTGGTATAGGCGGGGCGATAATCCTTCTTTCGTATTTTGGATTATTATGGATATGGACTCGCACTTATGCCGCCTACAAAGGTATTGCCAGAATGGGTAGAAATGTCCAACTCTTGGGGTATTCTTTTCTGGTTTCAACGGGATTTTTGTTATGTTTGTATTTTGGAAATCCGAATTTGCTTGCATTGGCAGAATATCCAATACCTAATGGGCTAAGTATCAATGTAACTTTGAGCCTTGGAATGTTGCTTATTTTTTTGGGTCACTATTTGGATGCGAGAGCCTCAAAAGCGGCGACTACCAGTCTATAAGCTTATGCGGGCTAACATTGCCTGCAGTGGATAAGTGCGGGCTTTGCCTTCACTTGAAGGGATTCAGCAAGTTCATAGGTGGGTTCGCCTTTGAACCCACCAATTTTGCGAGGCTTAACCAGTTGATATTCTAATCAACCATTTTGGTGGTTCAACGAACCACCCTACCATTTCCTGACTTGAAATAATGAGACGCTCTTCGCAAAGCACACACCTTGTGATCGAAGAATTTCGGAAATACAAAGCAAAAATGTAGATGGTTGGCATGATTTATAAGGGACATTTATAGACCTTTTAAGTTATGATGATAATGAATTATTACAAGTGGCATACTCGCAGGAGATTATTGTTAGCGTTTATTTTCTGTATAGCTAAATCTAACTGTGTGCCACTTTAAACGTGTTGATCACGAAAGGAAAATTTACTATGAATCGTCATGAAGTGAAATTATTACAGCAAATCAGCGGTTATCCTGCTGTTACCATTACCTTGCCTACGCATCGTACGTCACCAGAAAATCAACAAGACCCGATCAGGGTCAAGAATCTAATTGCTCAGGCAACAAAGCGCTTGCGCGAGGAGTTCAACAATCGAGAGATTGCGCCATTACTGGATCGCCTTGAACAGCTGGCAGGAGGTATTGATTATCGACAGACGTTGGATGGATTGGCTTTGTTTGTCAATTCCGATATAGCCCGAGCTGTTCAACTGCCTTTTACTTTGAGAGAAAATGTCGATATAGGAACGAATTTCTTGACCCGTGATCTGGTCTTTGCCATGAACCGCACACCCCGATACTGGGCCCTTGTTTTAAGTGAGAAGCCTACCCGCCTGTATGAAGGGGTTCGCGATGTATTGGTCGAGGTTCAGGAAGGCGGGTTCCCGAACAACCATGAAGGTCCTGGTGGGGAACAATCCTTGCCCGGAGGGTTTGGTATCAAAAAATCAGCCTATCGCGATGAATACCATAAAAAGTTTTTCCGTCAGATAGACACTGCCCTCAAGCCTTTTCTGGCAGATGACCCATTACCAATTGTTGTCGTTGGCGTAGATCGTTTCCTGTCATTCTATAATGAGGTGACAGATCACAAGGATGCAATCCTAACCACTCTGCAGGGCAGTCATGATAAAACATCACCATCTGAATTAGCTAAACTCATCTGGCCTCTTGCCAAGGTTGCTCTCACCGAAAAACGTCAGAAGGTATTTTTAGAACTTGAAAAGGCAGTTGGTGAAGGAAAAGTAGCTTCTACCATCAGTGAAGTATGGCAATTGGCAGGCGAAGGACGCGGATATCTTCTGCTAGTTGAAAAAGATTTTCACTATCCGGCGCGGGTGGATGAAACCGGTCAACAAATCATGCCTGCGGATGATGCTACTGCTCCCGGAGTTATAGATGACGCAGTAGATGACGTTATCGAAACCGTATTGAGTAAACAAGGGCAAGTCATGTTCGTGGAAAACGGTCAACTTGAAACTCATCAACGAATTGCATTAATCCTGCGGTATTGAAATTAGCCCGAAACAACCATGCAGAGTGCAACAACTCAGTTGTTGGGAATACAACAAATGTTCGCTTTTCAGCAGTGATTTTAACAATCCATTAAGTTCGGAATTAATGATTGGATAAAAAAATCGCTAAATTTTCATCTTACCTCCCCCACGCGGACCAATCCGGATGGGTATTAATTCGTAGTATGGGTTCGCTTGCCTGCCCACCCATTTTGTGACACAAGACCGAGTTACATTCTAATCAACCATTTTGGTGGGTCAACGATCCACTCTGCCGTTTACTGATCTAAAATCAAAAGATGCCCTTCGCGAAGCACACTCCATGCGATTGAGGGCGTCTTTTTTGTTGCGGGAGATTGGAAGGTGTGTATAATAAATGCGGTTCGTAGGATACATTAACTTCCTGCAGCCGTCTTTGGATGTGAAGTCCCTAATTTTCTGCCATGAACCAAATTCCAATGGGGTATTGCCCCACTCTTCGAGTTAGGCTGTGACCCAATCTATTCACCTGTAAGGAGATTTTTCACCATGGACATACCACGAATATTCAACATCACGGAGAGCGCTCACCGGATTCACAACCCGATCACACCTGAAAAGCTGGCTGCTCTCGGCTCGGCGCTGCGTCTTGAATCGGGCGATCGCGTGCTCGATCTCGCCAGTGGTTCAGGGGAGATGCTGTGCACCTGGGCACGCGATCACGGCATTCTCGGTATCGGGATCGACATGAGTGCGTTATTTACCGGGCAAGCGAAACACCGTGCTGATGAACTCAGTGTCGCCGATCAAGTCCAGTTCATCCACGGCAATGCATCCGGCTATGTCGCTGAGGAGAAGGTCCATGTGGCAGCATGTGTCGGTGCCAGTTGGATCGCAGGGGGAATCGCTGGCACGGTCGAGCTTCTAGCACAGAGCCTACGCACCGGAGGGATCATCCTCATCGGTGAGCCCTACTGGCAGCACTTACCCCCGACGGAAGCTATCGCCAGGGGGTGTCTTGCCCACTCAATCTCCGACTTTCTCACGCTTCCGGAGCTTCTTGTGTCTTTCAGAGACCTGGGCTATGACGTTGTTGAAATGATGCTGGCAGGCCAGGACGACTGGGATCGATACGAGGCAGCCAAATGGCTCACCATGCGCCGCTGGCTTGAAGACAATCCCAACGACGAGCTTGCGAAAGAGGTTCGAGCCAAACTGACATCGGAACCCGAACGCTACGCCGCTTACACGCGAGAATACCTCGGCTGGGGTGTGTTCGCGCTGATGCCGAGTTCGTAGGATTGGTTCGCATGCCTGCCCACCCATTTTTTGACACATAACCGATAACTATTCTAATCAACCATATAGGTGGGTAACGACACACCGTTTACTGATCTAAAATTAAAAGATGCCCTTAGCGAAGAACACACCCTGCAATTGAGGGCGTCATTTATGTTGTGTCCAGATGGGTACTTAGTATAATCAATTACAATTACATGGTTGAATGAAGCCCTGGATCGTTTAAAAAACAAGCCAAGGGGATTTTGCATCCAACCCTGTTCGTAGTCGTTTATTAGTAGAGGAAAAAGAAATGCCATATGCAAAAATTGTGATTCTCATATTTATGGTTCTGGAATTTTCCAATGTTTTAGCGCTGTATTTTGCCCCAGGTTCGAAATATGCCAATGCGGTTGGCATTTTTACTGCCTGGGAAAAATCCAAACAGTACCCTGAAATCCATGATTTCATTAAGTATCTGGTCTATTGGGTTGCTGGCGCCAAATTAATCTTTCTTTTACTATTGGCAGCCATTCTCCTCTTTGCCAATATCGATAGTCAGCGCATGAGTGTATTAGCCCTGGCAATAGCAACCGCATCCTTCTACTGGAGATTATTTCCGCTTATCAGAAAAATGGATAAAGCTGGAAACATCAAACCCAAGAATTATTCATTAATCTTAGGAGCCATGATCCTGGTCTTTATCGTAGTTTTTGTGACGGCAGGACTGTATTAGAAATCACCCCCTGTATTTAATGAGATTCATCCCTTTATGCTCCTCAATTCATATCTTTTTCCGTACCGGAGGGTTTTTTACATTGAAATTTCATAATGAAATGCTAAACACATACTCAGCTTGCAATTCCGTAAATCGAAAAGTTGATCCTTTATGGGAAGCGTGTCTTTTTGATAGGATTCAGCCAACTGGGCAGGTAATCATCGATGATCGGATATTCGGTTCGTGGTTCTTGCCCATTCGATTCACAAGGGAGGCAGTTTGAACAAATATCTCAAAGAATACAAGTGGTCCAATATTTTTGCAATGCTGCGCAATCAAAATTTGGAACCGGAAAAATGTCCCGATGATTTTGAAAATCGCTTGGTGGTGATCACCGGAGCAACATCCGGTATCGGCTATGCTGCCGCAATGAAATATGCATCGCACGGCGCGGATATCTTATGTATTAATCGTAGCGAGCAAAAATCAATAGATTTGTGCGAAAGCCTGCAAAGCCAATACGGCATTCAATGCACCTACCTGCTTGCAGATTTTGCGAAATTGGCTGATGTGCACGCGGTTGCGAAAGAATTGGCTGCACTGGAGAGAAACATTGATGTTCTCATTCATAATGCCGGCGTCTATGTTACCCAAAGAACTTACACGGCAGATAATCTGGAAATGGTGTTTCAGACAAATTTCCTGAGTTCATTTATTATTAATTACACTTTGAAGGATAAATTCATTAAACAAAACAGCGGCCGCATCCTGTTTGTTAACTCAGAGGCGCATCGATTTGCCGTCTGGGGTTTAAATCTGGATGATCTGAACTGGGATCAACATGCCTATTCGGGGATCAAAAGTTATGCTGCTGCAAAAACTGCACAATTGCTGTCCATGATCAAACTTGTTGAATACTTTGGCGGAACTGGGGTTAGGGTGAATGCTATGCACCCTGGCAATGTGAAGACAAACAGTGGTCAAAATAATGGTAAACTTTACAAAATCTTTAAAAAGATCATTGTGGATAGAAGTGCCAAGCCTTTAGAAATCTCCGCAGAGTCACTGTATTTCTTAGGCGTTTCCAAAAAAGTGGCAAACAAAACTGGCAAGTTTTTTAATCTCACAACTGAAGAAGAACCCGCTCCTCCCGCATTGGACAGGGAGGCAGCAGAGCAATTATGGGTACTAAGTCATCATTTAGGTGGAATACAATGACAAAAGACAACAACAAAATTGTGATCGTTGGTGCAGGCATGGCAGGGTTGACCGCTGCAGCTTACCTAGCCAGAAAAAATTACAGTGTTTTACTGTTAGATAAAAATGATAGAAGCGGTGGATTAATAAATACATTTAAGTCGGATGGTTTTTTCTTTGACACCGGACCAAGAGCTTTTGTAAATTCCGGCATTGTAAAGCCCATGCTAAAAGACTTGGGCATTGATTGGGATTTTTTAGACAATAAAGTTTCCATTGGCATTGAAGACCAAATGTTCCGTGTAGATTCAATGGAATCCCTACAGGACTACAAGCGGATCCTATTGCATCTTTATCCGGAAAAGAGCCAGGATATTGAAAATATAATCTCGATCACAGATCAGCTCTCTGAATACACAAAAGTTTTGTACGAGTTTGACAATCCTAACTTTGTAGATCTGATGAGTGACAAAAAATTTATTTTTAG
>DHVR01000056.1 GCA_002412765.1 Leptolinea sp. UBA5203 | reverse complement strand
TTGAAGGTGAAAAAGTCCTTGAGTTGGGCATGGAATTTTTACACCACGGCATCCCCCAAAGAAAATTACAGGCTGTGATTCTTCCAAAGATGGGAAACAGCCCGGGTAATAATGAAATATTTTCTTTCGATCAGATAAAAGCAACCCTGCTGGATTTGTTGGCTCATCCGAATATCGCCTCCAAGGAAGCCATCATCCGGGTTTATGACCATGAAATTCAAGGCGGTACCGCAGTCAAGCCTTTAGTGGGTGTCCATAATGAGGGTCCATCGGATGCCTGTGTGATTAAACCCATCGGCACCCAGGGGACAGCCGGGATTGTGCTCTCCAACGGCATTAATCCCTGGTATGGCGAGGTGGATGCCTATCAGATGGCTTACAACGTGATTGACGAGGCCATTCGCAATGCCGTGGCTGTTGGTGCAGATCCACAAAAAATTGCCATCTTGGATAACTTCTGTTGGGGTGATCCGACTAAACCGGAAACCCTTGGCACTCTGATTCAAGCGCTGCGCGGCTGTTATGATGCGGCAGTCGTTTACGGCACCCCATTCATTTCCGGAAAAGATTCCCTGAACAACGAGTATCTTGGCAATGACGGTAAAAAACATGCCATTCCGCCGACTCTGTTGATCTCTGCCATGGGTATCATTGAGGATGTCAATCAAACTATCACCATGGACCTGAAGGCTCCTGGTAACGTTATATACTTCATCGGCGAGCACCAAAACAGCTTTGGCGGCAGTCATTATGCCAAAGTGACCAGTCCACCAGGATCACAAGCAGTGCCAAAGGTGCCGACCTATGCTCCCAAACTTTATCAAGCGCTGTTTTCCTTGATTCAAGCGGGCAAAATCAGAGCATGCCACGATCTCAGCGAAGGCGGTCTGTCTGTTACGCTCGCAGAAATGGCCCTGGCTGGTGATCTGGGTGTGGATTTATCCATCCCTGATCAGCCGGTGGAATTTTTATTTTCCGAGACTGCAGCTAGTTTTCTGGTTGAAGTGACCCCTGAAGCGGCTGCGGATTTGGAAGCCGGCCTGAAGGGTCTTCCAGTTCAAAAGATAGGTACAGTGAAGGCAGAGAAAATCATCAACTTCCTGACACCCGATCAAACGAAGCTTGGGTCCATCCAGGTTGCAGAACTCAAGAAAGCCTGGTTGAGGAAATAAGCCATGAAGCCATCCGTCCTTATTTTACATGCCACCGGTACCAACCGTGATTTTGATGTTGCCGAAGCCTTTACCGTTGCCGGTGCCAATCCAGAGATTGTGCATATCAACCAGCTTAAATCCGGTGAAAAACATTGGAAAAACTATCAAATTCTAGTGCTGGCCGGCGGCTTTTCCTATGCCGATGCATTAGGCGCAGGGAAATTGCTTTCCATTAATTTGAAAACCTATTTCCTGGATGAAGTACGTGCATTTATTCAGCAGAAGAAAGCCGTGATTGGCATTTGTAATGGGTTTCAGACGTTGGTTAAATCTGGTTTGATCTTTGAGAATGAGAAATCCGAAAAACAAATCAATGGGACTTTGACCTTTAATCAATCTGGCCATTTTGAATGCCGCTGGGTAACTCTGACAGCCGGAACCGATCGCTGCATCTGGGTGAAGAAAAATCAAGCTTTGATTGAATGCCCGATCGCGCATGGGGAAGGCAATTTTGTTCTGGAAAATGCAGCCGAAATTCAACGATTAATTTCCTTGGACATGGTGGCCTTACGCTACACGAAGCCTCTGGGACAAGCCGCCCAAGGCCAATACCCTGACAACCCGAATGGATCCATGGATGATATCGCCGGAATCTGCAATCCTACCGGAAATGTATTGGGCCTGATGCCGCATCCGGAGAATAATATCTATGGATATCAGCACCCCCAACGGACCAGAAGAGCCAGCTCCCCCACTGGATTGGAAATTTTCAAAAATGGTGTAAACTATGCGAAAGAACAATAGAGGAATCCATGCTAAGTAGTGAAAAAATCCGTGAAAAACTCCCATTAGCCTTCAAAACGGCTGAGCTTCCAAAACTTGAAAAAACCTCCGGAAAAGTACGGGATTGGTTTACGATAGACAATCATACCCGCTTGATCGTGACTACTGACCGTTTATCTGCCTTCGACCGTATTCTGACGGAGATCCCTTACAAAGGGCAGGTATTGAATCAGTTGACAGCCTGGTGGTTTGAACAAACCCGATCCATTATCCAAAACCATATGCTTTCCATGCCGGATCCCAATGCAGTGATCGTTAAAATCGCCGAGCCATTTCCCGTTGAGGTTATTATACGTGGATACATCACGGGGGTTACTTCTACTGCCCTCTGGTACCGCTACGAACTGGGCGAACGGGAGATTTATGGCTATACATTCCCGGATGGTTTGACAAAGAATCAGGTTCTGGAGACCCCAATCATCACACCCACCACCAAAGGCGGTCCCACCGGCCATGATGAGCGCTTAACTTGTGCAGAAGTGGTGCAAAAAGGATTCCTTGATCAGGCCATCTGGCAGCAAACCATGCTGGCTGCGTTGGCTCTATTCAAATTTGGCCAGCAAAAAGCCAAAGAAGCCGGTCTGATCCTGGTGGATACCAAATATGAGTTTGGTTTCGATGAACAGGGAAAATTGATGTTGATTGATGAAATTCACACCCCGGATTCCTCCCGTTTTTGGAAAGCCGATACTTATGAACAAAAAGTTGCTGCGGGTGAGGAACCAGAGAATTTTGATAAAGAATTTATTCGTTTAGAATATGCCCAAAAAGGATATCGCGGAGATGGCGAGATTCCCGTCATGGATAGTGAACTCTTTGTACGTGCCAGTCAACGCTATATCAAAATTTATGAGCTGCTCAGTCAAAAAGACTTTGTCCCTGGAGATTATCCCGTCAATCCACGCTTAATCAAAAATTTATCTGCTGCTGGAGTCCTTTGATGAATAAACCAGATGTCATACTCCTGATGGGCTCAAAAGCGGACTTAGAAGTTGCTCAAAAAGTGGCCGATGCAGCCATTAACTTAGGCCTGACACCGATTTTTCATGTAGCCTCGGCGCACAAAACAGCCCTGCATTTGATCAAAATCCTGGATGGCTACGAAGCAGATCCCTCGCCGAAAGTTTATATCACCATTGCGGGACGCTCCAACGCATTATCCGGTTTTGTGGATGGCTATGTCAAAGCTCCGGTCATTGCCTGTCCGCCCACCAGTACGGCCTTCGGTGGTGCGGATGTTTATTCCAGTTTGCGTATGCCTTCCGGAATTGCGCCCGCCGTTGTGTTGGAACCGGAAAATGCGGCCTTGTTGGCTGCGAAAATCTTGTCCCTTGTGAACAAAGACTGCCTGCAAAAATTACAGGCGTATAAAGCGGCTCAAATGCTAAAAATCATGGATGCCGATGCTGAAGTGAATGGAAAATAACAGAATGGAAATGGACTACGATATCTCGGATCACCCAAGAGAAGAATGCGGCGTGCTTGGTATTTTCGCACCGGATGAAAGTGTTGCCCGCATGGCCTATTTTGGCTTGTTTGCACTTCAACACCGCGGGCAGGAAGCAGCCGGTATTGCCGTGGCAGATGGTCGCAAAATACGCATTCACAAAGGCGTTGGGTTGGTATCCCAGGTGTTCAATCCGGAGAACCTCAGCCAATTACACGGGGATTATTGTATCGGTCATACCCGCTATTCAACCACTGGTTCCCCAACGGTTCACAATGCTCAACCCTATTTAATCGAAACCTATTACGGACCAATGGCTGTTGCACATAACGGCAATTTAATAAACGCCGAGGAGCTGCGTAAAGAGCTGCTTCAGCATGGGGTGGGTCTTTCTTCCACTTCAGATACGGAAGTGATTACCATGATGTTGGCAGGAGCCCAGGGTGATACTTGGGAAGAGCGTATTTGTTCGGTCATGCCCAAATGGCGCGGCGCTTATTCTCTGGTGATCTTGACCCGCGACGGCGTTTTTGCAATTCGAGATCCCTGGGGATTTCGTCCCTTGAGTGTGGGACTGCTCCCAAGCGGCGGCCATGCGGTAGCCTCAGAATCCGGGGCATTACAAACCCTGGGGTGTACAGCCATTCGGGAAGTGCATCCCGGTGAAATCATTTCTCTCAGTGATTCAGCCCTCAAGGTGTTTCAAGCAGTCAAGCCTGCTGAAAACCTGGCCTTGTGCACCTTTGAACATATCTATTTTTCCAGACCGGATAGTATTTGGGATGGTATGCTGGTGCATGAAGTCCGGGAGCGTTTGGGTGAGGCACTCTATCATCAGAGCCCAATTAAAGCCGATATCGTCATACCGGTGCCCGATTCATCCATTCCTGCGGCCATTGGCTACGCCAGGGTGTCTGGTATCCCCTATAACGTGGGGTTTATCAAAAATCGCTATATTGGCAGGACGTTTATCGAACCCACGGATTCCCTGCGCAAACAAGGCGTGAAATTAAAATTTAACGTCATTGCCCGAAATGTGATTGGCAAGAAAGTGGTCATGATTGATGACAGTATCGTGCGTGGCAACACCACGGGTGCTCTAGTCAAGTTGATTCGCGATGCAGGCGCAGCCGAAATTCACTTGCGTATTACATGCCCTCCGATTAAACACCCCTGCTATATGGGTGTGGACATGGGTACCTACGATGAACTCATTGCCCATAATCTATCCGTGGAAGAAATTCGAAAACAAACCGGAAGTGATTCTCTGGAATTCATGTCCGTTGAGAATATGATGAAGGCCATTGGCAAAGAAACCGGGTATTGTAATGCTTGTTTCACGGGTCAGTACCCTTTGGCCGTCAACCATAATCCGCTGAAAAGCGGTTTTGAAGGTTAAGTTCGTGTTAGAGGTGATGATATGAAGATTGTTCTTATTGGATCAGGCGGCAGGGAACACGCCATGGCATGGAAAATCAACCAGTCTCCCCTTTGCGAAGAGTTATTCCTAATTCCAGGTAATCCGGCTACGGAGAACTTGGGATCAAATGTGTCCTTGGATCGAATGGATAATACGATCATCTCTGCTTTTTGTGTCGATCATCATGTTGACCTGGTTATCGTTGGACCTGAAGTACCTCTTGCTAATGGGCTGGTAAATGAGTTGAATAATAAGGGTATACGTGCCTTTGGACCAACCCAGGAAGCTGCCAGAATCGAATCTTCAAAGCAATTTTCCAAAGAATTTATGCAGCGCTTCAATATTCCCACTGCCAAATTCCAGGTATTTAAACATCCTCAAGAAGCCAAACAATATTTACAAACCCTCAATTCAGAGTATGTCATTAAAGCCAACGGTTTGACGGCTGGAAAAGGAGTATTTCTTCCAGATTCCAATGAAGAGGCCGCGCAAATCATCGATGATTTGATGATCAACCACCAATTTGGTCAAGCTGGGGCGGAAATCATCATCGAAGAACGATTGATCGGTCCGGAGATCTCATTAATGGCATTCTGTGATGGAAATACAGCGGTTGCCATGCTGCCTGCGCAGGATCATAAGCGCCTCCTGGATGGTCAACAAGGACCGAATACAGGAGGAATGGGTGCCTATGCACCGGTTCCTTTTTGTTCACCAGCCATGATTGAAGAATTAACAGATTTGATTCTTATCCCCACGGTTTTAGGACTGAAGGAAATGGGGACTCCTTTTATCGGCGTTCTCTACGCTGGTTTGATGCTAACCGAAAATGGTCCCAAAGTATTGGAATTTAATTGCCGATTTGGCGATCCCGAGACTCAGGTTGTATTACCCCTACTGGAATCCGATCTGGTTCAGATCACTCTCGATTGTGTGGATGGGGTTTTAAATCAATCTAGTGTCAAATGGAAAAACATGGCGGCTGTTACCGTCGTCTTGGCCTCAGAAAACTATCCGGGTCCTGTTAGTCCTGGCACCGAAATTACAGGGGTTGACAGCGACGATCTGCAAAGTATTGTCTTTCATGCTGGAACCGGCCGAAAGGATGGTCATCTTGTCACGGCTGGCGGCCGGGTACTCAATGTGACCGGTCTAGGTCAAGACTTGGCCTCAGCCATCCGCGTTGCTTATCAAAGGGTTTCAACAATCTACTTTGCAGGGATGCAATATCGGACAGATATTGGCCGTGGTGGATTGGATCTGGTTGACGCGGAATCCGCCTATCAAAAGGCTGGAGTGAATATCGATGCAGGACAAAAAGCCGTTCAAATGATAAGAAAGCATGTAAAAGCCACCTATAATGAGTATGTCCTCTCAGATTTAGGCAGCTTTGGAGGCTTATTCAGTCTGGATGCCTTGGAGGGTATTCCTAATCCTGTATTGGTTGCTTCCACGGATGGTGTTGGCACGAAAGTAAAATTGGCAGCGCAATATCACCAATTGGAAGGAATCGGCGGGGATATTGTCAATCACTGCATTAACGATATCCTGGTTCAGGGCGCCAAACCTTTGTTTTTTATGAATTATTACGCCACGGCCCAATTGAAACCCGAGAATCTGGAAAAAATCCTCAAGGGCATGTCAAAAGCCTGCAAAGCCTCAGATTGTGTAATCCTGGGTGGGGAAACAGCAGAAATGCCGGGTGTCTATAGCGAGAACGAATTTGATGTAGCGGGCACCATTGTGGGTGTCGTTTCAAAAGATAAAATCCTCCCCAAAAAGAACATTCAACCGGGTGATGTATTAATTGGACTATCTTCCTCTGGTCCCCATACCAATGGCTATTCACTGATTCGCAGCGTATTCTCCGAGATGAATCTTGATGAGAACGTTGATGAAGTGGGTGGAAATTTGTCCAAGGCGCTGTTAGCCACACACAAAAGTTATTTTTCGATTCTTTACCCCATTTTAAAGACCTGTGATTGCATCAAGGCGCTGGCTCATCTCACCGGGGGTGGTTTTTACGATAACATCCCCAGAATCCTGCCGGAATCCTGCGGCGCAAAAATCAATCGTCACGCCTGGTCGGTTCCCCCACTCTTTACTTATATTCAAAATATCGGAAAAATCTCGCCCGATGAAATGTATCGGGTCTTCAATATGGGTATCGGCATGGTCATCATCACCTCACCTGAGGATGTCAGCCGTGTCCAAAGCATGATTCCGGAAGAAACCTGGATAATAGGCGAAGTTACATCACAGTCAAAATTGGTTGAGTTTGATGATTAAAAAGAAACTGGCGGTCTTAATCTCAGGCAATGGATCCAATTTGCAGACCATGATCGATGCCTGCGCGACAAATAAATTGGCCGCCGAGATTGTCGTGGTGATCTCAAACCAACAAAATGCTTATGGACTAGTTAGAGCTGCAAATGCCGATTTACCTGCCTTATGCTTACCTTTCATCAAAGGAACTACCAGAAGTGCCTATGATGTACAGCTTGCCCAGCAGCTTCGCGTTTATAACCCCGATTACATTGTATTGGCGGGTTGGATGAGACTGCTCAGCCAATCCTTTTTAGCTCATTTTCCTGGGCAGGTCATCAATATTCACCCCGCTCTACCGGGTTGTTTTCCAGGGACCCATGCCATTGAGCGCGCTTTTGAAGCCTATCAAAATGGAATAATCACCCATACCGGTGTTATGGTTCATTATGTTCCCGATGAAGGCGTGGATAATGGCCCGGTTATCATGCAGGAAAATGTTCCCATTCTTCCGGATGATACGCTGGAAACTCTAGAACATCGAATTCACAAAACAGAGCACCGTTTATATGTTGAAGCTCTGGCTCCTTTATGCAATCCTTTACGAGGTTAACCATGCCAAAAGCAATAATATCTGTTTCAAATAAAGACAATTTAATCCCTTTTGCCGAGAAACTTTCTGGATTAAAATGGGAACTTCTTGCCTCCGGTGGAACCGCAAAACTCCTGGCGGATGCGGGGATTCCAGTTCTTGAAATATCCAAATACACCGATTCTCCTGAAATCCTGGGCGGCCGGGTGAAAACCCTTCATCCGTTTATCCACGGCGGTATTCTTGCCCAAAACACACCCAACCATAAAGCCGATCTGGATGCGTTGGGTATTGATTATATTGATCTGGTAGTTTGTAATTTATATCCCTTTCAGGAAACGATTCAAAAATCAGACGTATCCCTTGAAGACGCGATTGAAAATATCGATATTGGCGGCGTTACCTTGTTGCGTGCGGCAGCCAAGAATTATCAGCGGGTCAGTGTACTATGTGATTCGGATGATTATGAGAACTTCATTCAGAAAATCAGTAGGGGTTCATTGAGCATTGAGGATCGCTACAAGTATGCTATCAAAGCCTTCAAACATACAGCCCAATATGATTCATCGATTGCCAGTTATCTTTCCCAGGGTGCATTCACTTCTCTGGCGTTGCACAAGCAATCATCCCTGCGTTATGGCGAAAACCCTCATCAGGAAGCTTCCTATTTGACGTATCAGTCAGATAGTGGTCCCCTGGGTGGTAAATTTCTGCAGGGCAAAGAACTCTCCTACAACAATTACCTTGATTTGGATGCCGCCTGGCGGGCAGTTGTTTCTTTCACTGATCCAGCCATTGTGATTGTCAAACATCTATCCCCCTGCGGAATTTCCTCTGCGGTTAAGTTGAGTGATGCCTATCAACATGCTCTGGCCAGCGATCCGATATCAGCTTATGGAGGGGTGATTGCATCCAATAGGGCTTTGGATGGTGAAACTGCCAAGGCAATGAGCGACTTATTCGTGGAATGTATCATTGCACCAGGTTTCTCAGAAGAAGCCTTACAGCTATACGCAGTAAAGAAGAATTGCCGTTTAATTATGATGCCCAATCTGGATGTCAATCCAAAATTGGAGTACCGTTCCGTTAATCAAGGGCTATTAGTTCAGACCATTGATCAGGGTGATCCTCAACCAGAGAATTGGCAAGTTGTATCTAAACGCCAACCTAGCAAAGAAGAAATGCAATCGATGCGATTCGCCTGGAAAGCATGCCAACATGTCAAATCCAATGCCATCGTCTTTGCCTCAGGGAATGCCACGGTCGGCATCGGCGGTGGGCAACCCAACCGGGTAGATTGTGTACACATCGCGGCCAACCGTGCGGGTGAAAAATCCAAGGGTGCGGTAATGGCTTCTGATGCGTTTTTCCCATTCCCCGATTCTGTTGAAGCAGCCGCACACTATGGCATCAAAGCCATCATTCAACCCGGTGGATCTAAAAGGGATCAGGAATCCATTGAACTGGCGGATCGCCACAACATGGTGATGGTAGTAACTGGCGTCAGGCATTTCAAGCATTAACAAAGAGGAATTATGCAAAATCAAACCGTTTTTATTCCCAGTGAAGGGCTCACTTTTGACGATGTGTTGATTGTGCCGGGGTACAGTGAAGTATTGCCCACGGATGTATCGATCAGTATAAACCTATGTGGAAATATCTCACTGAATATCCCTATCCTCTCGGCAGCTATGGATACCGTCAGTGAAGCACGCCTTGCGATTGCCCTGGCCAGGGAAGGTGGCATTGGAATTCTCCACCGCAATATGTCTCCTGAAGAGCAGGCGAAAAATGTGGATCAAGTCAAGCGTTCTGAATCCGGGATGATAACCGACCCAATTACTTTGCCACCCACCGCTACCTTGGAAGAAGCGAAGAATATAACAGCTCATTTCCATATCAGCGGCGTTCCTATCGTTGAAGAAGGCAGCAACCGTCTGGTTGGCATTCTTACCAATCGGGATATGCGTTTTGCAGAAGATCTGGATAATTCCGAGCTTGTCAGTCGTTTCATGACCTCGGACAAATTAGTCACTGCACCAGTGGGAACCAATCTGGAAGAAGCCAAGAAAATTCTTCAGAAACACCGTATCGAAAAGCTCCCCCTGGTGGATGAGAATGGTCTATTAAAAGGCCTGATCACGGTCAAGGACATCCAAAAACGTATCATGTATCCCAATGCAGCCAAGGATGAGCGTGGTAGATTGTTGGTTGGCGCTGCCGTGGGTGTGGGTCCGGACATTGAAGAACGGATCACCTTGATGATGAAAAAAGGACTGGATCTGGTCGTCATCGACACAGCCCATGGACATTCCAAAGGGGTTGTTCAAACAATCCAACGAATTAAGAAATTATTCCCCGAGCTTCCAGTCATGGCTGGTAACGTTGTCACTTCAGAAGCAACAGAGGATTTAATCAAAGCCGGTGCAGATGCGATAAAAATCGGCGTTGGGGCTGGTTCCATTTGCACTACCCGCATTATTGCTGGGGCAGGCATGGCGCAGCTCTCAGCCATTTATCATTGTGCACAGGCTGCCAATAAATTTAACGTACCAGTCATCGCTGATGGTGGAATCAAATATAGCGGAGATATCGTGAAAGCCATAGCTGCTGGAGCCAAAGCGGTTATGTTGGGCAGTATGTTGGCCGGATTGGAAGAAGCTCCTGGGCAGGAGGTTCAATATGAAGGCAGGCGCTACAAAGAATACCGCGGAATGGGTTCAATGGCAGCCATGCAGGGCTATGGAAAAGACCGTTATGGAACTGGACAAAGTAAAAATCAGAAATTGGTACCTGAAGGTGTTGAGGGAATAGTCCCCTACAAGGGCAGATTATCTGATTTTATTTACCAGTTGGTTGGCGGATTGCGGTCAGGTATGGGTTATGCTGGCGCAGGAACACTTGAAGACCTGAGAGTTAAGACCAACTTTACTCGAATAACCAATGCTGGTTTGATTGAAAGCCACCCTCATAATGTATTTATCACCCGCGAAGCGCCTAACTATCAAAAAGAGTAAAATTCAATATTTAATAAATAAAATACCAAATCAATCTTAATTGATTTGGTATTTTATAATTACTTGAAGTATATATGGCTATACGCTATTTGCTTGAATAATTTTAAACAGCAATCTTTTATAGAAATAATTACTTATCCAATAAACTTGGTGCGTCTGGAATCTGGATATCTGGCGTCGAATAATTTCTTCCGGAAAAATCTTCTTTGATCGCCAAATGGGTTGAGATTTCTCCAACCGATCCTATCAACGGTACGATTAATCTTGGAAGATCCAGTGTAGATATTTTAGCACCCCGACCCAGCAATAAGGTTGGCGGTGAAATAGTGGTTTCATAGCCGGATCGCGACAGTTTTACACTTGCTCTTCCAGTAATCACATTCCCTAATTCAGCCACCCCACTTTGAGCGAGGCTGTCAAATTCCGTCAATGTTTCGCCTAAAATTGTCGAGCTGATATTCAAGGCCGTTTGTTCATCCATTCCATAGAGGACCGTCCCTACAACCCCACCCACCATACTGATAATCACGGTAACATCATTGGTGAGGTATGGTGTTGTTGCTACTTGTAAATCACCTCTTTGCATAACGATTCCAGCATCTGCTTTCATGACTTCAACAGCAGCTTCAATAAACGGCAACAAGGTTTTTATGTTCATGGTTTATCCTTTACCCGTAAATTTCAACTTACACTAATCGGAACAAAATTCTTGTCTTGATTTCCAGGAGGACTCTCTCTTAGCGCCAAATGGATAAGTATCTCACCTTGACCAGTATCCAGAGGCACCACAATCCGGGAGAAATCAAGAGTGGAGATTTTCACCCCCATTCCGGTAATCATGGTAGGCGGAGATATCATGGATTTGTACCCTGCTTCTTCCAATTTAATGGTCGCCCTGCCCGTAATTACATTGCCGAGTTCAGCAATTCCGCTTTGAGCCAAATTATCAAATTCCGTGCATTTTTGCCCCATCATTCTAGAGACTAATTCCAAACATAGTTCATTTGAAAAACCATACATCACCACGCCTTGTACCTTGCCGACCAAGGTTAACAAAACCGTGACATCCGTCGCAGTCAGCGCAGTTTTTTCCAAACACAAATTGCCTCGTACTATTTCAAGCTCAGTCTCAACCTTCAAGACCTCAACAGCGGCATCAATAAATGGATTTAAAAATTTTACATTTAGCATCTTTTCTAACCCTTCCTGGTTAAATGATTCTTCATTCTTTTATGTAGCAAGAAACTCCGAAGCTTTTATAACCAAATTCATTCGGACGCGGAATAATTTCTGTTCCACCGATAAATAAAATACCGGATTTGCGCAGAGCGCCATGAAATTTTTTGTAAATCTCATTTTTCGCATCATTTTTGAAATAAATTACGACATTGCGGCAAACAATTAAGTCAAAATCTTTTTCATATTGATCCGTAATTAGATTTTGTTCTTTAAACGTTACCGACTTCAGGATTGAACTTCGAAAATAAGCTTTGTCTTTCTCAATCTCAAAGTATTTTTTTTGCCGTTCTGGTGATACATTCTTTACTTCATCAATATGATAAGGACCGCCTGCCCTGGCACGATCCAAAGCGCCTTTATCCAGGTCTGTTCCCAAAATATAGTGGGGCTTATTCGGTGCCAATTCATTTAAGAGGATAGCCAAGGTATAGGGTTCGGCACCCGTGGAACAACCCGCGCTCCAAATTCGTAAACCTTCTGTTTTCAAGCCGGAAGAGCTGTGTGATTGCAGAATAATTGGAATTATCTTTTCTTCAATCTGCCCCCATCTTTCTCGATCCCTAAAGAATTCTGTGACATTAATGGTCAGAAAATTCCGAAGTTTCAGAAGATCCTCTGGTGATGTCAATACAAATTTGAAATAAGCGTCCCAATCTTCATAACCACAGCGAGTCAACCAAGAGCCAAGACGCCGCTTCATCTGTTCTTCTTTATAAGATTCAAGATCAATGGATAATATCTTGTTTACTTGATGCATTACCTTCTCATAAACAATATCATCCATTAATCACTTCCCTTTATCAATTTAATAATTTCTTCAGAAATTTGATTCAAAGGCAGCATCTTATCTGCCACACCAGCTTCAAATACACTTCTAGGCATACCCCAGACTACGCAGGTTTCTTCTGCTTCAGCAATCACATAGCCACCGGATGAGTGCACAAGGGAAGCCCCTGCGGTTCCATCACTCCCCATACCTGTAAGTGTTACACTGATAATTCGTTTACCGAAGTATTGAGCTAAGGATAGCAAAGTAACATCAACAGCTGGTCGTACACCGTGTATAGCTGGATTTTGATTCAGACTTACCACGCCGTCAGAGCCAAATACCATGTGGAAACCGCCAGGCGCTAGTAAAACTTGACCAACTTTTAATTGGTCTCCTGGTTCAGCCTCTTTAACAAATAATTCTGAATTCAGATTCAATCGATCAGCCAGGGATCGTGTAAAACCCACCGGCATATGTTGAATCACCACATAGGCTGCTTCAGGATATCGGGGCAATTCAGGAATCAGTGCATTCAATGCCCGTGGCCCCCCTGTTGAGGATCCAATGACAACGATAGTATCTTTATCATTTATCAGACGTAGCTCATGTCCTATTTTCTTTAATTCGGCATAACCAGTCGGATTGAGCGTTGCTAATGGGAGGGCTTTCGGTTTACGGCTCGCCCAAACCTTGGCTTTAGCGGCTTGAATGATCTTGTCTTCAACATTTTCCAAGATGGCGGCCATATTGGCCTTCATTTCCGGCTTGGCAATAAAATCAACTGCACCATAGGTTAACGCCTGAACAGTTTCCAGCGTACCTTCTTTTGTTAAACTACTTAGCATAATAACCGGACGTGGGTAAAGCTCCATTATCTTTTTAAGCGTAGTAAGTCCATCCATCCGCGGCATTTCCACATCCAGTGTAACTACATCAGGATTTAGCTTTGGAATTAGTTCCAAAGCTTCAACGCCATCTTTTGCAGTACCTACTACCAAAATTCTTGGAGAAGCAGAGATCCGCTTAACAATAGTAAATCGCATGAAGGCAGAATCATCCACCACCAGGACTCGGATTTGACTCTCCACATTCAATGGAGCATTCATAATTTACCCTTTAGGTAATAATTTTGCTATTGCGTTTAAGACCCGTTCGCGTTCAAATGGTTTGACAATAAAATCTTTGGCACCGGATTTGATAGCATCCAGTACTACAGATTCCTGCCCCAGTGCAGTCAGCATAACCACAGAAGCAGTATTGCTACTAATGGCCCTGATCTCTTTGAGCGCGGTCAAACCATCCATTTCTGGCATAGTAATGTCCATCAACACAATATCTGGTTTCTCTGATTGATATTTTTCTACCGCTCGCAAACCGTTTTCCGCTTCAATCACATCATGACCGTCTGCCCGTAACATTTTTGATATTCTCATTCTTAAAAATTCTGCATCATCTACAATTAGTATCTTTGCCATATCAAATCTCCTTGATATCTAAATATCTTTTTCCTTCTCTCCCATGGTTCGTATGGTCGCTCGACCTTCACCTATGTACAAACGAAAGGTTCTTCCGTTATGTCCACCTGTATCTTTCGCATCTGGTTTTAATTTTAATTTTTCTAACACCTCTTCTGCTGATTTTACATTTCTGGTGCCAATATCAAATGGTGTGGAATCGTTGTTCGAAATAAGAATATTAGCTCCACCAATCAAAAATAGCTTACTGCGATTTACAACCAGTCCTTTGTCCTTTAATTGGCTCATCAATAATGGTATTCCTGAATCCACGTATTTTGCTGGCGATTCATCCCGACCTGTTAAGGATGAAGGCAGCACTGCATGCAGCATCCCACCTACTTTCTTTATTGGATCATAGAATCCAATGCCAACACACGAACCCAAGCCAAAAGCTACGAGCACTGTGTCCGGATCATCACTAATTTTAATTTCTCCAAGACCAACAGCAACATTGTTTTGCATGGGTTAACTATCCTTGACCAACCGACCTAAACTTAATGCGTCAGGAACAATCCAGAAATTAGCATCGATTTTTCGATCCTTAAGCTTGTAGGTAGCCTGAAACATTAACACATTGTCATTTACTTCTGTCATTGTGGCGATAACTACACTTAATATAGCACCAATCATATCTACCATAACGGCAGGTGGTGTTGGACGCAAAGATAAACCAGTTGTCTCTGCAATGGCGTTTAAGAAAAAAGTGCCCGTTAAATTTCCTACTTCGGCCAGCGCAGACCTTTCCATAGGACCCAGCTCCTGGGTTGTTCCTTCTGGCTCTTCCATGAGCATGTCACAAATACTCATTGCTCTAGCTAAAGGTAATATCAACATTATCTGCCCGCCAATATCTCCTTCAATTTTCAAATAAATGCCAACGGCATCATTTTCTGGCCCACCTAACAACATTGGAATATCATTCAACGGAACCGCTTTTACTTCTGGATTATCAACTGTTAATTCAAGACCTACCATTTGCGAAAAACCTTTTGCTGCATTGGCAAAGCCTTTTTCTACAATTATTTGCATTTGTTGAATTACTTTTTTGTTAAATCCACTACTAATTTCTTCTGACATTTCAATGTCCTTAGTTTCTTATCATTTCATTAGATAAAGTTGATAATTTTACAACGTCTTGCACATCCATGATTAAAATTACTTTTCCATCGCCTAAAATGGCAGCGCTGGCAATACCCTGAACTTCGCCAAAAAGTGGTCCCAATGATTTAACAACAACTTCTTCCTGGCCCAATAGCGTGTCAACCATTAGTCCAATTTGGGTTCGTCCTGACATGACCACAACTACATACCATTCGTCCCGTTCACTAGAGTCCGTCTGAATATTGAAGACACGTGTCAAACTTACCAGTGGTAACACTTTGTCGCGAAGAACAAACACCGGGTTGTTATTTACTGTTTTTATATCAGCACGCGTAATTTTGATGGTTTCCATTACAGAAGCTAATGGAATTGCGAAAATTTGCTTTAATACCTGCACCAATAATGTGGGCACAATGGCTAAAGTTAGCGGCAGGATTATCTCGAACTTACTTCCCTTTCCGGTTCTGGTTTCAACCTGAATGGAACCGGATAATTTTTGGATATTGTTGCGAACAATATCCATACCCACACCGCGACCAGAAACATCACTAACCTGGTTCGCAGTGGAAAGTCCGGAAGCAAAAATCAGATTGATTGCCTCATCCTCGGACATGGTATCGTGCTCATTTTGGCTAATCAACCCCTTACGGAAAGCTGAGGCCTTAATTTTTACTGGATCGATTCCCCGCCCATCATCTTCTACAGTCAACAGGATTCTACCTTGCTCATGTCGCGCTGTCAGATAAACTTTGCCGACTTCCGCTTTACCCAGTTGCTTACGAACATCGACAGGTTCAATCCCATGATCGAGGGAATTGCGAATTAGATGGATTAGTGGATCATTGATTTCTTCAATGACTGAACGATCAAGCTCAGTATCTTCACCTTCAATGATTAAATCTACTTTTTTGTTAAATTTTGCTGCCAAGTCCCGTACCATGCGCGGAAATTTATTAAAAACATTGGAAACTGGAAGCATCCGGATACTCATTACCTCTTTCTGTAACTGATCCGTGATCCGCCCTACATGGCTGATAGTTTCGGATAACACATCTGCTTTATTTTCGCCGACATCCACATGTTCATAAATTGATCTTAGCTGATACAAACGGTTACGATCTGTGATTAATTCACCCACAAGGTTCATCAATCGATCAAGCCGTTCCACACTGGTACGCACTGTTTTCTCAAGCGCTTGTTTGGGCGCAGCAGGAAATAATTGTTCAGTAGTTGTTTGTTTATCAACACTTTCACTCACAACTTTTTGTTCGACAACATTCGCAGCAGTCGCATTCTTTTTTATTTTTTCTAAATTAATGATTTGGATGGTATCCAATTCATCAACCAAATTTACTTTTTCCCGCAAAGATTCTTCATTTTCTTTGGAATTAAGGATAGCAATTAGGACCTCTACAGGTTTTGCAGTCTCAATAACACTCATGTCTGGGATAAGTTCAAGAATCTCACCAATTTCCTGCATTGCCAGGACAACTTGAAAGGCTCTGGCAGCCGAGGCGATGCTCTTCTTGCTAATATGGACTTTGATTTCATATCGGGTCATTTTTTCGCTCTCTTTGACAGGAGTGCTACTTGCCTGAACCTGTTCTGGCTGTTTTGAGGGCACATTCTGTGTTTGGGTGCTGCTTAGTTCAGTTTCAACACCAAAACTATCGAATCCCTCTAGAATATCCTGAATATTGATTTCACTTTCTTCGCCGGTAACAATTTCATTAAATAATATTCTTAGGCCATCAACGGCATTAAAACAAGGATCAATCAGTCCGTTCGAGACGCCATACTTCCCTTTCCGCAGACCATCCAGAGCGGTTTCCATAGCATGGGTCACTGCAACCATCCGTTTATGCCCAATCATCCCAGCGCTACCTTTAAGGGTATGGGCGGCTCTAAATAATCGCTGGACTAGTTCCTCATTTTCTCCACTTCTTTCCAGTTCCATTAATCCTTCATCAAGCAATTGAAATTGCTCTTCTGACTCAGCCAGAAAAACAGGAAGTTCGTCATCAGAAATGTCAAATTGAAGAGCCATATGTCATCCTTGTCATAGTTTACTTAAACCTACATTCATCCTAGCTGAAAATAACCGAAATTAAAATAAATCATTCATAAAAATTGCGCAAATTATAAATGAACATATATTCACAATTTAGACTCTATACTGCGCAACTTTTCCATATACATAACTCGTTGGATTGATTTGTTTTCCATCCACTCGAACCTCGTAATGAAGATGTGGTCCGGTTGAATTTCCAGTATTTCCAGAGACTCCAATGACCTGGCCTGCAGCCACGGTATCTCCTACCTCAACAGGGACTGAACTTAAATGCCCGTAATAAGTTTGATAAGTGCCATTATCAACAATGACAAGATTGCCATACCCCTGATCATTCCATCCGGCGAATTTTACAACCCCAGCCATGGTGGATTTTACATTTGTCCCTACTTCAATGCCGAAATCTAATCCTTGGTGTGCAGCATGGTACTCCTGTGTCAATCCCCCTTGCACTGGTAATCCGACTGGTGCTCTTACAAAAGAAGCGCTGGCAGATGATAAATTTTGCAGATAGGGTGCTAACGAAAGAAGTAGATTCTGCAAACTATTACCAGATTCCGAATCGCTGATTGAACTCATCGAAGTGGATAAAAGCATCTGCAAGATTGCACTGAAATCCGTACCACTTGTACTCATATTTGTTGTACCAGTAATACTTGCAATTGAAGATGAAGAATTAACATTGATTCCCTGGCTCATGGATAATGTCATTTGATACCTTCCTAACTTTGAATCTTATTTTTTAAACGTAACCGATAAACAAATGCCAGAATTTCGGCAACAACACTATACAATTCAGGTGGAATCGCTTCTTCCAAATCTACTTGGGATAAGGCGCTTGCCAGCACCTTATCTTCCTGAATTGGGATTTTATTTTCAAGAGCGATGGAAATTATCCGCTCAGCAATCTCCCCTTTTCCTTTGGCCATAACACGAGGGGCAGTATCTTTCTCGTTATAACTGATGGCAACAGCTGTTTTACGATTAAATATGGTTTTATCATTTGAATTGTTTTCGTTATTGTTTTCCATGGCTACACTTGTAAATCTACTTTCTCATTTGAAACAGCTTTGTCAAATTCGACATTCTGCTCTGCCATGGAAATATCTTTACTTACATTACATTTTGTAAATTGAACTGCATAACCAAGTGTCTCCATAGCAGCTTCAAAGCTTGGGGTTTCTTCTTCAACCATAGATTTCCATTCTTCAGAACTGACTGTCATCCAGGCACCCATTTTTTTACCCAACATGGAAATATCAATCGTAATTTTGCTACTGTTATCCAAATCAAATGCCAAAATCAGTCTTGTGTCTTGGGGATCGATTTTTTTATCTTTATTGCCGCTTTGATAAGAAATTTTGATATTGGCAGGTGTTTGATCCTCTGGATGTTTTGTTTGCGCCTGTTGAAGCGCCCCCGCATTGATGGGTAAATTCACGATTAACCAGGGTGGATCCATTGGGTCAGATATTTGAGCTGTATTTAGGAATTGCATCTGACGCATTGAATTGATCAAAGTGTCAAACAACTTCACTGTGGCCGCATCATTTCTCTCAGCAAAGAAACTTCGCATGCTAATCAACAGATTTAATTTTCCGTCTTCGGTAGCCAACAAAGTTTGTCCTGCTTTACCATCCAATAGACTGGCCAAATTCGATTCAATAGATTTTCCAAAAAAAGAAATAACATTCTTGATCTGCTCAGCCATTTTTTCCGGAGTAGAACTGACGTCAATGCGTAAACCCTCCAATAATTGGAGACCAGCCTGTATCATT
The DNA here is from genome assembly GCA_002412765.1 of Leptolinea sp. UBA5203. Classification (GTDB taxonomy): domain Bacteria; phylum Chloroflexota; class Anaerolineae; order Anaerolineales; family Anaerolineaceae; genus UBA5203. The sequence goes on along the minus strand of DHVR01000056.1, from coordinate 71,458 downwards.
TGCCGCACCTCGGGTGAAGCTTCCTTTCCCAGGAAGTTTTGAAGCGCAATTTGCAAATCTTGAATATTGCCATTGAAATTTGGCAGCTTCTGTACAGCAAGTTCAAGTGTGCCATTAGAAATCGGGAAACCACCTGCTTTCAGTGCTGCTGCCATATCTGCCTCTGCATCTCCCCATACACCCAGGGTTTGCAAGGACATTTTCAATTCTTCCATTAAATTCTTCGTGACCGGTAAATTATTTTTTAATAATGCCTTAGCCAGCAGAATATTTTCCGTATCTGCTGGTAAGGAAATAAGATGAAGTAAATTTTTAGATAGGGTAAGCCATTGACCATCTTGGACAGATGCTGGGGCAGCTTGCAATTCTCCTAATAATTTGAGTTGAAGTTCCCCATTGACCATTCCTTTGACAATGAATTGGGCAGTTTGTCTGCCGGCTAATTCAGCGGACTGCTCCTGTGAGACGAGTTTACCAACCACTCGCACCCCACGAATCATTAGATCAACCTGGTCTCCACTGACATTCAAAATTTCTGCGGTGACGCGTTGATTCGTGCGCAGTTGAACTTCAGTTCCGCCTGGTTTTTCAATTAATTGAATCGGAGTCAGTCCGCCGACATTCATGAAGCTAATCCTTTACGATCTATCTTTTAATGTTTACTAATTCTTGCAACATTTCATCAGAGGTCGTAATGACACGAGAGTTCGCCTGGAAACCGCGCTGTGCCATAATCATATTGGCAAATTCCCGGCTCATATCCACATTTGAACCCTCGGTGTAACCGGAGGCAATGGTACCCCGGCCACCAGAACCAGCAGCACTGATTCGTGCTTCACCAGAGTTTAACCCCACCGTGTAGCGATTGTCACCCTGACGAATTAAACCTGCTGGATTTACGAATAGTGCCGCAGCTAATTGGCCAAGAGCCCGCTGCTCTCCATTAGAATATACGCCAAAGATTTCACCTGTGGATGCACTGACATTGAACCCAGTTAAGCTGCCAGCAGCCAACCCATTTTGACTACCCATAGTAGCTGTGTTTGTCGCAGAGAGCATTGTTAGGCCAGAAAGATCAATACCAACCGGAAAACTTGTAGTCGCACCAGGGCTACCTGCTACCGATACTGATGTAGGGGAATAATTTAATGGTAAATTCGGATTAATAAACTGACCTTCTTGGTTAAAATTCACAACACCAGACAATGTGCCAGTAGGATCAACATCACCCGTTGCATTCCACTGCCATTCACTGGAAGGGAAGAAGGTAGCAGGGGTTGTTGCTGGAAGAATTTCTTCGCCTGCAGCATGGATTTTCGTAAACTGTAGGGTCACACTACGAATAACACCCAATGAATCATAAGCCCCAACGGTCACATTGTAGGTACCGCCATTTACAGTTTTTGCATCCAGGTTACCCAACATAAACGAATTGGTGGTGGCTCTGGCAACAGTTGCATCTATAGGAATTGCAATACCTTCCAAAGGTGCACCAGTATCAATTGCACCAGTCCCATCTGCCTGCCAACCCATAATTTGATCGCCAGTGCTGACATTTACCAAATATCCCTGAGCATCAATACCAATGGAACCGTCTCTGGAATAATATTGCGTTGTTTCTTTGCGATAAACAAAGAATCCGTCGCCTTGAATGGCTAAATCCAAATCACGCCCGGTACTCTGTAAAGCGCCCTGAGTAAAATTTTGGGAGATGGATCCGATGTTGGTACCCAAACCAATTTGGATTGGATTTTTACCGCCCAACCCAGTTGTTGGGGCTGCACCAGATTGCACCAATTGAGCAAATTGATCTTTAAATGTGACGGAGCTGGATTTAAAACCCTGAGTATTTACATTGGCTAGGTTGTCAGCGATTACATCCATATAGTTTTGCTGAGCAAATAAACCATTAATTGCAGTGAACATTGAACGTATCATTATTATCCTCCGGTTGAATAATTCAGGCTTCCTCCGAGAGGGCCGGCCTGTTTAGTTGGTCATTATGCGGTAAGTTCAGTTGGTGCAATCACCACACTATCAATTTGGGTGAACACACCTTCACTTCGCTGATTCATATTTATCGTTGTGACCACTTTACGATCAGGAACATTTACGATAAATGCCAATTGATCCATTAGAATTAAAGATTCTTTAGCACCTTTTGATTCTGCCTTATTCACAGCGGCATTCAAACGTTCCATATCGTTTTCGCCTAATTGAATATCCCTTTTATCTAATCTTTTTTGTGCATGGGTAGAAAATGTCAATTGATTGGCTGCTTTCAATAATTCAGAAAAACCAATCTCACTTGCAACATTTTTATTGGAGGTCAAGCTGGGAGAACTTGCTTGAACTAATCCCAAACCACTGATTTGATTAAGATCACCCATGTTACACCCCTTCCTTTCCAGCCACGGCAATGACTTCATCCAGCGAAATTGCCAGATCATTGACCAAAAGACTGATCACATTGTTGTTGATGGTAAAGGCAGATACCATTCCCTGTTTTATTGAATCACTAGAAATATAAGTTATTTGTTTACCAATCAACGAACTCGCAGTCAGAAATTGGTTAGACTGATTAACTCCTTTCAAGGATGCCGTGATTTTTTGTAATTCTTGTAAGGAATTCATCTGTGCCATTTGGGTTACCATCTGGGAACTATCCATGGGTTCCATAGGGTTTTGATTGCGCAATTCTGCCAGCAACAATTCCATGAAAGTATCTTCGACTTTGTTTGTCGAGGCAGTTGTTGTTTTCGTGGTTTTTGTTGCAGCATTCACGCCATACATGCTATAAATATCTGAGCCAGTAACATTCGCCATTCCTACCTCCTTTATGCAAGATAATTCAAACCAACCAGACTCTGGGGTAATTCATACACATTTTCCCGTTGCTCGGTTAGTTCGGATGTCAACAAACTGGTTTTTGTATAAGGGCGGAAAGTTTGCTGATTTGTCTGCTCTTGATTTGCAAACCCTTGTTGAGAAAAGCTGAAATCACTCACCAGTACCTGATCCACTTTGATACCTGCATCGGACAACATGGCCTTCAGCGTATCAATTTGACCAGTAATGAGCTGGCTTGACTGCAAATTGTCCGTTTTGAATAAAACCTGAGTGCCCTCTTTACCAGCAATGATGCGAATATTGAGCATGCCAAGGTTTTCTGGAGACAACTGCAAGCGGATTTCATTATCACCACTCTTTGTTATCTTGCCTAAATTTTGCTGAATTTGATCCAAAATGCTTTCTTTGGTGGATTGCGGTATAGTAGTTCCAGTGCCATTTGGAAGTGTCACAGTCTCATTAGCAGTTTTAATAGTCTGGACCTTTGCATCAATATTCTGGATGGGTACAGTAACTTTTTCTACTTCTTTCGTTTGCTCAGAAACTTTGTTTGTGGCTTCAACAACCTTAGTGGTGTCACTTACTACCTTGTTATCTGTTGAAGGTGTCTCAATAGATTTTGTAACAGATGCAGTGGTTTGAGTTGTTGGTAAGATTTCTGTTGCATCCACTTCATCAGTAGGAATAACTGTTCTTAATATTGGCTGATCTGCCATCGGTTTAACCACAGGTATTTCTGTAGTCTCAACACTTAGCAGATTTCCGGTTTCAACAATAGAATTTTCCATACCCTCGACGGCTATCTCTGCTTCCACTTGCAACATTTCTGCGGGAACAGGAAGTACATCAAGGATCGTTTGCCAGGCAATACCGCTTGGCATACTGGGATCGGTGACCTCAGTAGCGTCGGTAGTTCCGGTTGCTTCACCAGATTCAGTTTTGCTTTCGCTTGAGAGTTTTGAATCCTCATCCTGTTGAACCTCAGATTGAGGAGTTTTCCTTTCCTCTACTTTGGTCTCCTTGGTTGTAGTTGTTGAAGATTCAGAAATATTCCTCTCATATACACTGGCAAAACTTTCCTGATTGGCAGGCAATATGGTTTTCGTTGTCGAAACAGGGGTGCTAGTGCTCACAGGTGGTACTGCAAGCATAGTATTCATCTGTTCCATAATTACCTCTCAGATGCTATTGATTTCAATAGCGCTAGTTTTTTTGAGACGACTGATGTCAAAGTCTGGTATTTCAACTCAGTTTCAGTCATTTCAATCAATTCCTGGTCCATATCCACGTCGTTTCCATCATTCCGCAAACTTCCACCGGGGCGATTTTGCACCGCATAAAAATCCGAAGTAGATTTATCATCCATTGACATATGACCGGGTCTGGTTCGATTTTGCACCAGATTTGTACCATCATCCATGACGCGTTTTAATGTTTCTTCGAAATTTACCTCCTTGGCTAGATATCCTGGGGTATCGATATTTGCAATATTTTGAGAAATTAAATCTTTCCGATAAGAGAGCCCATTTAATGCCCTCTGGGCAACAGTGAGTGCCGAATCATTAGTTAAACTTTTCATATCCAAATCCTTTTGCGAATCTACCCGGCAGAAGAATACGTTGAAAGAACACGATTAACATAAGTCTGCGTTTCTTGATACGGTGGAATACCTTGATACTTATTCACCGCGCCGGGCCCTGCATTGTAGGCTGCAAGTGCTAAAGATACATCCCCGTTATACATGTCCAATAAATTACTCAGGTACTTAACACCTCCTTCAATATTTTGTACGGGGTCAAAAGAATTGGTGACCCCTAAACTGTTAGCTGTGCTCGGCATGAGTTGCATTAACCCTTGTGCGCCGGCATAGGATTCCGCATTGGAATTGAAATTTGATTCATTTTTTATCAACGCGCCAACCAGGGAAGGATCCACTCCATATTTTGACGAGACTGATTCGATGATATCCGCGAATGAACTCTGTTGATAACCCTGATAATCCCCAGTGGTTTGAGTGTTAGTCTGATTTCCAGACTGTGCTTTTTCCATTAAGGATTGAAGCAAGTTATAAATTGTCATTTGAATTTGGGTGTTAACCATGGATTCAAGCATTAGTAGTAGCCTCCACTATCCAGACTGGCTTTACTCATTTGCATTTTCATATTAGTTTTACTTGTGTAAATATCATCCTGCTGCCTTTTTTCAAAGGCTTCAATTTTAAGATCAAATTTCTTTATCTCTTTCTCTTTCAGATTATCCATTACTGCTTCATCTTGCTTTGCTGCGAGTAATTCTTTTCGTTTTTCTTCAACAAGAAGCTCAACTTGATATAAATCTTGTAACCGTTTATCGATGGTAATTTCCAGAACCTCAAGATTTGATTGAACCTGACGAATGGCTAATAAGTCCAATTGACCGGTTTGCAAGTTCTTTAGTTCATTCAGAAACTCATCTTTCTTGTAATGCAATAAACTAATCATTTCTTCCAATTCAGCTTTTTGATGATTCAAGCTGCCCAATTCAATTTCGAATTGTTCCACACGACTGTGGTGATAATCCAATATTGCCTGTAATGTGAACTTAGGAGCCATGCTATTTTTCTCCTGTGGATACTACATCATTCAGTAACTGATAAGTTGTCTCAAGTTGACAATGTTCCGGACCCTGTAACAAGAAACTATTTAATGCAGGTAAAGCACGGATGGATGCATCAATATCTGCATCCGTTCCACCTACATAAGCACCAATATTGATAAGGTCCCTGGCTTTTTCATAAGTTGCTAACAATTTACGGGTTTTTGCCGCTTTTTCTTTGTGTTCTTTTGTGATGATGGAAGGCATAACCCGGCTGATACTGCCTAAAACATCAATCGCAGGGTAGTGATTTCTACTGGCAAGCTCGCGGGAAAGGATAATGTGACCATCTAAAATTCCACGAACTGCATCACAAATCGGTTCATTGAAATCATCCCCTTCGACTAAAACGGAAAAATAACCTGTTATCGAACCAACACGTCCGGTACCAGCCCTTTCAAGTAATTGGGGCAACAATGCAAAAACTGAGGGTGTATATCCACGGCTGGCCGGTGGCTCGCCAATCGCCAGGCCAACTTCTCGTTGTGCCATGGCAAACCGAGTAACGGAGTCCATCAGAAAAGTGACATCCAGACCTTTGTCGCGGAAATATTCAGCAATTGTCATGGCAACCCAGGCTGCTTTGAGACGTAATAAGGCCGGTTTATCCGAGGTAGAAACCACAACAACCGATCGTTTCAATCCTTCCGGACCAAGGTCACGTTCAATAAATTCACGCACCTCACGCCCCCGTTCCCCAATCATGGCAATCACACTGACATCTGAGCTGGTACTACGGGCAATTGCGCCTAATAAAGTGCTTTTTCCAACACCACTCCCTGCAAAAATGCCCATACGCTGACCCTTGCCACAGGTTAAGAGCCCATCAATGGCCCTTACACCGGTGATTAATGGTTCAGCGATCACTTTTCTTTCCAAGGGATGCGGCGCATAATTGAAAATCGGCCGTTTGGGAGCATCTTCCAATTTTCCCAGGGTATCCATCGGATTCCCAATACCGTCCAAAACCCTACCCAACAATCTTTCACCAACAGGAGCCTGAAAAACGGTACCAATCGGGAATACACTACTGTTGGGTTGAATACCTTCCATGTTTCCTAATGGCATTAACAAGGTGGCACGGTTACGAAATCCAACCACCTCAGCCATGATCGGCAAGGAAGAATTTGAACGAATTTCACAGACTTCACCAATCTGGCAATCCAGACCGACGGCTTCCACGGTTAAACCAACCACCTGAACAACTCGACCCGAGGTTCGGATGGTATTTAATTTTTGAATTCCGTTGGTATAGCGGTCTAAATCTACAATTGGCATGTTAGCTAATCCTCAACCTGATCCATCTGAATTTCGGTCAGGGTTTCCACAACACTCTTGACCTGAGTATCAATCCGGGCATCTACCGATCCGTAATCACCATCGATAAAACAGCCCCCTGGTAAGATTTCATTGTTCGAAGCCAATTGTATTTTTTGACCGTTATAATCCAATTCTGCTTCGCGCCAAAGTTTTCGTAATTTATCCAAATCCGCCGGATTTAAGTAAACTTTCAGATTACCCAGGCGGCTGGCTTCATTAATTGCCCGGGCAACCACATCCTTGAGAATATTAGAGTCCAGCGCCAAGCCATTGCTGAATAATTTCTCAGTAATCAATTTGAGCAACTCAATAATTTTGGTTTCACTGCCGCGAATCAGTTCATCATTGACTTGCTGTAAACTCTTTTGAATGGTTCTGAGCGTTTCTATTTCTGAGTTTACCTGTCCGAAACCAGTCTGATACCCTTCACGATAGGAATTCTCTTTGATCTCCGCAGCTTCATTTTTTGCTGCATCAAGAATCATTTGGGCTTCTCTTTTTGCATTCTCAATAATTTCTTTTGAGATACCTTTTGATTCCTGAATACTTATTTCATTGGGCTCATTTCTGTTTCCAACAACCGAATCTCGTTGTTGATCAGGTTTTGAGAATTCGTCTTTGTAAGTCTTGAGTTCTTCTTCAAATTCAAAGATATTCCACTCAGAAATCAAGCCCCTATTTTTTGCAGATTTAAGCACAACCGGCTGAACAACGATTTCTTTTTCCTGGAAAGCAATCTCTTCGAGACCATTCTTTCCAGAGAATATTTTATGTCCATCAAACCGATTAACATCATGATGACTTCGTACACCAGCTTGTACTTTTGGAATAGTGTACTGGTCACTGTTGGCATCCACGAAACGCGCGCCTACCTGAACAATGTTTTCATTGTCATCAAATTCAACAAACGTTAAGGGTTTAATTTCAGCATTCATTTTTTTTATTCCAGTTTTACTGGATAACTTCATATCCTTCGCCACTTGAGATCACAATTTCTCCTTCCTCTTCGAGGCTTCTTACGAGTTCAACGATCTTACGCTGCATGGCATAAACGTCCTTCGCCATCTGCGGACCGAGAATTTCGATTTCCTCCATCAATGTGTCACGGGCACGTTCAGACATATTGCCATAAATGTGTTCGCGTAAGCGCTCTGGTGCGCCTTTGAGGGCCATGGCCAGTTCCTGGCGGTTGATATCCCGTAAAATACGCTGCATTGTTCTATCATCAAGCTTGAGTAAATCGTCAAATGTGAATAGATTTGCTCTGATTTCATCCACCAGTTTAGGATCTTTAGGTGTTAGTGCCTCAAAGATACGTTTCTGAACATCCCGGTCGACCTGGTTCAACATCTTCACCAGGAAGTCAACACCGCCGGTAGCTCTGAAATCTGCTGCTGACAGTACACCCGACAGCTTATGTTTCAGGCTTCGTTCTACGACCTGGATTACCTGAGGGGAAACCCGATCCATACGAGCCAACCGTAAGGTCACAGCCACCTGTAGATCATTGGGCATACTGGTCAATATGTCAGCAGCAAGTTTGGCCTCCAAATAAGACAAAACCAGTGCAATGGTTTGTGGGTGCTCTTCCTGAATTAATTCGGCAACTTGACTAGCATCCGCGTTTCTAAGCATCTCAAAGGATGAGATTTGCTGTCTGGCAGAGATTCTTTCTAGAATATCTGCTCCACGGCGAGGACCAACAGCCCGGGCGAGTAATTGCCGGGTATATTCTGTCCCACCGCCAACATTATCGATGCCCGAAATGGACAAAGCATAAGCTTCTTCCAGGCTGGTTTGCCGGGTGGAAGGAAGAATCGCCCCTGATTCGCTGATAGCCAGTAACAAACGCTCCATATCCGCTTCATTGATGTACTGGAGGATACGGGAAGAGGTTTCGACACCCAAAGAAATTAAAAGGGCCGAAGCCTTTTGCAACCCTGTTGCTGTACCAAAAGCTGAACCTGCCTCAGTCATTTTTTCTATCCTGTGACAACCACATTTGAATAATTTCCGCGATACTGGCCGGATTTTCTTCGGCTACACGATTTACAAGACGTGTCATCTGTTCTTCTTCAGGTGTAGGAACCTGGATTTTTTCTTTAACGATTTTTTCAATATCGATTTTCACCGGTTTTTCTTCTTTCTTTTCCGGTTTCGGTTCTTCTATGTGATGTTCTTCAACAAACATAATTTTCTCCGGTTCACTGCTATAACTGGACATTTGAGATACCGGTTGTAGTACAGGTGTCCAGACTTCCACTGAGGCCATTTTTAAGTTCTTGAGTAATCTTGATATGTACCAGAACACGATTAATAACAGTAGACCAACACCCGCGTATTGGGCGATCTGAAAGATCAATTCCTGATTTTCTGCGGCGGCAATTTCTTCGGCCGTAGTTGTCTCAAATGTCCGGTCAAAGGTTAAGGATTGTACAGACACTAAATCACCTCGATTTGTGTCAATTCCCGCGGCAGCCATAATGGCATCTTGAATAATGGCTAATTGAGCCTCATCAGTCACGCCATCTACTAGTACAGAAAGGGAGACACGTTCTATTTCGCCAGGATGTACAACCTCATGAGATTGAACTGAAGATAATTCATAATTAGTTACCGCCTCGTTGCGCTCATATAAGGGCACTTCGCCGCCAGCAGTGTCTGGATTGACAGTATCAGCGGTTGCAGGTAAATTACTGGTAGCGCCAGGGATACCGGATAATTCTGACATGTTCGTGGTGTAAATTTCATTCGTTATGCTTTCGCTTCTTACAATTGGAGTTGCATCAAAAGTCTCGGAGGTAATTTCTTTCTCCGTCCAATTCATGTTTACATAAACCTGAACCACCGAACGATTGGGGCCTAAAGCCGTATTTAGCATGCTTTTTACTTTTGTTTCAATATCCTTTGCGGCAGCAAGTTCAGTGGCACGGCGATTATCGGATTGGCCAACCGCACTACCATAACTATCTTCCCCTGATCCGGTTGCCAGCAAATTGCCTTCCGTATCAACGATGACAACATTCTGAGAATCCAAACCTTCAACCGAATTTGCCACAAGATAAGTGATGGCCTGAATTTGAGCCGAGCTCATCGCCCGACTGCTGGATTCCTTAATCGTCACGGAGGCTGTTGTTGGGGATTGAGTAGAGGATAACAAACTTTTTTCCGGTGTCACAATATGGACCCGAACCGCAGATACAGCCTCCAAGCTGCTGATCGTACGTTCTAGCTCCCCTTCCAACGCTCGTTGATAAGTGACTTTTTGGGTAAACTCAGTCATGCCAAGCGTATTTGTATCAAACAGCTCAAATCCTACGGAACCACCCTTGGGTAATCCTTCCGTCGCCATCATCAAACGCACATCATAAACACGGTCAGTTGGTACAAGAATTGTGTTGCCATCGCGTAATTGATACTCAATATTTTCAGTCTGTAGTTTGGCAACGATATTGCCCGCATCGGTTGCATCAAGATTACTGAAAGCCACCCCATAACTGGGCTTGTTTGCCGTAACAACCAGGGTTGGGACCAAGATAGCCAAAACCACGATCACTATCAAAAGGATCGTGCGTTGGGTTTGGGTTTGGTCTTGCCAGATTTTTTTAAATTGTTCCAATAAATTTGCAAGCATGTTTCACCTGTGTTGTTGTTTTATACTTGCATTCTCATAATTTCTTGATAAGCAGAAACCAGTTTTCCTTGAATATTCATGGCAACCCGGAAATTAACGTCCGTCTTTTCCATGGCAATCATCAGCTCATGCAGGTCAACATCGCCGCCAGCAGAGAACTGCTGCATTAAGGTATCACTGGTATTCTCTGTTTCGGAGAGGCTGTTGAGCAATTCCTGAAAGGTTTTGCCAACTTCATTGACCATGCCTGCGGCAGATTTCGTTGTACCTGTTAAACCAGCTTGAATTCCAGAAGTTCCAATTGCACTAAGTTCCATTGTTATTCACCTATCTTCCAATTTGTAGGGCATTTTCTGCCATTCTGCGTGTGGATTCAATAACCGCCAGATTTGCTTCATAGGATCGCGTAGCTGACATCATATTCGTCATTTCAACAGCAATGTTCACATTGGGATATTCTACAAACCCATCCTTATCCGCATCCATGTGAGTCGGATCATAAACTCTGCTGCCTGGTGTAGTATCCGTAATGATTTCTTTTACCTTTACACCATCCAGCGTAATGCTGCTTCGATTGAGCTTATCATTCACCATCATTAGATTTTGGGCAAAAGGCAAATTAGAATTTTTAGTTGAAAAAACAACATCCTGCCTTTGGTAGGCACCGCCAGTTTCGGTCCGTGTGGTTTCACTGTTCGCGACATTGTTCGCGATGATATCCATACGCAGCCTTTGAGCGCTTAGGGCAGATGAACTGATTTTGAAACTATTCCAGAAGCTCATTTTTTGTACTCCAGTAACTAAAAAATCCTCACGTGTTTCCTGCAATGAGGATAGCACATGAGGATTTTTTTAACCGTAAAGTGAAAATGAAGGTGATATAAAAAAGCTGTGAAGGAACTATACAGAGCGGATCGAGAATTCTTTTTCCAATGGAACAGTCATGCTAGTACCGTCATCCATGCCATTCAGCCGTTTTTCCACTGTGGACCAGGCATCCCTAAGTTCAACCAGCACTGATTTGGCTGCATCAAAATCACTTGAGCGCATGGAATCAATCACCCACTGATAAAGGCGCAACAATCCGGCGACAAATTCAGGATAATTTATATCCAGAGAATTTCTTAAGGCCACTACGGCTTTATATCCTGTTTCAAAATCTTGTTGATCACAGGCACGAATGGCCAAATCATAAGCCATCACCACTAAGCGAACCGGGCTAGCTGATTCCACATCCTGTTGTCTGTATCGTGAAGCTCCGTATGCCATCTGCATAGTCATTCTCCTTAAACTGCTTTGGATACCATGAAGTATTGCTTAACTTATCGTCAGCAGCATTGCTTTCTTTAGTCGTTTCGGTAAATATTTTGTAAAAGCTTTGAAATCTCTAGGCAAAATATGACATCAAATTGCCACCGGGCAAATTCTTGATTGCTTCGGCAGGAATGGTATGCAATACTTTGTCAGTCGCCCGATCCACAATCAAAACCGTAATCTCATTGGTTTCTTCGTCGATCTGAAATTTCAAGCTGGTGTTAACCGGGGTCAAGGTTTGACTTAACTTTTGGCTCACTTGTTCAAGAATTTTATCTTCTTGTTTTGCTGCTTCAACTCTTCGCGAAGAAGTCTGCTTTTGACTCGCTTCCTGCGCTTGAGCAGCAACCTGTGCCAGTCGGCTTGAACCATCCATGTCCACACGACTTATTGCGGCTACCTGTTTATCTGACATTTTGGTCTCCTTTCTCAGACTTCCTTGTCTGAGAATTTATATCCTGTACCATTTCCTATCCATAGGAAGTGAACCCGGCCTGTAATGTTTGTTGTGTACGGGTCATTTCTTCTATTTGCGCCTGCATAAGCAAATATTGATTGGTTAATTGTGTTTTGCGTAAAGCCAATTGGCTTTTCATGGTTGTAATGCGGCTATTATAGAAAGTCGCTTGTTTTTCATTGGTTTTGATGGCAGACTCCACATAGCCGCTGGTACCGGCAAAAACACCCACCTTGCTGTTCATCGTACTCATCAATTTTTCAAAAAACAGTTCCACATCCTGAAAATTGTTTTTTAAGGCCTCTGTTAGCTTGGCTGTGTCTTTGATGGTTAACTCACTGCTATCATTAAATTCCAAACCCAGATCACGGAGATAAGCATACTTGCCATCATTTTCATATTTACGATTAAGCGTGGCAAACATGTCACTGCTGAATAACCGGAATGTCATATCCCCAGCCAGCCCGCCGCGGGTATAGGTATTATCTTCGTTCTTCGTCGTGGCAATTTTGGATTTGACATATTTTGAAACATCATTGAATTTAGCAATAAAGGTGTCCACCATGGCTTTTTGACTGGTACTGTCGGCATTTACTGAGAGAGTGGCATTCAACCCTTCTGTCCCAGGCAAAATATTTAAAGAAACACCGGTAATGACATCCGTAATGGCCGTATTACTGGATCGTTCCACTGTTAAACCATTGACGGTAAATACGGCATTTTTGCCAGAATCTGTGCCAGCAGCATAATTTTTATAAACCCCAGGGCTGCTCAGGACCCCCAAGCTTTGCAGTACGGTGTCTGTGCCAATGTCGGCCGCTGAGATTGTTTTGGTAGCTCCAGTGTTGGTAGTCTGGATGATTAATTGCTTATCCACAATGGTCGCGCTGATTTCATTCCCCGCAGCATAAACGCCATTATTTATTTTTTCCGCGATCGCATTTAACGAGTCCGCCTCTGAAACTGCGATACTTGCACCTTTGGCCGTATAGGTTGTAGTGGGTGCGCCATCATTACGGTACTTGGCTGAGTACAAACCGGGGATCGCGCCAAAATCAAAACTCAGGCCGCGACCCGTATTGTAATTACCGCCGCCGGTTGGAATGGCTTGCCAATTGGTCGTTAAACTATCATCCGTTGAACTGGCGTTCCGAATGTTGATGGCTGTTCCATTGGCGTCCACCAGTCGAAATTGCCAGACGCCTTCATTTTGGCGGGTTTCAACTGAATAATTCCCGCTTCCCAATTCTTTTTGTCCGCTAATCAGACCATTGTTTTCAATGATACCGCTAACGGTATCATTGGCGGTACTACCCGATACACTGCGACTGGCGCCACCGCCAATAACAAAGGTGCCGCTCAGATTGAGACCTTGATCACTATAAGCCTGTTGGTCGGAACGGGCTTTCTGGCCTCTGGCCAGGGTGGTAACATTGATCGCGTAATTTCCAACAATCGCGCCTGAACCGGCTGTGGCACTGATCACGCCCTGTGAGGCACTGGTGTTGATACTCACACTGCGTCCAGGGGTCATAGAATAAAAGGAATCAGAACGGAGCAATGCTTTGATGGCGCTTTGCAGGGCATCAAACTTGCCTTTCAGGTCCGTATAAAGCGCCTTTTGAATTTTTAACGTATCCACCTGTTTTGTGACAGCATCCATGGGCTTTTGCTCGTTGGAAATTTGTAAATTCACCAACTGTTGATAATAGCTATCCAAATTTGCGGTGCCGGTAGAAGAGATTGCCATGGTGTGCCTCCAATTTCAGAATTGAATCAATGATAATTTATGGAAAAAAATAATGATGCCATAGATGAGGATCAAGGGGGCACTTGTAAAAAGTGCCCCCATTCGTGCTGTTTTATTGTGAACCGTTCTTGCTGACTTGATCCTAGCGGAACAGGGAGAGCAAGAATTGAGGAGCCTGGTTTGCCTGTCCTAACATGGCGATGGAGGTCTGCTGCAAAATGAGGAATTTGCTGGCATTTACCTGTTCTTCGGCCATATTGGCATTCATGATACGGTTGTAAGAAGCTTCGACATTGATCTGGGAAGCCATTACCTGATCTTCCTTGAAGGTCAAACGTCCGGTAAAGGCACCAATTTTCGCCATTTGAGCATTGACGGTGTCCAGTTTGCCTTCGAGGTAAGTCATCAGGTCACGATAATCTCCTGCGGTTACCAGTGCAGAACCTGTGGCACCCTGTGTCAATACATCATAGGTTTCGCCATCATCTTCAACTGTAAAGGATGCTGTATAGGTACCATTGGCCATACCGCGATTGACACCGAGTGTGATGCCATTACCAAAGTCATAACTGGTCAAACCCGCTGCGCCAAAGTTGACAGTACCGGAAATGGAACCGGTTGCACCAGCGCCTACGCCGTCCGCATCAATGGTAACAGCGTTGCCATCGGAGTCTTTCAACTGAATTGTGGACGTGCTGCCCAATGTACCACCGGCGATAATTTCAACCTGATAAGTACCCGGGGTCAGTGCATTGAGTGTGGTATTGCTGCCTTTACCGTCAACATCTACAGACCATACGGCTTCGCTGCCATTGGTTAATACGTTACCAAAGTCCATGATACCACTTACGCTGACAGCTCCGCCAACAACAGTAGCGACACCCAGTGATCCACCAATACCACCAGTAGAAGCACGCAGATTGATCAGACCATTGACGGTCGTAGTATCGGCGGCATCGGCACCAGTTTGGAAGCTTAAGGAAGGCACATCATAAGAACCATCGATCAATTTATTGCCGTTCCAGGTAGTTTGTTCGACGATATCGTCAATCTGGTTGGCGTAAGCGGTCAATTGTTCCTTGATGGCGGTGCGTTCTGCGGTGCCCATGGTGTCACTGGCTGCTTGGGCAGCTTTGTTCTTCATGGAAATCATAATGTCGGTAATACGGCCGATACCACCTTCTGCTACGGCCAGTAAGTTCTTGGCATCGCCGATGTTACCCAGCGCTACGCCCAAACCTTCTGAACGGCTTTTCAATTTGGTGGCAATGGTTAAGCCGGCGGGATCGTCAGAGGCTGAGTTGATCCGTTTACCGGTTGATAATCGGGTCTGATGAACACCCAATTGACGGTTGATGCCTTGCAACGCCCATAAGGAATTGAGAGCACCGATGTTACTTGCTACACGAGTTAAATCTGCTTGAGCCATTATAAACCTCCATGTTTTTGGCTTTTCCAGGGCATCCTTACCCTGGGAAAATTACGTTACCATTCTTTATTATCGACAAGTTTTTTCATTACTTTAGGTCAAAGGGTTTATTCGTTCCTTTATTCACCTCCGTAATTCAAATCTCATTATACGTTATCGCCTTGATTTGAAAAAACTTTAGCGACCCACGTAAAAATCGTCTAAAGGTCTACCCATTATCCGAATTATCTGATTTAGGAATGCGCACAATGCGAAAACCGAGAGAGTTGGATGTGTAATCACGCAGCATCCCTTCCCGTGACGAGCAGCGGGCCAGCTTCTTACTATAATACCAGGCGCCGCCGCGAACCACGATGCGGGTCATATCTCCCGGCATTGGCGGATCTGCATTGACATCAAAGGGATAATCTCTCAGATAACTGGATGTCCACTCCCAAACGTTGCCAACCATATCTACAACCCCTTCCACCGTGTCGCCAGCGGGCGAATAGTTGCCTACAGGGGTTGTATCCCCTTTTCCGCTGTCCAAAGTGTTGCAGCGCCAGGGATCAAAAAAGTCGCCCCAAGGATAAATTCTGGGTTTATCCCCTCTGGCTGCCCGTTCCCATTCTGCTTCATTGGGTAATCGATAATCCCATCCCGTCTCAGCGGATAACCATTGGCAATATTTAATGGCGTCATCATAGGAGATGCCTACCACCGGATGTTTGGCTTTTCCATCCGGAAAATTGAAACCAATCCAGTCACGGGGCACCCGATGATTACTTTCCCAAACGAAACGATGGTATTCGATATTGGTGACCAGGTATTTACCCATCTCATAGTCTTCTAAGTAAAGCCGGTGTTGAGGCTGTTCGATAAAGAACATGCCTTCCGCATGCCACTGTTCAGCCCACTCCTCGCGCAAATACATATACCGGACCTGTTTTTTGCTTGTTCCCATCCAAAACCAACCGGCTGGAATTTTCACCATCGCAGGGTTGACTAAATTATCATCGGATACATCATCATCAAACTCACGATGTACTTTTTTCATGTTATTACCATTGAAGTTCATACTTCCTCCCGAACAATCCAAAATTTAACTTTTTTTGGATGTGATGATTCTCTCATACAGCTCAATAGTTCGGTGGATGTTTTCATCCACTGACTTTCCAATCCCCAATAGATAGAGTTCCTGGCTGGCACTTATGCGATACGCGTCATAGTGTCGGATCATATCGTTTATTTTGTTCTTCCAGGAATCCGGTTGATTATCAACAAACTCGCCATACCCATCCATTTCATGATAAGCAGAACTTTGACTGGCGATCCATGGAATTTTCATGACCAGATATTCCAAAGCCGTCCGCATGGATTGTCGTTGATCAAATTCACCCAATAGAGGCAGCAATCCAATGTCAATGCTGGTTAAACCAGCTTGCCAGGTTTCTTTTCTGCAATTTTCAACAATTTTTACCTGTCCATCATTTTCAAATTCAAGATCGGTTTTATATTCATCGTCAAGATAGATGGAAAGCTCAACCATTTTTGATTGGGCAAAAACACTCACCAGAGCATCAAACAAACCGCTGGTTTTAAAATTCTGTAATTGTTTGTTTTTTCCATGCCAACCGATAACCAGTTTGCTTTTATTTATTTTCCGTTGCCCTGCGATATAACTATCAAGATTGATATAGTTTGGAATAATCCCAATCTCGTTGAAATTAATCCAATCCTTTGCCAATCGATTGGAGGGTACGGTGATCCCATCCACTAATTTCAAACCCCATTTGAACTGTGTTAAAGGAGCTGGTGAGATATAGCGAATGGCATTTTCTTTGTTACCATGAATACCATCAAACCAAAAATGGTATTCATCAGATTCAGGATCCAATAGTTGATACGCTTCATCAAAATCAACAATGATGGTTTTCTCTCGTGCCTGCCAATGATGGATAGCTGTAATTACCTTCCCGTACACTTTTCTATATATGATAATGATATCGCTTTCGAGACAGGCATTAATGCAATCATTTGAATTATTAGAAAATTCACTATCCGATAAAAGATTGGCCTTGTGAATACCCGTACGATTAATGGCCGCTGCGGGTACCATGCAACGCCATTCTATGTTTTCCCAATTTTCGGGTTCATTCGGATACACATAGGTAATGATCATATCCTCAAACTACCTCTAAAATCTGTTTTATGTTTTGTTCCCATAAACTACTGATACTCTTAACCTCACGGTCCTTGGCTTTGTTATACCCAGCATCACCCAAACGCAGTCTTGCTTGAGGATCCAAAATCAATTTTTTTAATCCAAAGTACCAATCCTCAATGCTCTCTGCCAAAATGCCACCTGCATTCCAGCGCTGATAGGACTGGATTGGCGAGGCTAACCAAGGTATCTTTTTTATCCCAGCTTCCATCAGGATACGGTCGGAATGATGATTATTTCCCGTGCTAATTTCATAAGGGGATAAGATGATATCCATTTGGGACAACATATAAGGATAATCATCTGGTTCGACATCCGGATAGAAAATTCTTTTTCCTTCCGGTAAATTATCAAAAAGTCGATAAGCATCCGCGTCACCGGTTACTACAAGTCTGGTCTGTGGAAACTCACGGATAACCCGCACAATTCCACGGCGAACTTCAGCAATATCCGCTAATTGCCCAGTAATGGCCATTACCCCTATGTTTAATGTATCTCGCTCATTGCTATGTTTTGACCATAACTCATTTTCCGAATTCCACATCTCTGGCATATAAACGGCATTCAAGCCTTCTTCAACCAGCAATTTTGTGGAATAAGAACTCCCAACTGTAATCAAGTCAGCCAATTGCAAAACGGTGGTGTAGGCTCTAAATTGATCACTTGAATTCATCCCCATGGATAGATAATCCGGATGGTAAATTGGCATGGTTCGAAAATCGATGTCCAAATCCACAATGGTTGGTTTATTGATTCCGGCACGTTCCGCCAGCATTTTAATAAATTTCTGCTGACAATGAGGGTTATGCAACAAAACAAAATCAGCACTGTGTAGTTCACGGCTGGCTTCTTCCTGATTATTCCAGGCGATGATGTTATAGCCTGCCTCAGCTAATGCACTTTGGATATGATATAAGCGAAACGGGGATTCCTTCGAGTTAACCCCATCAACAATAATGGTCGGTGCTGTATCCAGATTGATATTGATAGGCTTTGTAATAGAAAGCAGCTCTTCTTCTTCAAACCCTTCCACATTGAACAAGACATCAGAAAGAATCTCTTCGAGGGCTTCCGCCAAATCCGGTCTGCCCTGGGTTCGGCTTTGACGAATATTCATTTCAATTAAAGCGGGCAATAAATCATCCAGATCTTCCAAATGATCCGCAACGACTTTGGAAGGGCTCTGACTCTGCAGAATCGAATCCATTAAATCATTGGCACTTTGCACCTGATCATCAGAAATCTTTTGACGCAGCTTTTCAATGGGAATTTTCTTGCGAATTTCCTGCATGGAGACAGGATCATCTGCTTGGGAGGATGAAATATCTTTGGATACGTTATTGATTAGATCAGCAAATGCCTTTTCCCCAAGCCTAGGGTTTGCTTCTGGATTTACCTCATCAACAGCTTCATTGATCCCTGGTTCAGGATCAATATCTGTTTCAGGAACGTTCTCGCTGGTTTGCAGAGATCCTTCAATTTCCGAATCCGGCAGGATCATCTCGAATGTAGAATCCAAGTCAAGATGCTTTGCCTCTCCTTCAGAATTCCTTTCTTCAGTGTGTGCATCATCAGCCTGAATGGGTGTATCGCTGCTCTTCAGGAGAATGGTTTCATCTTGTACAATCGAGGAACTCTCATTAAGACCCTCCACCATAACCTGCTCTGTGGATGGATCAAGATTTTGCTCTTGTTGGATTCCTTCAAAATTCGTAAATCGAATGGGTTCGTTGGCAATCTCCAAACGGCGGATGATATCATCCCGCCAGGAAGCCAGTTCATACGCCCTGGTATAGAATTTAATCGCTCGCTCGCGATCTCGTCGAACCAGACAGGCATCCCCCAGCATCAATAAGGATTCGAGATCATCAGGAAACAACTTTAATATTCGCGCATAGATAATCAAAGCCTTTTCAATTTGTCGGCTTTTAATAAATTCACGGGCTTTATTTTTTACAACTCTTAACTCTTTAATTGAGAGCGGAGATACCATAGTTGCGCTATTCCTTCATCAATTACTTTACCAGTGAAACCTATCTCCCGGTATAAACGTAAGATGAAAGTCCCGTAAAAGAAAGTAAATTTTTTAGATACCTGGCAACTCTATTCTTATACCGTATGAAAGAAAAAAACAAACCTGAACTTTCAAGGTTTGTCTTCTTAGATTCGAAAGTAATTTTCAATATCAGATATAAAAAAAATATTAATCCTCTTTTTCAGGTGGAGATACCAACTCTTCCAACTCAGTCTGGTCTGCAAAACTCATCAATAATTCTCTTAACTCTTGCATTGAAGCAGGCTCTTCTTCTTTCACCAGATTTTCAAGTACTTTTTCTTGGTCAGCCAGCGCGACCTTAAGCTCTTCCCTGATAATTATCAGTTCTTTTGGGGCATCAATACCAATCTTAATCTTATCCTTGTCAATTCCCAGGATAACAATACGAATATTATCATTAATAATGATGCCTTCATCTACTTTCCTGGTTAATACCAGCACGGCTACTACCCCGATGAAATGGATTTGTTAATAGTTTATCATAAAAGATCAAATAGGCTCATCAGGCTATTCGCCTTTGCACCAACCTGTAATACCGCTTGATAAACAACTTCCTGGTTCTTCAACTGGGATATAGCTTCAGCCATATTTGCATCTTCCTTCTGCGAAAGAAGGGCCTGCAATTCAATTTTCGAATTTTCATTTTTCGCAATGGTTGTCTCAACAACCCTCAGTCTTGCACCAATAGTAGTCAAATTATTCATAACATTTTTCGAGGCGTTTTGTAATGCGGTATATGCAGGACGCAAGCTGGTCATATCATTTGCATACAGGGCATCTCGTGTAGCAATGATGGCATCAAATAGAGGTCCAAATGTTGACGGTCCATCCAGATTGACAGTAATCGTTTCTCCAGGAGCAGTATCCCTTTGAATCGCTTGAAATGGTCCTGCGGGTGGTAAATAATCCACCGTTTCGGATGCAGGGGGAACTGCCGGGGTTCTAACAAAAGGTTCTGTTTTAGTAGAAAAACCTGAAAAAAGATAACGGTCCCGATGTTGCGTGTTCGCCGTACTGACGATTTGTTCAAGAATACCATCCAATTCTGTGGCGATGACCGTTCGCTCATCCGCACCCATGGTATCACTCAAACCGCGATTTACCAAAGCTTCAGCCCGGGCGCCATTATCTGCAACTTGCTGCAAGGCGAACTCTGTAGCAGACATCCATTCTTTGGATGATTCGGCAGTACTGGTGTAATACTCCATGGATTTCAGCGTTGACTTAATGGACATGGATTCCACAGCGATGGTTGGATTTTCCGATGCAACCTGAAAACGTTTGCCCGTACCTGCCTTTATTGAATATTGATAAAGCTTATCCAATGCTTCATTCATATTCTTGAGCTGCATCTCGTGTGCAATATTATTCGTTATCCGCATCGTATCCTCCGATCCACTTATCTACCGACAAGACCCATGTTATTGATCACACGATCTAACATTTCATCGATGGTGGTCATTAATCTGGCAGCCGCATTATAGGCCATTTGATATTTCACCATATTTGCCGCTTCTTCATTCAAGTTCACACCAGCAATCTCTTCACGTTGCGTATTTAGCGCTTCTTTTACAATGCCATGATCAGTAGCCAAATTTTTAGTGCGCTGTACTTCTAATGCCAGTGATCCAATCCGTTCGTTGTTGACTTGCTTGATGGTAGCTGTACCACCATGAAACAATAATGCATTCTGGATGGCCGCTATTTGTTTTGCTAGATTGCCATCCCCAGGAGCGTCTGCTGCAGAACCTGTGGCTACACGATCTACAGTTATCTGAGTAGAATTGAATCTCATGGATAAGGCAGTTGTTCCGCTGCTCTCGAAAAAGTCATACCCGGTTTCATTATTCATGCCATATGCTGTCGAGTGGAGTGCATTTACGTTGGTAACAAGTGCACTAGCAAGTTCGTCCAGGCGGGTTATTTGATCAACAATGGTTTCGTCTCTGCCATGGAATAATCCCAATAATTCCCCTTGCAGTGATTGGAAAGTTGCCCCATCTTCCCATTGCAATTCCACTAAATTTTCTGCATTGGTCGTGGTGGTAATTCTGTAGGGTGTCGTACCAATGGTCAGGAAATGGCCTCCAATGGAAACGTTGACATGCCCATTCTCTTGCTCATAACTGGTTGCCCCGGCGATTCTGGATAACTCATCCAGGATTAGATCCCTTTTATCTAACAAATCATTCGGGGTTCCGCCAGTAGCCTGCACCTGAGATATTTGCTTGTTGAGTGCAGCAATCTGAACGGCCATCTCGTTTACATCCTGAACGCGTTCAACAATGGCCATATTTTGATCTAATCGAATATTTTCTAACCTTAAGGCACGGCTATTAAAAGAATTAGCCAGAGCTTCCCCTTTCGACATCACATCCAGACGTAAAGCCGGATCTTCAGGATCTGCTGCCAAAGCCTGCCAACTTCCCCAGTATTCATCTAATCGAGTGGAGATGCTATCCACAGAGGTTTCAGACATGCTGGATTCCACCATGGATAATAATTTTGCTTCTGTATCCCATCTAGCTGTTTCTTTGATCTCATCCCGATATCTGGCATCGGTAAAGTTCATACTGTAACGATAGACACTTTCCATCATCACACCGGTCCCCATGCTTTTGGACAGATTCGATGAGATCCAGCCACCAGTGGATTGAGGTACACTGGCCGTTAAAACAGCTTTCTGGCGATGATATCCGGCTGTATTCGCATTGGAAACATTGTGCGATACAACTTCCATGGCATTTTGGTTAGCCAGAATGGCCTGCAGTGCTAAGTGAATTCCGGAAAATGATGGCATAATCTACCTCTTTAAGCCCTTTGATCCATACCCCAGCTCGCGGGACCATCCGCAAAGGCTTGATTGCCAATGGGCTGATATTGTGCGGTTGAAGTGAATAGTTTGAATAAATAATTCTGTAATTGAGTGATTTTTTCCAGGTTCAAGGAGGCAAGAGCTGCATTTCCGCGGTTAATATCCCGAATTTCAGTCTGTAATGCAACCAAACCCTGGCGCAATCGTTGTAATCGTTTCACAGGTTCAGCCCGAATTAGTTCGAGCAATTCGCCTAGATTTTCATATTTACTTGAAATATCGAAGATATCAGCAATTCGATCGATGAGATGGTTGCGTTTATCTTCCATCTGGTTTAATTCATCCAGAAGCTCTTCCTTTTTATCGACCAGACTCATCAAGTTCTGGCCTCTCCCTTCTAGAAGAATTTGCCGCTCTTCAAGGGTTAAATCACGAAGGGACTGATAAACACGAAATTCATTTACCAGTATTGCTTCTAAGCTAACAAGAACATCATTTCTTTCTTCGTGATTTTCAGGCATGAACGCCTCCCGGTATTATTCTGAAATCTGTTTTAAAATATTTCCGATTCGCGATGCAATATTTTCATACTTAATTTCATAAGTACCATTATCAATTTCCTGCTTAATCGCGGTTACTTTTTCCTGACGTACATCATCCACATCGCCCAAAGCTGCAATGGATTTTGATAACACTTGCGCTTCAGCAGAAACTGTTGCTTTGTCGGACTGAGGAGTATTTTCAGTACTTTCCGTTGAAGCAGCTTTATATTTCTTTTGCTCCATCCCCTGGATCATACTGGTATGACTTGCATTTACTGAGGGTATATTCCCATTTTCCACCATAGTTCTCATCTCCTTTGACGGATTTATTACTTATATCCTTATCGGATAAATTTGAGAAAACTTTACTATTTCCTCATATTGATTGCCATGCCAAGCATGGTATCCGTCTGTTGGAGATTTTTTATTGAAACTTCAAATGACCGTTGAAGGGTCATCATGCGTACCAGCTCTGTTGCATAATCCACATTGGATGATTCCAAAGATTCACTCACAATAGAACCAAAGCCTTCTGCTGCTGCCGTTCCCTCAATGGGAGCGCCTGATTCAGGAGTTTCTGTACGTAAATTATCGCCAATAATTCTTAAACCGGAAGGATTATTGAACTCATATAATTGAATTTGACCCAAATCTTGCCAAACCCCATTAACGCTAACTTTCACAATGCCGTTGCGGTTAACTTCAACTTTGGTTGCTTCAAGAGGTACTGTCCCATCCCAAACCAGGTGGTTCCCTTTTGAATCAACAATAGTGCCATTAGCATCCAACTTGAATGAACCGTCCCTGGTATAGGCTATATCTCCATTTGGCATTTCGACACCAAAAAAACCATGACCCGTGATCATCAGATCCAATGGGTTTCCGGTCTGGTTAATCGCACCTTGCGTAAATTTTGACTGTGTGGATGACTCCTGGACACCATTTTTGTTGTTCTCATCCAGCAACTCCTGGAAATTGATGCGTGCAGCTTTAAAACCAGTTGTATTGATATTGGCCAAGTTATTGCTAACGACATCCAGATTGGAAAGATTGGATAAAATTGAACTACGGGCCATTTGGATAATTTGGGTAAAGGATGACATGGTACCTCCGATTAAACTCTACCAAGTGTACTGATAGAACGTCCTAATAACTCATCTTGAATAGATACCAGTTGTTGGGCGGCTTCGTAGGAACGTACCACCGAAACCATCTGAGTCATCAATTGGGCTACATCCACATTCGAACTCTCAAGATATCCTTGACTGACAGAACTGACCGTTTCTCCATCTGGATTATTGATGGCTTCAAATGTATTGTCATTCGAGCGAACTAGACTTTTTAATTCATCTTTGAAGGAGGAGAGTGAAATTGTGGTCACTTCTTCCTCATCCAAAAATATTGTTCCAGAAGGATCAATTTCAATAATACTGCCTGCGGGCAGGGTTATCTTCTGATCAGCATCATTCATAAGATAATACCCATCAACCGTAACAACTTCCCGATTTGCATTAAGATTAAATCGTCCGTCGCGGGTGTAACGCATGCCATCAGGCGTTTGAATTTTAAAATACGCATTTCCTTCAATAGCCAGATCCAATGGTTCTTCCGTATTTAATAGCGCACCCTGACTGATATTGGTACGCTCTTCAGCCTTCTGTACACCTGTCCCATGAGAACCGATATAATTAATTTTTAAATAGCGATTGTCATCAAACGGAATGTTGCCACCCAGAGCAACAGTAGAATCCATAACAGATTCTGCTGTAAATACGCCAGTCTGTTTAAATTCTTCCATGGTCATCATAATCTGCTTAAATCCAGGTGTGTCTAGATTCGCCGCATTATGGGTAATTAATGCCTGACGATCCAGACCTGTGATCATCGCAGAAACTGCTGAATAAAGCCCTTTTATCATTTGGACCTCCTGATTGTGGAATTCATCTCGGATAAATTCACAATCATTCTAACTTCATCACGGGCAATGCCTAATTGCTTGGCAATATCTATTTCGCCCATACCACCAGATGCTAACGCGGTGACAATTTTCTGTTTCTCTTCCACTGGGATAGAGGAAGAAACTTGCCCATCCAACTGCTTTTCCTTTAATGCCATCAATGTTTTGAAGCTGGTTTCCTTCAATACACCAGTGGGTTCAATTGGAGCGGCACTACGCTCCTGAGTGAGAATGGAACGGAGTTTTTCCACAACAGGCTGCATTCGGCTCGCAGTGGCTTCCTGACCGCGTCTGAGAGCAGTTTCCTGGGCTATTTGTACTACATGTAAGGTATCTGATAATAAATTAGTATTTACTCCGATCACTTTTCGCCTCGCGTTAAACTATGTATGCTGCAGAATTATTAAATCCGGCTTTTTTGGTGTGCTGATATGTTTTCGAAGCCATGGCATCAGAATTTCCAGCGTACTCTTTCAATCTGATTATTGCCTTTCCGTGAACCTGACTTACTCTTGATTCGGAAATACCCATCACCTGTCCGATTTCTTTCAATGTCAATTCGTCATAATAATATAAAGATAATATCTGTTGTTCCCGGATGGATAAGGTTTTTATTCCTTGTATAATCATATCTTTTGAATTACGGTCTTCAATTTCTTCAGATGGATCCAATTGATTTTTATCCGTGATAAGTTCTCGCAGGTCAATCGCCTCATCACTTGCATCACCGATTTTCTCGTCAAGCGATAGGAAACTCTTACTGGCATCCCCGACAATTCTGCGGTACTCATCGGCTTCAATATTCATGTGGGCCGAAATCTCATCGTCGGTTGGATTTCGCTTCAAACTGGTTTCCAATTCATGTGTAGCTTGCTGCATTGCGCGTACTTTTTGCCGAGAGGAACGAGATAACCAATCCATTTCTCTTAAGGTATCCAATATTTTTCCGCGAATCTTGAGGGTGGCAAATGTTGACAATTTTGTATTGTACTTATCATCAAATCGATCCACTGCCTCAATCAGTCCCAATACCCCTTGAGCAGCCAGATCATCATATTCCTGACTTGTATTGCGTGAGATACCCAGCCTTCCCAGCACAAAATGGATTAACGGAAGCATGCTTACAATCACATCCTCCCGTAACTTGGCGTCTTTCGTTGCCAGAAATTCTTTGATCAGGGTACTTTCCCCGGAGCTAATCTCTTCCATTTATTTTTCCGTCAAACTTTCTCATCCAAAATATGAGCATCGTCCTTTTGCAGCTTGTTCATCTCGTAACTTATAATCCACTTTCCCAACTTCCAATTGATATACCATCCGAGTAAACCGACAACGATGATAGCCAGGGATGTTCGGATTGCGACGTCATACCATTCGGCACCCGCCTGAAGCGAAAATAAAAAGACAAGTCCAGCAGTAATCAGGATCAAAATCTTCGTCAACGTCACACCTGCTTCTAAAACAGGATGAACCTTAGGATTGGCCATTGCAGTTTGATTCTGGGATCCCTTAGTTTTAGCCATTAACCCACGTACCTCTCTTCAAATAACGATTGGACAAAGATGCTCGGCTCTGCTGCAACCAGATCGTTAACCACATTGGATCCGAAGGTCAAATAATTCAATGGTGTTTTATGTTTCACCAGGATATTGAAAATTGGGCCAAAAGTCGTCGTTTCATCCATCTTGGTAACCACCATTCCCCTGATCCTAAAGTGAGACACTGCTGAGTAAACCTGGTTTAAATCTTTTTCTTTAGCGGTTGCCGGTAAAACCAGCCAAGTGTTCCTTTTGGGAATCACCGTTATCAAATTGCCTAAATCCAAAACACTTGATTCTCGATTTGGATTGAAAGCTGGTGTATCAATCAGAATGTATTCTGCCCCAGCATTAATGGATTGGCTGATAGCTTCACTCAAATCTGAGGCGGTATATGCAATTTTTAAAGTAGCGCCAATTGAATCAACATACGTATTCGCTTCTGCAATAGCTCCGGACCTCACGGTATCTGCACAAATCCAGGTTACCTTTTTATTGAGACGTCTGCCATAATATGTTGCCAATTTTGCGATAGTACTTGTCTTTCCTACTCCACTGGTACCGATCAAACAAATGATCTTTGGGTTGATCCCAATTATTGTTTTATTTGAATTGATCGATGCTTCAAATTGCTTTTGCAGAAAACTGGCGATCTTATCCGGGTTAGTTCTTGTTTGATCTGTCATTGTTGTGTGTAACAACTGTGCAACCCGATAAATATATTCTTCCGCCACACCCTGTTCCAGCAATTTTTGTAATAATTTTGTTGTTTGTATTGGTAAGGTTGGAAGAATACTGGCAAAAGCTTTTAATTGAGATGATTTACTTTCTTCCACTCTTGATTTTGAGTTTACTAATGTTTGCTGTTTTCCGGCATAAAGATCATCGAAATTTTTCCCAAAATTTTCATTAGGATCGTGTATCTCTGATTTTTCAGCTTTTTCCGGCAATGGTTTTCTCCTGTTATATGTCCCTGTAGCTGCTGGTACCTTTTCGTTTTTCTCGAAATTTGATGTGCTATAGAGTTCAGACAACGAATCCTTAATGTCATCCGGTTCACTGGCATATTCATGTTGGGATGTTTTCTTGATAGGTTTTGTCTTAACAGGTTCTACTGTTCCATCCGGGATACCTGCAACTATCTCAATGATGGGTGTTTTCCATACTTGCCAAACCGGGCCACCAGGGATTTGCCTTACGGAAACAACCATGGCATCTGGACCTAGTTCTTGTTGAACAATTTCTAATGCTTTTTGCATATTTTCGGCTTGAAAGGTAATCGTTTTCATTTATTCTTCACTTTTACGAGTTGATTTCTACCATGCCGTGAGCAGTTACTTTTGTTCCTGCACTGATCTCCGAAAAAGCCATTACAATCAGAGTATTAAATGACATTTCTATCAATTTCCGAATCGCCAGCCGTAATTCCCGTGAACAAAGCAATATGGGCATATGACCATCCTTTGCCAAATTTTCCATTTGCTCACCAATCGAATGTAAAATCGATTGGGCAGTAGACGCGTCAATTTGGAACATAAACCCACCCTCCGCTGAATTCAGTGTCTGACGTAGCATGGATTCCAACTTCGGAGCAAGGGTAAAAGCATGGATTTGCCCATCAGGTTCCCGATACAAATTCGAAAGAGCGACTGACATGGTTTGCCTGACTGCCTCAGCCAAAATATTCGTGTCCCGCGTGGAATGGGCGTGCTTGGCCAATGTCTCCAGAATCCCAGCCAAATCTCGAACCGGGATGCGTTCTTTTAATAAGTTCCTCAATATTTCTTGTAATTCACCCAGGGTTAACAATTCAGGGATCAAGCCATCCACCGCGGCCGGTGAATGATGCCGCAATTGATCCAACATTTCTTTTAACATTTGGCGGGATAACAATTGTGAGGAATGCAAACGAATGACTTCCGTCAAATGGGTGCTGATCATAGCAAGAGGAGATACAACGGTATACCCGGCAATTTCAGCTTTCCCTTTTTCGGATTCACTGATCCAATAGGCTGGCATACCAAAAGCAGGTTCAGTTGTCGGGATCCCTTTAATTTCTACTTCCACAGGTCCATTCGGAATAGCCAGGTAGCGGTCAACCAAAATATCGCCGCGGGTAATTTCTTCGCCTCTGATTTTTATCCGATAGTTCTGGGGTTGCAGCCGCAGATTGTCCCGAATTCTGACAACGGGCAGAACGAATCCAAGCTCATTGATGAGCTGGCGGCGAATATTAGTGATTTGACGAAGCAAGTTATCTGCACGTTCTTCATCCACCAAAGGTATAAGGCCATACCCCACTTCCAATTCAATCGGATCAATGATCAACGAATGCATCATCTCTTCAGGCGTTTCCAAGGCGGGTTTGATCTCTTCCGGTTCAGCGACACTAACTGTTTTCTGTGAATCCCGCCAAATGATATAGGCCACACCACCCAGTCCTAAAGCAATAACCAAAAATGGGATTTTTGGCATGCCAGGAATTAACCCGATCATCACCATGATGGCCGATCCTGCGAATAGAACTTTGTAATTGGATAACTGAGTAACCAGATCAACACCCAAAGATTCTTCAGTTGCCGACCGAGTGACAATCAAACCCGACGCAGCGGAAATTAATAAGGCAGGTACCTGAACAGCCAACCCGGCACCAACCGTTAAAACCGTGTAATTTTGCAGCGCAGTAAGGAAATCCAAATTAAATTGCACCATCCCAATAATGAACCCCCCCACAATGTTAACAATCATCACAATGATGGCAGCGACAGCATCCCCTTTTACAAATTTACTGGCACCATCCATTGCCCCATAAAAGTTCGCTTCAACAGTAACTTGCTTTCTACGCTGCTGCGCTTCAATTTCATTGATGATTCCCGCATTTAAGTCAGCATCAATCGCCATTTGCTTCCCAGGCATCGCGTCCAGCGTAAACCTGGCCGTAACTTCAGATACACGACCTGCACCATTATTGATGACGGCAAATTGAATAATCATCAGCATAATGAAGATGACTACACCCACCACATAATTGCCACCGACCACAATCTTACCAAAGGTATCAATAATCATGCCCGCGTTGCCTTCCAATAAAATCAATCGACTGGCTGAAATATTGATGGCTAATCGGAATAAGGTAACCAACAGGAGTAAGGATGGAAAGACTGAAAATTCGAGTGGCTGTTTGGTATACATGGTTAACAAAATGATCCCGACAGACATTGCCAGGTTAAGGCCCACAACCAGATCCAGGACAAAACTTGGCAAAGGTACCAACATCATCACAACCATGAGGACAAGGGCAAATGCCATCATCATGTCCTTGGATTGGAACAGACGTTTTAAATTTAACATTGGTATGGAGGAATTTGTTTCAACTGCCATAATTACCTTGTTTTTTCATTTTCCTAAAGACGAAAGATAAAATCTCGGCCATTGCCATGTACATTTCAGCAGGTATTTCATCATCTATCTCAACGCTTTTATATAATGCACGGGCAACAGGAATATTTTGGATAACTTCAATATTATTTTCTCTGGCAATTTCAATAATCCGGGCAGCAACCAAATCAGCCCCTTTTGCCAGAACAACCGGTGCTTTGTGCTTTTTGTCATCATATTTGATGGCTACCGCCAAATGGGTTGGGTTAACCACCACCACATCTGATTTTGGTACCTTCGACATCATTCGCATTTGAGCCATTCGCCTTTGCTGCTGGCGAATACGTCCTCGAATAAATGGATCCCCTTCTGTTCTCTTTAATTCATCCATGATATCCTGTTTGGACATCTTCAGATTCCGCATGTACTCCCAACGCTGATAGATGTAATCCGCAACAGCAAGAATAAAATAGACAGCTCCAATGCGAATGACCAAACCAGTCGCCATATTGATCCAAACCATCAGTCCCCCTTTCATACTCATAGTTGATAGTATAGAAAGCTGGTTCATGTTCGCTTGAAAATACTGATAGGCGATTAATCCTACAATTGTTAGTTTCAATGTTGACTTAAGTAAATTTACCAAGCCGTTCAATGAGAATAATTTTTTCAATCCTGAAGCTGGATTCACTCGATCAAAATCCACAAACTTTCTTTTCGATGGAAAATTTATACCGGTTTGAAGAAAATCCATCCCAACGCTTATTATTAATATCCCAAATAAAATTTCTATCAAAGGAAGTGCAAGGAATGACAGGTTTGAAAAAAGCACATCGCGTAACCAAACTGTTGTCATATCCACGGCAACAATTCCGGGTTCTATCTTTGAAATCATAGCCAAAATGACTCTCTCCAACGCAATAGCTAACTGTGCTCCAGGTCCTGGGATAATCCAAACTCCAACAATTAACAATATCAGTGCAGAATTGAGTTCCACTGACTTAGCAACTTGTCCACGCTCCCGTGCATCCTGTATCCTTCGAGGAGTTGGGGCTTCGGTTTTCTCTGCCATGAGTTATAGTCCTAATATCTGAATCATGTCCAAGTCCACATTGGCGAAAATATCTCGAATTACAGGACCAAGAATGATTATTGCCGAAAATAAGCCAACCACTGCCACCCAAACTTTAACGGGTAGACCTAAAAAGAAAACATTGATTTGGGGAGAAACACGAGCCAATAAGCCCATTGTTAGATCGGTTAGCAACAAAGCACCCATGACTGGTAATGCTATTTGAACACCACTGCTAA
Source organism: Leptolinea sp. UBA5203 (assembly GCA_002412765.1). Classification (GTDB taxonomy): domain Bacteria; phylum Chloroflexota; class Anaerolineae; order Anaerolineales; family Anaerolineaceae; genus UBA5203. The sequence goes on along the minus strand of DHVR01000056.1, from coordinate 40,270 downwards.
TGATCTTTCCACTCATGGTTAATAAATTATCTGGCGTAAGGAGGTTCAAAGAACTGCCGATTGGTAAAACGACAAAAGTGTATCTTAAACCTAGTAAAAATTGATGGTGTGCATTGATGACCAGAAAATACATCATGGCAAATAAAACAAAAAATTGATCAAATGCTGATCCGGGTGCTCCAATTGTGGGGTTAAAAACAGATCCGGCACTAAAACCACTGGAAAGATCCATCAGTGTAGCAGCTGTTTGGATCATATTAAATAATAAAGACGCCGCAAATCCTGCCATAAATCCAATGACTATTTCCTGAAATATCGCATAGGCCAATCCAACGGCGGGTAATTCCACTTGATAATTCAAGATTTGTTCGAGGGGAATAATCATAATTGAAATGGCAATACCCAATCCGACTTTTACCGTGTTGTTAATCATGGCTCCACCAAAGATGGGTATCTGTACCAGAATCACAATCACTCGGGTAAATATCAGGATAAAGTATTGAACTGCAGCAATCGAAATTAGCATGAACTTTTCTCCACGTTATTAAGATACCCGCAGAGCGCTTTTTTGGCTGTAAATGGAAAGTGAAGCATGACTAAATTATTTGTAAAATAATAATCTGCTTTATCCCCCGTGATAAAGTTCAATTAATTGGGTCCGGACTTTGGTCAATAAGGTTTGTTTTTCAAAAGGTTTCAAGAGGAAATCGGATGCTCCATTTAAAATCGCCTGCTGAACAACTTCCTGGTAACCAAAAGCAGAGATTACAATCACCCGTGTACCAGATAAAAGTTCATTTTCTTGCATATACTGAATGATTTCCAGACCGTTCCATTGGGGTAAAAACACATCGATGATATAAAGTCTTGGTCTTTTCTCAGTAATATAGGCCTGAATTTCAGTTTTGTCGGATACGATATCAATTTTAAAACCAAATTCTTCAAGGATTAAAACCATAAAATCGGAAAGAAGCCGATCTGATTCCATAATGCATATTCGGTCAATTTTTTTTGGTTTACGGGTAGTTTTTTCCACGTTTTATTTTGATCTGTAATATGTGAAAAGATCAGCAATTTTTTCAGAAATTTGCTGTTTATCTAGACCCAGAATTGCATATGAAGATGGATGAATATTATCCAGTCCATAATGATTGTCTTTTGAATTACTATAAGGGTTACAGGCATTAGCAATGTTAACAATGCTCGCGAGATACCCATCATCAGTGGATTCATTGGGTGTGTGGTGATGCTTTATTCCCAAAAGTAATCGTTCCGGAAAATTCCACTTCTTCGCCATCATACCGCCCACAAATGCATGATCAAGTCCGAAATACATCCGTTCGACCCGATACACGGCAAACCCCTTTTGATCCACCTGAACATAGAAAGGGGCTAAAATCCCAACAATCAGGTGGTTCAAAGTAATTTTCCCTATATCATGCAACAGACCGGCAACATAGGCTTCTTCTGGAAAAGCGTACCGCATGGCTCTGGCTATCCATTGAGCAGAAGTGGCAACAGCCACTGAATGATTCCAAATATCCGTTGATGAATAGCGGTACCCTTTTAAAGATGTTTCAAGAACAGAAGAAGTTACCACCCCTAATACCATGGTCTTAATGCGATTGAATCCCAATCGTACAACGGCATCGGTTAAACTTGAACAAGAAGGCCCATATCCAAGATAAGCTGAATTGGCTGCCTGCAATACCTTGGCAGCCAAAATATGATCCAGCCCCAATAACTCCCCTATAAATCCAGCGTTACTCATCTGATCATCCACCGCATTTAACACTCGAGAAACACTGCTGGGCAATGGTTTTAAATCGGAATCGATAAACTTCAGAATTTTTTGTTGATATTGGCTTAATTCTGTTTGAGAAACAAGCAAAGTAGTCTGCATAGGCTCACTTGATTAATGTTGGCAGTGTATTATACAAATTTGTTGTATAAACTAATAATTGTTGAATCATCCAGCTACCTAGTAAAACAAGGACAACGAGAATACCAATAATTTTCGGTATAAAGGTTAATGTAAACTCGTTTACCTGAGTAGCCGCCTGTATGAGACTGATGATACTACCAATGACCAATGTTACCAAGAGGAAAGGAGCTGCAAGCATAGCCGTCATCACCAGCGCATTTTGCGCTAAGGTAATTAACATTCCTTCGTCCATATTAATCCTCCCTAAAAACTTGATAGTAGTGAACGGGTGAGTAGATACCAACCATCCACCATAACGAATAATAATAATTTAAAAGGTAATGAAATAAGCGATGGCGGCATCATCATCATACCCATGGCAAGCAGGATGCTGGAAATGACCATATCGATAATCAGAAATGGGACATAAATGACAAACCCCATCATAAAGGCAGTTTTTAATTCACTAATGACAAAAGCAGGCATCAATACCAGGGTTGGAATATCTTCCATGGTCTGAGGCTGCTCGCTTCCATTGAAGGAGAGGAACAATTCAATATCTTTTTCCCGAGTTTGTTTAAACATGAAATTACGTATCGGAATTGCGGCGTTTTTCAAAGCGGTTGCTTGATCAATTTGCTCATTGATGTAAGGCTGCAAGGCAGTTGTATTGATTTCGTTAATCGTCGGCGACATGATAAAAAAGGTTAACAATAAAGCCAAACCGATCACAACCTGTGATGGAGGAACTGTTGGAGTGCCAATGGCATTACGTAAAAGGGAAAGTACGATCACGATACGGGTAAAGGAGGTCATTAAGATCACAATCGATGGGGCAAGGGAAAGGACTGTGACTAAAACCAGCAGTTGAACACCCGAAGAGACTTCCGCAGGTTGTCCGTCTTGTTCTAGAGAGAATGTGACCCCAGGTGCTTTAATATCCCCGGTTCCTGAACAGGATGACAAAACCAATGCCAATGCAAACAAAAGAAACACCAATAAATAGGTTCGCCGCTTTACCAACTTTTGATTACTGCTCATTTTGTTCGTCCATATAATCCTGAAACGGTTTTCGATCTGGATCATCATTGAAATCCTGCAATTCAGTCTTTTGATTTCCAGCTGAAATGGTTTTGAGAAAAGTAATCTCATGATCAGTCAAGCCAATTAACAATTCCTGATCGTCCACCCGTAAGATGACCACTGCCTGCTTTTGTGAAAACCGATGCAAATCAACGATTTGTAATCGCCTTTTTGCAATCTTCAAATCACTTTTTTGGAATAATCGATAGATGGAAAACAATCCATAAATTAATGCAAGCACCAACACTAAACGGATCATGGTGCCAAATACCATTTCTCCAATATTGAACTCGGTCGAAGCGGATAATTCATCGGCATTAACTGCGGAACTCCCCCCCATATTTGCTGCAATTATCAAGACAATCAAAACAAGGCTTACCCATCCAATCGTGATAGCTAATTTCCTGTTTTTCTCGTTTTTTAATAGAACTTTTTTTATTTGTTCAAACATATTAATCGCCTGGCTTTGGAATAATCAACTCAGTTATTCGAACTCCAAACTTATCATCCACAACCACAACATCCCCTCTTCCAATCAAATGATCATTCACATAGATATCAACCGCATCGCCTGCAATTCGGTCAAGCTCCAATACCGCACCTTGCTGAAGTTCTAAAACTTGTTTTACACTCATCTTTGCGCGACCCAATTCAACGGTCAACTGCATGTTGACATCCATCAGCATACCCAGGTTATTGGGTACTGCTGCTTGGGGAGTATCATCAAAATCATCCAGCATCATATCGTAGGTCTGATTATCCATCACATCAGCGGGTCTAGGACTTTTAGGCGCTTGTCCAGGTACTGCCATATTGTTTTCCATTAGTTTCTCTCCTCTAGTAGGTTGTCAAAGAGTGAATTATCTGCTTCAACCTTGCCTGTTAATTTGATCCCCATTCGCTTTCCAACCTTGCCTACTTTACCCTTGAATCTGTTTTGTCCAGCAACTTTTATGTTGATTTCCTGATTTGCAAATGTATCCAATACAATGACATCACCCGCTTTTAAGTGCACCAGCTCTTCAAATTTAATATTGGCATTCCCAAGAATGATTCTTAAGGGTAAAGAAATTCTCTTAAGGTTTTCCATATTGATGATCAAAGCTTTAGGGTCAGAAAATTGTTCCTTCCGCCCTGTGATAATCGTATGGGGGTTCAGATGAGATATCACCGGTTTCAGCATGGAAAATGGAATATAGAAACTCATCGTTCCTGTGACCTGCTGCATGACAATTTCAAATGCAATGGTCATCACCCGTTCATTACCGACCATCATTTGAACCCAATGCTGGTTTACTGTACTATCAACCAGTTTTGGCTCAACAGCGACAACCTTGCTCCAGGATGCTTTAATGTCATTAAGCATATTTTCGACCAAGTCATGCAATAACGATTGATCGATCTCGGTTAAAACATGATTGACCATTTTTTTATCGGATTGCCCGCCCAATCGTTGTTCCAGGATCAGGTTACTTACTTCTGGGCTGATAGTTAGTACAATCTGCCCCGGTAATGGAGACAGTGTAATCATATGATACAGACTATTGGGTGAAAGATCATTAATAAAATCATGAAAGCGACCCTGTTCTGTATGCACAACTCGGGGGCGTAAATTCGTATGTAAGAACGATGGCAGCGAATTGGTTAGACGTTCAGCCAGCTCTTCATGCACAAGCTCAACAGCACGCATCTGGTCCTTCGAAAAACGATCGGGGGACCAGAAATTATATGGACGGACAACTTTTTCCTCGTTGCTCTCATCCACTACAGAATCAGATTTACCCATTAACTGCGCTAAATTGACCCCCTCCTTGGATTCGGATTGTTCAATTTCAATAGCGCCGGTTAATAGTGCATCAATCTCTGATTGAGTCAGCATGAATACCTACTCCCTTATTGCATTACAAATTCGGTGAAATACACATTCAAAACGGTGTTGTCGGATAACTTCTCATTTAATATCGCAATAAGTTCAGAGCGTAATAACTCTTTTCCATCTGCAGTGTAAATTGCTGCAAAATCTTTAGTCGATATTTGTGTAATGATAATGTCATTGATCACTGGAAGTTTGGTGTTTATCTCAGAGGTGAAGGTATTTAAATATTCTGTTTTTAATTCTTCAGCCATGGTTAGATATTCCGTACTTTTCGGCGCAAATTCAACCACTACGTTGACACGAATAAATTTACGGCCGCCCTGGTCCGCCAAATTAACGATTTTGGTTCCAGTATCGATAAAAATTCCTTCGCCAGCTACAATCGTGTGGACTTCTGCCGGTGCAACCACGGGATGTTCTACAGCAGTTCCCCCGTTATTCATTGAAGTCGCGGGCGGTGAATTCGTGACCGAAGAAGCATCGCCTTTATATTGTAAATAAAATGGTTTTGGCAATGTATCTGGTGCTACGACTATATAGACTAAAAATAAATTAGTTAATACAGTGGTAGCCAAAACCAAACCAACCAGTATTTTTAATACCAGATTTAGGATAGCGCCAAAACCACCTCGTTTCTCGATTTTCTCTTGGTTTGCGTCACTCATGGTTAACTCCCTAAGGATTTATACCCGTATCACCAATAACACTATTTGTGATATCAAGGTTAATTACATCAACGTTTTGTGAATAAACAATTATCAACTCTGCTCTGCTATTTAAAGCTCGGTTTTCAGTAGTATCATTCGGAAAGATCGGCTGGTATTCACCCCTGCCGGAAGCAATAATCCGGGTTGGGTCAATTCCTTTCTGCTGAAAGTACGTTGTAATGGTATACGCCCTTGCAAGAGACAACTGCATGTTATCCGCATAGCGAGGATCAGTAGGTTGTGTGTTATCCGTATGCCCAACTACTTTAATGTCATTTTCCAATGGCGCAATCATTTCCACAATTCTATCCAGAACTAGATAGGCTTCAGGAGAGAGTAAATCGGCTGACCCAGGAACAAACAATAACTTTTCGCTTAACGATATAAGCACCCCTTCAATATTTTTTTGAATACTGATATCGCTGTCTAGGTTCGCCTGGACAAGCATATCGCTGATATTGTTGGCAACGTCATTTTCCATATTCGACGCCATGGGTAACCCAGGGACAATGATAGGAGCCGTTTCCATACTTTCGGACTGACCGGAACTCTGATTAATACTAGGATCGACTACGCGCATCGGACCACCCCCAAACGCACTGGTAAAGGCTGCTGATAACTCCTTATACTTTTTCAGGTCAGTTTGTCCCATCGAATACAGAACAACAAAAAGCACCATTAATAGTGTAATGAAGTCAGCATAACTAACCAGCCAACGGTCATTCCCGCCGCCATGGCTGCTCATGCTTTAGACTCCGGAGCTGGACTTGATTTTGCCAATGCCTTTTCCCGCCTACTAGGCGCCAAGAATGTTAATAATTTCTCCTTAATTAATCGGGGATTTTCTCCTGCCTGTAAGGATAAAATACCTTCCATCAACATTTTTCGATAGGATACTTCTTCGTAATTGCGCGCACTTAGTTTTCCACCAATTGGTAACCAGATCATATTTGCAGAGAGTAAACCCCATAACGTTGCCAGGAAAGCGCTGGCAATGGAGATTGCCAATTGTTCAGGATCCGATAACTGCTTTAACACACTGATCAAGCCCATGACAGTACCGATAATACCAAATGTAGGCGCAAAACCACCTGCAGCAACAAACCAGTTGATGCCAATCTCATGCCGCTGCTTCATCTGATTAATTTCCAATTCCAAAATGGATTGAACCTGAGCAGGCTCAATACCATCCACAACAAGCATAATACCCTTACGTAGAAAACTATCCGTTACTTTTTTACTTTCATCTTCCAAAGCCAGTAGCCCTTCACGTCTGGCTTTATCAGCCATGGAGGCAATTTGTCCAATAGTTTCGATCTCATCATATTTATTTTTCATAAACGTTATACGAAAATACTTGGGGATATTAAATATTACTTCTAATGGACCCGTCACTGTTGCAATAGCAGCAGATCCACCCAAAGTTAAGATGATTGGTGCGGAGTGGTGAAATAATTCTGCTGGCGAACCACCATCCATAATCATAACCACAACAACAATTATGAGTCCCAGTGCGATGCCACCAACTGATGCTAAGTCCATACTACTTCTCCTTGATTAAATATAGCTCAGGGTTATGAACACGTTGCTGATAATCAAGTATTTTTGCGACTACAGTGTCAGGCGCTTCTTTTACTAAATACTTAACATTATCCACTAAAGTGATGATTGTATCCGGCGTTCCCTCTACAGTCAGTACTTTTTCCGCGTTTATATACAATTTTGATCCATTTAACCGTGTGAGCAATATCATAGCGCCTGTCCAATGAAATAATAATTAATCCGTTCTTCCACGGTTTCAATTTATCATGGCACTGGATTTTGTCGAATAAAGAGTGTGTGAAAGGAATATAAAGAGAAGCTAAAAAAGTGTTAACGGTAAATTGGAAGCAAGACTACAAAGGTAGTTCCAACATTCAATTCGCTTTCCACCTGTACATCACCACCATGCTGCCGTATAACCCGATGTGAAACAGACAATCCCAGCCCGGTTCCACGGTTCGGCTCCTTGGTAGTATAAAATGGCTCAAAGATGCGCTTCAGTTTATCCGGTGACATGCCCATACCATTGTCAGAAATTTTTACGCGAACATATTTATTGTCATGGCTGGTTTTGATTTGGATTAAACCCTTGCGATTATTTAGTTGACCAGAATCAGAGGCATCAATCGCATTGATGATAATATTCAGCCAAAGGCCATGTAAATGATCCGCACTGGCCATAACATCGGGTAAATCCTCGTCTGCATCAAATTCCAATTGCACGGATCGTTGAATTAATTCATGCTTGACCATCTCAACTGCCCTGTCAATGGTCCCATTGATATTCGTTGGCACAAAATCGTATTTTTCTTTTCGGGCAAAATCTAATAAATTCCGAACCACATACAAGGCTCTGGATCCAGCCTTATAGATCAGGTCCACAGACTCAGACCATTCCTCATTTGCACCCAACATCTCCCGTTGTAGTAATTGAGCGTTAGCTAAAATCACAGTCAAGGGATTATTGATTTCATGTGCAATGCCGGCAGCTAATTGTCCAACGGCAGCTAATTTTTCAGATTGGGCAATAATAGTTTCGAGGCGATTTTTTTCTGTAACATCCCGCTCGAACAAGATGGCTTTTACTACGTCATTTTCATCATCGAAGATTGGATAAGCATCAATTGTCCATTCAGAGGCTTCCCCTGTTTCATCCCACTCCCGGTTGATCCGATGGGTGATTTCTTTTCTGAAGAACATTTTCTCAACCAGACAACCAGGACAAACACTGTCCCTTCCATACAATGCCTCAAAACACAATTTTCCAACAACATGTCGGGGTTCTTTTACCGCTCTTTGAGATCGAGCCATGTTGACAGCATTGAGTCGATATTTTCGATCTATAATATAAACTGAATCTGGAATATTATCAAAAAGGGTGCGCAAGGTATTTCTGGAATTAACCAATTCCCAATTTTTAGCTTCCAGATCAGCATTTTGCACCTGCAATTGTTGAATGATTTGCAAATAAAATAAATATATTGCTATTGTCTTTGAAATATTGATCAGTAAATCTTTGTCCGATGTCTGAAATTGTACATATTTCTTATTATGCAAACCCAATGCACCAATGACAATATCACCAATAGATATTGGCACATACAATAATGAGCGGGTCTGTAAACCGGGTATACCGTCAACTTCTTCTCTGAAAATTTTATTTATACTGCAATCATTAACCATGATTGCGTTGTTTTGACCGATACACTTTCCTAATAATCCCTCGCCAGGTTCTGCGCTGACACTACAAACCCATTCTGGGCTTGAGATGAGGCTCTTTTTTAATATTAATCCACCGGAATTATAATCAATGAATGCAATTGTCCCAGCTTCACTAGAAAATGCATTGCGGATCTCAGTAACAAGTCTTAATTGAATTTCTTCGAGGCCTACACGAATTTTTGACTCAGAAAATACATTGTCAAGGATGCTGCTCATGTAGTTTTGTTGCACAGTACCACTTGATATGTTACTAACCCTGATAATTCTTTCAAGGAAGGTACATAACTTTTGAATAAATTCATCCCCTTCTAATTCTTCCCCTGCAATATTCTCAAATAACACCCATCCACGGTCAAATGTTCCGATCTTTAATGAACATGCAGCATAATTACTTATTCCAAGAAGATCTTTTTTAGACTTAATCACAAAAAATCGTTTTTCCCGATCTGTCTCAAGCAATGCTTGCATGATATTTTCTTTTTCGTCTGGGGAAATCGAATCAATTGTAAATAAATCGTTGTGACTATCAGACTGATGATACACAAGAATGTTCTTGCAATTCAAGCTCTCTCTGGCAATCGTAAGGGTTTCAACGATCGCAGAACTGAAATCATTGTTATGTTTGAATACATCCCAAAGATGATTTTCTATTTTATCGAATTGTTTTTCAAGATCATAAACCATTGTCTCACCCATAAAGGAATACCAGTATTGCAAGAAGTATGCTTATTTCCCATCAGCGTATGGAGCAATATTCAATGGAATGTTGACCCAAAAAGTGGTCTGCTCTACTGAACTTTCCACATTAATGGTTCCATTATGCTGTCGGACTATTTCTCTACAAATACTTAACTCCAATCCGGATCCCCTGCTCCGGTCATATCCAACAAAATCTGGTTCAAAAATATAATCAAGGTGTTCAGCGGGAATCGGAATTCCCGGATCTGATATTTTCACCTCAATCGTTTCAGGATCTACCCTGAAACTACTGATTCTAATGATTCGATCAGTTTCACACTGGATGGCATCCTTCGATAATAATAATAAGTTGACCCAAAGGTCTTCCAATTGTCTTTGATTGCCATAAATTATCGGCTGATTTTCTTCGAAGGATGTTTCAATCTGAATTCTATCGGCATTGATCTGTCCACCTACCAGTAGTATTGCGTTTTGAATGCTCTCATTAATGGAAATTTCTTTTAAAGAACCAATATCTGGCTTTGAAAACATCAGTAATTGTTGAACAACATTTTGTGCTGTCCAACCAGCTTTTTCAATATCCTCGATAATTTCCACACTCTCTTCGCATGAAACTTTCGCCTTGGAAAGCATTTGTGCATTTGCAATAATGGAAGTTAAGGGATTATAGATTCGATGAGCAACACCGGAAGACAACTCTCCAATTGCAGCCAAACGGGTGGATTCACTTAATTTTTCTTTGGCTTGATCAATTTCTAATTGCATCTTTTTGCGCTGTGCGTTATCACGGGCAGTGAAAATAATATTTGACATCTTTTGATCCGATGTAAACACCGGTGTAATGAGTTCTTCAACAGAGTACTTATTGTTCGATTCATAGGTTTGGTAAGAGCCCTCATATTGATAGGTTTCCCCATTTTCAATATGGGTAATAAATTCATTAAAATCAGCTTGACTGATCCCCCGGATATGATAAATATAGTGAGAAACAACCGAATCCATTGGATACCCACTCATTTTTTCAAATGCTGGGTTTACATATTCGATTTTTCCCAATGAATCTGTAATTATCACACTTTCTGCACTATTCTCTATTGCTCTGGAAAGTTTTTTTAATTCGTATTCATTCTTTTTGATCTCACTAATATCCCTTAGAACATCCATATACCCAACAAGCTGGTCACCATCAAATAATGTGGTAATTTTTGAACTAACATGTGGATATTCAATCCCATCAATAATCTGCCTTTCGACTTCTTTATTGACAAAGTTATTTATTTGATCTAATTCAATAGGTGGAATAAATTTATTCACGTAAACTTCGGCAATTTCCTGGTCAGTTTCTAAACCATAACCAACCATTTTTTGTGCCACCTGATTAATAAACGTGATTTTCCCTTCCAGGTTCCAAACTACAACCGAATCACGAACATTATTTAATAACAAGGCTTGATATTTAATTTTGTTGATGGAATCTTTTACCGATTTTTGTAAATTGAATTCCCGAACTGTTTTCTCTATCACCGGTGGAAGAGACAGGTAGAATGAACCACGTTTGACAATATAATCTAGAGCCCCTAATTGTATTGTCTTGACTGCAATCTGCTCGTCCCCCTCGCCTGTAACCATAATAACCGGGGTTTCATATGGTAACTGAAAATAAGCCTTAAGAAAATCGATTCCATTACCATCTGGAAGACGGTAATCCATCAAAATTACATCAAATACTTTACGGCTTAATAAGCTCCAGGTCTGTTTTATATCCCGGGCCCACTCAACATCATATCTGCCTTCCAAGCGTAAAAAATCCTGAACCATTAACGCTTGGTCAAAATTATCTTCAACAAGCAAAACAGAATAATTCTCTGCCATCTTAGCTATGCGACCAAACCGTCGTCATCTTCCTCTGATCGGACTGTATATCCATAGCCGGCTATTGTTTGAATAAACTTCGGATTCCGTGCATCCAACTCTATTCGTTCTCGCAAATTCTTGATATGCACACGGACCAAATCAGGGCTGCCTGCATCCGATGGATAATCCCATACTTCATCCAACAACCTTGCGGGAGAATATATTTCTCCGGGGTGACTCATCAAATGGTATAAGAGATCGAATTGGACAGGTGTTAGCCTAACTCGCCCTCTAAATGGAGTATGCAATTCATAGGTACGCACATTGAGTAGATACTCACCAACCGTGATCTGTGATTTTCCCTGTTTATCTGCTTTTGGGGTAAGAATCCCAACTGGAGGCGCAGGCAAAGCTTCGGCGGGTTCGATACGCGGATGATTTTTAACCCGCCGTAAAATTGCACGTATACGCAGGATCAATTCATCAATGTTAAAGGGTTTGCTTAAGTAATCATCGGCACCTGCCAAAAAACCAGCAATTCGATCTTCATCTTTTGCCTTGGCAGTCAAAAATAGAATAGGTACTTCAGAAAGAAGTGGATCAGCTCTCATCTCCCGGCATACTGTGTATCCATCCATGCCAGGCATAATAATATCTAAAATCACTAAATCGGTTGGTTGTCGGTGGGCTATTTTTAAACCTTCTACACCACTGTTCGCAATTGTCACCCGGAACTCTTGCCCCCGAAGACTGCGTTCTATAGTACGAGCTACAATTTCATCATCCTCGATCACAAGAATATTTACAATATCCACACCTCACCTCCAATTCAACGTTCGATAATTATACCCTTCATTATTGTTTAATTATTAATCATATATGAATATTCATTATTTGCCAATAATTCTTTTACGCTTGTTTTTCAGATCAAAGATCTTGATGGCATAAAATAAATTTAACATTTCCAATGGATCATCAAGATGGAGATTCCAAATTTCATTTATCTTTTTTAATCGTTGCCGCAAAGTATTCCTATGGATAAAAAGGCTTTTTGCTGCTTCCTGAGCATTAGCAAAAGAACCGAGGTAACATTCCAAAGTTTTGAGAATCTCCGAACCTCTCTCACTATCATACTGATCCATACTTTCAATGATTCGGTAATAATAATTAGAATAAATCACTTCTTTTGGTGTTTCCATCACCCAGGGTAAAAATCCCAGCTTTGTATAAAACCAGGTTGAAGCATGACCTTTCCCTAAAACAAACCCCATACGGGATGCATCCACACCTTCATTAAATGCCTTTCTAAAATTATCAATCGAGTTCGTTAATGAACTCACCCCAATGACCCAGGGTTGTTCATACTGTTTTGCAAATGTTGTCAATAAATCCACAAAACGAAGGGTAGTCTCTTCTTTTGTTGAATTAAGTATAACTAACAAACTCTTTGTTCTTTCAATAATGGTGGCCTGAATTCCAGCTTTCTTTATCTGCGCCATCAGAATTTGCGATATAGATCGAATTGGCGTCACGTTATCTTGAATATTGATAATGTTCGCAATTTGAAAATCGCCAGACATACCCAGACGTTCCAGGATTTCCTCAGATCGAAAAGAAATTTCTGATGCATCCGGATCAATTAAATGATCAATAAGATTGGATTTTCCGCGCTGCTCTGCTTCATAGACTGCCATATCACGGCTCATAATTAATGCGGCAACAATCGCTCCACGTTCAATGGCAAGAAAATCCAATTGAGTCAGCGAATCTCCATTGGCAATGATCCAGATATATCCATAAATTTGATCACCGATCAGAATAGGAGCCACAATGCGTTCAAACTTGATTCCCATGGCAGGAATGGGTTTTAAATATTGGGGCTTGGGATCCTTTTGGATTCGCTCAAAAACACCCAGTTTTCGCAAATAACTTACAACTTCCGGAGGTGTATATCCGATTTCGATACTACGTGAACGAACTTCATCTGTTGGCCCTATGAGTGAGTAGGCTAGAATTTTAAGGTTGGTATCTTCAATGGTAATAGATCGATTAAGAATGTTTGCCATGCTCGCAGCAAACTCACTTAACCCACAGCCTTCTACAACCAGATTGGTTAAACTATCATGAATTTTAAATACACGTTCCGTAAGTGTATTTTTTTCTTTTAATATCTGTTCGTGAATGGTATGGGTTAGATCTACAAATCTTACCGTCCATGGGATACTGATGATGGGAAAATCGGATTGATTGGCGATATTGACGAGATTCGCTGGAATTTCTTGGAAATATTTTCCGACCGAGATGACTATACCTGCCAACCCAGCCTGAATGATTTCATTGATCACTTTTTGCTGGGCGAGTTCATCCTGATAAAAACCCTGGCCATTGGTAATTAATAAATCATTTTCCCGTACCCAGGGTATGGTGTCCGTGTCATTTATCACATGCGTCCACTTCACCTCATGATTAAGGCCGTTTTGCCCAGCAACACAGACAGCATCTTTAAACAAAGGAGTGTCATCCAAAATTTCACGAAGAGTAAGTGGCATTTATTCTCCAGCGTTTAGGTACAGGTCAGCCTGTAATAGTAACTTCCCATTCTTAATTAATTATGCAGCTTTATCCTTAACCAGGTAAATCATGGGCATACTGATGATGGTAACAATTCCTTTCACTAAAACGTTTCCCCAAAAAATTTGCCAAACAACATACGTAGGCATCTGACCCATAAAGGCGAGAAATGAAAATATAAACGAATCTAATGGAACAGAAAATACATTGGAAACTAAAACTCGCATCCATTGAAATCTTGTTGTAATTCTAGTAATCCAGATATGATAAATCTCGGTATCCATTAATTCAGATACAACTTCCGCAATAATACTGGCTCCGGTAATTCTCCAAACTGGAGCCAAAACCGAACCCCAATTACCTGAAGAACCTGCCGCGGTATCTGGTTGCATTAAAGACACCAACCAGAAATAGAAAGCCATAATAATATTGACAACCGCAGCAGAAATGATCAAAATGCGGACCATTTTTTTTCCAAGTACTTTATGAGCCATATCCCGCAGGGTAAAGGTAATTGGATAAATGAATGTGCCGGCATCGAGCGAAACTCCAAACACGTTCACAATTTGTAAACTACCGATATCAGACAGCATTTGAGCTGCAATATAACTTATTGAGATGAGCAAGCCAGATAAGAACAAGAGAACTCCTGAGACGTTTAATTCTTGTTATTATACCTTACATTTATATGCAAAAAAAAAGGGACTGACTCAGAGGCCAGTCCCGACAAAAAATTAGATTACCTTTTCCCGCAGCTTAGAACTGATGTAATCCATGGAGGCGACTACGATCGCAATGGCCAGCATCTGTACACTGGCTGCCCTGTAGTTTAGTAGATTAATATTTTGCTGTAAGAGGAATCCAATACCACCGCCACCAGCAAAACCAATAATCGTCGACATGCGGACATTGATATCCCAGCGGTACATAGTAAAGGAGATGTACGGCACAGTGATCTGTGGAATGACAGCATAGATTATCGTCTGTAGTTGATTGGCACCTGTCGCTTTGACTGCCTCAATCGGTCCTTCCATGATGCTTTCAACTTGCTCTGAGTATAGTTTTATCAGGGCTGCAACAGTATGCAAGGAAAGAGCGAGCGCACCGGCGAATGGTCCAAGCCCAACCCATACGACGAAGATAATCGCCATAATTAATGCTTCAATAGAGCGCAATGCATTGGCGATTGTTCTGGACACATAATAAATCACCATACCAATAGGAATAATGCCCGTCTTCCGAGTCGTAAATGCAATGACAGTTCCAATGAGGCCGCCAACAATACCGGGAATTAGGTATACCATCGTTGGATTATTGATTTGATATAACCAATTGACTCCCGCGCCGAGGAGAATACCGACGACAGCACCCGAAAGGGTAGATAACAAATATCTCAGAGGTAAAGTGATTTTCTTGTCCCCTTTCCGGTCAATGATTCTTCCGATATTTCCTGCAATGGAATTAAAAGACGCCAGACCGCCTAGCGCTGCAAGAACAACAATGAGCAAATTTAGGATTTCACCCAAATCTGTTACAAATTTTCCCAGGAAGGCGACTACCCCCAGCTTAACTTCCAACCAAGTGCCGATATTGATTGTGGTATATGCGATCAAAAACAACACATAAATGGAGATGAAGGCACAAAAGAACATCGCCAGAATTCGTAGAAGACGAATGGACAATGGCGGCTTTTGTAATTCAACTTGAGGTAATGACCACTTTAATAGACGAAAAACAATCCATATCCCAGCTAAAATGACAAAAAAAGCAATCCATGGGGTTCGCATCAGTATTTTCGCCAATATGTCGGCATATTTTGCACCCATGCCACCAAGAATAAATCCAATTGGCATGATGATTAAACCCAATGAAACGCCCATGATTGGGCTTTTCATGTTTTCCATTAAATTCCTGGCAGCAAAAAAGCTTAAAGGAATTGCCAATAGGGTTCCAAGAGTTGTTGCCAATAACGCTAAAAATACAGTTTCTACGATTTTGTCCCAAGTGTCTTTTGCAGTGGAAGTAAACCTTGGATTCCCTACATTGGTGCGTGTAACAGCGCGGATGGTTTGGGGTTCCGCACTTTCTCTGCCTTTGGGTATCTTTACATCAATTTCAAAATTTCCATTTACATCTGGCGTAAACCTACCCAAGGATAGTACAACACCGCTGGGCGGAATAAAGCTTAAAAAGCCCACCATGTTAGGTGCAAAATTATATCCCTGAATATGGACAATCTCCTGCGATTCAGCACATCCTTTATCCATTTCCATATAAGGACCCAGATGGTCCGCAATGGGAACGGTAATTTCAGTGTTTGTACATGGTACCAAAATTGGTAATTCAACATTTACTTCAGTTTGTTCGTATTCGATAATGTCCGGTTTAGCTAATGCACGAATGATACGAATTAATTGTTCCTGCCGTTTTTCAGATTTTGTTTCAGCCAAATTAACCTTGGTAACCGTAAATCCATATGCATAAATAATGACTGTCAGGATAATTGTGAGAGCAACAACAAAAAACCGTTTTCCAAGATTGACTTTCTTCTTCATCTCACCCATCCTTAACCCACACGCTCTGCATCACGGCCATAGATTTCTTTAAATTTCACGTCATCAATGGTTTTTGGTTCACCATCGAAAACTAATTTCCCTTCATTTAATGCAATCGCCCTGTTTGCATATCGATGGACAAGATCAAGAAAATGTAAGCTGCAAATGACAGTAACACCATTTTCTTTGTTTATCTTTTCCAAATATTGCATAATACTGTGTGCCAGGACAGGGTCAAGGCTGGCAACAGGCTCATCGGCTAGTACAATTTCAGGATCCTGCATCATGGCACGTGCGATTCCCACCCGCTGTTGTTGACCACCTGATAATTCATCAGCGCGTTGATTTGCTTTATCAGCAATTCCAACCCGCTCCAGTTGAAACATTGCCTGTTCGATATCCGCTTTACTGAAGCGATTTATGATGCTCATGGCTGGGTTATTGTAACCTAACCGACCTGTGAGAACATTGGTTAGTACGCTTGAACGACTTACCAAATTGAAATGTTGAAAAACCATACCAATGCGTCGCCGGTACCCACGTAAATCATCATCCGATGCCGCTGCGATATCTTCGCCATTCAGTATTACCTGCCCCTGGGTAGGTTCCACTAGACGGTTAATGCATCGTAATAATGTTGATTTTCCCGAACCGCTGAGGCCAATAACCGCCAGGAATTCTCCATTTGGAACGGAGAAGCTGACATTGTCCAGCGCTTTCGTACCGCCATCGTATATCTTAGTTAGATTCTTTATTTCTAGCATGGCACTCTTCTTACGGATACCAAATCCGGACAGGTTTCTCCTGTCCGGATTTGAATGAATGAAGACTATTTTTAATAATCAGCGAGGGTTAAACCGGTTGCAGTAACCATCAGACGAACAAAGTCAAAGTCGGCATCAGTGGCTGGAGCAATGCCTGTCCAGTTATAGAAATCTTGATGCCCAATAGACTCGCCCCATGCCTCAGTCTCAGCAAAGGCAACCATAGCTGTCTCAATATTTGCACGAATGTCAGCCGGAAATTCAGGGCCAAAGGACATGGTGTCATTTGGAATACCATCGGACACAGCCAAAATACGGACTTTCTGAATAACATCGGGAGCTTCAGTTCGAATATTGGCACGGGCATCCAACACACGCCAGTCACCGCAATATAGTCTATCTTTTTCATTTACAGCACATGAATCAACCAATTCATCGGGGATATCAGGATAATCTCCCTCCACCCAGCCAGTTTCACCTTCAGGTTTCAGAGGCGGAGTATAGAAGACGGTTCCAAAATCAACCGAACCATCATACACGGCTTTTACAGCCTGATTATGTCCGCCAGTTTCTACCATTTCACCGACTTCAATTCCGGCATCTTGAAGCATGGCAAAGGGAACCATGTAACCAGAGGTTGAACCGGTATCAGGAATGCCCCAGGTTTTGCCAGCTAAATCTTCCAGGGTCATGATTTCTGAATCGCGTGCCACGACGAATTCCGCCCAATATACAGGGCTGCCATAACGAATCGCCATAAATGCAGGATCAACACCACAAAGCTGGTTGGCTAAAACATACCCTAAAGAAGGAATGAAACCGATTGTATCGGTTGGTGAAGCGCACATCTCTTCAACCGTTGCGGCGTAGCTGGTTGGTACGCTAACTTCGAACTCATAGCCAGTCGCTTCTTTCAAAGCATTGGCCATGATTTCACCACCAGAAACGATTGCTTGAGCGTCAACAGAGGGTACAAACAAAACTTTGATCGGATGCTCTGCTGAACCAATTTCGGGTTCTGCTGGCACTTCAGTTGCAGTGGGTTCGGGGACTGCTGTTGGTTGTGCTTGTACTGGTTCAGGCGTGGCAGCCGGCGCTGCAGGTTGGCAGGCAGCCAGACCCATCGATAGGATCATTATGACAACCAGTAAAAGATATGGGAATTTTTTTGTGACCATCGTTTTCCTCTCCTCATGGTTATAGAATATTTTTTTGGCATGGGTTCCTTTCCCCATAGACCATATAAAAATAATAAACCAAAATAATCTTAAGAGCAAGTCAGAATGATTTGGGAAATAAACTAATACCTTAAATTATTCCACATTGACCCTAGGAGGGCATAGGCATAAAATTATCCATGGAGATAATCATGCCAATTTACGAGTACCATTGTTCCGATTGCGACTTTACATTTGAAGTATTGCGAAAATATTCAGAAGCTGATGCAGAAATCGGCTGTAAAAAATGCCATCAAAGGCATGTAAAACGGAAAATTTCAACGTTCAACGCCACCTCAAATGGAAAACCCATTGCTGGTTCGAACCCATCCTGTTCTGGTTGTTCTGGTGGAGATTGTTCTGGCTGTCATTGAATCAATCTAGGAGAAATAATGATCAGTTTTCATAATAAAACAGCGTTGATTACTGGTGGATCAAGTGGTATTGGCAAAGCTCTCGCGCTTGAATTACTAAATTCAGGTTGTTCAGTGATTATTTGTGCCAGAGACAGTCAAAAATTAAACTCTGCGAAGGACGAGCTGATAACCAATTCTGCTTGTGAGTCTGGCAGAGTTTTCACCCTCCCCCTGGACATCACAGATTTTGATCTAGTCCAAATTAAAATCAGTGAATTTCTAGAAGTTCATCCCACCCCAGATATTTTGATCAATTGTGCCGGTTCAGCCCATCCCGGGGAATTCCAGGATTTGAGTATGGACAAATTTCACTGGTTGATGGATGTGAACCTTTTCGGTACCATCCATATGACTAAAGCACTCCTTCCTGCCATGCAAAAACGGGGTTCCGGACATATTGTCAATATTTCTTCAGCGGCAGGATTTGTGGGTGTCTATGGTTATACTGCATATTGCGCCTCCAAATATGCCGTACGTGGGTTTACAGATGCGTTACGGTCAGAATTAAGGCTAAACAATATTCAAATGTCACTTGTTTTCCCCCCGGATACCGACACACCCCAATTGGTTTATGAAGCAGAATATAAACCGCCAATAACTAAAGCGTTAGCAGGTACAGCTGGTATTTTGTTACCTTCAAATGTCGCAAAAACTATCTTGAAGGGTGTAGCGAAGAGCCAATACATCATTGTCCCTGGCTTGGAAAATGCTTTGCTTTACCATCTATCAAATATCTTGGGACCCAATGTCTATTTTGTAATGGATAGAATGGTCGATTCCGCTGTAAAATCCATAAAATCTTGATGATTTCATCAAAGCCAGCAAAATCGATGTTCCGCATGGAATATCTGCCGGTCTGAAATAATTTAAAATCAATCTACGAACAGTAAAAGACCTTGTTGAAGCAAATCTCGCGCGCTTCAATTTTTCTATGCGTATGTTATACTATTCGTAATCATCCAAGCCACCGTTATTGTAACGATTGCTTTTATCTTTTTTAATGAGACTTCCACTATGAACTGCAATTTAATCGAAAGAAAAGCAAAAATTATTGCCACAATAGGACCGGCAACAGATAGTCCGGAAATGATTCAAAACCTGCTATTGGAAGGGGTTAATGTATTTCGACAGAATTTTTCCCACGGCAGCATGGAAGAACATAAAGGTAGAATTCTCCGGATTCGCGAGATTGCGGCAAAAATCAAACGCCCTGTCGCAATATTACAAGATCTTCAAGGCCCAAAACTTCGTCTTGGTAAATTGCCAAAGGAAGGTTATCTATTACCCCAAGGAAATCAAGTAATACTTTCCAGTCACCATGCCTTTTCAACGGGTTCTCAAAATGAATTAGCCTGCCTCCCACTAGATATCCCGGATGTAGAGAAATTTGTAAAACCAGGGGATCGGATCCTGCTGGATGATGGTTATTTTGAGTTGGTTGCCAGGGAAATTACGGGGGATCACATCCTTGCCCATGTTATTACTGGAGGCAAAGTTACTTCTCACAAAGGGGTAAATTTGCCTGATTCCGATATTAATATTCCTACTTTCACTAAAAAAGACAAGGCCGATTTAGTATTTGGCTTGAATAATGATGTCGATATCATTGCCCTTTCCTTTATCGAATCTGCCAAGGACATTACTATTGTCAGGCAATTTATCAGTGAGAATGTGCCAGCTAGAATTGGAGTTCCCATTATTGCCAAAGTGGAAAGACCATGTGCTATGACAAATCTTGAAGAGATTATGGATGAAGCGGATGGCGTTATGATCGCCAGAGGGGACCTGGCTGTGGAAACCTCACCCTATTTCGTACCCATAGCTCAGAAAAAAATTATTGATATGGCGAATACAAAAGGCAAGATTGTGATCACCGCTACCCAAATGCTGGAATCCATGATCGAACATCCACGTCCCACTCGTGCTGAGGCCTCGGATGTCGCAAATGCCATCCTGGATGGCTCGGATGCTGTCATGCTATCCGGTGAAACGGCAATTGGAAAATATCCTATCAAGACTGTACAAATGATGAATTCCATTATCGAGGAAGCAGAGCGTAATTACGAATACTGGGGTCACCATTCAAATACCCGTTTGACTAAAACTCAAAGTGATTCACTTTCCATGGCAAAAGCAGCCTATACCCTGGCTGATGCGCTGGATGTAGCAGCCATCGCTGTTTTTACGCAGTCCGGCAGAACGGCCATTTTAATGTCAAAGATGAGACCTTCCTGTCCAATTGTTGCCTTTACTCCTCATCAAAATACATTTCAACGGTTGCATTTAATTTGGGGAGTAGTCCCCTTTGTCATCCCCTTCGTTGATACTGTTGAAAAAATGGTGTTTGAAGTCGAAAATGCTGTGCTCAGCTTGGATTCATTTGAAAAAGGCCAACGCATCGTTTTGGTGTCAACTTTCCCGATCGGTAGTACGGGAAAACCGAATTTTATGCTGCTGCATACTATGGGAAATCCAATATAATTCAAAAGAGTCCCACCATCCAATTGGAGGAAATCTAGATGAAAATCCGCAAACTCGATCCCGAGAATCGAAAGGATCGTACCAAATTTATCATGCTGCCTTTCGAACTATATAAAGGGAGTTCCCTCTGGACGCCTCCAATAAAGAATCAAATGCATTTCGTCATGAATCAGCAGCAGCACCCCTTTTATCAACATTCCAACGCGGATTTCTTTGTGGTAGAAGAAGGCAATCAGGTTGTAAGTCGTCTGGCTGTTCTCAATCACCATAATTATAGTCAGGTTCACCACCAACCAACCGGTTTTTTCTATTATTTTGACACCATAAATGATCCACAAGCCAGCTCCCTGCTTTTTGAAGAAGCGCTTAATTGGTATCGCAAACAAGGGGTTAAAACGGTACTCGGGCCCAAAGGCTTTGTCCGTTCTGATGCGGTAGGTCAATTAGTACAAGGATTTGACCAACCAGCTGACATGGGCATGCCGTATAACTACCCGTATTATAACGATCTCATTGAACAGGCTGGTTTTGTAAAAGAGACCGATCACTATTCCGGCTATATAGACAGAGCCACTGAATTTCCGGAAAAAATGTACGCGGCAGCCGACCGTGTTTTAAAACGAAGTGGATTTACCATAAAATCTTTTACATCAAAACAAGAAATGCGCGAGTGGATTCCAAGATTGGAGGAAATTCACACCCTGGCTTTTGAAAACAACCTGGGTTTTTATCCCTCCACTAAAGCAGAGTTTCAATTATTAGCGGAAGGCTTGATTTCGGTGGTTGAACCAGAAACCGGAAAATTGATCATGCAAGGGGATGAAATCGCTGGGTTTATCATCGCCTACCCGGAAATCAGTGAAGGCCTTCGTAAATGCAAGGGAGATATTTATCCATTTGGATGGCTTCATTTATTGAATGCAAAGAAAAACACCCGCCTTGTGACCATCAGTGTGATTGGATTAATGCCAAAATATCAGGGGATCGGCGGTAATATCTTGCTTTATGTTGAATTGGATAAAACTTTGCGGGGCATGCATTTTGACAGGGCAGAGCTTTCCCAAATTGATGAACGGAATCAGAGCAGCTTTAATGCCGCGGTTGATCTTGGGGGCACCTGGTACAAGGTATGCCGAACCTACCGATATGATTTATAAACCATTCCTGCCTTCGGGAGGTCCAATGTATTCAACCCTGATCTCACCACAAGAATGCTTGAAAGCTCTTGAGACAAATCCAATTATTCTGGATTGCAGATTTCAGCTGAATGACACCGAAGCAGGTCGGCGTGCTTATTTGCTCGGCCACCTTCCTACTGCCCAATATGTCCACTTGGATAAAGATTGCTCTGGCCGAATAGGACCCTTAACCAGCCGGCATCCTTTGCCAGAAATGCAAATTTTTTTGCAGCGCGTCGCTGCCTGGGGAATTACCAAAGAACGCCAGGTCATTTTATATGATGATCAGGGCGGATCCTTTGCTGCCAGATTATGGTGGATGTTAAAAACCATTGGCGTGGAGTCTACAGCCGTTCTGGATGGCGGTTCTATTGGTTGGCAGGCTTTGAATTTGCCACTAACCACAGAAATCACACATCCACTTCCGGCACCTCGTTTTGTGATTAATAATGATTGGCAGTTTATTACCACCATGCAAATGCAAAAGTTTAGTAGGGATCCAGAATATCTGATTATTGATGCCCGCTCCCCTGAACGCTATGCAGGACTACAAGAACCGATTGATTTTAAAGCCGGACATATTCCATCGGCTATTAATCGCTTCCATGGTTTGAATTTTGATCAAAAAGGCTTTTTTAAATCACCGGATGCGCTTAGGAAAGAATTTCTTGAGCTTCTGGGAAGTTATACTCCGGAAAAATCGATTTTTTATTGCGGTTCAGGGGTAACGTCCTGCGCCCATCTGCTGGCTATGGAAGTTGCAGGCCTTCCAGGAGCAAGGCTATACGCAGGTTCTTGGAGCGAATGGATCAAATATCAGGAAAATCCTGTTATTACTCTAAATGAAAATGATATTGTTTAATTACGGAGGGCAACCTACAGTTGCCCTGAACCAAATTATTACCTGAATTTCCAGGGTAGCCAGTTTATTTTTTAGGACTGCCCCTCTTTATCTTATCGAAAGGATGCGTTCATCCGATCAAGCTTTTCCCGATTCGGTCGTAATTCTGATTCTGTCAATCGGTTTAACGGCTTCTCCACCAGATTATGCTGATCAAAAGAAGTCGGCTGACCGGTATCCATATATAACAAACCCGTCAATAACAACCCGTTTTCTTGTGCCTCATGCAATAGATTTATTGCTTGAGATTTATTTGTAGGATCATAATCCCGGCCTAATTTCTTGATATAAAGATGTGAGCCATCGTGCATGGTGACATCTTTAACACTCCCTTCCTCAAACTCTTCAATCAAAATCTCTTCCTGTACAGGGATGTAAGCCAAATCATGCAAGGGTAACTCATGTTGCCTACCCCACATATAAGAATGCAAATATTCATCTTTGTTATGAAAAGTAACGCAGGGGCTAATAATATCAAGAACAGCAAGCCCATTATGCACAAGCGCCGCTTTCAATAATTCTTTGACTTGTTTAGGGTCTCCTGCAAAGGTTCTGGCAACAAAAGTAGCCTGACCAACCAAAGCTTCCATACAGATATCCACAGGAATGTATTGATTGATCCCTTGATGTTTTAATTCCAAATCTTTGTCAGAAGTGGCCGAGAATTGTCCTTTCGTTAGACCGTAGACACCATTATTCTCAACTATATAAACCATAGGAAGATTTCTTCGACCTAGATGTTTGAATTGCCCCATGCCAATCGAAGCAGTATCCCCATCCCCGCTGACTCCAATCCCTTTAACAGAGGTGTCCGCAAATAATGCACCTAAAGCTAGGGAGGGCATACGACCATGAAGTCCATTAAAACCAAAAGAGCGATTTAGAAAATAGTTCGGGCTTTTGGAAGAACAACCAATCCCGCTAAATTTTGCGATTTGCTCCGGAATTAAATCCAACTCAAAACAGGCTGCAATAATTTGACTAGCGATGGAATTATGTCCACATCCCTGACAAAGGGTGCTAGCGGCACCACCGTATTCTTTCCGCTCATAGCCAATGTTATTGAATTTCGCTTTTACATTTCGGGCTTCAAATTTCATTTGGCACCTTCCAATTTTACGATCTGGTCGAAAATCCATTCCGCTGTGATGGGAAGTCCATCAATATGAGCCACTGATTTTAATTTTACAGCCAGATCAGGCTGTTCCATGGTTAATACCTGCTTCATTTGACCCTGGTCATTCAGCTCAACAACATAAATCTGGTCATGATTCTTGATAAAACTACGCACTTCATCACAATAGGGTATGGCGCGAATTCGAAGATAATCAATCGGAATCCCGCGCTCAGTCAGTAGATCTTGCGCCTCAAGAACGGATTGATCCGTTGATCCATAAGCAATCATGCCAATTTTTGCACCGTCTATCTTTCGAATAATGGATTGAGGGACATACTCCAACGCCGTTTCAAATTTCTTGTTGATTCTTTTCAGCGACTTTTCCCAAAGAACAGGCTCTTCGCTATAAGTACCAAATTCATTATGTCCGGTGCCGCGCGTAAAATAGGCACTTTTCTGGTTTCGGTTTCCCATCAGGGTTCGGTATGGTATACCATCACCATCCACATCCAGATAGCGTCCCCATTGTTTATGATCCAAAACAAATTCTTCCAGCTCTTCTTCCCAAAGAATTTTCCCTCGATCCATGGGCTTGTCCGGATATTTGAATTCCTCGGATATCCATTGGTTCATCCCTAAATCCAAATCCGATAAAACCAATACCGGGGTTTGCAATTTCTCAGCGATATCCAGAGACTGCCAGCCAAATTCAAAGCATTCGGTCAGAGAACTTGGGAATAACATGACATATTTCGTGTCGCCATGCCCCAGAAAATAACAGAAAGTAATATCACATTGTGCCGTCCGTGTGGGTAACCCTGTACTTGGACCTACTCTTTGAACATCCCAGATGACCACGGGGACTTCAGCAAAATATGCCAGGCCGATATACTCGGACATTAAACAAATACCTGGCCCCGAAGTGGCGGTCACCGATCGAAGGCCAGCCCATCCGGCACCCACGCACATGCCAATAGAAGCTAATTCATCTTCTGCCTGAATAATGGCATAGGTTGCCTTGCCCTCAGGGTCTAGCCGGTAATAGGGTAAAAACTCATGCAAAGCTTCGGGCAAGCTGGATGCCGGGGTAATGGGATACCAGGCAGAAAATTGCACTCCACCAAAAATGGAACCCATGGCTGCGGCTGTGTTGCCATCCGTCATGATGTAGTTTTCTGTTTTGTTGCTTTGACATACATAATATGGGTCTGTCTTCTTCAGATTTTCCTTAGCCCATTGAAACGCTTTTGAGATTACCGTGAAGTTAGATTCAATGACCGCGCTTTTACTCTGAAAATGATATTCCAAAGATTGATGCACGATGTCCAGATCAAATTCCAACATGGCACAGACCACCCCGACATACACCATGTTCATCACATACTCCCGCATGTTAGGAGTAATGCCCATTTCTTTGACAATTTGCTTTGCAGGCATGGGGTAAACAGTTATGTCACTTCGAATATTCTCGATGGAGATTTCATCTGAGTAAAACAAAACCCCACCGGGTACCAATCGATCCAGATCTTCGAGAAAAGACACCGGATTCATTGCGACCAGAATTTGATCCTTTTCGGTTCTGCCTAAATAACCTCTTTCACTCAAACGAATGGTATACCAGGTTGGCAGCCCCTTGATATTGGAAGGGAATATATTTCGGCCGGATACAGGTATGCCTAATTTAAAGAACGATCGGAGCATCATGGTGTTGGCTGTTGCACTACCTGAACCATTCACCGTACAAAAAGTTATCGAAAATTCATTGGTGATTTTCAGTTTCTTTGAAACTGGCTTTGAAGACAGATGTTCCGATTGCTGTGGCATACATACTCCTTGATGGCAGTTTGATCAATCTGATCGGACTATTCAAAAAGTTGACTGGGTACTAGTTGTTTGCGTTGCATGAGCATATTTCGATGTTCGCTTAGCATCTTGTAACCTACTTCATGATCCCCACGGATAACAGCATTGACCAATTCTTCGTGGTAATGCCAAACTTCCTTGAGATAAGACAAATCAGCGTAAATAGCTAATCCTTTAGCTTCATATAATTCCCAATAAGTTTCAAGAATGCCGTAAACAAAAGGATTATTTAACCGTGAATAAAGTAAAAGATGAAGTTCACGATGCTCGCGATGAGGGATACTGATTTGACGGCTGCTAAGTTTCCCCTGTGCAATGCTGACCAATTCTTGTAAGCGGTGATAATCCATTGGAGTAAGTAGACTTACCGATTGAACCCAATAGGCGGATTCGAGATGATTTCGCAAATCGGCATATTGAGTGAACAAAGATGGCTCAATCTCAATGGCATAAGAGGCCGAGTTCAATACTGCCGGTGTAAACGAATACTCTTTTAATCGGGTACCGGTTTTGGGTTTGACTTCTACAAATCCTAAAACACGAGCGACTTCTAATTGTTCTCGTACGGTTGAAAGGCTTAACCCAAGTTCAACTCTTAATTGTTCAAGTGCAGGTAAATGGGGTTTACCAATCAAATTTTGTTCAATTAAATAATGGATAAATGGAGAATGAGTGTCTTTGCTTCTTTTTATTGTCATAGTATTTATTCTATTAATCCGATTATTAAATATCTAAAAAAACTTATTCCTTATTATGGCTCATTTGTTCGTCAGCAGGAAAGAGCTAATCTTTCTTATCTGAGGAGAAATTATTACATATCGAGGGTTAGATATGATCCGTACCCAATATGACAACATTATCAAAAACAATTATACATCAGAATATGAAAAATCCTGTGTAATTTACCTGTTTATTCCTATTAATCTGATTATTAAAATGGCAAAAAGCATATCCCCTGGATGGGTGATATGCTTAATTATCCTCTTGGAGATTCGTTATCTTCTACGTAAATGGTGATCTGATCAAGATCAAACTCTCTGGGTCCAATTTCTTGAATATCCACCATCACTCTTTCCCGTAATGGATTCAATCCAATAACTTTTCCCTTCCCCAAAGGTGTTATCACCTTTTTGTTCTTTTTGGGAAGTCTGCCCAGAGATTCCACATACTGATCATGCTCATAATCCAGACAGCAGCGTAAACGACCGCACATTCCGGTGATTTCAGTAGGTGTGAGAGAAATCCCCTGGTTTTTTGCCATACGAATGGAAATAGATTTGAAATCAGTCAGGTACATGGAACAGCAGCGTTTTTCCAAGCCGCAAGCCCCCATGCCGCCCATGATTTTGGCAACATCCCGCGGACCGATTTGTCGCATTTCAATATTTAGCGAGTTATATTTTCGCTGCACATCTTTGCGTAAAACCTTTAAATCCAATTTTTCTTCAGCTTCATTACTGAATAAAATAGCAATTCTAGATCCATCAAAACTATATTCAGCGCCAACTATTTTAACGCCTTCCAAATTCAACCCCTTGGAGCGGGTTAAAGCAAATTGAAAAACCTCATCTTCACGTGTTTCCCAGTACTTTCTCAGCATCAGATCGCGCGGGGTGGCTTTCCTCATGACCGGTTTCCTGGGTTCTCCTTCTGTTTGAATGACTGGATTGGCAAAAAGTTCAATCACCTTTCCAATCTGTAATCCGCGCGAAGTTTCAACGATGACATAATCGCCTTTATGTAAATCAGAAATATGGTTGGAATCAAAATGATAAATTTTGCCAACCGGTCCAAAACTGACACCAACGATAGGATAAACAATTTGATCTGTCATAGGTTTATTCTGAGATATTGATTTCTATAGAACTTTTAGTCAACGACGCGATGCTTAATTTTGCCGCAACATCCGAGGCAATATTGCGCATTGCAATGGCAGCCGTCGATTCCGGATTGGAGATCACAATTGGAATCCCCAAATCACCACCCATCCGAACTCCTGTCTCCATCGGAATACATCCAATGAAAGGCACCTGAGTTTTTTGAGCCAGCCTTTCTCCGCCGCCTCGGCCAAAAATATCCATTTGCGTACCATCCGGCAAAACCAGATAGCTCATGTTTTCAACAACTCCCAAAATGGGAACATTTAATTGCATAAACATCTGCATACCGCGTTCAGCATCCTCCAAGGATACTTCCTGTGGCAGCGTTACAATAACCCCGCCACTGATGGCGATAGATTGAGCCAGACTTAATTGCGCATCACCAGTTCCTGGGGGCAGGTCCACAACCAGGTAATCCAATTCGCCCCAATCCACATCACGCAGAAATTGTTGAATGGCTGAGTGCAGCATGGGTCCGCGCCAGATTAGAGCCTGTCCGGGTTTCACCAGGAAGCCAATAGACATGAACTTGACCCCATACGCTTCTGCCGGAATGATTTTATCGGATTTGGATAAGGGTAATTCTTTCACACCCATCATAGTGGGAATATTAGGACCATAAATATCGGCATCCAATAAACCTACTTTTGCGCCTGTTTGTGCTAGTGAAATGGCTAAATTAACTGAGACGGTTGATTTCCCTACTCCACCTTTTCCGGAAGCCACAGCAATCACATTCTTTACCGGGCTGGACATTAAATCCCGAGTCAAACCATCGGTGCGGACTTTTCCAGTCATTTCAATCTGAATATCCTGCACCCCATCAATTGTTTTCAAGGCCGAGACAACATCAGCACGAATTTTGTCTTTTAAAGGACAGGCGGGCGTAGTTAATTCGACTGTCAAGGAAATATTATTTTGGTTAATTTCAAGTTTTTTAATCATCCCCAAGGAAACAAGATCGCGATGCAATTCAGGATCCATCACGCCTGATAATTTTTCTAAAACCAATTCTTTAGTAAATGTCATTAAAACACCTCAGTAAATTAATTTCTATGATTTTTTCTGCAAAAAGGCTTCTACTTCTGCAACGTTTTCCAGAAAAACTTGCTTCAATTCTTCATCTGTACCGCGAAAACGGCGTACCGTTTGACTGGCGCAATGTGTACATCCACGCATGGCTCGAAAAGAATCCGCGCTGCAGGTAATACATCCACCCAGTTTAACCATCATCATTGAAAAACCAATCTGATGAGAGACCTCTGCAGTGTCAGAAATAATACACTCAATCATCTCGCCCCAAACCTCGGAACGGAATTTTTGTAAATGAGGCGTAACTCGAAATGGGTATATTGTTTCAGTATCCGTGTTATACATTTTTATCCTGTGTGTCTATCATTCTATCATTGCATGAATTTATGTCAAGCACTTTACTTGATTTATTATCATATTTTTTAATTATATCTAATTTTATCAAACCTAAACCAAGAACAGCGAACCAATGGGAGTATAATGAACCGTTATTTATCATACACTGAAATCCACAAGGGTATAACAACATTATGGGCGAAATTGCAGCTTTATTAACCTCAGTATGCTGGGCGTTTAGCGGTATTTTCTTTTCATCGGCTGGCAAAAGAATAGGTGCATTTTCTGTCAACCGACTTCGATTGACTTTTGCGGTTTTGTTTTTTATGATCACCCATTTAATTATGTACAAATCCATCATCCCAATTGGAGCCACCCCTGAAAAATGGCTCTGGTTTGCCCTCTCCGGGATTGTTGGTCTGGTATTAGGCGACACGTTCCTTTTCCAGGCATTTGTCCATCTGGGTGTGCGCATTCCGACACTCATCATGGCCCTGGTGCCCGTTATCAGCACCTTGTTTGCCTGGATTTTCCTGGGTGAATCGCTTGCCCCCATAGCTTTATTGGGAATTGTAATTACCATGTCCGGTATTGCACTCGTAGTACTGGAACAAAATCGAAATCAAGCATCCAGTGAACCTAAGGACAAAAAGGACTTTCTGTTGGGCATTCTGTGCGCCCTTGGCGGTGCCATGGGCCAGGCTGGCGGATTGGTGATTGCCAAATTTGGCCTTCAAGGTGATTTTCCGGTTCTCTCCGGCACTTTGATCCGTATGCTTGCGGGTTTTGCTCTCATATGGATCATGGCTGCTTTTCAAGGGCAAATCTTTAGTACCCTCAAGCAAGCCAAAGAAAAATCCAAAGCCACCGCTTTGGTCTTCGGTGGCAGTGTGGTCGGACCCTACATTGGGGTTTGGCTCTCTTTGATAGCCCTGCAGACGGCTTTTGTCGGTACAGCCTCCACCTTGATGGCTCTGGCGCCAGTCATTTTGCTGCCCATTATGAAATGGGGATATAAAGAAAAAATCACCCGCCTGGCTGTTTTGGGTACCTTTCTATCTATTGCCGGCGTTTCAATCATCTTCCTGGTGTAACTATGCAAGAATTCGTAAAAATCTTAATTCAGGAAATTCTTGCTGTGATCACCAAATCCAGCAAGCTATTTCTTGAGCTGCTCAAAGTCCTTTTACCGGTTTCCATCCTGGTTAAAGTTCTATCGGAAATTGGTTTTGTAAGTATCTTAGGCACCTGGCTGATGCCGGTGATGAATCTGGTGGGGCTGCCCGGTGAAATGGGTTTGGTCTGGGCGACTGGATTAATCTCCAGCCCCTATGCCGGTATTTTCGCGTATATTGCCATTTCCGAGACGGTTCCCTTAACCATCGCTCAAGTGACAGTCCTCTCCACCATGATGCTGATTGCGCACAACATGATCATCGAAGTATCCATTGGCAAGAAAATCGGTGTCAGTATCCGTTATCAGGTGCTTTTACGGGTTTTGGCAGCTTTTGTCTTTGGCATTTTGTTGAGCCAATTTTATCAACGACTGAATCTGCTCAATAGCCTGCCCCTCTCCATTTGGGCAAAAGAACCCAGTTCGACCTCACTGTTCGTCTGGATCACTTCCACGCTTAAAAATTATTTAACTATTTACCTGGTAATGACCGGCCTGATTGGCCTGATGCGTATGATGGAAAAACTGCATTTGCTCGAAAAAATGTATACCTTGTCAGAACCTATTTTAAATTTCTTTGGTATGAGCAAGAAAGCCGCACCGATTGCCATCATCGGCATGACCCTTGGATTGGCTGTTGGTGGTGGTTTAATTATTGACGAAGCTAAATCAGGAAATTTATCCAGAAAAGATATTTTCCTGGTGTTAACCTCCATGTGCCTGCTGCACAGTGTTATTGAGGACACCATCATTATGGCAACCATAGGAGCCGATTTATCAGGCATCTTGTTTGCAAGGCTGCTGTTTTCTTTTATCGTATTTTATGGAATATCACGATCCAAATTCATACAAAAAATATTTTTTTATGAAACGCCTTTATTAACTGAATCGCCAGTTCTCTAAATGTTAGCTACCAGGATTTCGATTTAGCTTTTTTATCGATTGTGCAGCGTAAAGGAATTTATAGCATTAAGAGGAATCCGTAAAACAACTCTTGCAAATTGATCTGGCACACTTTCCAACGTAAGACTTCCCCCAATGATCGCCATCATGGTGTGATGGATGGAAAGCCCTTTTCCACCACCGTCCATCATTCGATGCGTCATTTTTTCCATATTGACCCCACAACCTGTATTTTTTATCGAAATCTCCAGACCGAGCGGCATGGAAATCTCAATCTCCAGGAATTGTGGATCACTACCATGATTTTCAACACCATGAGCGGCTGCATTGCGAATGGCTTCTCGGGAAGCAAAATATAACACCTCGCGCACGTGAATGGGTAATTTTTCGATGCACTCCACTGCCTCAGGAACAATCCTCCAATTCACTTCAGAAAAACTCGTATTGGTCTGTACTTCAGGGATGAGTTGAACCGCCTCCAGAAATCGAGTGCGGGAGATTTCCGGAGAAAAAGTTGTCGGCAGATTGTGCAGCATATCAGAGAGTTTCTTATGGATCATCTCCAAATTGCGACCTCCCTCCTGCGAATTGGATGGCTGACTGGATGGTGAATTCAAGTCCAAAATAACGGTATGAATTTCAGGCAAAATTTCATCATGCAGTAACTGACGTGCTCGTTGATCCATTAATTGATTTTGAACCAATTGTTCCCGCTGCAAGGTAACCAGGTGTTTGGTCATTTGAATGCTAGCCTGGGTATCCACCAGACGTTCGCAGGCCGCGCGTGCAATTTCGATCTCTTCCTGGGTGTAGAGGCTGTCATCCAACTTTTTACCTAGAAAAATCACCCCAACCCTGCCGCTATCGCCCCATAAGGAGATTGCCCATAGGATGCGTGCATCTTCAGGGATTTGAACCGGTTCTATCAACTTGCTTTGATCGCTGCTAAGGGACACCCATGCCAATGGGTTTTCCATTGCCAGATCAGGCTGTTTTTGTTGCGGAAAGAAAAGCGCAAACTCTCCAAAGCCAAGCAAATTGGCATACGGTACTAGGATGGCGTACTCTGTCCGCAAAATATCTTCACAGAGATGATTAAAAATGGAACAGAGGTTCTGTTCAGCGTGACCATCTGCAGAAGCGGGCTGCCCTTTTTCCCCCTGAATAACCTGCTCGAAGATTTGTTCACTACGTACGAATGGTCTTAATTGATTCATAAAGGATTCACGTTCATCGATCAGCCGCCAGGTCATCAAGGCGAAAAAAGTAATACCTAATGCGGCAGTCAGAACAAGAATGTAGATGGTCTGCACATAAAGTACCAGGGCGAGACCAGCGAAAATGCTGAACCCAAAACCCAATAAAATCGTCCGGCGCCAATAACGCATCAGCCCCTTTCTAGGTAAAGTCTCACCAGTATAAACTTCATAGGCAATAACAGCCTGTCCAATTAATAAAACAGAAATCAGAATCAGTGTGTTGATGCTGATATCCAACACAGCGAAGATCAGGATTCGTGTTTGCCAGACGCCTGGGGCTCTTAACTCTGTTTCAATCCAGCCAAAGGCAAAAATGACCAGGATGGTCACGAAGAACAGGGAGAATGTAGCACCGGATAAATAAGGCAAAGCACGCGTGCGCGCCTGATCCCCCATTAATCGCCCCGAGGGTACCGGAAAACGCAAGGCATAAATGGACAAGCCCATACATAGCAAAATGAACAAGGCGTACAGCCAGATGATGATGTGTGTGCCTTGCAAGGAAAGCATATGAAAAAGATTCAATCCACCCGTAAATCGCAATTCATCGTATGGAATGGTGATGACGAAAAACACACCAATAATACATATCACCCCAATTAACGCCCGGATCCCGTAAGTATGAATTTTCTTGGCGAAACGCAAGGGTTTGGGAAGGTCCTCACCGGGATTCGAAAATCCGGTATACCACAAAATATCCAGGTACCAGGCAGCGGGTAAAAACACCACCAGAACCCAGCCGATTTGCCACCACCAGCCTTTTTGAATGGAGAATAAATCCGGATAGATGCCAATCACGATCGTATGCAACAGGAAAAATAGCCCCCCCACCAACAGGCCGCTGCCGCCCAGCCAGATTCCCCACGACCTTTGTTGAGCATTCAATATAACGGTAAATCCAAGCCATAAGAGCAGCATGGCATTCATGAAGGAGAGAGCTGTGATCAGGAAATCCATGCCGGCAAAGTGGGTTATTGCCATGGGGTTAGCTCTCCGTTTTCGCCCAATAAGCTGGCATTTCCCTGGTCATCCCAAACAATCATTTTATTCTGCTGGGCAATAATCACCGCTCTCGTCCGGGCAACCTTCTCATCCATGGTCGAATTGTTCAAGCCCCAACAATGATAGATCTGTCCATTAATGCGGCTGATGGTGCGCTTATCCTGAAATCCCATAATGGCGGCAATTTGCTCATTATTCATCCCCTTAATCAATAGCTGCGCGACGGCTCGTTCATTCGGTTCAAGCACAGACATGGGGGAATTTTCATCCCGATGCCAGACTTCCTTGACCCGGGCTTCAATGTCCGGATCAATAAAACTTTGGCCCCTAACTGCACCCTCAATTAATGGGAAGATCATCTGCGGCAGCAAATAGTTGGACTTTTTTACGTAAGCATAATGACTTAAAATGCCCGAATTACGGAAGTCGCGGTAAAAGCTGTCATCGTCCTGGATGGAGTAAAATACCACCGGCATTCTGGGATATTCCCTGCGGATTTCCACTGCCGCCTGAATGCCGTTCATCTCACCGGCCAATTGCACATCCATTAAGATGCCATCGGGCGTTGGCGTTTCTTTCGCACTTAGCTGATTAAAATACGCCACAGATTCTTCCCCGAATCCGCAATCATAGACCACGTGAAGTTTTCCACTGTCCAGCAATCCGCGCATCATCGCAACGCGTAATTTTTCATTATCTTCCACCATGACGAGTTTGATCATTTCACCTCTGCAACCTTCCCCAATTATGCCCCAGCCTGCCAGCCCTGCAAAGCACCTGAGTGCATTAATTGCTCCACTCAGACTGTCGTAAACCAAAATTCAATCTGTTATCGTTGCATCTATCAAGAATTATACCGACTGGAGTGCAGGAAATGAAAGTAAAAATGATTTTGCCCGCCCTGACCGAAGCCAAAAGCCCCTATTGGCGACCGATCAAGTACCATCTGTTCCCCCCCCTGGGTCTGGCCACTCTGGCGGGTTATTTTTCCCCAGATGATGAAATCGAAATTCAGGATGAGCACGTGGAAGAAATTGACACCAGCGACAGACCGGACTTGGTGGTGATCCAGGTGTACATCACCAATGCCAGGCGAGCCTACGAGCTGGCGGATGCTTACCGCCGAAAGGGCTGTTTCGTATGTCTGGGTGGACTGCATGTAACTTCCCTGCCTGAGGAAGCATTGGCGCATGCTGATGCGGTCTTTCTGGGTCCCGGAGAAGACACATGGTCGAAATTTCTGCTCGATTTTAAACGAAAAGAAACACAACCAATCTACCAATCCAAAACCCGTACCTTATGCAATTTACCAAAAATAAGGCGGGATTTATTCAAACGACATCATTACCTAGTGCCGAATTCGCTGGTTATCTCCCGCGGTTGCCCGCACCATTGCGACTTTTGTTATAAGGACGCCTTTTTCAAAGGCGGACGTTCTTTCTACACACAACCGGTGGAGGATGTACTATGCGAAATTGATAGCCTTCCGGGAAAGCACCTGTATTTTCTGGATGATCATCTCTTTGCCAAACCGGATTTCATTACACAGGTATTTGCCGGAATGCAGGGCATGCAGCGCGTCTGGCAAGCCGCCGGGACGGTTGCCTCCATCCTTCAGCCCGGATTGATGGAACAAGCCGCTGCCTGCGGTCTGCGCAGCTTATTTATCGGCTTTGAAAGCGTAGACATCCGCAATATTTCTTCCTGCAACAAAATGCATAACCTGAATCAGGATTATATAGTGGCTATACGCAAATTACGGGATCTGGGGGTGATGATTAACGCCAGTTTTGTCTTCGGCATGGACCATGATGACCCGTCTATTTTCGCCAGAACGGTCGATTGGGCGTTGGAAAACGGGATTCAAACAGCAACCTTCCACATACTCACTCCGTATCCGGGTACAGCCCTTCATCAAAGGCTCGCCACGGAAGGCCGCATTACCGATTTGGATTGGAATCACTACGATACCCGCCATGCCGTCTTTCAACCCATGCAAATGTCTGCCCGCCAATTAGAAGAGGGTTATTGGCAAGCCTATCGGGATTTCTACCGCTTCTCCAGTATTTGGCAAAGTGCCGGAATTCAGGGGAATACCCTGGACAGCTTGCGCCACCTGGCCTATGTTTGCGGTTGGA
Source organism: Leptolinea sp. UBA5203 (assembly GCA_002412765.1). Taxonomy (GTDB): domain Bacteria; phylum Chloroflexota; class Anaerolineae; order Anaerolineales; family Anaerolineaceae; genus UBA5203. The sequence continues at coordinate 4,076 of DHVR01000056.1, read as the reverse complement.
AAAAAATGGAACCCTTGTGGGATTGGATGATCCGCATGGGAGCGCTGCCCATCCTGCTGCCGTTATTGGAAACCGTTTTATACGGTCACCATCCCCAATCCCCCCTCGTCGGGAACCCAACAATTCCTGTAAATCACGAACTGCTTAAGCCGCTGGATGTCTAGCCAGATTTCTGCTGCTGAAGCTGCTGGATGGCCTCGCTCAACCGGATGATGCCCTGTTCAATGCGGTCCGGCGGTTCCGCCACAAAATTCAAACGCAGGCAATGTTCGCCTTCCTGTGGATCAGGGAAGAATGGATTGCCCACCGTGAAACTGACCCCTTTCTTGATCGCCAGCGGCAGCAATTCCTGGGCAGAGAGGTTCTCCGGCAGGCGCAGCCAGATAAACAGCCCGCCCTGTGGACGGGTAAAGCGCACATCCACCGGCAGGTAGCTGTGGATGGCCTTAATCACCGTCTCACAGCGTTTGCCGTACATTTGCGTAGCTTTCCTCAAATGCGCCTGGTAGCGGCCTACTGTGACGTAGGATTCCAACGCACGCTGCAGCAGATTGGAGCTTGCCAGGTCATTCAACACTTTCCATTCAACTAATCGTTTAAATAGCGGACCTTCGGTGACGATATAACCCATGCGCAGACCGGGCATCAGCATTTTGGAGAAGGTACTGATGTAAATCACCCTTCCTCCTGGATCCAGCGATTTCAAGGCCGGTTTGGCAAAGCCTTCATAACGCAGGTCGCCCACAAAATCATCTTCCAGGATGGGGATATTGTATTGGTCGGCCAACGAAATCAACTTTCTCCGGCGCTGACCACTCATACAGGCGCCGGTTGGGTTTTGAAAATTGGGAATGGTGTAGATCATCTTGGGATGGTGCATACGCAAGGCGTTTTCCAATTGATCCACCTGCATGCCGTTTTCATCCACCGGCAGCCCAATCGGAATGGCACCCAGGGCTTTGAAGAGGCTCAAGGCCCCGCCGTAGGTCGGTTTTTCCACCAGCACGACATCCCCCGCATGCAGGATGGTTTGTGAGACAAGCGAGATGGCCTGCTGCGAACCGGCGGTAATCAAGACGTTCTCCGCTTGGGTTTGCACCCCCTGACTGGCTAAAATCTGCACAATCATACTGCGCAAGGGTTGGTAGCCCTCCCGCTCGCCGTACTCCAGTGCAGCCATACCGTCTCGTTTGAGCACAGCCTGGATCACTTTGCGAAAATCATCCACGGGGAACAAATTGGCATCCCCAATGCCGGTTGAAAACGAGATCGGATCCGGGTGTCCGCTGGCTAACAATAAAAGATCCTCATCCTCCGCCAGACCGGGCATCGCCGGATTGGCAAATTTATCCTGCCACATCGGCAGACTGATTTTTCCATTGGGGGTGCGGCTGCCTTCCTGAAACCTCTGCTGCGTACTGACATAAGTACCGCTGCCCATGCGTGTATAAATCAGTCCCTTGGCTTCCAATTCCCCGTAAGCTTTCTCAATCGTGATGCGATTAATACCCAAATCCGCGCCCAATCTACGGCTGGCTGGCAGACGCGTTTCCGCCTGCAAACTGCCGGAAAGAATCCCCTGGCGGATGAACTCCTCCACCTGATGATAAACCGGCACATCACTTTCTCGATCAATCGGAATCCGCATAGACCCTCGCTAAATTGGCTTACTAAGCTAGACCAATTGTAGTCCAATTCGTTTTATTTTCCAATAGACCAATGAATTGGTCTATGCCGAATGACTTGTTTCTGGCTCTCCCCGGCAGACCAGTTGGGCTTTAGACTTGTAAGGGTAGTCCTTTTGACACAGAAAACCACGCGGAGAGCCTCATGCAGCACGTCCTGCGATTCACAGAAGAAGTCAACCTTAACCTGACCACCGCCAAAGGCTGTATGCTCTATGACGACCATGGCACCGCGTATCTGGATCTGGAAGCCGGTACCTGGAGCGCCGCGTTGGGGCATAATCATCCCGCAGTAAATCAAACCATCCAAGCCCAACTGGTAAAGATATCCCATCTTGGCACGCGCTATCCCAATCAAACCGTTGAACAAGCCGCACAGGACGTCCTTTCCATAACGGATATGCCGGACGGCCAATGCATTTTCTTATCCTCCGGCAGTGAAGCGGTGGAATTTGCAGTGCAAAGTGCCCGACGGATTGCCGCACGTCCCTTGCAGTTGTGCCTCTCCAATACGTATCTCGCAGCCTATGGCTCGTCTTTGGCTAAAGAATCAACCCAATGGGTCATACTGGATTGGAAGGCCTGTGAAACCTGTTCACGAACCGGGTCTTCATGTGCGACCTGCCCCACCCTGACAAATCTTCCTATTGACCAGATTGGGACTTTTGTATTTGAATCTGGTAGCTTCTCCGGCCAGGTTAAATTCCCCCCGCAGGCTTTGATTTCAGAAATTGCCAGCCAAATCAAGCAGAATGATGGATTAATCGTGGTCAATGAGATCACCACCGGCATGGGACGCACCGGAAAGTGGTTTGGCTATCAGCATTACAACCTGCAGCCCGATCTTGTGGCGATCGGCAAAGGCCTGGGCAATGGGTATCCGGTCAGTGCAGTCGCGGTGACCGCCAAAACCGCCGAGGCATTGAAAAAAAGCAGCTTTCTCTACGCCCAGTCCCATCAAAATGATCCCCTGGGCGCGGCAGTGGCCAGTACCGTCATCCGCACCATGCAGGAGGAAGACACCCTCGCCCATTGTGCTGCGGTTGGGACCTTCCTCAAGCAGCAGCTTGAAAAACTAAAAACGGACTTTCCCATCATCCAGCAGGTACGCGGCCGCGGATTATTAATTGGCCTGGAGTTTGTCTCACCTGAAGCAGCTGAGGCTGTTTATACTCAGCTCTTCCAGCGCGGATTTCTTTGCGGATTTAAAAAAGCCAGCCCCATGCTTCGCTTTTTTCCACCCCTGACCATCCAGGAAAGTGAACTGCTTCCCCTTTTTCAGGCATTGAATGATATTTTCGCCGTCCTTAGTGATGGCTTTTCAGCAACCCAACCTAAATCGTAGACACACCCACAAGATTGTGGAAAAGGAGTCAAAATGGAAAAAGAAATTGGATCAATCGGGATTAAGCGAGGACTGGCTCAGATGTTAAAAGGCGGCGTGATCATGGATGTGGTCACCCCCGAGCATGCCAAAATTGCAGAAGATGCCGGTGCATGTGCCGTAATGGCCCTGGAACGCGTCCCTGCGGATATCCGTGCCGACGGCGGCGTGGCCCGCATGAGCGACCCGGACCTGATTGAGAGCATCATGAAAGTGGTCACCATCCCGGTGATGGCCAAGTGCCGCATCGGACATTTTGTCGAGGCGCAGGTGCTGCAGGCCATCGGCGTGGATTATATTGACGAATCCGAGGTGCTCACTCCTGCCGATCATGATTACCACATCAATAAGCATAATTTCACCGTGCCCTTCGTTTGCGGCTGCCGCAACCTGGGCGAAGCCCTGCGCCGTATCGGTGAAGGCGCCGCCATGATCCGTACCAAAGGCGAAGCCGGTACCGGTGACGTGGTGGAAGCTGTTTTCCACGGCCGCACCGTGCTGGGTGAGATCCGTATGCTGATGAACCTGCCCGAAGAAGAACTGATGACTTTCGCCAAAGAAATCGGAGCCCCGTACGAACTGGTCAAAGAGACCCGTGCTTTGGGAAAATTACCCGTGGTCAATTTTGCCGCCGGCGGTATCGCCACCCCCGCGGATGCCGCCTTGATGATGCAGCTTGGTGTGGACGGTGTCTTTGTCGGCAGCGGGATTTTCAAATCCGGCGATCCGGCCAAACGCGCCAAAGCCATTGTCGAGGCCACCACTCACTATCTGGATGCAGCAATTATTGCCAAAGTCTCGCGCAATCTGGGCGAGGCCATGGTGGGCAGATCGGTGACTTCCATTCCTGAAGGGGAGCTGATCGCACAGCGGGGTTGGTAGGATTTTCTACTTATTGATTAAACCGTTCCAATCTATTCAGGTTGGAACGGTTTTTTTATCAACCAAACACAAAGAGATTAAATAAAAACAGCCCGGGATTTGGGCTGTCAGTGTTGATGGATATT
>DHVR01000009.1 GCA_002412765.1 Leptolinea sp. UBA5203 | reverse complement strand
CGTCAAAAAAGTGCTCGGCATCATAGATCACTCGCCTGCCTTGTGAAACCAGATAGGCGATGCTTTCTTCAATGATGCGCAAATTTTCTTCTGGTGTAGTCTTGAGCACGTCCCTGACGTGCAAATCCCAGGATTTACCCACCAGGGTACATACCTGAGTCTTGGCGTCCAGCAGGGCTTTAATGTTGGCATCATCGGATGGTTGACCATTGACACGACAGGTAGACCCAAAGGCAGTAATAATGGCATTTATCCAGGCTATTTTACTGGCTTGTTCAAAAAAAACAATATCCTTTGGATTGGATCCGGGCCAGCCGCCTTCAATGAAGGTGACACCCAACTCATCCAACCGTTTGGCAATTCGAATCTTATCTTCCGCTGAAAGGGATATCCCCTTACGCTGAGTGCCATCCCGCAGTGTCGTGTCATAGATTTGAAGCATAACCAACATCCTTAATTCATGAACCTAGAATCATTTTTCGCAACCTTTTTCAAATTGCTCAATTTTGTCTTGCAGCTTCATCAAATAACCCATTTCATCGATACCATCCAACAAACAGTGCTTCGAAAAAGCATCCAGTGGGAACTTAAATGAATCCCCGGTGGGTAAGCTCACTGTCTGGTTGACCAGATCAATGGTTAACTCTGCCTGGGGAACTTCCTCCAACAAGTGGAAAAGCATCTCATGGATTTCAGGGTCCACCTTAATGGGCAGTAAAGAATTTTTGAGCGCATTGTTGTAAAAAATATCAGCAAAGGACGAAGAGATGACCGCCTTGAATCCGTGGTCCACCAGCGCCCAAGGGGCATGTTCACGGGAGGAGCCGCAGCCAAAATTGTCCCCAGCCAATAATATGGATGCATTCTTATAACGGACATCATTGATAATAAAAGCGGGATTGGGATTGCCATCCGGCAGATAGCGCCAATCACAAAACAAATTCTTTCCAATCCCGGCTTTATCGGTCACTTTCAAGAAGCGCGCCGGAATAATCTGATCGGTATCAATATCATTGACCGGCAGAGGCATTACTTTAGAGGTGATACTGGTAAATTTTTCTGTCATGATTTACTCCATCTGCCGTTTTATAATAAGGTGCGAGGATCGGTAACCACGCCGGTGACAGCGGCCGCAGCGGCCATTAAGGGACTGGCCAACATGGTCCGTCCGCCTTTGCCCTGCCGACCTTCAAAATTGCGGTTGCTGGTACTGACCGCATACTGACCGGCGGCAATTTGATCGCCATTCATGGCGATACACATGCTGCAGCCCGGTTCACGCCATTCCGCACCCGCGGTCTTGAAAATGACATCCAGCCCTTCGGCTTCCGCCTGTTCCTTCACCTGATACGATCCGGGAACAACCAGACAGCGTACATTGGCTGCCACTTTGCGATTTTTGAAGATGCTGGCTGCCAAACGTAAATCCGAGATGCGCGAATTGGTGCAGCTGCCGATGAAAACCACATCCACAGCTTGTCCGTTGATGGTCTGCCCGTCAGAAAATCCCATATAGGTCAAGGCTTTCTTATAGGCTGCCCGCTGGTTTTCGTCGGTGTAACTTTTGCTGTATGGAATGCTTTGATCCACCATGACACCCATACTCGGATTGGTGCCGAAGGTAATCATGGGCGAAAGTTGGCTGACATCCAACTCGACGACTTTATCATAAACAGCATCCGTGTCCGAGATCAAGGCACGCCAGGATTCCACAGCTTTCTGCCAGGCTTCTCCCTGTGGTGCATACTTCTTATCTTTCAAATAGGCAAAAGTCGTCTCATCCGGGGCGATCATGCCGGCACGTGCGCCACATTCAATGGACATGTTGCACACGGTCATACGTTCTTCCATGCTCAGCTTGCGAATTAACTCGCCGGTGTACTCGATGACATACCCCGTTCCGCCGCCAACGCCAATTTGGGCAATCAGCGCCAGAATGACGTCCTTGGCTGTAACCCCAACTTGCAGGGACCCGCTGACACGGACTTCCATGGTTTTGGGCTCGCGCTGCAGCAGACATTGGGATGCCAGCACATGCGATACTTCGCTGGTACCGATGCCAAAAGCCAGGGCGCCAAAAGCACCGTGGGTGGCAGTGTGGCTGTCCCCGCAGACAATAGTCATCCCCGGTTGGGTCAGACCAAGGTCCGGACCGATGACATGCACCACGCCCTGCTCTTTACTGTCCACGCCGGCATAGGGAATCGCGTAATCCTTGCAGTTCTTTGCCAGTTGGGCAATTTGAGCCCGGCATTCATCATCCGCAAAAGCCAAACGATCGGTTGGATTGGCTGGGTCGCTGCGCGTGGGAATGCCATGGTCCACCACGGCAAAGGTACGATCCGGCCGGCGTACCATCAACTTACGGCTGCGTAATTCAGAAAAAGCCTGTGGTGATGTGACTTCATGCACCAGCTGCAGGTCAATATACAGCACCGTTGGAGCATCCGGTTCCTGGGCAACAACATGCGCGTCCCATATTTTCTTGAATAGTGTCTTCGAAGATTGCATCAGTCCTATTACTTCCTTGAGTCCAGATCGTTGTAAATGCCGCTGATGTCCCATCCATTAGGATAGGTATTGGGTTTGGGGAATTTCTCTGGTTCCCAAACAAAATCCGCTTCTTCCGGGTTTTGGGTCTGGTGCATCATATGCGCAGTCCATTCCGTGAAAGAAGTTTCCATATTTCTTCCGTTCGGATAAGTACGCGGTTGTGGGAATTTCTCCGGCGTATATTTATCATCGGGGGTAGTATTGGAATCCTGGTCAGCTTTCATTTTTAACTCCATTCTGTTTCAGGCTCATGCTGCCATTTTTTTGCACGGCCAAATATTTATTGATGGCAGCCAGATAGGCTTTTGCACTGGCTACGATGATGTCTGTATCCGCGCCATAACCACCAAAGGTTCTGTGTTTTGAATTTTCTTGTTGTGGGTTTAAACTTTTCTCAGGATCATCCACGCCTTGTATCCGTACTGTCACTTCACCGATGGCATCAATCCCTTCGGTAATGGCATGGATGGAGAATTCCTGCAAAGTACAGCTCGTTTTTAAAACTGCGTCAATGGCTTTATAGGTGGCGTCAATCGGGCCGGTGCCTACCGCCGCATGGATGTGGGTAGACTTGTTGGGGCCGATTAACTTAACCGTACAAGTGGGCAGGCCCATCGTCCCGCAAGCCACCTGAAGACCATCCAGGGTGTAAAACTCTTCCGGCTGGTACAGTTCATCCGAAACCAACGCATCCAGATCCGCATCGGTCACAGATTTCTTTTTATCAGCTAAGTTCTTAAAGCGCTCAAATATCTGCTGCAAATCGCCTTCGTTTAAGGCATAGCCCAATTCTTCCAGACGCATCTTCAGCGCATGCCGTCCGGAATGTTTGCCCAAGACCAATTGCGTCTTGGCGGCTCCAACCATCTCCGGCCGCATGATTTCGTAGGTCAATTCATTTTTCAACATACCGTCCTGGTGGATGCCCGCTTCATGCGAGAAGGCATTCGCCCCCACAATGGCTTTGTTGGGCTGCACCAGAATACCGGTATAATTGCTGACCATCTTGCTGGCCCGCATGATTTGAGTGGTATCAATGCCAGTCTCCAGACCATAAATCGCTTTACGGGTTTTCAGACCCATGACCACTTCTTCCAGAGAAGTATTGCCGGCCCGCTCACCGATGCCGTTCAAGGTGACTTCCGCTTGACGAGCGCCCGCACGGATGCCTGCCAGGGTATTGGCAGTGGCCAATCCCAGATCATTATGACAATGAACCGAGATAACTGCTTTTTCAATGCCCTTTACATGCTGCACAATCCCGGCGATCAAAGCCCCAAATTCCTCCGGCATGGTATAGCCGACGGTATCCGGAATGTTGAGGGTTTTTGCGCCGGCTGCAATGGCAACTTCCAATACCTGATATAGGAAGGCTGGATCAGAACGACCGGCATCCTCAGGAGAAAATTCAACGTCCGGACATAGACTGCATGCAAAGGTAACGGCTTCCTTCGTCTTCGCCAGGACTTGTTCACGGCTCATCTTGAGCTTGAATTCCATGTGAATATCGGAGGTCGCAATAAAGGTATGAATGCGCGGTTTTTGCGCCTTCTCCACCCCTTCCCAGGCTTTGCGAATGTCTTTCTCATTCGCCCTGGCCAAACCACAGATGGTGGGAACCGTCTCACCATGGGTGGAATTTCCGACCAGCGCAGCAATTTGCTGTACTGCCGCTAAATCATCTGGGGATGCGGCTGGGAAACCAGCTTCAATCACATCCACCCCAAGGCGCTGCAGCATGCGGGCAACTTCCAACTTTTCAGCGGAGGTCATGGTTGCCCCGGGAGACTGCTCTCCATCTCTTAATGTCGTATCAAATATCCGGACGTAAGAATCCATAAGATTATTTCAACCCTTTGTTGTAAATTATTTCTTCCAATTCTCTGGTCTTAAGGAGCGCACAGCAGCGCCAGCGCGCCACATTTCGGATTCACGCATCTCTTTCAATTCAACATCCAGTTTTTCCTGGTAATCGGCTGCGCCGTTGGCTTCCAGTACGACACGCGTCTCTTCGCCACTAACCACACTTTCGTATAAATCGTCAAAAACAGGTTCAGTGGCTTTGCGGAAAGCGTGACGCCAATCCAATGCGCCGCGTTGGGCAGTGGTACTGCAATTGGCATACATCCAATCCATACCATTTTGGGAAACCAAGCGGATCAAACTTTGGGTTAATTCCTCAACACTCTCGTTGAAAGCTTCACTGGGGGTATGTCCATGGCTGCGCAGCAGGTTGTACTGAGCTTCCATCACACCGGCCAGAGCGCCCATCAAAATGCCGCGTTCACCGGTCAAATCAGAATGAACTTCCTTCTCGAAAGTGGTGGGGAACAAATATCCTGAACCCACAGCCACACCCAAAGCAAGGGTGCGTTCCAAGGCATTGCCCGTGGCATCCTGATAGATGGCATAGCTGCTGTTGATACCGCTGCCGTCCAAAAAGTTAGCCCGCACACTGGTGCCGGAACCTTTGGGAGCCACCAAAATGACATCCACATCCTTGGGGGGGATAACGCCGGTCTGTGAGTGATAGACCACAGAGAAACCGTGCGAGAAATACAGTGCCTTACCGGGGGTCAGGTATTTTTTCAAAGTCGGCCAGAATTTCATCTGTCCGGCATCCGAGACCAGATATTGAATGACGGTCCCTTTTTCAGCGGCTTCTTCCAAGGAGAATAATGTCTTCCCGGGAACCCAACCATCTTTCACGGCCTTATCCCAATTGCGGCTGCCCTGGTTCTGTCCAACAATTACATTGATGCCGTTTTCTTTCATGTTGAGCGATTGGGCAGGTCCCTGCACGCCGTATCCCAACACGGCTACAACTTCGTCTTTAAGAACCTCACGAGCACGGTCAAGGGGAAACTCATCCCGGGTTACCACATCTTCAATCACGCCGCCAAAATCTATCTTTGCCATCATTAATCTCCTGTTTGATGTTTAATTTTTTCGCTATGCAGCGAACGCTTCTTCCATGCTCAAGTAGGCGGGAAAAACAACCGGGGCTGTTCCATCTGCCAAGCTTTTTGATCCTCGTTCCATGACAACCATACCGGTACGAACCATTTCCAAAATACCGAAAGGATGAAGAACTTCAACAATACTATCCAGTTTCTCGTTATCGCCTGTCACTTCAATGATGAGTGATTCGGTGGCCACATCCACCACACGGGCACGAAAAACTTCCACCAATTGCATGATCTGAGTTCGATCTGCACTTTTTGCTTTGACTTTAATCATTGCCAGATTGCGGCACATTTTGGATGCGTTGGTTAAGATTTCCACTTGAATAACATTAACCAATTTATACAAATAAAGACGAAGTCTTTCCGCGCCGACTGAATCTGTTTCCGCAACGATGGTCATGCGGGAGATGCCAGGGCTTTCCGTCACACCCACCGTCAGGGATTCGATATTGAAGCCTCTTCGTCGAAACAAAGATGCCACACGATTTAAAACCCCAGGCTTATCTTCTACTAAAACTGCAATTATTTGAGTCATTCTTCCTCCAAAGTCTAATTGACTATTCTTCATCACTTTCTGGTTGATAAATCATTTCATGTAATGCAGAGCCGACAGAAACCATCGGGTACACGTTTTCTTCTGGTTCTACCCGAAAATCAAGAACCACGGTTTCTTTTTGGTTTTCTGCCCAGAGGATTGCGTCTCGCACCTCGGACATCTGGGTGATCCGTCTGCCAGGTAATCCATGCGCATCGGCAAGTTTCACAAAATCAGGAGATTGAATCGGGGTTGCCGTATACTTCTGCGCATAAAACAAATCCTGCCATTGCCGTACCATGCCCAAATAGCCGTTATTCATGATGGCCACATTAACCTTGATTCCCCACTGAGCAGAAGTAGATAATTCCGCCTGAGTCATCTGAAAACCACCGTCTCCTGCAATCACCCAAACTGATTTTTCAGGGCAGGCTACTTTGGCACCCAACGCTGCCGGCAAACCAAAGCCCATGGTACCCAGTCCGCCAGAGGAGATAAAGCTGTGTGGATCATTGCGTTTAAAGGATTGGGCTGCCCACATCTGGTGCTGACCCACATCCGTCACCGCAATCGAGGGCTGGGCACAGGTTTCACTAATGGCCTTAATCACATTCGGGACAAGCAAGTGCTGGCTGCGGGCCGGATTAGCTTCCCGGGCTGCCATTGCTTCCACACGATTTTCATAGATCGTATTCAACCACTCATCATGGTTGGCAGCAGAAACACGGGGTGTCAGGTTCTGTAAAGAAGCCTTCAGATCCCCGATTACAGCGACATCAATCTTGATATTCTTATTCACTTCGGATTGATCCAATTCAAAATGAATCTTCTTTGCATGGGGAGCATAGGATTGCACCCGACCAATCACGCGATCATCAAAACGCATACCTAATGCCAGGAGTAAATCTGCTTCCTGAATGGCTAAATTGACCCATTTTTCGCCGTGCATGCCCATCATACCCAGATGCAGGGGATGCTCGGTCGAAATACACCCGATACCCAGCAAGGTTAAGGCAATCGGTGTTTGGGTCTTTTCGGCGAATTCTCGCAATTGATCCATCGCGCCACTCATCAAAACCCCTTGACCGGCCAGAATCACTGGACGTTTTGCGTTTTGAATCAAGGCCAGGGCGGCATCCAAATCTTCCTGTTTCGCTACCGGTTTTGGATCATAACCGGGTAATTGCATGGGGGAATCATCATATTCCCAATCGATGGATGCCATGGAAGCGTCTTTGGTTAGGTCAATCAAAACCGGCCCAGGACGACCTGATCTAGCAAGGAAAAATGCTTCCCGAATGACGTGATTAATCTCATTAACATCCGTAACGAGATAATTATGTTTGGTGATCGGCATGGTGATGCCGGTTACATCAATTTCCTGAAATGCATCGTAGCCGATCAAATGACTGGCAACCTGACTGGTCACAAACACGACGGGAATGGAATCCATCAGGGCATTGGCGATACCCGTAATCAGATTGGTGGCACCAGGGCCAGAGGTGACCATGGCCACTCCAACTTTTCCGCTGGCGCGCGCATAACCATCGGCCATATGGGCTGCACCCTGTTCATGACGAACCAAAATGTGCCGGACGGGATAGGCATCCATAGCATCATAAAGAGGCAGGCTTGCTCCCCCAGGAAAACCAAATACAACGTCCACTCCTTCTCTTACCATGCATTCCCAAAATATTTGTGCGCCAGTTACCTTCATTTTGCCTCCAAGTTGAACTTTTCAAATTCGGCTTGCGAAAGAACCACCGCACCGGTATCGGCGCTTGTCACTTGCTCTGCATATCTTCGCAGCCAGCGGCTCTTGATAGTCCGTTTTTGTTCGGGTTTATTTTTTAAGCGGCTTGCCAATTCTGCATCCGACAAACGGATCGAAATGGAATGTCCGAGTAAATCAAGGTCAATCACATCCCCATTTTGGACAACAGCAATCGGTCCGCCGGCTGCTGCTTCCGGGGAAACATGCCCAATGCAGGCGCCGCGGGTTCCGCCGGAAAAACGGCCATCGGTAATCAGGGCAACCTGATCTCCCAATCCCATACCCATGATCGCGCTGGTTGGGGAGAGCATCTCCTGCATGCCTGGGCCGCCGCGTGGTCCTTCATAGCGAATAACGACCACATCTCCGGCTTTCACCAGGCCTTCCATGATGCCTTCCATGGCATCTTCCTGGGAATCAAAGCAGATGGCTGGGCCGCTGAATTTCTTCATGCTGTCGATGACACCCCCGGTTTTAACCACTGCGCCCCTCGGAGCAAGATTTCCAAAGAGGATGGATAATCCGCCAGAAGGGGCGTAGGCAGTTTCTCGGGTGCGGATCACTTTTGCATCCTGCACAGTACATCCGCTGATATTTTCACGCATGCTTTTCATCGTCACTGTCGGACGGTCCAGGTTTAACTGCACCCTGTCCGTCTGCATTTGATTCAATAAAGCCGGGATTCCACCAGCAGTATGCACGTCTTCGATATGCACCGTGCTGGATGGGCTCACCTTGCACAAATGCGGCACGCGGTCAGAGATTTCATTCAGTCGATCCAATGGGTATTTCAAGCCCATTTCGTAAGCGATCGCCAGGCCATGTAATACAGTGTTGGTGGATCCACCCATGGCCATATCCAAAGCGTAGGCATCATCAAAAGCCGCCTGGGTCATGATCTGGTCAGGGGTTACCTGATTTTTTACCAAATCCAGGATCAATGCTCCGGCTTTGCGTGCCAGGTCTTCCCGTTCTGCTGATTTTGCCAGGGCTGTACCGTTGTAAGGTAAAGCGATGCCCAGGGCTTCCATCAAACAATTCATGCTATTGGCTGTGAACATGCCGGAACAGGAACCGCAGCTTGGGCAGGCTTTTTCTTCAAGTTCGGCTAACTGTTCTTCGGTCATCGTGCCGCTTTTGACGGAACCCACCGCTTCAAACACGGAGATCAAATCCACAGCCCGGCCATCCGCCATACGCCCTGCAGCCATGGGGCCGCCGGAAACAAAAATGGTGGGGATATTTAATCGGGCAGCTGCCATCAGCATCCCTGGACCAATTTTGTCACAGTTCGGGATGCAAACCATGCCGTCAAATTGATGGGCTTCCATCATGGTCTCTACGCTGTCGGCAATCAACTCGCGGGATGGCAGGGAATACTTCATGCCCTGATGGCCCATGGCGATGCCGTCACAAATGCCAATGGTATTGAATTCAAAGGGCACCCCACCCGCTTCACGGATGGCCTGTTTGACGATTTTGCCAAACTCCTGTAAATGAACATGACCAGGAATAATATCAACGTATGAGTTAACAACAGCAATAAAGGGTTTCTTCATATCCGTGGTGGTAATGCCAGTCGCACGTAATAAAGAACGATGGGGAGATCTTTGGTATCCGAGTTTAATGTTATCTGAACGCAATGTTGCCTCCTAAGGGTAAAAAAAAATCCGCCTCTCGGGCGGATTCTGATTTCCAATGGCTTTGGAAAGTTTTACTTTCTGCTGCCGCCCAAGCACTGATTAGCCCCTTGAAAAATAACAAGGACTAGGAGAATAATGCTAATAATGACGACGACTAGATTGAAGAGATTCATGATCATATTCCTATTTTGTAAAAAAAAAGCCGCCCAATTTGCTTGGGCGGCTTCCTGTTTCCAGAAGTATTACTTTGCCTTCCCAAGCGTAAATTGGCTCTCAATAATGACGAGGACCAAAATTAGAATACTGACTAGGAAGAAAAAGTTTATTGTTTGCATAGGTTTTTATCCGATTTATTTGTCTATTATACAAGGTATGGACAAGTTGTCAACCTGTAGAGCTAAAATTGATGACATTTATTGCATATTCATCCGATTAATCACTATCCGGGTAAGATCATTGGTATAGACAAGGAAATTGTCATCATCCTTTTGTCATAAATCCAATTATTTTGGGTTAATCAAGTTGAAATAAGTTTGTTTGGGGAACCTATAATTGACTATCAAACGGCGTTGCAATGACAAACAACCGTCCCCAGCTATCTTCATCGCCGTTGCGAATACAAGTTTGAAAAGTAAGATGGTAAGTTCCAGCATATGCTTTTTCAAATAATTGGCTGGCATTCAACTTCTTACCATCCTCCAAATTAACAAAATCAGAGTACACACTATCAGGGGTTAATGCCTGGAAGGATAAAATCTGATCCACTTTGAAGTTCTGCACTTCGCCATCCCCAAAAATAACCTGGACTTCATCGCCCACTTTCAGATCAAAGAATAAAGCACCGGAAAGATAATTATGAGCCATTAAACCAAGATTGCCGGTCATTTGATTGACCATGCCAAATTGGGTGATTTGATTCTTGAAAGGAGCTACATAGGCTGGATCTGAGGCAGGCTGTTGAACTACTTTTTGAGCAAACAAATTTTTCTGGTAAACACCAACGATCTGGTTTTCGTTTCCATTGACCAGATTTTCAACAAATAAATCCAAGGCAGGTTGAGTGTTTGTTTGGGTATCCAGCTGGACACTATTTTGAACTGGAGCGATAGTTGATGATCCAGTCTGCGGAATGGCAGCAGCTTGTGCCGAAACAGGAATGGAAACAGATAAGAGGACAGTAAAAACGATGAGTTGTCGAATAAATTGGGTGATTTTTTTGGATGCCGGAGCAAATTTCGTTTTCATAGCCCTACCGTTTACTACCTGTATTATTACTATATTATTACCATATTATGTCTATATTATACTATCCTGCGGCTTAGAACAAATAGGCTGACTGATTAAATTGCGTAAATATCGCGTAAATCTTTTTTGTTATTGGATATCGAGTAACCTCGAATCTTTTCGATCTTATTCCCTGGAAGGAAATCCACACGGGAACCAAAAAGGACGCTGGCGGATTGGCCAACGTCCTCGATAAAGAGATGAGTTTATTTAGTTAGAGACTTTATGCTTGGAAGGGTAAAGGATGATTTTCTTATTGCTCCCTGTTGCCTTCACAACTTGATAAAAATGAATGAATTGGTTCATGACCAATTCCATATCATGTTTTTTTGCACGTTCTAAACTGGAAGCCTTCATACTCGCCCATTGCTCCGGATGATCAAAGAATTGGGCAATTGTTCTAGCAATAACTGCTGAATTCTGAGGCGAAAACAAGTATCCATTGACGCCATCTGAGACCAATTCAGTTAATGCATATGCGTTTGCTGCCAGAATGGGCAATCCACTCGCCATGGCCTCCAATGTGGCAATGCTCAGTAGTTCAGCATCACTGGGCATGATAAAACAATCGACACAATTTAATAATTGATTCAAATCACTCTGTGATATATATCCGGGAAAGACAACCTGATTGGGTTGACAGGTTTTTGCCGCCAACTTTTTTAAACGATCTGATTCTTTGCCTTTTCCTGCAATGACCAATTGAATATCCGTTCGCTGTAATTGGTGAAATGCCTCAATCACAGAATCCAATCGCTTTTCACGGTCCAATCGACCAACGTAAAGCAACACTTTTCGCTGAGGATCAATTTGAAAGCGTTTTCGTACTTGTGATCGGTTTATCCCTGGATTAGGAAAAAAACGACTGAGGTCCACCCCACAGGACACGGTTACAACCGGTGGAATCAATCCGTTCTTGATCATAACTTTTGAAGCGGCAGCAGATTGGGTGGTAACCAGGTGAAATCGATTATATAAAACCATCATCCAACGCCATAAAACCCAGGAAATTACATGGGGCGCTGTTTGATAGAAGGGTATAAAGGGGGCAAGATTTTCTGGCAAGAAATGGTTGGTACCCATCGTATGGATGCCGCGCCGCTGGGCTTCAAGATACACGAGCATACTTAGGGGATAATGATCATGGATATGGACAACATCCGGTTGAAAATCATCAAAAGCCTTATGGATTGATTGAATTGGAAAAAAACTATACCGTTCACCTTTGCGAATGATATCCACTGGAATGGATTCCAATTGGTAAAGTTTGACACCGTTTTGCTGGACAACATGGGGAGTTCCATCCGGTGAACCAACCAAAGCGGCCACCTGAACACCCCGTTCAGCCAACCGCTCACACAAATTAACCGTAAAAACGCCTTGCCCATTATCAGTGGAATAGCTCGAACCACTAATAAGTATTTTCGGAAGATCTCTGCGATGCATAATTTCCATTGTCTCCGGTACATTTACGAATAAATTATTTAGCCATTAAAATTTGGGAATTTTCCAAATCTACGCTGGAGCCAAAATATTAAGAAAATAACGAACAGAATGCTGACTGCCAGGCTCAAGAAATGACTTCCTGATTCAATCTTTTGAATTGAATCACTAAAAAAATAACCTGCGACAAGCAATGTGGATGACCAAAGCAACTCCCCTGCGATCAAAGCAGGTGCCCAGCGCCGTACTGGAATGCGCACAGTGCCAATCGTCAGCAGCATGGGAACAATCAGACTATTACTTAACTTGGCAACAAATATGGTTTTGGCGGAATTTTTAATAATGACCGATTTTAAATTGTCAATTTTATTTTGATCAACATGCACTTTTTTGAGCACCCAGGCGATCATTTCAAATCGGCCCAACCTGCCAATCAGATAGTACCCGAAATCGGCCGTTAAATTCCCCCAGGCTGCGAAAATAAACACCCATGCCGGATTCAATAACCCGGTTGCTGATATCGCAGCCGCTGTTAGGGTTGCAATGGGTCCTTCGATGAATGTAGATAAAAACACAAGCCCATATGGAATCCATGAGCGAATATCAGCAAAACCGGATAAAAAAACCAGATTGATGATGGAGTTATCTAAATAGTTAAGAATGTCAGACAGTACCATAGTCCTTGAATAAATTAAACCTTTCTCGAATCATGTGATTTTATAATCCCAACATCGAACAAAATCACCTCACGAAGGAATCTGAAACAAAAATAATTGACACACGATCCAGTGGAGATGTGCGCACTGATTATAAACCTTAATCCACAAGATAATGACTTCTATCTGAAATACCTAGCAGATCTAACAATATGCACTGTAAAAACAACCCACGAATAATTTCCGTGTTTTCTTATTTTTAGTTTCTGCATCGTAAAACCATTTTTTTTGGGTTTTACATAAAGTTATGCAATAGAGACAATTTAGGTAGAATGATGATTAGGTGCTATTTTAATAGATAAAGAATGAGCTGTTCTTTTCTGGAAAGTGACACAAAACGACCCAGTTCTAGGTGCAACTGGATCGTTTTATATTTTAGGCAGTTAGTAATTGGGCAAAATCCTGTGGCGTCA
Organism: Leptolinea sp. UBA5203; assembly: GCA_002412765.1. Taxonomy (GTDB): domain Bacteria; phylum Chloroflexota; class Anaerolineae; order Anaerolineales; family Anaerolineaceae; genus UBA5203. The sequence continues at coordinate 22,737 of DHVR01000009.1, read as the reverse complement.
CACCCGGTGATTCCACCTTATGTTGTCGATAGAATTCTTCAACCACAGTATTCACAGACAGGCTATCCACTGATACCCCATCCAGAGCCTGCTCCAGCAATTCCAGGCTGGCTGCAGGAAAGAAGAAAAAATCACCGGAGATATGCACATCCTGAAGAATGCCTTCTTTATTCACCGCGGTAATTCGAATTAACCCGCCCGGCGTCTTGACCATTTTCTGCATTACGAATACTCCCTCAGCAATCTTAACCTGGGAAGAATCCGGTCTGCGGCGGTCATTTGCCAGCAGCCATGCGGGAGTATTCATTTCTACCAAGATCTCTTCGGCTTTTTGAACTAACTCTGCATCCAGCTTCTTGGCTTCCATTTTTCCAAACAAGGCTTCATAGTGGGGAAGCAAATCTGCGGCCAGATCATCATTGGATGGGATGGATCCGGTTTCGCGCAGAAAAGTAGTCAAATTTTCGCTCATGGTTTTGAAAACTTTGTCCCTGAATTTCTCATCGGGTACGCGGATCACTTTTGACATCATCTCAAAATTAAAGTCCTGCAAAAAGTTACCCACTAAAATCATCATATCTTCGATCTGGGCGGCCCCGGTACCTGAGATTTTCCTACCGTTGACAATAATATCGTTGACCGGCTTATACTCTGCATTCACTCCAAATTGATGGTAGGTATCAATCACCGGCTGTAAGAATTTCTGATAAAATTCCGTGATTTTTGCCGGGACGGCTGGATTATCTTTACGAACAATCAATTGGAAAAATAATTGATCTCCATCCAGGTAAACAGCCCCACCACCAACTTCCCGACGAAATATAGGGATTCCATTCGCCGCGGCAAAATCGAGGTCAATTTCCTGTTGAGCATCCTGATGATACCCAATGCATACATAAGGTGTAGAGGGGCGCAGTAAAATCAGCACCTCCCGACCCAGGTACGCAGCCGCATGATAAATGGCCTGGCTGTATTGCCAGGAAACAGCATCCAGATATAAATAGTCCATGGTTCAATCCTCTCCAGGCATAATTAAAGTAGTCCCCACTTTTTTAGCAAAATATGCGTCTTTGCCAAGGCATCCGGGAAGGCATCCAGAACCACCCGGCTCATCTCTACACCGATAGATAGATCAGCCGGTTGAATCCCTATCATATGCAGATTTTCAGGTAACATGCTGCGGATATTGGCCAATCCCAGAACCTCTTGAAAAGTTATCTGATGTTGGGATAATTTCACCCCAGCATATAAAGGAATCTGATCTCTGGTCAGTTCAATCACAGTGCCAGGTGTTTTTCCGGCATCAATGGCATCCAGCACTAAAAGATGGCTGCAATCTTCGACGATGGGTAAAAGATTTAACCCCAATACCCCACCATCCAATAATTCCACCTCGACTAGGTTGGACAACTGGGCGTCCAGTTGTTTTAGCAAATGAACGCCCAATCCCTCATCACAATTCAAGGTATTCCCCAAGCCCATGATGACTTTTCGATTTGCCTTCATACGCATAGCCTACTTCACACACACATTGAAACCGATCGCCGCCTCACCCAAATCATTCCCTTTGGCGTCCACCATATGGATAGCACAAGCCATACAGGGGTCAAAGGAATGGATGGTCCGTAAAATTTCCAGCGGCCATTCTGGTTTTGCGAGTTTTGTCCCCACCAGCGAGGCTTCATAAGCCCCAGGCAGACCTTGATGATCCCGGGGGGATCCATTCCAGGTGGTTGGCACCACCATCTGATAGTTTTCAACTTTGCGGTTGTTAATCACAATCCAGTGACCCAGGGCACCACGCGGAGCTTCCATGAATCCAAATCCCTGTGCGTGGGATGGCCAGGTGCTGGGTTCCCACATATCGCCATTAAAGGTGTCTGTGTTTCCGGCTTTGATTTCAGCTACCAGATCATTGTAGATAATTCGCATCGAATCCGCGAAGACCTTGGTCTCAATGGCTCTGGCAGCGGTGCGCCCCAGGGTGGAAAACACTGCGGTGATCGGAACACCCAGCGTCTTCAAAACCATATTGGTTAAATCTACGGTCTGAGCATGGCCTTTCGCATACATAGCCAGAACACGAGCCAAAGGTCCGACTTCCATGGGGGTATCATTCCAGCGTGGAGCCTTCAGCCAGGAATACTTCTTATCCACATCCAGATACTCATAGGGTGGTTTGGGGCCGGTGTAATTAAACTCGGTTTCCCCTTGCCATGGATGTAACCCGGCTTTATCCCCATCCTTGTAGCTATACCAGGAACGATCAATGTATTCCTTCATTTTTGCAAAATCATTGGGGTCCGGTTCGATGATATTCCCCAGATCGCGATTGAGGATGACAGCCCGCGGTACCAGGAACTTCGAGGTATCACGGTTATCTTCCCCGGGGAATTCTCCCCAGGTGAGGAAATTACCCAGACCCTCGCCAATCGCTCCGTATTCTAAATAGTAAGGGGCAATGGCCATCAAATCGGGGATATAAACCTGATCCACAAATTCAATCATCTTATCGATCGAATCACTGATAATGGAAAGGCGCTCTGCATTCAAGGCCGTATCACTGTTCAAATCAATCGGCATGGGAATGCCGCCCACCACAAAATTGGGATGAGGATTTTTGCCGCCAAAGATGGTATGAATCTTGGTGGCATCTCGCTGCCAATCCAGGGCTTCCAAATAATGTGCAACGGCCAGTAAATTTACTTCCGGGGGCAATTTGTAAGCTGGGTGTCCCCAATAAGCATTCGCGAAAATAGATAATTGGCCGCTATCTACAATCCCCTGTACCTGGCTTTTCACTTTGGCAAAATAGGCGGGTGAAGCATTGTGCCAGGGAGAAATGGATTGCTGGATACTGGCGGTTACATTGGGGTCGGCACCTAAGCAGGAAACTACATCCACCCAATCCAGCGCATGCAGATGATAGAAATGCATCACATGATCATGCACATATTGTTGGGCAATCATCAAATTGCGGATCAGGTTGGCAGCCTTGGGGATTTTGATGTTAAGCGCATCTTCCACCGAACGAATGGAAGCGAAGGAGTGGGCTGTGGTGCATACACCGCAAGCTCGTTGGGCAAAGGCCCATGCTTCACGGGGATCCCGACCCACCATAATTTTTTCCATGCCGCGCACCATCGTGCCAGAGGAATAGGCCTCCGAGATCGTGTTGGTGTCATCCAATGAGGCTTCAATCCGCAGATGCCCTTCAATGCGGGTGATTGGATCAATTACAATTCTTTCTGCCATCGGTTCCTCCTTATTCCTCTAATGCATCTGCAACGATCTGACTGAGACCGGCAACTTTCCAATCCAGATTGAAATGCTGCACGCAGTCAGTAAATTGCAAGCGACAATTCGAACAGGCCATAACAACCGTTTTGGCACCGATTTTATTCATTTGTCCGATTTTTAACCCAAAAGCTGCATAGCGTACCGGGTCAGCACTCTTGATGGCAATCACCCCACCGCCGCCGCCGCAACAAACTGATTCTTCCTTGCTGGGTGACATTTCATGGAAGGAATCCCCTGCCAGGATGTTCAACACTGTTCTGGGCTCCTGAATGTGTCCGCCGCGGCGTTGAATCTTGCAGGCATCATGGAAAGTAACCACCCCGTCTTGAAGAACATTCGCTTTCAGCTTGATGCGACCCTTGGCAACATACTCGCCAATCAGACCGGCAATGTGGGTAATTTCGAGACCAACAGGAACCTCCATGATGTTATAGGAAGTCCAGCGCAGGGCATCGTAAGCATGTCCGCATTCCGTTACCACCAGCTTTTTAACGCCTAATTCTTTCACGGCATCAAATAATTTCTGCATGAAAGCTTTGGTACGGTCCAGGCTGCCTTCATAGAAGCCAAAGTTAACCACTTCACGGCCTTTGGAACTGAGGGTCCAGTTTTCACCGGCTGTATTGAGAATCTTGGCAATGGCAGCGATATTTTCAGGGAATTTCATGATCTCAATCGAACTGAAGACCACCAGGGTATCCGCGTCCTTCTTATCCACAGGCACTTCCACTTCCCATTCATCGGCCACCCATTCTATGCGGTCTGCAAAGACATCATCCGTAACACCCAGTGGACTGCCTTCTTCAACCTGTTTATTTACCGCAGCCATCAAATCATCCGGAACCAGCCCCGCATTGGAGAAGGCAGTACGCACTTCATGAATCAACGGTCCAAGTTGGATGCCCATCGGGCAAACCATGGAGCATTTGTTGCACATAGTACAGGCTTCATAGACGATTTTGCTGAAATCCTTAAGATCTTGATCATTGATGGGTTTCTCAATGCCTAAAGCAAGCTTAATTTTCCCGGAGAAAGTAAAGCGCTGTTCATAAGCTCGTTTCAGCAGTTCAATTTTCCAAACCGGAGCAAATTCCGGGTTGCCCGTTGCCTGGTAAAAATGACAGGCTTCTGCACAAATACCACAGCGCGTACAGGCTTCGAGCTGCGAGGCGGCATATCCACCCGTCTCTTTTACAAATGTATCCATCACAATTTGGGTTTGCATGCTCAGCCTCCTTTAAGGGTTAACTGCTCGTTTGCCAAAATCAGCGCCGTGAATCGCTTTGGAGAAGAAATAGAACATGAAGTGAGAAATGCGGCTCATGGGAATCCAAATCAACAATACATCCACTGCCAGCATATGAATGCTGTAAATCACTTCATAGCGAAACCACAGATGATGGGTCATGATGTAGCCGCTGATCATGGGGACAAAGACGACCAACAAATTGATCCATTCTGCCGGACCGGAGATGAGCTTCAAAACCGGATTAATCAAGCGATTGATAAACAAAACCATCATAGCAACGATAGTGACCGTAGCAAACCAATCGACGATGGGAAGCGGCAGGGTTGGCCAGCCAAATCCCAATAAACTCTTCCATACCAGCATATGGGCGCCGCCCAGAATCAAAATGACAAACAATCCCAGATGGAACAAACCGCCCGCCAAATAAATCACCGGGTTTTTGGTAAAGGTATTCTTTTGCCAGGGAACAAACGGCCAGATAACAATTCCCCGTAAAAAGGAGGAAACAGCGCCGCCAAATTTGCTGCCTTTGGCAGGGACTTTATCCTTGCTCCATCCAAGGAAAATTACCCGGATCAATCGATAGGACATCCCCGCAATAAAGACCAGCAAAGCCACCTGAAAAAATGGGCCGCGTGCAAAGGTAAGAATTTCTGTCCAATTCATCATGACCTCCTATTCCTTTTTCTCGGAATGCTCGTCCAGGTGTGCTTTCTTTTTCTTGGATTGATTTGCCAGTGCCATACCTAAACCGATAGCTGCACCTGCGCCCGCGGCTGCAGCAGCAATACTGCCTGCAGGTCGATCAAGGGGAGCAGATTGTCCTTGATAGAATCCACCACCGTCCCAGAAATTGGGTTCGGAGCAGCCCAGGCAGGGATGTCCGGATTGAACTGGGAAGGATAAACCACCGCTCCATTTCAAGGTCGCACAGGAGTTATAGGTTGTCGGTCCTTTACAGCCCAGCTTATACAGGCACCACCCTTTTTTTGCGCCCTCATCATCAAAGGAGTTAGCATACTTACCGGCATCATAAAAGGGTCTGCGTAAACACCGATCATGGATCGTGTTTCCGTAGAACACTTTGGGGCGTTTAAGATCATCCAATTCAGGGATTGTTCCAAAAACGAGAAAATGGGCAACGACACCGGTGAACACTTCCGGAATCGCCGGACAACCGGGGATATTAATAATCGGCTTGTCGGTGATCAACTCTGCAACCCCCATAGCGCCCGTAGGATTGGGCTTTGCTTTGGGCAGCCCGCCATACGCAGCACAGTTGCCTGTCGCAATAATTGCGGCTGCCCCTGCTGCTGCTTCCTGCAAAATATCCAATGAACTTCGACCGCCAATGGTGCAATAAATTCCACCATCTTTAGGAGACACACTACCTTCTACCACCAATATATATTGACCGGCATATTTCTTCATAGCAGCTATTTTTGCTTCTTCTGCCTGAAAACCGGCTGCCGCTGAGAGCGTTTCATGATATTCTATGGTTATCTTACTCAGCACCAGATCTGCAAGGGTGGGAGACTGACTGCGAGTTAATGCCTCGCTGCATCCAGCGCAGTCTTGAAGTTCCAGCCAGATCACCGGGACTCTTGGTTTGGATTCCAATGCCCTGGCGACCAATAAGGATGGGGTGTAACCTGATTGTTTCATTACACTGCCGGAGAGAAGGTTCCTTCCTTCCAACTGGAGAAATGGAACATCCGATAATCCGATTGCACCCGCCACCATACTGCAATACTTCAGAAAACTTCGCCGGGAGATTCCAGCTTTTTTCATTTCATTATAAATACTGTCATCAGCCATAACTCCCTCCACATTCCAAGAACAATTCATTATTAGACAGAATCAACCAACTCCCCAAGGTGAAGTGGGGATTGGATAGATTCTATGCTTACCGGTTTAGGGTTTATGCACAGGAAATGCCGTCGGCTTCCAGCTTTGCTTGATAAGCAGCGATACCCTCGGCTCCGGTAACCAGGATTCCTTTTTCAGACTCCCAGTCGGAGGCTTGCATCTCGGCTACCCATCCTTCGCCATACGGATCAGATACGGCTAAATTGGGATCATTGACCAATTTATCATTCGCTTTTAACAAGATGCCGGTTATAGGAGCGGGAACTGGACCAACGAATTTACTGCTTTCCACGGTCGCCAGACTTTTTGTTTGTTTTACTTCCTGCCCAATATTCTTGGCTTTAACGGTAATCGCCGCCAGCTTGCCGCCGGAAAGCTTTCCAGCAACACTCGTAATGCCTACGCGCACGACGCCGCCATCCAATGGCTTTGCCCAAACGTGTTTTTCGACCAGATAATACAATTCCTCGGGTAAATTACATCCCCGTACTGTTGTCATATGAATATCCTCCTCGCATGCAATTCATTAAAAAGTAAGGACTGTTTTACAATCTTCAGCCAACTGCCACATGGATGCTCCACCCACCATCCGGACGCCGTCAATTAGATCTTCCGGAGTAAGGTCATGCAACTCTGTGGATGCTGTGCAGGCTAAGAATTTCACGTCGGCATCCAGAGCATCCTGGATGAAATCACTGACCGGTTTTCCACCCGCTTTCGGGAAGATGGATTCGGCTAGACCTTTTTTCAGCAGTAAGGTGCCATCAATGGTAAAAAACATGGTTACATCATATTCCATGGCAGCAGCCAAACTGGCAAAAAAGAAGGGAGTTGCGCAGCGGCGAGGGGTATCCGGTCCACTGGTCATAATAATCATTACTTTGTCGTCAGCCATTCTTAAATTCCTCCACAATTAAAAGGTTAAAGCGATCGCATTTTGACTGGCAAATTCAATAAAGGTAGCAGCGCCGCCAATCTCTACCCCATCAATCAAATCTTCTTTCTTGACACCCATAACATCCATACTCATCTGGCAGGCAATCATGCGTACGCCGCCTTCCACAGCCATTTCAATTAATTCACTTAATTTGGCTACATGAGCTTTTCCCATCCAGTTATTCATCATGCCGGTTGCCATGGCAGTCATGCCGGGCAGCATGCCAATGATATTCGGGACTGGCATGGGCATGGCCGGATTGGCGATGGGGGCAACCTGTAAATGATCTGCTTTGCCTTTCTTAAGAATATCCAGACCATAAAAAGTAAAAAATATGGCCACTTCCATATCCATCGCCATGGCTCCTGTCGCCAGGATCAAGGGTGGATAGGCTGCATCTAAAGTACCATGTAACGCGATAATAGCCATTCTTGTGCTTACATCACTCATTGTCTTTATCCTTTTATAAATTGATTAATAGACCAATACTTTCGGTGCTGCGTTAAATTCCATAAAGATGGTGCCTGCATTTGCTAATGCTGCGCCTGAAACATAATCCAGAGCATGGTTTAAGCTGCGGGAATTGACACCAGGGGTTTGTGCGGCAGTGTAGTCAACAAAGGGAATCGTGGCTCTCTCGGAATATTTCATGCCACAGGCTAAACCTAATACCAAATTTTCTGACATATATCCTATGCCTAACCGGTTCGAAGCTATTTTGTTCTTTTAATAAAGAATATATACTTCTCACCATCTTTTTCAGAACTAAGCAATTCATGACCGGTTTTTTTTGTCCAGGCTTCCATATCACTTCCAGAACCCGGATCAGTGGCGATCATTTTCAATACCTGACCAATTTCCAAGCTATCAACTGCTTTCTTGGTTTTCAGGATCGGCATTGGGCACGCCATACCACTACAATCTAGTACTTGATCTGCATTCACTGACATATTCATATCTCCTTATTCACTCAAACTTGGGTTTTGTTTAATCCTGGGATGAATGGCACTCAATTCAGAAATCTGCTGTAATCGATCCATAAAACCAGACCGCTCGCATAAGATCGACTGCACAGTGGCTGCTACTTTGGGTGTCCATTCCTGTACCTGTGATAGTTGGCTTTGTTTCAAAACCGGAATTTTGCTTGCTGCTGCTGCTACTTCGTTCGCTGACAGGCCGTGTTTTTCGGCGATTAACCGAATGCGCTCTTCTTGACTTCTCTCAGCGGATTGGACAACAAACTGCCCGGCAATCAGCCAGGCAGTCGGTTTTTCATCAAATACAATCGGCGCACGCAAGTAATTCAAGCCAGCATGACACGTCATAAACGGCGGCTGTTTGCCGGTTTTCTGGGTCATCTTCCGCCAGGATTCCTGACAGGCCTTTTTACCAGTAGGACTGGAGATCATCATGCGGCAGAAGGGGTTGCAAAAGGTAACTTCAGTGAGCAGCTCCCCTTGCAACGTCACCGTAACCGCGCCAATCCCTAAAATACCTGCAAAAATATCCTGTACTTTACTCACACATTCCGACGGAAAATCCGTCAAAACCTCAGATGGAACATCTTCAGTTAAAGTGTCAGGTGGGCTTTCTCCCAAAAGGCGATCAATCTCACTTTGGGGAAAACGCCATTGATTTCCAATTTTTACCCCGCGTAAGCGGCCGCTGTTCAACATTCGATAAACCGTTACCCGATCTATCTTTAATAAATCTTGTAATTGTTTGGTGGTCAGTAATTCTGTCATGTTTTGTTCCCAATGTTACTTAATGTTATACAATGTCATAGTATCACTTACTGTCATTCGCATTCAAGTGACTTAAACGTAAACAAGATGGACGAATGTCATAGGGTTAGCTCACCCACGGATCATAATCATTTCCAATAACCAGGTAATCATGGCGAAGTAGATTATTTTCCCAGCCTCGTGTGAGCGAGCAGAATTGGGGATTAATAATAAGTGTGGAATTAATTTTGCCGGTCTCTATAAAACTTGGAAGGAAATGCCGGGATTCAAAAGAATCCCCCAACCATGAAAACGGTGAGGGATTCTCTAGTTCAGTTTTGTTTATCTTTAATTTATGCAGGTAACAGAGAACTCATTTGTTTATAAATAAACTCTGCCGCCCATTGGGGTACCATACGGGAGAGAAAATCCATTAATTTGGCGTCCGGGCCGACAAGGATGTGGTATTTGTTTTTTTCAATACCGTCTATCATGATTCCCGCAGCTTGATCAGCAGGCAGAGCCTTCATTTTCTTGTGTTCAGATCCATCAGATGCACTAATTGAGACTCCCGAATTGACCGCGATATTTGTCCCGATTGCGCCTGGAAATATTACGGATACATTGACATGGGTGTTAAGGAGTTCGGAATATAAACCTTCGGTTAATAACTTTACCGCCGCCTTGGAAGCTCCATAAATCGTCTGTCCGGGGACCGGCAAAAAACCACCCATACTGGATACGTTCGCTATATGGGCTTCAGGACGCTGGACAAGATAAGGCAAAAAAGACTTGATCATATATAAGGTGCCATAGAAATTGATATCCATCACTCTAGCAACGGAATCATATCCAAGATCTTTAAGTCGGACAAATGGTTGGATGATACCGGCATTATTGATGATGCCATCCACAGCACCATGCTTGGCAATAATCTGCCCCGGTAGTGCTTCTACAGCCTCACGGTTTGTGATATTTACCACATAGGTGGATAAATTCTTTTGGTTTTCACCAGCCAGCACTCTCGTTTCCTGCAATGCCGTATCATCAATATCCACTGCTGCGACAATTGCGCCACGTGCCAGCAAGGTTAAAACCAGCTGCCGTCCGATACCATTTCCACCCCCTGTGACAACCATCACTTTGTTTTTGATCTTCATCTTAGATCTCCTTACCTGCGTAGCATCCAACTTCCCTGTTTATTCAAAGTGCGTAAATTTTATATACTTTGTTTGTCTTATTTCTCTTATATTATAGCAAAATAATATATGATTTTTGTTAATAATATTAATAAATTATCCCGAATTGCCTTGTAGATACCAAAAGCGGCCAACTTACAGGTTGACCGCTGAATATCTCATTTAATGATTTGGAATGAAGTATCCCAGTTGGTGGAAAAACCAGCAAAAACCATTTATGCATGTTAAATCGACTGGACTCGTATTGCCGCCTGCCCTTCTACAGGACATTTATTTTCGCAGATGCCGCAGCCAATACATACAATCTCATCGACTATCGGTAGTAAAACATCCACCACCCTGCCGTCGGCCTGAGTGAAAGATTTTTGCTCCAGTGAAATAGCTTTGTGCGGCAGCGGACACATCTCCTCACACACAATGCAATTTCCGTGCTCCCCCCACGCAATACAGCGCCTGTGGTCAATATGCGCAGTACCGATCCTGGTCAGCCGCTTGTCTTCCAAAGAAAGTGCAGGAATGGCCTGAACAGGACAATTCTGCCCGCAAATATTACAGGTATACGCGCAATACCCCTTGCGTGGCACCAACACAGGTGTGGACATCCCTTCAATATCTGACAAATTGAGATCAGCCTGAATGGCGTGTGTCGGACACACTTGAATACAAACGCCACAGCGCACACAAGTGGAGAGGAATTTCTCTTCATCCAGCACACCCGGAGGACGCAGCAGAAAAGTGTTCGCCATTTTTTTGATCCAGCTCGAGCTGAGAAGCACAATGGCAGCCACCGAAACGCCGACAGTGCTCAAAAACATTCGCCGACCTGGATCGTAGGCCTGTTTCTCCGCTGGCTTCCATTGGGGCGTAAAAGCATACGCATTCTTGTTACAGGTCCCGGCACAATTCATACACAGGGTACATTCCGCGGGATCGCTCTTATACCCATTCTTTACGTCAATGGTTCCCGTTGGGCAATCCTTCCCGCATAAGCCACATTCCACACAATTGGCATTCACACGCCGTTGAATCAATGAGATTCTGGAACCCAGACCCAGCAAAGCGCCCAAGGGGCACAGATAGCGGCACCAAAAACGCTCAGCAAGGAGGTTCAACAGCAGGATGACCACGAAAAAGACGCCAAAAAGAACGGCATACTGGTAGGCAGTGGATTCCACCGGGAAGACTCGCGGACGCATCCAGGCATCCAGAGCAAAAACCGGTTCGCTCAGGAAGGGAATCTTGATCAACAAGGTCTCCAGAAAATATACAGCTTTATCCAGCAGCGGCCAGATCACAAGGGTTGTTGAGCGGATGAAGATGGTGATGGGATCAAAAACCAGCAAAGTCAGGTTGCCAAACATGGCCGAAACCAGAGTGATGATCAATAAGCCATATTTGAGCTTACGCAAGCTCTGGGGTGGTTCTTTGCGGCTTCTGTTTTTTGAAAAACTGAACACATCCAAGAGCGTTCCCATTGGACACAGCCAGCCGCACCATGCCCGACCGACCACAAGGCTGGAAAGCAGGACCACCAGCGATAACAAGGACCCACTTAAGAAGACCTTACTGCTGAACAAACTGGAAAGCATCGCCAACGGACTGATCTTCACCAGTCCGCTGGTTAGCTGGGTCGGAAAGGTGCTATCCTTGCTGAAGACCAGGGTCAGCACAAACACTGCCAGCGAAATGCCTTGCAGGCTTTTTCTGGCAATCTGCCAGTTGTTGATTCTCTTTTTTTGCGATTTCAGTTTAACTGGTTTAGGCTCAGACATTGATCTCTTCTATCATTAAGCCGCTCAAATCGGCCATTCCCAAACCACGTTCAGCAGCAGCAAGGATGTAAGGGATATCTGCGGGGGTCAAATCAAACAAACGGGTGGCGTATGCATCTGCTGCCACAATATCCGGAGAAAAGATCAGGGTATTCTGCACTTTTACGTCATCCAAATCCCCGCCTGTAGGTCCATGATCCATTAGTGTACGGATGGCATCAATAATGGTCAACTGCGGACGAACCAGCGTCGCCAAATCCACCAGGTTTCGTTCAAAAGAAGGATGGATGGCTTCCCGGTTACGAATAACGCCCATGAGATTCTTGAGTCCGAGGGTCAATCTTGCCATACTGTGATGCTTGGCAATAGGCACGTTGATCAGCAAATCAGCGTCCAGGATATCCTGATAGACTTTGGTTTTCTTTAAACTGACAGCATTTGGAATATCCATATCCACATATTTAATCGCCTGCATCACTTCCATGCTACCGCCGGCTGCAACGACCTGCTCTTCGATCCCGCTGACGCGATAGCACTGCTCCGCGGTTCCGCCAAAAGGATAATCCATTACACGAACCCGGCTGGCGCCCGCTTCCAGGCACATCTTGACCAGCGCGCCCACCACCCAGGGATTCGTGGTGGAAGCAAATTCCGGAGCATTGTAACCGACGCAAATATTGGGTTTGATGATCACATCCGCGCCGGACTTCATGAAGCGTTCCATGCCGCCCAGAGCTTTGATGCCCTGACGGACCATTTCTTCGGGAAGTTCTCCACGTGCAACCACCAGATGGGGAAAATTCTTTGGATCGGGTGTTTCGGTTGCAGGGGGCGCATTGGTAGCAGTAGGATCCATAGAAACCAACGACGGTTTTACGCCGCAGGCACTCAAAAATTGCTGGGCGGCAATACCGGTCAGTCCGTAGCCGGTGTAGCGTAAAAAATCTCTACGGGATACTCTTTTCATATAACACTCCAGATGGTTTTTATACACTCAAGTTGAATTGAGATTATTATACAGATTAATAATTGAAAGGAACCTAGACTAGTGGCCAGGATTAATAAATTATTATCCTTGATGACAATTCTTCTTATATTTATTGGGTCCAGAAGATAAAATAAGTTGCAGAATTGTGGTTTCGAAAAATTGGCGGAAATTTTTTATGTTACACTCAATAAGTATAAAGGTTCGGTATTCAATCGGTTTGAGTAAAATGATGAGGGAATTTTTTGATTTGGATACTTGTTGATTTTTTTTCCCATGGGGATATGGCTGATAATTATGGATCGCTCACCTTTGCCGCAAAAATCACTGTTAAAACATAGATGGTTTCAACTGATCATCCTACTTGTTGGTTTAAGTTGTCTTGTGTTCCTTTCCATTAAAATCGTAACCCTTCGAGATTACCTGAACAGTGATTTTTTTACTTTTTGGTTAGGTGGACATATGGTATGGACAGGCGAAAATCCTTACTTTAGTACTGACTGGATAAATGGGCATCACCTAAATGGTGTCACCTGGATTCCTAATAGCAAATTTGTCTATCCATTGCCATTAACCTTATTTTATGCACCATTAGGAATTCTTCCATATTTTGAAGCATACATAATATATGTGTTTTTATTGGAAGTCATGTTATTACTTTCAACTTACTGGCTAATCCATCAATTGCCAGAGAACAAAGTTAATCCCTATCTATTGCCAGTTTTTGCCGGTGTTATCCTCTTTCGTCCAATATTCTCCGCATTGTTTGGTGGGCAAATAAGTATCGCCCTATTGTTCATCATGACAATCATAACAATCCTTTGGTCAAAAAATAAATGGTTTTTGGGTAGTGTATTACTTCCAATTGTTGCACTGAAACCAAATATTGGGGTACCCATTGTATTGGTTCTCTCATCATGGTTTATTTTAAAGAAGAATATCAAGGTTCTTTCGGGATTGATCGTTTCTTCATTCCTACTTCTTGGAATTGGTTTCTTTCAAAACCCACATTGGATTTCCGAGTACTGGAATATTGGAAATACCAAGCTTTCACAAAATTTTGGACTCTCACCAACAATTTGGGGACTTGCCTCAATCCTTACTGATTTCAATCCTCAAGTCACACTAAAAATTGGCGTCATATTAACAATTCTCATATTGATTTTCACCGGGTTGATCCTTTTCAAGGTTCGCAAGTTCGCATCTTCAACTTGGATTATCAGCATTGCAATTACAACCTCTTTGTTATTAACCCCTTACACCTGGTCATATGACCAAGTATTGTTAATTATTCCAATCCTATGGTTGATTAGTTACCTGATCAAAATCAATAAACCATTTTTACTTAATGCCACAGTATTTTTACTCATTGATTTCTTTGCCTTATTTTTACTCTATATATCAGCACAAATGAAAATGGAAATTATCAATTTTCTTCTGCCACTGGTCATTTGGCTTGGATTAATTTTTGCCCTTCTAGATTCAAAGAAAAGAATGGATACTCTTGTTTTGTGAGCTGGACATCATCCCCTTATCCCCATCCCACATACGAATCCGACTCTTTATTCATTTGAAATGAGAATTCTTTTATGGTTCGACCCACAATGCTGCGACATGGTTTAGGATTTCGGATTCTTATTAATCTTCCAAAAAGGACTTCATGCGCGGTGCATAAAGTCCTTCTTTTACTTTCTACTGAGATCACTCCGGTGTTTCTACTCGTTCTCTTTCCATATTGGGTCACGCAGAATCCATAACACTACCAACCCCAGCATTATTAATCCGGGGATGCCGATGCCAAAGGAAAACGACATGTCCTTCGGAGCATACAGGATGCCCATGAAAAAGCTGGTGGATTGATTCACTAAAGCGTGCAAGAAAGCAGCGATCCAGATTCCTTTTCCTTTAAGTACCGCATACCCCAGCACAAAGGCCAATCCGACACAGAATAACACCATCAACAGGGAACCCAGGATAGGATGTGCCGGATAGTTGTAGCCCATCCAGATGACCGGCCAGTGCCAGACGCCCCAGATCACACCCAGCAGCGCAACCCCGCGGATGCGGCCCAGTCCCATCAAGGCAGGCTGCAAGTAACCCCGCCAACCGTATTCTTCACCGAATGTGATCAGCAATCCCAGGAAGGGTCCAAGAAGGACCGTTTGAACGGTGAGGATAATCATGAAAACGGTAGCCGACATGCCGGCAGCAGCACCCTGTGCCAATAGAGGGGCCAAATCCACTTTTTCACCCAGGTTGAACACCCAGTTCAAAATGGTCTGCGAGCCGGTAAACAGCAAAATACCCAGGGCAAACAAGTACCAGTACTTCGCCTTTCCAGCGGCCATGCCGACACTGGCAAAGGTCTCTTTGCCGCCCACTGCCCGTAAGACGAGCACCAGAATCATCCCAATCAGACTTGGCAGCAGCATCACGGAGCTCAGCGTCATCGTCAGGTCAGGTTGGATAAAGGAGGTAATCACCGCGGCAGCATACAGCAGGGTGAAAAACAGGAAATACCAGGTAAACCATTTTGATTTGGTCTGGTTATTTTTCAGATAAATCGGGCTGTCCTTAAAGAAGAACATACCCAGCAGCATGGCGGAAAACGCCGGCAGCAACATCTGGAACTGCAGCGCTATCCCAACCGCCGGGCTGGTTAACCCGCCGGTGAGAAATAAAGCCAGATCCAGTAAGACAGTTAGGCCAAAGGTAAGCCCAATGTAAGCGCCAACCTGTTTCCAGTTCACTTTTTTAGGAGAAGAAACCGCAGGAACTTCTGCAGAATCTATGATTGTTTGACTTTCCATGATTTTTAACTTCCTTAATCCATGAGGATAGAGATTCTCAAATTCACAAATTTGAACTGGATTAATTATACTGATTCGTCATTAAACGGGTACTCGACTTGTGGCCAGTCTTGGGCTGGCTGAGGCGATAGGATGGGTAATGGGCGTTGAACCGCTACACCACTGGATGGATAAAAATACAAATTATTTACACATATTTCAGATAAGTGGACTCAAATCAATGCTACACTGAGGCGGACATCTACTTAAGTGCCAGAATTCAAAAATTACTCTTTACTATTTCAATCTGATAATCCAAACGCAATCATTACCTGGTAATCACGATGGAGTCAACAATCGTTCGTTGAGGTTCTAGATGAATGATCATCAGAAAACAAAAGCCCAACTGATTGACGAAGTATCCGAATTACGGAAAACCTTACGCGGTCAGGAAGAATACAAACAAATTATTGAACAGCACCGAAAATTTATCTGTGCTATTGAACATAATCCAGCTTCCATTTTGATCACCGACATCAATGGTACGATTGAATATGTCAATCCCAAGTTTTCAGAGACATCGGGGTATTCTCTCGAAGAAGCCGTCGGTCAAAACCCTCGCTTCCTTAAATCAGGCTACACTACGAATGATGAGTATTCCACCCTATGGAAAACGATTACAGCAGGCATGCCTTGGCAGGGACAATTATGTAACCGCAATAAAGCCGGTGAATATCATTGGGAAAATAGTTCCATAGTCCCCGTAAAGAATGAGACAGGGACTGTCACTCATTTTGTGGCGATTAATGAAGACATCAACGATCGAATCATGACACAAGAAATCCTGGAACAAGAGCGCCGCCTTTTACGCACTGTCATTGATAATATTCCAGACCAGATTTTTGCTCATGACCGGGACTGCCGTTTTATTCTGAACAATCTCAGTGATGCCCGGGTGATCGGTATCAATAATCCGGCTACGCTGCTAGGCAAAAGTGACATGGATTTCTATCCCCCCGACCTTGCAGCCCGTTATCAAGCTGATGATCGCCGGGTGATGGAAACTGACCAACCCTTGAGCGTGGAAGAAGAGCCCAGTGTTACGAAAGATGGACAAAAACGCTGGGTCAGTACCATTAAAATGCCATTTCATGACAATCAAGGCAAGGTAATCGGACTGGTTGGAATCGCCCGCGATATAACCGCACGCAAATTGGCGGAAGAGGAATCCTTTAACTCGCGTCAAATGCTGCAGCTGGTAGTGGATAATATCCCCATGCTGGCTTTCTGGAAAGACAATAATTTAAAGTACTTAGGCTGCAATCAGGCTTTTGCGGAACAGGTTGGGCTTGGCAACCCGGTTGAGCTCGTTGGAAAGACAGATTTTGATCTGCCGTGGAAGGACCTTGCCCAACAGCACCGAGAAGACGACCAACGAGTCATCGAAACAGATATCCCCAGGCTTGGTATTGAAGAGTCCATTCTACAATCGGATGGATCGAGAGTTTGGATCAGATCCAACAAAATTCCATTGCACGGACTCGATGGCAAGGTCATCGGAGTATTGGCTACCTCAGAAGATATCACAGAGCGCCGGCAAGCGGAACATGAAATAGAAATTGCCAACGAAAAGTTGATCTCCTGGATAAATGACCTTGAAAAACGCAATCAAGAGGCGAATATGATGCGTCAGATGGGCGACTTACTGCAGATTAGCAATGAACGGGACGAATACTTCAACATAATCAATGAATTCATTCCACAATTATTTCCTGATACATCAGGTGCAATTTATCTCATTAGTAATTCACGTTCCTCCGTTGAGGCAGTTACGGTTTGGGGAGACAAGCTGCAGAGTAAAAATTCATTTTCTCCTGATGAATGTTGGGCCATGCGCCGCAGTCAGATTTATCAAGGCGGAGAATCCAAACCAGGACTTAACTGCCAGCATATCCAAAAACCATTTGAGGGAGGATACTTTGAAGTACCCATGATGGCTTCCGGGGAGATGATTGGGGTATTTCATATTGAAGAGAAGGGCAGTACCTCTGCGATGGATAATCTTCAGGACCTGGCTCACACATTGGCAGACCATCTCTCTCTCTCTTTTTCAAATCTAAAACTTCGAGAAACATTGCGCACCCAATCCATCCGGGATACCCTGACAGGATTGTTCAATAGACGGTATATGGAAGAGTCACTCGCCCGGGAAATTCCTCGGGCTCAGCGCAAAAATATGCCGGTGGGCATCATCATGCTGGATATTGATCATTTCAAGGTTTTTAACGATACCAATGGGCATGAAGCCGGAGATATGGTCCTGCGTGAAATGGGCGCGGTACTCCAAAACCAAATTCGCGGCGAAGATATCGTCTGCCGCTATGGGGGTGAAGAATTCATCATAATCCTGCCGGAAGCCAATCAGGCAGTGACCATGCAGCGTGCAGAACAAATTCGACAGGCCATAAAAGCCATGCGTGTGGAATACCGCCGTCAGCCTTTGGGGGTAATATCCATCTCCCTGGGGGTGGCCATCTTCCCGGATCACAGCTCAACGGTCACAGGCATCCTAAAAAAAGCAGATGAGGCTCTTTATCTGGCCAAACATAATGGTCGCGATCGAGTAGAAGCAGCTTCTATCATCAAATAATCGCATATATCGTGAATGGAAAATGTCTTAGCATGATCTGTTGTTGTGGACGCATGTCATCACAAGCGCAGTGAAGCGCTCTCAACGTCATCCGGTAGTATTTTCCTGAGGTAATTTGTGGGCATATTGCCGGGCTTGTAATGACTTCAGACCTATGGTGCAATAGCGGTTTATTCCAAAATTATAGACTTTCCATAAGCCAAACCTTTTTCATCATAATTGACAGCTATTCGCAAATCCACAACTTTTAAACTGGACTTAGCATATCGAAATGAAGGCCATGATGACAGATTTGCTTTCCAGATATTTAGTGCTTATCCCCCATCCTATCGGTAATTCAGTTCAATATCTACAAGGTTCCATCAAAGTCAATTCACGAATCCATGGAATACCCACGACAAAAGATAGTTTGAATCAAACCAAACAGGTCACCATTTTGGCAACCTCTTTCGTTCCAACCTGAAAAGAGGTTTTTAAACCAAACCTCACCTGCTGCGAGTCATGCAATGATAAAATATAGCGTTTTAGCTATTTTTTACCAGGCACTGCGGGGGCCGATTGATCCACTTTACTTAATTCTTCTTCAATCACCTGGATACCGCCGCTAATGCGCAGCAAGGTTTCACGGACGTTGGCCTGCTTGGCTTCCAAATCAGTCAGCATCTTCTGGCCGGCTTCGAATTCGGATTTGAGTTGTTTTAGACGTTGTTCGAGTTGTTCGCGCATGATTACACCCTAAAGAAGTTGTGAATGTCTTATCTGGTCTGATCTTCTGAAGTAATTGTACCGCTAACCCAATCCTATGACCATCCACTGGAGCTATCCAAAAGACTCACCCCACCAGGGTTGTGAAGTGTCATTTTTAATTAAATACAATTTATCCAGCTATACCTTTCTGCCAAACCTGCTCGGCGTGTAGATAGGTACCAAGCCAGTTAACCGATTCACCGCTTAATTCAGCGTGGCGTTGAGCCAGTAGACGCAGATTTTCATCAGGGTTTTCTGTGGGCCGGAAACCCAGATCGGCGGAAAAGTAATCCGGCAGGGGATGAACCCGCTTGTATTTTTGTGCGATCCATAGGGCGGCACTGTAATAGCATTGGAACGTCAGCCTCGCTGTTGGAGCAACACCAGCAGCCACTGTACGGACATGCACAGCAAATTCAGGGTGCTCCAGAAAGAGCGGAATGAGAGACAATCGCAAACGAGCCTCATCACTCTCAGCCAAGGCAGCCAGAAGCTGCGCAGGTTGTTTATGCAGTGGTGCATCTTCATTCTGCCCACCCAACAGAAAATTGACGCCTAAGATATGCAGGGTGTTGCTGAGTTGATCTCCCGTAATTGCAGCATTTCGGTTCATAAAGAAATTATATCCTTATTCAAGCAATTCCGCTTTATAGCGCCAGCACTCCTCCAGCTCCGCCTTTCAATGACCATTGGCTGCAGCCACCTGCTACAATTCAGAACTATTCCACGGCCAACCTGCCTGTGTTTCATCGCAAGCGAAGCGCGGCGAGATCAAAGTTGGGTGGGAGACTGGACAAATCATCCAATGTTGTAGAGGGACCGTAGGCGCGAAATTAAGTGAATTTTTATCCGTTTTGAAGATATGAAATCGTAGCAAGCATGAATATTAGGAGGCAAAATCCAATCACAATCAAAATCACCAGGGTAGCTATGGGTAGCTTGATGTCGATTTGTGTTTTTTGGTTGGTGGGAATTTTAATATTCAAATAATTCCTGAATTCTTGTTCTTTCTCAGTTGTGGCAAATGCACGTTTAGGAATATATTGGAACAAATTTTTATTCGTAGAGTAGACAAGAAGAAAATAATCACTAGATTCAACAACTTTTTGAAAGCTTCCCCAATCCAATTTGGTTTCAATAAATTTAGTTTTACAAAGAATCTGTTCATCATTGAATTCAAATTGTAGCAGATTACTCAAACGCTCATCTTTCTCCAAATTCCTTACAATCAACAAAGGATTAATTACAAAAACAAAGATCAGATAGATAGGAACCGCAAGCAGGAAAATTTCATAGTATTTAAAACCAATATCATTGTGTAGAAATATCGAATTGATGATTAGTAAAAGAGGGATCATTATGATGATCAACAAAATCCATTTCCGATTATTGTGTAAATGAAATGTCTGAAACGACTTAATATAATCCTCTTTGGTCGGGACAAAGCTAAAAGATATCATGAGCAAGGGTTTCCTTTTTGTCTGAGCATTCTTTTATTGATAGCATTTTTCGAATAGATAGCTTGTTATTAATCTGAATACCACTGAATAAATTGCACCCCAATAGTTTACAGATAGGAATAGTCTATGCCAATTACTTCTTACTAGCAAGAAAATACAGTCACTTTCTGTAAAAAGGCATAATTCATCCCATAAAGTTACAAAACAAATGGATAAACTCCGATAGATTCGAGGAAGAGGTCAGTCCTAGGAGAATTCTCGTGATGGGACTTTATTGGAATGGGTGGATTTTCCTGACACTCAATGGGAATGACGCCAATTTAAATGAAAGCTTACTCCATTTCTGAAGTCGTTACTGTCGGGGCGGGCGGATTTCTGGTACCCTCAATGGGTAGACACCACCGAGGTTAAATAAAAAAAGTCTGACTCATAAGAATCAGACTTCAACTGTCGGGGCGGGCGGATTTGAACCGCCGACCTCACGGACCCGAACCGAGCGCGCTAGCCGGGCTGCGCTACGCCCCGAACACAGTGATTATACCCATCCCCCTTTGATTTGGCAAGGTAATCTGCTCTTCCGCCCTGCCGCATCAAATCCGCGGACGTTTGTCTTAATTTCTGGTGAACATTCGACTAGAAAATATTGGCTAACATCGGTATAATCACTAGTGAGTCTTTTCAAAGGAATCAGCCGGATCATCCTTGAAAAGCATGCGGCTTATCAAAAACGCTCCACCGCTGCCCCCTCTGTTGCAGCGAAGCGAAGGATGCCTTTAGCGTTTTGGACGTGCCGTATGCCGGGAATGTTTCCCCTGATAGATTGAACCGAACCCATCGGGCACAACCATAAAGGAGCTTCAACAAAATGAGTAATGATAATAAAGTGCGTGTTGCAATCATCGGCGTCGGAAACTGCGCTTCCTCCCTCATCCAGGGTGTGACGTATTATAAAAACGCCAAGGATACCGACCGCGTTCCAGGATTGATGCACGTAAACCTTGGCGGTTACCGCATTAGTGATATTGAATTTACCGCCGCTTTCGATGTTGTGGACACCAAAGTAGGCAAGGATTTATCCGAAGCCATCTTCTCCTATCCGAATAACACCTTCAAATTCTCTGATGTTCCCCACCTGAACGTCCCGGTTAGCCGCGGCATGACCCATGACGGCTTGGGCAAATATCTTTCCGAGATTCTGACCAAGGCCCCCGGCCCAACCGCCGATATTGTCAAAATCCTCAAAGATACCAAAACCGACGTGGTCGTCAGCTACCTGCCGGTCGGCTCCGAAATGGCCACCAAATGGTATGTGGAACAGATTCTGGAAGCCGGCGTGGCCTTCGTCAATGCCATCCCCGTGTTCATCTCCAGTTCCGAATATTGGGCGGATCGCTTCCGCCAACGCGGCCTGCCGATCATCGGCGACGATATCAAGAGCCAGGTCGGCGCCACCATTGTCCACCGCGCCCTGACCTCCCTCTTCGTGGATCGCGGCGTGCGTCTGGACCGCACCTATCAATTGAACTTCGGCGGCAACACCGATTTCCTCAATATGTTGGAACGCGATCGTTTGGAATCCAAAAAGATTTCCAAGACCAACGCCGTCACCAGCATGCTGCCCTATGACCTTGGCCCCGATAACGTGCATGTCGGCCCCAGCGATCACGTACCTTGGTTGACCGACCGCAAATGGTGCTACATCCGCATGGAAGGCACCACCTTTGGCGATGTCCCCCTGAACGCTGAAGTCAAATTGGAAGTTTGGGATTCCCCGAACTCCGCCGGCGTGATCATCGATGCAGTCCGCTGCGCCAAGATCGCCCTGGATCGCGGCTTAAGCGGACCTATCCTCGCTCCCGCTTCCTACTTCATGAAGAGCCCTCCCCAACAGTACAAAGATGATGTGGCTCGCGACATGACCGAAGCCTTCATCCGCGGCGAATAGATTTATATTTATGACCCACAGCCGGTTTTTCAAAAAACCGGCTGTTTTTTTTATTCGGCTATTTGTATAATATCAAAAATATTAAATGTGTCATTAGTATGATTAAAATAT
>DHVR01000052.1 GCA_002412765.1 Leptolinea sp. UBA5203 | reverse complement strand
AAAGATAAGGTAAGAACTGAGTGGGGTTTGCTCTGTATGGCCCATAATATGGCAAAACTGGCGGCTAATTAAGCCACCAGTTTTTTTGTCCCTATTTTTTCTTTACTTTTTCCGTTCTTCATCCTTGTTTAGTCGACCTTTTTAGACGGCCTCGTCTTGCTATATTAATCACTCAATATCCTTTGCTGCAATTCCATGATCTGCCGGATTCCATCTTCTGCGAGGGTCAGCAGTTCATCCAATTGCTTCCGGCTGAAACCGCTGTGTTCGCCGGTGCCTTGAATTTCAATCAATTCACCCTTACCGTTCATGACCACATTCATATCCACATCGGCCTTGGAATCTTCCTGATAACATAAATCCAACATCGCTTTCCCATTCACCACTCCTACACTGACGGCTGCCACCGCGCTGCGCAGCACCGATTCCGGCACCTTTCCTGCTTTGATCAGCCGGGTGAGAGCGATGGCCACCGCCACATACCCGCCACTGATGGCCGCAGTGCGCGTGCCGCCGTCCGCTTGCAATACATCACAATCCAGGGTAAGGGTACGCTCACCTAGTTTTTCCAAATCCACCGCCATGCGCAGGGAGCGGCCGATCAACCGTTTAATCTCCTGGCTGCGCGCACCGGGACCAGTCGTCTCGCGCTGGGTACGCTCATGAGTCGCCCGCGGCAGCATGGCGTATTCTGCGGTCAACCAACCCCGGCCTTTTCCAGCCATCCATTTGGGTACAAAATCCTCAATGGTCACATTGCATAACACGCGGGTTTTACCGAAAGAAACCAACACTGAACCTTCGGGGTATTCCACAAAATCCGGTTGAAAAGTGACTGCTCTTAATTGATTAGTCGTTCGTTCATCTACCCTGATCATCTGTTTACCTACTTATTTTTAATAAAATTGAGTTGGTTATAACCCTGGGGCTAACCATACCATAACTTGATGACCATTCCACTTCTTCAGAGACAACAGGCGCCTGAAGTCCAAAATTCCTATTTATGATCTACTCTTCGCCCAATGGTTTGTGGACCTTCGGGCAGCACCGCGATTCGGGCTAATGGATTAGCTTTCAAAATTCTGCCGATCTCTTCTTCAATAGAGTGCACCGGTCGATAATGAGCACGGATGATTTCATCATCCGTCAGACCCTGAGAAAAGATGGATACCTCAACCTGGGTTTGAATTTGTGCCTGTTTCTGCACCTGCCATTGATCCTGAATATTCTGACCTCCGTGGAGAATGGTATCTAACAAGGCTTCAGGCGAATCAGCCCCAGCCAGAATCTGCGCATAAGCTCCATGGTTGGGAATGCCATCTTCACAGGCGGCAGCCATGAGGACCTGCCCGCCAGGCCGGGTGATGCGTGCTGCGGCGCTGATACCCTTCACTGTTTGGTAAAGGTTTTGATCCAGCGGATAGCCACTGTTGGTGGTGATCACCAAATCATACAACGCTGGCACCTGAAACACACACTGCTGTTCCACCCATTGACATCCTGCTGTGTGAGAGGCAAACAAATCCCCGCAAAACACGCCGTTAATTTGGTTGGCACCATCCAGGGTGACATTGACATTAAACAACGGATCAAAACGTTTGGCAACCGCGTGCATCTCTTCCCAAATGGGGTTCCCGGTTGTGACACACCAGGTTGCTTTCTCGGAGGCGATGGATTCAGGCCGGTGATTCCATTGGATGGTTTCCAAATCTGCCAAACCGGGTAAAACCAGTTTGGGCCCGCCGCTGTACCCGGCAAAAAAATGGGGTTCAATAAAACCGGTCAGGATACGAAAATCTGCTTCGACAAATTCATGATGGATGCCCACCGGCTGACCATTCGCTGTCTTGCCGACCTGCAGATTGGCCTGCTGATCAAAGGCATCATGCTGGATGCAGCGATAATAAGCCGTAATTTTCTCACCCAGCAGAGCCAGCATTTCGCCATCGGTTTGTTTGCGGTGGCTGCCCAGCGCATTGATCAATGTCACCTGAGTGGAAGGTATCCCGGCAATTAAGATCTCAGAGAGGATCGGCAAAAGCAGCAGCGCATTGGGTGTAGCCCGCGTTAAATCCGTGTGCGCAATCACTACCTTCATCGATGGACGCAGCAGTTCCCGTAAAGCTGGCGTTCCAATAGGCTGCATTAACGCTTTACGGATGGCGGTTTCCTGATCCACAAAGGCAGCTTTCCAGGCCGCCTGATACACATCGGCGGTATCAGGGACCTGAATTTCAAAGCCTTCCCGGCCATATCTTAGCGACACGGTTTTCATATCAATCCTGCTCTACACCGGAATCGGTGCAATTACTGAAGAAGAGGTAAACATCCAGGTAACTAACATGGCATTTAGTAAAGCACCCACAGTAATTTTGCCAGTCAATTCAGAGAACCAGGTGGAGACCGGGATGATCAAAAATAACACCATAACCATATGCATCAAATTAATCACGAATCCTACCAGGGCGGAACCCGGCCCAACGAAAGGAACTTCCCCTCCCAAAAAGATGGGGATATATTGAACCGCAATATGAATCAACAGGGGAATGATCATCACCAGCCAATTGAGGCAGGTGCGCTGCCAATAAGTCTTAAACCAGCTTTTGCCAGCCCTTGGACGAAGCTGCGCATGCAGAAAAATACCCATCTGCCAGAAACCGACAAAGAAAAACGGAAGGTAAAGCAGGAACATTAGGAAGCGATAGGGGGTAAAATCGCTGGCGAAGGGGAAGATAAAGCGCAAGTCCACAATCCATATAGCTTCCAACAACGCCGAAATCCCATAGACAAAGCCGAATAATAGCCCTGCGAGAAGTAGTGACTTCAGCAGCGGACGTTTGAAATACACAAATCGCTGCGGCTCATCCGACACACCCAAATCCACCAACGAGATTTCCGGATGCTTTTTCCACCAGGAACGGAAAATGGCATAACCAATACTATTAATCACCACAAACCAGAACACCACCCCATTGACCATCATCATCGGGAAAATGCCGTCAATGGGTACAACATACAGGTGCAGAGCAAAAAGTATCAGGATAAGCGGCAGATACAACAGCATCAATCCACCGTTGATCAAAGCGGATTTCCAACCTGCTTTTCTGTCACAGGCATACGCCTCGGTTTTATTTTTCTGTAATTCCGCAAAAAACGGCATGGAAAGGAACAAATACCCCAAAGGCAGCAAGGTGAAAATAGCACACAACAGGCAAACAAGAGTAGCCCATTCCTTGATCTCCCATATTTGTTGATTGGCTGAAATACTCCAGGCAGGGTCAGGGTGCAGCGCCTGTACGATCCAATCCACTGCGGCAGCCACAGCACTTTTATCATGCGATTCCTGAAAATGAATCACCTGAGGCATAAAGACCTTACGGGCAGTACCGTCAGCAAAATCGCCGTACGTTTTCCCCATTTCAGCATTTTCCAACCCAAAAACCTGTTTGGTTTCAGCAGACTGCATCCATTCCTTTTCAAAATTAGCGGTATGGGTCATGCGCTGGCGATATTCATCGTATTTTCCGAAAATCATCAACATGTTGCGCGGCAGGCTTGAGCTGGCTTCCAGGGTATACCCGAATCCGGAAAACACCAGCGCTTTTAATTGAGTGTCTTTCAAAGCTACCTGATAAACCATTTCCGAGCCCAAGCTGTGGCCCATTAAGGCGGTATCGTCCGCTTTCACAAAATCCAGTCCGCGAAGATACTTCAGGGCATAGGTTACACCGCTTGTGGGGTCAAACCCGGGTTGATTAATACTATTTTGATTATCCGAATTTCCTCTGCCCAGAGCATCAATACACAGCGCAACCATGCCTCGGCGCGAGACCTCAATACAATAGGGATCACTCGTTTCACGGTTGTTTTGATATCCATGCACATACACAATTCCAGGAACCGGGTTTTGAGGTGTGGCGTTGCTTGGAATGAATAATTTTCCACGCACCGTCAGACCATTGTAGTTTTCAAAAGTGATGTTTTCTACCCTCACCCGGCCAAAATCGCATTGAACCTGGGATGCCAGCAAGGCCGCGGCTATCCAAAGAACAAGAAGGACAAACAAACAGAGACGGGCTTTCTTAATACCCGCTGGATGAATGATATTGTTATTTTTCATGGAGCTTCCCTTTGGTTTTAAGCTGAAGGTTTAACCGCCAAAACAATGCCAACGGTGATGCAGATTTGCGCAGCATGATATGTGGTCATTATTTTCAATCGATCCATGGAGATGGGATTAACAAAGCGTGTCCAGGCATTCATGATATCCGAAATATAAAAAAGCGAGGCACCTGAAGCAACAAAGATGGATGCATTCAACGGCCAGCGGAAGAAAAAGGTCTCAAATGCCGCAACCACCATTAACGAAATGATCACAGCATAGACCCCAATCGGCAATTTCATCCGACTCATACCGTTTTTCTCCATCCCCCGGAAGAGGAAATAAACCGTTGTCAATAGAACCAGCAGGACGATGCCATACAGGCCAGTTTGTAAACCAGAATTGCCGGTTGCCGAAAAATATGCGCCAAAGCCAATCAGGTATAACACCTGATTGATCAGAAACGCAATCAACCCCGGCAGGAAGAATCGATCCGGCCACATTAAGAAAACATCCCCCACCAATCCAAAAAAAAGACCCATTAAGAACCATAGCGGCAGAAGATTCAGCGAGGGTGTACGATAGAGAATATTGGGAATGGATACTAACATCCAGACCATCAGAAAAATCATCACCAACGGTTTCGTAATTAGAATACCCAGACGACTCTTTTTATAGATGGAAACCCAGTGAGCCATTGCAAACACAAGGCTTAGAATTAATAAAACCATATTGCTTCCTCCCCAACCAAAAATCTATTCTTATTGTAATGGCAACATATCAATAAAGGAAATGAAAAATCGTGTGCTAATATTTGCAGATCAAGTCTGTTTGATTAAATGATGCTGTATGGCAATCGCAATCGCACGAATCCGGCTGGAGGTACCAAATTTAGAGAGGATATTGCTGACATGAAATTTAACCGTGGAACGGCTGACAGACAAAGCTTCCGCAATGGCCGGGTTATTCAACCCTTCAGCCATGAGCTGTAAAATTTCCAATTCACGAGTAGTCAGATCATATCCAGGTTGATTGGGATTGATCACATGATTGATCAAATGTTTGGCGGCTTCAGGCGCCAAAGTGGGTTGGCCCTGTTTGGCTGCACGGATGGCTTGCGCCAATTCTTCGCCGGTAACATTCTTGAGCAGATACCCAATGGCGCCGGATTGGAGCACTTTTTGGATGAGGCTTTGCTCGTTGAAGCTGGTCAGGGCAATGATTTGAATTTCCGGGGATTCCGTTTTAATGAGTTTGATCGCCGTTTCGCCGTCCATTTTTGGCATCAACAAATCCATTAACACCACATCCGGGTGGGTTTTCCTGCATTCAGTTACCGCTTCTTCCCCATCACTGGCCTCACCCACACAATTAAGATCGGGATAGCTTTTGATAAAGGCCTTCAACCCCTTGCGTACCACCGCATGATCATCCACAATCACTACCCGAATCGCTTCTCTTTCACTCATAAAATTCCTAGTCCTCTTGCGGTTTCCAATCCAGCAAAATCATTGTACCCTGATTAATTTTACTCTCTATTTCCAGCTTCGCCCCAATGGATTGGGCTCTCTCACACATAATTTTGAGCCCGAGATGCCCTCCCGTCACTTCCTCACAATCGAACCCACAGCCGTCATCCAGGATTCGCAGAACCAGGAATTGCGCATTGTAATTCAGATTAACTTGCACATGCTTGGCCATGCCATGTTTTTGGATGTTATTTAACGATTCCTGCGCGATCCGAAAAACAGCGGTCTGCACCAAGGCAGGCAAAATGACACTTCCTTCAATGGAAACATCCACTGGCACATCCAACTTGCTGATAAATGATTCCGCCAGTTGGCGAATTAGATCACAAATCGGCATTTCATCAAACGAAGTCGGGCGTAATTCAATCAATAATGTGCGCATCTCCGCCAGGGCACCGCGGGTCATCAACTGCAAATCGTTCAGCATCTCACTCCCGTCGGATTCATTGGCAGCATAAACTCTAGGTAAGACTTCGGCCACCAGACTGGCTGAAAACAAAGTCTGGGTCACAGCATCATGCAAGTCCCGCGCAATACGGTTTCGTTCTGCCGTGACGGCATTGATCTCGGCATGTTCCCGCAGTAAGGCGTTTTCAATCGCAAGTGCAGCCTGGTCCGCGAAAATAATACCCAATTCGCTGAGCTCGGCTTGCTTTTTCATCAAAGGATTAGCATTGACATAAAAATAGAGCAGCTTGCCTGCCACTTTCCCGCCGCGCACCATAATCGGCACCACAATCAAGCCATGAAACAGGATGCCCATTTCCAGTTGCCAGGTATGCCAGTTTATGGCTTCAGGTTGTTTAGCAGCCATTTTTTGACGAATAAATTTTTGCAAATTGTTAATTAGTACGGGCTCTCGTTCATTTTCGAAGGAGAATAGCTTGTGCAAAAGCTGGAGCGGATCGCCTTCCAATTGTTTGAGCATCTCCAGATCAAACCCTGCCCTGCCTTCCGCGATCACGATAGACTCATCATACTGCATGACGACACAGCCATCTGCGCCCATCAAACGTAAGGAGCGAACACCCAGATGGCCCAGAATTTTCTCCAGGAGTTGATCGCTATTAATATAGGCTAGAATATCGCGCAAACCATCCGCCACTTCCTGCTTTTGCTGAATTTCAAAAGTGCGTTCTTTAACCTGGTGTTCCAACACCTGATTGACTTCCGCTATGCGCCGGGTGCGGTACAGGTTGCCAACGAAAATTAAACCAACGGACATCACAATCAGGCCGATGGGGAACCAGGCTGTTTTCCAAAATGGTGGTTTTACTGTTATGCCAACGGAAAGCACATCATTGGTCCAGATCAAATCATTATTGGTGCCCTTGACACGAAAGGTGTACTTGCCGTCCGGTAGACCTTCATAATTAACTAAACGCCTGGCACTTACATAGCTCCATTCTCGCCCTATATCCTTGATACTATTCTGGTTACTATACCGTCGGCCTGGTTTGGCAAAGATCCAATCCTTGTCGTAACCTACAAGTTGGTATGCATAAACATTCTTCTCTGCATCGGAGTAATCCAATACAGCAAATTCAAAGGAGAGGTTCGAGGCATTACTGGGCAGGACCACCTGGACAGGGACGGAAACATTGCGGTAAAGAACCTCACTGCCTGATTTTATTGTCAGCAAGGCGATTGGAGCCACATACGAAGAGGGGTAAATTTTTTGGGGCTGGAAAATATTTAATCCATTACTTCCGCCAAAAAATATCTCCCCAATAGCATTCTTATAGGCAGCCCCAGGATTGAAATTGTTCGCCTGCAATCCATCTCTTTCATCATAAATACGAATACTATTCTGGTAAGGGTCATAATGGACAATGCCCTTATTGGTACTGAACCACAGGCTATCATCCGGTGCTGGGATAATGGCATAGACTGTATCCAGAACGCCCTCCGGATCCTTGAATGGATTGAATTTCATCGTTTTCAAATCCAGCCGATTAACGCCGCCGCCGTTAGTGCCAATCCACAGGCTGTCCTCTTCCCCCTGATAAAAAGAGAAAACCATATTGCTGGTCAATGAGTCCGGATCATTGATATCTTTCTGAAAATGACGATACACCTCAGTATCAGGAGAGAATCGCGTAATTCCATTCCAGGTTCCAATCCAGATATTATGCTGCTGGTCTTCATACAAAGCCAGAATATGGTCATCCAAAATGGAATTGGGATTTCCAGCCTCATGTTGGTAGCGGGTAAAACCCTGATCTCCAGGCAAAGCCAGGTTTAATCCCTTTGAATAAGTGCCCACCCAAATACGGCCTGCATGATCCTCAAGAATGGCCGTGATGTTGTTTTCACTGAGACTGGTTTGTACATTGGGTTGATTTACGAAATGGGTAAAAATTTTGGTAGATGGCCGGTACCGGTCCAATCCGTTTTCAACCGTCCCCACCCAAATACTTTCATTACTGGATTGTATTAAAGTGCGAATGGTATCCGAGGAAAGACTGGTTGGGTCTGAGGGGAGATGGCGCAGAGTGGAGAACTGACGGGCTTTGCGATCGTATAAACTGATCCCCTCCCCGTAAGTGCTGATCCACACCACGCCGTCTTTTGTCTCGGTAATACCGGTGACATCATTGCCGCTTAAACTTTGCGGATTATTCTTTTGTGCTTGCAGGAGGGTAAAGCGCTCTATCGCAGGATCATATTTGCTTACGCCGCCAAATTCCGAAGCGATCCAGAGAATACCATTGCGATCCTGATACATACAATGCACCGCTGCACTTTCTACCCAAAACGAACTCGGAGGCGCATTCTGCAAATGGCTGAAAAGACCAGTAGCAGGGTGATACTGATCCAGCCCATTATCCATCCCTATCCAGAGATCATTTTTCGAATCCACCTGCAAACTGAGCACGCCATTGCTGGCAATTCCATCGGATGATGCGTCATCCGTCTGATAATGAATGACGCTTTTCGTTTTTTGATTGTAATAAACCAAACCCAACCCTCGGGTGCCAAGCCACAACCCGTCTTGATCGTCAATCGCCAGGGCAGTGATCTTTCCGCTCGGATTCGGCAGGGAATCTTCACCTTCCAGCACAACAGACTCGAACTGATCTAAAACAGAATCGTAGAAATTTAGCCCATTTTCAGTTGCAATCCAAAGCTTTCCTTTGGAGTCTATCTGAATGGCAATGATTGTATCCCCATTGATGCTGTGAGGATTGGATGAATTATGGCGGTAGGATTTGAAATTAGCCGCCTGGGCGTCCAAACGGTTCAGACCGTTCCCTTTTGTTCCAACCCATAGGGTTTGATTTGCATCCTGAACCAATCCACTGATCTCATTACCGCTCAAGGATCCGGGGACTGCGGGATCTGATATGTAGTGCAAAAAAGTTTTCAGTTCCGGCTGGTAAAAATCCAATCCCTGGTCCGTCCCTATCCACAGGCCGCCCCGAGAATCTTCCAATAGACTGTTGATATGATCATTCTGCAGAGAATCAGCTAAGTCATCACCACTTTTGAAAATTTCAAAATCATAGCCGTTGTACTGATTCAAACCATTTTTTGTCCCGAACCACATCAAGCCATCCCGGGTTTGCAAAATAGCCTGAACCGTATCATTGGATAATCCATCCTCCACAGTGATCCGCTCAAATTGGAGCGGATTTTGAGGGAAATCTGGGTCAAATGGCGGTTGGGTGGCTTGTACGGAATTCCATG
The DNA here is from genome assembly GCA_002412765.1 of Leptolinea sp. UBA5203. Classification (GTDB taxonomy): domain Bacteria; phylum Chloroflexota; class Anaerolineae; order Anaerolineales; family Anaerolineaceae; genus UBA5203. Next base: position 72,655 of record DHVR01000052.1, on the reverse strand, counting down.
GGGTATTACAAAAGAAAATCAAAAGGCAAAGACAAAAACTACTAATTAGTCGATACCTTTGAGAAGTCAAACCAACTTTTTTGTTTTGCCACTTCATCAAGATAACCGCAAATCCTTCAATGATAAGAATGCCACCCTATCCAGTGGGCCAGGTTGGAAACTACCCAGTAAAGGACAGAACTTGGTCTAGTTGGCTGATCCATCATCCATCTTGCTTCGATACTATGAACATACCTGATGGTTGTTGCGCACTAACATTGTAGCATTTTACATCAAACTGATTCAATTTCCCATCCAGGAATAAGTCTGCTCATTTCGAACCTCGAGAAAGGACGCAATCTTGGCTGATTTAATCACCGCATTGTTAAAAATTGAAAACCTTAATGTGGATTTAAATTCCAGCCAGGGTACGATCTCTGCTGTAAATGATTTGAGCTTTTCAGTTTATCCCCGAGAAACAATCTGCATTGCCGGTGAAAGCGGTGCTGGCAAAACCATGACCATTCTGGCGATCCTTGGTTTGCTGCCTTCAAATCTTGTCCAATGTTCAGGGAAAATCCTGTACCGTGGACAAGACTTATTAACCTTACCTCCCCTCGAGCGAAGAAAGCTCTGCGGAAAAGAGATCGGCGTTGTGTTTCAGGACCCAACAAATGCATTAAATCCGGTGATGAAAATTGGGGATCAAATCAGCGAACTCTATTTACTGGATAAAAAGATGTCAAAAAACGAAGCCATGCAGGCCTCGCTGGAAATTCTATTCAGGGTCGGCATCCCTCAGCCGCAGCGGATCGTAAAGCAATACCCTTTTCAGCTCTCCGGTGGAATGCAGCAGCGCGTATTGATTGCCATGGCGATCAGCAGAAATCCGGCTCTATTGATTGCGGATGAACCCACCACGGAATTGGATGCCACCCTGCAAGCCCAAATTGTGGAGCTACTTTTTGATCTTCAGGATGAGATGGGCTTGACCATGCTCTGGGTAACGCATGATCTCTCTCTGGCGGCTAGAATTTCAGACCGCACCCTGATCTTGTATGCTGGCAAAGCCATGGAAGTTGCCCCAACGGAGGTACTTCTCGAATCTCCCCATCATCCGTATACCAAAGGATTGTTGGCTTGTATGCCGCAATTTGCCATGCAATATTCGCATAAGTTAATGCCCATCAAAGGCATGGCACAGGCGGCCTGTTCAAAAACCCAGTGCGTTTTTTACCCCCGCTGTGATGTGTCCAAACCCTGCTGTCGGCTGGCTCAACCCCCAATGAAAACCATTGCGGATCAACATCAGGCGGCCTGTTGGATGCATACAAATCAGGTCGGATGATGATCCAGGAAACTAGAAAATTGGTACGAGTTGAACAACTCAAAAAGGATTTTCCATTGGTATCCGGATTGCACTGGCACCATAAGCCTATGATGATCTCAGCACTCGACAATGTGTCCTTTGACATTTATAAGGGTGAGACATTGGCTGTGGTCGGAGAATCCGGTTGTGGAAAAACAACGCTGGGACGAACCATTCTTCAAATTTGCAAACCTACTTCCGGCAAAGTCTACTTCGATGATATCGAGTTAACCCATCTTCCTCCTCAGAAAATGCGCCCTTTACGCGCCAGAATGCAAATGATTTTCCAGAATCCTGCGAACAGCCTCAATCCACGCATGACGATCGGTGAAATTATCTCAGAAGGGTTAATCATTCAAAATCTACTCCATAGTCCAGATATTGAAACCCGCCTAAGCGAATTAATGAATCTGGTGGGGCTCAACCCAACCTTAATCAATCGCTTTCCCCATGAATTCTCCACCGGGCAATTGCAGCGGGTCGGCATTGCAAGGGCTATATCCCTCAACCCGGATTTTATCATTTGCGATGAGCCCATCACCTCCCTGGATGTCTCCATTCAGGCACAAATTATTAATTTATTGATGGACTTGCAGAACAAATTTGGATTGACCTATCTGTACATTTCCCATGACTTATCCATGGTGCATTACGTCAGCCATCGCGTTGCGGTCATGTATCTGGGTAAATTTATGGAAATGGGAAAGACTGACACGATTTTTTCACAGCCAGTTCACCCCTATACTCAGGCCTTACTCACCACCATCTTATCCCCAAAGTCCCGGGTAAAGAAAAAGCCGGGTATGGTGGCCATTCTGGGTGAAAAACCTGGCCCGGACACCCCCCTTCAAGGATGTAAGTTTTGTACACTATGTCCAATCGCATTGGAATTGTGTTTCCATAACGAACCGATTTTCAAACAAGTGGCAGATGGCCATTTTGCAGCGTGCCATCGAATATAAAAATGGATTTTTTCAAGGAGGTGTTTCTTCACAAATTCTTCTTTGTACGAATTGTTCAACCCTAAACTCTTAATACCTTTTGGAGGAGAATCAAATGCGTAAAACTTTGTACATCTTTTTCGCCGTTTTAATCACCATGAGTATGCTATTGACAGCCTGTAAACCAGGCGCCACTGGCGCTGCCCCCGCGGCAGCAGCCGATTTACCCGTACTGCGGGTAAATTTCATCTCTTATCCGGACATGTTGGATCCCCAAAAATCATCCTTCATGAATGAAATCTCCCACCTGCGCCGCATCTACGAAGGCCTGACCATTCTGGATGACAACTTGAAAGTCATTCCGGGTGCCGCAGAAACCTGGGAATATAATGCCGATGCTACTGAAGTTGTCTACACCCTGCGCGAAGGCCTGGTTTACAGCGACGGCGGAATCTTGAATGCCGAACGATTTGCTTATGCCCTGAAACGAAATATTGACCCCGCCACCGCCGGTGAATATGCTTACATCACCGACGATGTCAAAGGTGCCGTGGATTGGCGCAGCGCCGATTTGACCACCGCCACAGAAGAACAACTGCAAGCGTTGAAAGACGCCGTAGCAGTTCAGGCGCTCACCATGGATGACCAACCCTGCACCGGTTACGACCAACCCGAATGCCGCAAGATCAAAATCGGACTGGCCCAACCTGCACCTTATTTTGATTACATCATGGGTTTGTGGGTAATTTTCCCGGTACGCGAAGAAATCATCACTGCCGATCCTGAAACCTGGTGGGTATCTGCTGCAGGACATATCGGGAATGGCCCCTTCAACCTGGAATCCCTGGAGCAAAATGAACGGGCTACCCTGGTCCCCAACCCCAAATACTGGGGCGGACAGGCAACCTATAAACTGGAACATCATTACATCACCGATTCCGCTGTAGCCTTTGAAGCCTACAAAAACAACGAACTGGATATCTTCCCCTTCGGTGTGGAAGACCTGGCAGCCATTGAAAATGATCCCGAATTAAATGCTCAAAAACATCTCTTTCCCGGTACCTGTACCTTCGGCGCCATGTTCCACCACGAAAAACCCCCATTTGACGATCCAAAAGTCCGCGAAGCTTTTGCTTATGCCATTGACCGGGATGCCTGGGTAGCCGATGTCCTCAAGGGCGTGGGTATTCCCACCCTCACCTGGATTCCTCAAGGGGTTCCCGGCCATGTAGATGGTGAAACCCGTTGGGGATATGATATAGAAAAAGCCCGACAGGCTATCGCCGATTCTACCTACGGTTCTGCCGACAAATTGCCTGAAATCAGCCTGACATTCTCCGATAACCCCCGCAACCGCACCCGCTTTGAGTGGCTAGCCTCCAAGTGGAGTGAAGCTTTCGGTATTGAAATTAAACTCAACCCAGTAGAACCCACCACGTATTCATCTTTGACCAAAGACCGCGCGACTGCACCCCAGGTTTACATCCTCGGTTGGTGTTCCGATTATCCAGATCCACAAAACTGGATGAGCACATACTGGAAAACCGGCGCTATGGCAGAACGTTTTGCCTTCGGCAATGCCGAACTGGATGCTTTACTAGCGAAAGCCGATACCACCGTGGATTACGACGAACGTATCAAACTCAATCAAGAAGCGCAGGACATGCTGATTGGTTTGATCCCGACGGCCATTATCTGGAACCAGGCGGAAAGCTTCTTGGTCAAACCCTGGGTCAAAGGCATTCATCAAACCGCTCAGGATACAGACTTCCCCGGATCCAATAACGTTCTTTCCATTACCATCGAAGAACACTAGTCTTGTTGTTCGAATTATCTGGCCGGTCAATTTAATGACCGGCCAGAAATCCACCATAGGGAAGTACCATGATCAGATACCTCTTGAAAAGACTTTTATGGTTAATACCCGTCATCCTGGTTGTTTCATCCATTACTTTTTTCTTAATGCATAATGCACCCGGTGGACCATGGGATCGTGATCCATCTGCCCGGCAGGTGGACGCCATTACCCAGCAGCGGTTGAATGAGTATTACGGGTTGGATAAACCACTCTGGCGGCAATACATGGCTTATATTATCGGTGATTTTAAGAAGGATGGCAGTTTCGATTGTGGTCTCGTATGTGGGGACCTGGGTCCTTCCTACCGTCAACGAGGCCGCACCATTCAGGAAATCCTTTTTGAATCCCCTGCCGGGAAGAATTTCTTTTATAGCCGGTTCGGGTTTTCTCTGCGGCTTGCGCTTATCGCACTGGGCATGTCTGTCCTGATTGGCATCCCGGTCGGGATTATCTCAGCTTTAAAAAGAAATTCCTGGATTGATTATCTCAGTCTGTTTGTTGTCACTTCCGGCATCTCAATCCCGAACTTTGTAGTTGCTTTATTCCTTATCATCATTTTTGCCTCCTGGCTGCACTGGGTCAGTATTGTGCCCCAAAGCTGGGACCAGGTGGATGTCTGGATCCTGCCTTCCATTGTGCTGGGATTCAATACCATGGCCACCACCGCCCGAATGACCCGGGCTTCCATGCTGGATATTCTTAATATGGATTATGTGCGTACTGCCCGAGCCAAGGGCGTTCCTGAACGGCTGGTTATTTTCCGCCACATGGTACGCAATGCGCTAATACCGGTCGTAACCATTCTTGGGCCGGCTTTAGCAGGTCTGGTCGTAGGCTCCTTTATTATCGAAACTATCTTTAGTTTTCCGGGGATGGGACGTGCATACGTGACAGCCATTGGACAACGCGATTATTCCATGATCATGGGGACCACGCTGATTTATGCCATCATGGTTGCCCTGGCGAACATGAGTGTTGATTTTGTTTATGTATTTCTGGATCCCAGAATCCGGTTAACGGATTAGGCAGGTAAATGATGGCAGAAAAAACTAATTCGATTTCCGATTTGAATACCCTGGATACCCCCCAGCGTGATCTGCTGGTGGATGCCTTTTATCGTCTCACAAAAAACAAAGCAGCCATGGCTGGCTCCATTATCATTGCAATTTTCATTTTGATGGCGATCTTTGCCAAACAACTTGCCCCGTATAATCCCATTGAAATTCACAGCGGCAAGGGGTTTCTTCCCCCTGTCTGGTTAAAAGAAGGTCCGAATGGCGCCATACCCGATCCGGCCTTTCTTCTGGGTACCGACACCCTGGGTAGAGACGTACTCAGCCGTACGATTTACGGTGCCCGAGTGTCCATTGTGGTTGGTTTCCTGCCAACCATCATCATTCTGGTCATGGGTGTGACGATAGGTCTAATTTCAGGCTATGCCGGAGGTCGGGTGGATAACATTCTTATGCGCCTGACCGATGTTGTCTATGCGTTCCCGGATTTGCTCTTCTTCATCATTGCTATGATCACCCTGCGGGATACCTGGTTTGGACAATTATTTAATGGGCTTGCGCTCTTGTTTTGCGCACTGGCCGTGGTCAACTGGGTGGCAGTTGCCCGGGTGGTTCGCGGGCAGGTTCTTTCCATCAAAGAGAAAGAGTTTATCGAGGCAGCCCGCTGTGTAGGCGCCCGTGATTTGCATATTATGTTCAAACATATCATGCCAAATTCCCTTGGCCCAGTGATTATTTTGACCGCATTTTCCATTCCCATGATGATTATTACCGAAGCCATCTTAGGCTACCTCGGATTAGGCATGCGCCCTTCCACCAACCCGAATGATATTTTCCTGACCAGTTGGGGGTCTATGTTATTGGAAGGCCAAAGCGCCTTAAATGCCCAGCCCTGGGTTTTACTCATCCCGGCGATTTGTGTTGCGCTAGTGGTACTATCCTTTACTTTCCTGGGAGACGGCTTCCGCGATGCCCTGGACCCACGCCTACAAGGCACTGAATAGATCTATTCTTCATAGTCCAGCGAATGTGGAAATTTATCGGGAAACAATGATTCTTTATTTCATATTTTTCTCGTTTCAATAAAATTCCCGAGTTAAATTGAAATTTTCCTAATACATCGTAGGGGTAAAGCATTCGGAACCAATTCATATATCAACCATTTCCGCCGAATGCTTTGCCCAACCCGCCAAACAGGACTTTCCACAATCCTGTGACATCCCATCCGAGAAAGGGCAAAGCATTTCAATAATGTCGTAATATTCCAGCGTATCTGATGAAATGCTTTGCCCCTACAGGTAATTTTCGGGAAAGGTGATATTTGTATAGAACCAGCCAGATTATTTCATTTCAATGGATTGGATCATTGCATCCAACTGCGCCAGGTTGGGCGTAAAACTTTCCTTTGGCTGCTGCTCCAGCCAGGTGATGGTTTTGTTCAGATAAGCTGGAAAGTCATTCATCTCGGCCATCTGTTCTTCAGTAACCCTCAAGTCGTTGGGTAATTCAGGGTGGTTTACCGGCAGCATGGCAGAGACATAGTATTTACCATCGCTTGTCAGCCCCTGAAAAGCGTAAATCAACTCCAGGTTGTTAATCGGCGTAACGGCCTGGTCATACTGGGTCAGAAAACGTACGCCGCTTCCATTCTTAAAATCCAAAAACTGCATCTGTGGATGCATAACCTGCGAGGCGTTGATCATCGGCAGAAAAGGTACATGCTTCACCGGTTGGCGGTTTTGCAATAAAGCCTGAAGGTTAGTCACTATTGCACCATATGCTTCGTTGTAAGATACCAGTTCAGCCACTGGATAAATAAATATCTGCGGTTTCATCTGGGAATTAACAGCAGCATAACCTTGCAGCGTCACAACAAGGTGCTGCGGCGCTATTTCCCAAAAAGGGGCATTCGCATTGGTGGGCACGGTGGCGAACGTTTCAATTGTAAAATTCTGAGCCACACCGGATAAATTCATGGTCATGGCATTGGAGGATTCTGCAGGGGATTGTGTGAGTTCGTCAGGCAGCTTTGTGACTGTGGCAACCGGTTCCATATACACGGTAGCCGTAGGCTGATCGGTCGGTAGATTGCTGAAAATATTTACTTGCTGGCAGGCAGAAATCAGCAGAAGAGTGACTACACTCGCAATCAAAGATAGGCTTATGGGTTGGCATATCAATCCACGTGTTTTCATATCATATTTCTCACTTTCAAAATAATTTTTTGTTCAGTTTAATCACTCCAATATAACGAAAATTTACTGGAATTAGTTCCTGATATTGGGTTCATTTCTACTTTTAAATCTATAAAAATGTACAAATTCTGTTGGATTTGCCAGTTTCCATGGAGTTCAACATTAAATACCGCAGTCCCCATAACAAACAAATTTGCGCTAAATATTGGAAAATTGGGATTATAATCGGCAAAACAGACGCTGGTTCCACCCAACGTTAGGGCGCGAGCCTCGCGCCCCTACGGGTAATTTGTTTCCATTAGAATAAAAGTCATTATCGCTGTGGGTTTTGAAATGACAGTTAAATTGGGCAGCACTTCCTCCCCTAAAAATCCAAGTGCACATAAGATGGAAACCAAATTCGTGGATTTTTGGTCGCGCAGCACGCCCTCGGGTGGGGAGGTACAGGAGGGGGTGTTTGTGTCAGGAAATTTAGATTGCACCCCTTCGGGGCGTAAACCAAATTCCTAAGGAACTAGTGAGTCAGACAGTGTTCTTCTTGCATCCGCCCAGTTTCGTTAAGGATGAAGTGCGTCAGCACTGTGGATTTACTCGCAAAAATCCAGCAATAGGTTAAGTTACACCAATGCATCAAATTCTTTGGCGTATTGGACTACGCCGGATTTTCCATGCAGCACATTAGGGGACAATCCCGCCACCATGAAGGCGGCCGCCGGTGGATCATATTTGCAGGAGAAACCAAACTCACTGGCATCGGAGTACCCAAAACGATTGTAATAATTGGGGTCCCCCAGCACAAAGAGAATGGGGTACCCCTTCTCAATCACAATATTGGTAGCCGTGATGATCAGCATCGTACCGATTTTTTCGCCCTGCCATTCCGGCAGCACAGCGACCGGCCCCAATGCAGCAGCTTCAAATTTGCCTTTGGGGGAAGTGACCTTTACCTTGGTAAACAAACAGTGTCCCACAACCCGGCCATTGCTTTCGGCAACCACGGAACAGAGACAATCGGATTTTCCGCGCAAAGCATTCACCAAATCCGCTTCGCTGGTTCTTTTAAACGCTGCAACTTGTACGGCATAAATACTTTCAATATCGTCAGGTTGTTCCATTCGGAAACGGTTTAAAATTCCCATGGTTTATCCTTCCTTATCTATCAAGAACCCTGCTGTTTAGCCCAAGAATCTTTTAAGGAAACGATGCGATTGAATACTGGCTGCTGGGGAGTAAAGTCTTCACTATCGATACAGAAAAATCCCTGGCGCATGAACTGCACTCGGTCTTCCGAGCTGAGATTGATCAACTCAGGCTCAACATAACCCTTAACAATTAGCAGGGATTCAGGATTGATTAAATCTGAGAATTCCTGGCCATCCTCCACATCGTTGGGATTGGATTTGGTAAACAGCAAATCATACAATCTAATTTCGGCTTCCTTTCCATGAGAGGCAGATACCCAGTGAATGGTGCCGCGAACTTTGCGTCCATCCGGGGTCTGTCCACCGCGGGATTCCGGATCATAGGTACAGTGAACCGCCACCACTTCCCCATTCGCATCTTTATCGATAGATTGGCAGGTCAGATAATAGGACTGGAACAATCGGACTTCCTTTCCAGGCGCCAGCCGATAATACTTACTGGGGGGTTCTTCCATGAAGTCAGAGCGCTCAATATACAACTCACGAGTGAAGGGCACCTTGCGGGTGAGGGTGTTCTCAGGGTCTTGTGGATAATTGGGTACATCAAACAATTCGACCTGATCCACAGGGTAGTTATCGATAATGACTTTCAATGGTTCCACCACGGCCATCATGCGGGGAGCCTGCTCATTTAAATCTTCCCGGATAACGTGCTCCAGAAAAGCCATATCAATGGTGCTGTTATTCTTGGCCACCCCAATCAATTCGGCGAATTTTCGAATCGCTTGTGGTCGGTAGCCACGCCGGCGCATGCCGGAGATGGTTGGCATACGTGGATCATCCCAGCCGCGCACATGATTTTCTTTCACCAGCTTTAATAATTTCCGCTTGCTCATCACCGTATAGGTCAGGTTTAAGCGGGCAAATTCAATCTGTTGCGGACGGTAAGCGCCCAGGGTTTCCAGAATCCAATCGTACAATGGCCGGTGATCTTCAAACTCCAGGGTGCAGATGGAATGGGTGATNNAATCATACATCGGGTAAATGCACCAGTCATTACCCGTGCGGTGATGCTCGGCATGCAAAATTCGGTAGATGACCGGGTCACGCATATTGATATTGGGGGATGCCATATCAATGATCGCGCGCAAGGTTTTGCTGCCGTCCGGAAAATCCCCATTCTTCATGCGGCCGAACAATACCAGGTTTTCATCCACCGTGCGGGTTCGATAAGGACTGGGTTTACCGGGTTCGGTCAGGGTTCCGCGATATTCACGCATCTCTTCCGAGGTCAAATCACAAACAAAAGCCTTGCCCATTTTGATCAGTTTAACGGCGTAGTCGTACATCTGCTGAAAATAATCGGAAGCAAAAAACAAGCGCTCCTGCCAATCAAATCCCAGCCAGCGAATATCCTTCTGGATGGATTCCACATACTCCACTTCTTCCTTACTGGGATTAGTGTCGTCAAAACGCAGGTTGTACAATCCCCCAGGGTAATCTTCGGCAATACCAAAGTTCAAGCAGATGGACTTGGCGTGTCCAATATGCAAATATCCATTGGGTTCCGGTGGAAACCTCGTGTGTACGCGGCCTTGATATTTATTCGTCCGTAGATCATCATTAATGATTTCACGAATAAAATCGGTTGAGGTTTTCATTTCTGGATCAGACATAATGCAATCTCCTGCTTGATTAAGATTAATCGGAATAAATTCCGGAATTCTTTGGTTGGTTTAACCCTGATTATACTGTAAAATCAACCCTATTCTGCTAAGGTTTGGTTAGGTGAAACAATGAAAACTAATTACTTAAAAGTATTACTTATTATCGGTTGCGGGTTGATCCTATTAGCTTGCATGACCAGTTCTGTTGAATCCAACGAACCTTCTGAATCCCAGGAGGATGCTTCAACATATCAAGAAAATGCAACTGAAGCAGTTGTAGAAGACCTGGAAGCAGTGGAAAATTCAGAAACAGATGCGGCAGATAATGCGGAAGCAGCCCTGGATGACACCTGGGACGAAGAAGATGACGCGGTTTATTTAGTCTATTATGATGTCGTTGGCTCCGATTTATCCGAACCCTATTATTACGATTTAACAGATGACACCTACAGCAGTCAACAAGAGGATACCGATTATCAACAGGATTTATGGGACTATGCCAAGCTGATTTTTCCCAAACATTACCTGAAACAAATCGATCAGGTCATCTTTTTTACCGATGATGTCGACAATGACCTGGCCAGTGTTGAGCCGCTGGATTATGAAAGCGCATCGAAATGGATTCTCTATATGGATGTGATGGATGCTGGAGACCGCAACTGGTTTGCCCAAACCTTAACCCACGAGCTGGGTCATCTGATGACCCTTGAACTAAACCAGTTTGATTCTGCAGGGGCAGCCTGCCAAACTTACGAAACCGATTATGGCTGTTTCGCCCCCTCCAGTTATATCGCAGATTTTGTTGATCAATTTTGGACTGACCTGCTGCCCGAATTTCAAGAAATTGAAGCCAACAGCAGCTCCCAGGAAGAATTTGATGTACAAATAACCGATTTCTATAATAATTACTGGGATCAATTCGTCAGTGAATATGCCGCCACGAATCCGGAAGAGGATTTTTCAGAGTCTTGGAATTGGTACGTCTTTGAATTGGAGCCGGAAGGGGATGGGCAGATCGCCTGGGACAAAATCGCTTTCTTTGATCAATATCCCGAGCTGGTAAAAATCGCAGAGCAAATTCGCGCCAATGTGAAATAGGGGAATTTACGGAATATCGATCAAGCCGTACCGATATGCCAGGACAGCGGCTTGCGTTCGATCGGTTACGTTTAGTTTTGCAAAGATGGTGCTGCCGTAATTTTTAACCGTCCCTTCGGATAAGAACAATCGTTGGGCAATCTCCCCGTTGCTGTAGCCGCGGGCGATCAGAATTAAGATTTCCAATTCCCGATCAGTCAGCACATCCGCCAGTGTGGTCTGCGCAGGCGCTCCCCGATGGGCGATATCGGCCATCAATTTGCCGGCCACAGCCGTATCCACAAAGGTTTTTCCAGCGACAGTGCCTTTGATGGCCTGAATCAATTCATGCCGCGGAGTGTCCTTAAGTAAATAACCGGATGCGCCGCTGCGGATGGCATCAAACAACCATTCATCGTCGTCATAGGTGGTCAGCACCAATACAGCGGTTTGCGGAAAATCTCCGCGGATTTGGCGGGTGGCGTGGATGCCGTTAATACCGGGCATTTTTAAATCCATCAACACTAGGTCGGGATGCAGTGTGCGAACCATTTCCACGGCTTCCGCTCCATCATGCGCCATACCCACAACCTGAAGTTCATCATCCGTGGTTAAAATTTTTGCCAGACCTTCGCAAACAATCTCCTGGTCATCACATATAAGGACGTGAATCATGATGTCCCTCCTTTCGTAAGCTAACAATCGTACCACCGCTGTCACTTGGGAAAACTTGAAGGATCGCCCCAATGGAAACCGCCCGTTCCTGCATGCCACGAATGCCATAATGATCCTGCTCTACCTGTGCCGCAGGGTTAATTCCCACACCGTCATCCGTAATTTCCATCAACAAACCACCCTCCGCAGGGAACTCTAGCTTGAACTGTATCTTGCTGGCATTGGCATGCCGTACAATATTTTCCAGCGCTTCCTGTGCAATGCGATAAATTGCCTGCTCGGTATCCGGCAGCATAGTTGGAATACGATCCGGTAATTGGAGGATAAGACGCAATTCTCCACGTTCTGCGGTTGTTTCAAGTATCCTATGCAAGGCGCCGTACAGTCCCATATCCTCTAACTGAGTCGGCCGTAAATCGCGCAGCGCCCGGCGGGTATCATTCAACCCCTTTCTTGCAGCAAGCAGGGAATGGTCCAACATTTTTTGCACCTCCGCCTGGTCTGCAGGAACCACAATTTTGATCGCTTCCAGGTTCACGGCCATACCACTGAGAGTATGGGCAAGGGTGTCATGCAGATCCCGAGCCAAACGGTTGCGTTCCCGGGTCAGGGTTAAATGCTCCAGAGCTTCTGCTTGCTTGATGAGCTGCATATTTGCCTGCTGGATGGCCTGTTTCTGCAAACGTTGGTTTGCCATCAGGGTAGAGATCATATAGCCAACCACACCGAAAGAAATGGTTCGGCTGGAAATCAAACCAATCATGATCCAAAGCGGCAAATAAACGCTCTGGGCAATCACGGATAATAAATAAAAATCAAAAATTCCCGTATAAATGCAAAATAGAACCACTACCTTGAACGGATACTGCCAGGCAATCAAAACCAGAGGGGTGAATAAAGCCGGGAGTAGCTGCCAGATACTGATAACGATGCCAGGCAAATTTTTCTGGATGGTTAATTTTAAAATGGGCTGGTTGCTAATCATGGGGAAAACGGATGAAACAACCAATGCCAGGGGAAGATAATACCGTTTTAATAGCTTATGCAGCCGAGGCCAGGAAAGATACCCAAACAATAGTGTCCAAACCACCAAACTGACCACGTTCCGGGCTTGGATAACCGGCGAGAAAAAATTGAACCAGATAATATCCAGACCGACCAAAGCAACAAATAAGCCGATCTGCATCAACGTGAAGATTTTAAAAACCCGAATTAATCCCGGTTCAATCATCGGTCCATTCTTATCCATATGATCATCATAGCATAAGATTATTCGTATGCCAGCACTTCACGAATAGTCATCTGGGAAGCATTTCTGGCAGGCATAATACTGGCAACGATGGACAATATCACTACAATCCCAAACCAGATGTAATATCCAATCGGAGTGTAGCGGAACGCAACAGGAGAACTGAAAATGGCTTCACTAACCACACTGGATAACACGCTGGTAATAGGAAAAGATAGCAGAATACTCAAACCGAAACTAATTACACTGATTAGAACCCCCTCGACGATTACCAGTTGCATCACCACCCGGTTGTAGGCACCAATGGCACGCAGAATGCCAATTTCCTTTGTCCGCTCCATCACATTCATGCTTAGCATGCCGGTTAACCCAATACTCCCCACGGCGGCAGTGAGGATTGCAAGAATTAATAACACCGTTATCAGCACCCCAATATACTTCAGCGTGTTATCAACCGTTTTTCCACCGGCTTCAATCTCGGTTACCGTGAACCCTTGATCCCTAAAATACGTATCCACCCGATTGGTCACGATAGTTTGAGTTTCCCGGCTATGATCTGTCGTTGCAATCCGATAGATCGCGGCCTGCCCGGGTAAATTTTGATAGTCTGATAAATATTCAAACGAAGAGTAAGCAAATAGGTCATCCATCCCGGTAAATTGGAAAATCCCCACCACCTGCCAGACCTTTTCCTTACCGAAAATTTGTAAGGTATACAGATCCCCAACCTTCAAATTGGGATATACCTTGCGAACTGCTTCATTGACCACGATCGCACTCTGATCTTCCGGTACCAGCCAGCGTCCTTCCAACATGATGGGTGTCACCAATTGTGTATGTATCGGAGGAGCCATGATCGTGATATTGTTCTCCACCTCATCTGCTGCGTTAAGAATTTCGGCATTCGTAATCAACCAGGGCTCAGTATAGGCGACTCCCGGAATTGATTTTGCCATCATTTCCACTTCTTCAACTCGATACATACGGTCAAAACTCACATTCACATCGGCAGAGAAATAACGGGTAATATCCACCATTTTATTGTTCAATGCTTCACGGACATTAAATACCGAGATGAAAATAGCTCCACCAAGGGTCAGGTTAAAAATTGTCAACATCAAGCGACGCTTCTGACGAAATGTGTTTCTCAACGAAATAATTAAAGGCCGGGGAATTTTCTTTTCCAATTTGGAGCGCTTCTTTTTTACGCTGCCATGTTTTCCAACCGCCGAATCAATCCCGCTGGGTTGGATCGCCTTATGTACCGTAATTCGTGCTCCTTTTAATACCGGTGAAAGACCAGTAAGCAAGGGTACACCCAAACCAACAATAATTTGCAAAACAACCGCGAAGGGAACAACCCGATACCCTTTGAGTTCAAAATTTAACATGGAAGCAGCCATATTGGAGAGGGCGTAAGCACCTTGCCCCCCCAAGGGAACAGCGATCAGTAATGCCAGCACACTAAAGCTGACAATCAAAACCAGATACATCCCAATGATCTGGCGATTTCTTGCGCCTACCAATTTCATAACCCCAATCTGACGGAATTGCTGATTGATCAGGGAAGACAGCGTATTGGTAATTAGCGAACCACTGAGAAAGACAATCAGAACACCCAGCAATAACAGAATACCCAAAATGGCTTGAATTATCGAACCCAGGGGATGTTTATTGCGTTGGTGCTGTTTGGTGTTATAAACCGTTCTTCCACTTTTTTCAACTTTGTCAATCACCTGATTAGTTACATTCTGGATATGCTGACGATCATCGGCATCCCCGCTGACTGTGATTAAGAGGGTATTCATTTGGGTTCCGGCATGCAAAGTTTCCAGGGAATCCAGCGCAATGTAAGCCTTAATATTGCCAATCATGTTACCAATCGGGTCGGTCATATCCCGACTAAAACCCACTACTTCCAGTTTTTTGAATGTCCCATCTTCCAACTCAATTTGTAAGGAATCCCCTAATACGATATTCCTTTCTTCCAGGAACTTTTCTTCCAAGACAATCTGATTCTTTTTAGGGATGGCCTGTCCGGTAACCGATAACGGCACTTTTATGCTGGGTGTTTCATCCATAAAAGTGATCAAATCCATAACGATTTTTTCATCATTGTCATTTTCAAAGCGAACCGCTAGTTTGCGAGTTCCTTCGACATCCATCACACTACCCATCTGACGAAAGGAATTCACAAAATCACGGTCGAATGGCGAAGTGACCAGCTCAATATTCGCCGGATTCGCTGAAATATAACCAATATTCATATCAGAAGAAATAATGCTATGCGAACCAGCAATCATCCCCACAGCAAAAACCCCGATGGAGATCGAGGCTATGACCAACAAGGTACGGGCTTTATCTTCCCATAAATCTGCGAGTACTTTTTTCCAACGAGGGCGGATTAGACGGAAGAATTTCATTAAATTGCTGCTCGAATCATTTGGTTTTCTGTCAGGCGCTTGTGAGCCAATTGGCTGAAGCGATGTTTCACCAATGCGTCCTTCTCTAATAACTGTTCGAAGAGTCTGCGACTTAACCTCAGTAATTGGACCGGGTCTCCATTGGTGGGGAGGATCGTAGCCTGTGCAGGTAGATTCGTTAAGGTCTCGATTTCTCCCAACACACACCCTGCGGACAACTGCACAGCTTCCACCCGCTCGCCTCTGGGTTTATCCACCCAAACCGATACCAAGCCATTTTCAACAAAGTAAATATCTTCCACCTCATCGCCGCTGCGAATCAAAGGCTCACCAGGCTGCAACGTCACAGACTCCAACGCGTGGGTGGCCTGCAAGAGCAGCGGATGGCTCATGGTGCGCATATGCTGATGCAAAATCGGGTGAATTAATTCACCGTCGGAAATCACTACCTGCCGGGAAGTTCGGTTAGCCAGCGCCGGATCATGTGTGATCATAATGATCGTCTTACCTTCCTGTCTCATTTGTTCAAAAAGATGGAAAACCCGTTCGGCTGTTTTCGAATCCAGATTTCCAGTAGGCTCATCGGCAATCATAATGGCCGGGTCGTTAGCCAGCGCACGTGCCACGGCGATGGTCTGCTGTTGGCCGCCGGAGATCTCCGAAGGCATCTTATCCGCATAGGCTTCCATACCCACTCTTTCCAGCAGCCACATGGCCCGTTCTTCACGATCTTCAAAGGGGATGACATCGCTTAGATCCATGGGCAATAAAATATTTTCAAACAAGGATAACATGGGCAGTAATTGATAGAATTGAAAAACAATGCCCAGATTCTTGCCGCGCCAGCGGGCCATATCACTTTCAGAAAGATGATTAAGCACATCGCTCCCCACCCGAATTTCACCCTTGGTAGGATGGTCAATGCCGGTAATCATATTGATCAAGGTCGATTTTCCGCTGCCCGATTTTCCGGTGACCCCAATAAACTCGCCCTGGTAAAAATCAATGTTTATATTTTTTAACGCAGTAAAAGGTCCGGCATCCGTTTCGAAGACCTTGTTAACCTGATGTAACGAAATAACCGGGGTTCGATCCCCGTTAGTTTTATCTTGAACTTTCTCTGAGAGACTTGCTTGCATACCTATATTGTCCTTTCACACCACTAGTCGCTAACTTGATCAACCAATTCGCCATCATTAATGTAGAGAATTCGATCTGCCCGGGAAGTAATCGCCTCATCATGAGTCACGAAAAAGATGGTCTTCCCTTCTTGAACCAATAGATCAAACAGATTAAAAATAACCTCAGCCGTATTGGTATCCAAATTTCCGGTGGGTTCATCAGCCACAATCAAAGGTGGATCATTGGCCAGAGCCCGGGCAATGGCTGCCCGCTGTTGCTGTCCGCCGGATAAAGTGGAGGGAAACTTATGCGCCTGATCAGTCAGCTCCACCTTTTCTAAAATAGACATGGCCCATTCCTGACTTTTACCAGGTACATACAAATCACAAAAATCCATCGGAATTAAGATGTTATCCATGATGGTCAGTTTGGGTAATAATTGAAACGATTGATAGATCACACCCACATTCAAACCGCGCCATAAGGCCATCTGATCTTCATTAAACGTGTGAATCGCCTCGCCGCCAATAATAATCTCGCCGGATGTGACGGTATCCACACCGGTCAACATATTCACCAGGGTTGATTTTCCTGCTCCGGATTTTCCCATCATTACGGCAAATTCAGCTGCATTCAGACTGAAATTCAGTCCCTTCAATGCAATGTAATCACCCGCGGGGGTATGATAATTTTTCCTTAAATCTTTCACTTGAATAAACGATTGTTCTGCCATGCTGGTTTTCGTATTCCTTTGCAACCTTATCATACCCTGCCCTGCCTGGATCAGGCAGGTACATCCAGTCACGATGCCCACATGACCCTGGTCATTCTATGATATGACCATTGTCAAAGCGATACGGTATATTCCGTATAAAATGACTTGACGATCCTGTAAGGGGTTGGGTAAAATAGGTTTAGTTCAATAAGGAGCCTGCATGTACATTTTCTTCTGCTAACACCCCATTCTGGCTAGACCTCTGGTAGGAAAGTGTTGCTATTTAACCAAGGACGAAGCCCTTGGTTTTTTTGTTTAAGGCAGGAGTAAATGATACAAATACGGAATTGTTCCAAATCCTTTGGTGCGGAGAACATCTTCCACCAAATCAATCTCAATATCAACGAAAACGAAAAAATAGGCCTGATCGGTCCCAATGGATCCGGCAAAACAACCCTGATGCAATTGATCGCCCGGCTTCAGCAGCCGGATCAAGGCAGTATTCTCTATACGCTTCCCGGGTTGGAGGTGGCTTATTTACCCCAGCAGGTCAGCGCTCCCGGTGGTCAAACCGTGGGTGAATATATTGGGCTGCCCATTGCAGATGTTCCATCGGCTTATCTGGAATTGGAGACTCTTTCAGCACACATCCTCACTCAGGGCGACAAATATCAAGAATTATTGGAAGACATCCAAACCAGTGAGTGGCTGATGGAAGCCATGGGTCCCATGCAATCCGCTTTAAATCTGGAGGATGTCCCCCTGGATCAACCCTTTGATCATCTCAGCAGCGGTCAAAAAACCCGCACGGCTTTGATGAAAATCGCGCTAAAACCAGCACAGGTCATTCTGCTGGACGAACCCACCAATCATCTGGATCAAACCGGACGAGCCTGGTTGATGAATTGGATTCGGCAGTCCAAATCCGCCATGGTGGTAATATCCCATGACAGGGATTTTATCGACCACGTGGTTACCCGACTCTGGGTGCAAGATAAGACCAAACAGGAGTTGATTCAATATGAAGGTAATTATTCCGCTTTTAAGCTTTATCAACGGGTCCAACAAGAAAAACAAGTTAAAACGGTTGAGCTGCAGCGGGAAGAAATCCAACAACTTCAGCACGCCGTAAAAGTTGCCCGGGCACAAGCGGTAAAGAAAAAAGGCGGCAAAGGAGATAGCGGGGATAAATTCGCCAAAGGTTTCTTCAGTGACCGGACTACCCATATGGTAAAAAAAGCCAAAACCATGGAAAAACGGATCCACGAGTTGGAGGAAAATTTGCAACCCTTGGTCAATAAAGATTGGCTGCTTTCCATCCATTTCCAGGAAACCAGCCGCAGCGGAGATCGGGTGATTGAAGCCCAGCAAATCGAGTTTGGCTATCCAGGTAAAGTAGTTGTGCGCTGCAATGAACTATCTGTTCGCTACGGGGATCGCATTGTCCTCTCCGGGGTGAACGGCAGCGGCAAAACCACCATCCTGCAAACCCTGGCTGGCATTCTGCCGCCTCTTACCGGCAGTTACACAACCGGGCATGGTATTCAGCGCGGCTACCTCACCCAGGAACAGCAGGATCTGCCGGATGAGGAAACAGCGGTCAGCTATTTACAGAGGATCAAAACCTCAGACGAAACCACTGTGCGGAATTTTCTCGCCAGGTATCTATTCACCCAGGACAAGGTCATGCAGCCCATTGCCACTTTATCCAATGGGGAGAAGAAACGGCTGGCTCTGGCAGGCTTGGTTTATGGCGGATGCAATGTACTCTTTCTGGATGAACCCCTCAATCATTTGGATATTCCAGCTCGGGAACAAATCCAGACAGCATTGCAGCAGTTCTCGGGAACTATTTTGGTGGTTGAACATGATCCTTATTTCATCCGTACCTTTCCCACCCTGCGCTGGCATATAGAAAGTGGGGTAATTCACATTGAACCATGCACCTGATTGAAATAGCGCAGAAGCATAGGGATTTTCTCCGCTTCTTTTGGCACATGATAAATTTCAAAACATGCGATTATGCAAACCATGATGGTCATTTCATGTTTATTTGTCATTTATTACAATGTTTTTTCGTAGGGCGTGGGTAAGTGCCCTTCAGGGTACGTAGACCCCGCCGGATGATGTATGGGAATTGCAGCAGGATGGAAAATCCAATCTGACCATCAAAATGTGAAAATTCATATGATGTAAATTCCATTCCGAGTTAAAAAGCGGCGGGGAAAAACCCCGCCCTACATCACTACACCTGGATATGAAATGTCTATTCGATGAAAATGAATACTTTTACTTTTTTTGGGTCTAGCTGATATTTTCTACTCAAAGATATGCGATAAATCATCCGTTACTCTGGACAAATTTTAAATCCATGACTATAATATGACCGTATTACCAATTTGGTCATACGTTCACAAGGAGGATTATGCCAAAAGGTTTTAGCGAGCAGGAAAAAATAAATATTCGCCAAAGATTGATCGCTGCTGGAAGGGAAATGTTCAGCACCTATGGACTAAAAAAGACTAACGTGGATGACATTACACGGATTTGCGGCATTTCCAAGGGTGCCTTTTATCTGTTTTTCACCAGCAAAGAAGAACTCTTCATGGAGATATTGGAATCCGCGGATTTCGAAATGAAAGCATCCATGAGACAGATGCTTCTGCCGGAAATCAAACCAACCCGGGAATCCTACAAAATGGCCATTGTGACCATGATGCAAGCCATCAAGGAACATCCACTCCTAGCCATTTTTAAGAGTGATGAATATGAGAATCTGATGCGAAAACTGGAACCCGAACTGGCTGCTAACCATATTGCCATGGACAAAGCCTATTTCCGCAGTCTGTATCTGGAAGGTCTGGAAAAGGGCTATTTTCGTAAAGTTGATCCCGACACCCTAAGCACATTTTCCACGGCTTTGTTCCTGCTCAGCTTGCACAGCGATCAAACCGCCGTCATTGATTTTGATAAGATGGTAACCATCTTATCGGATATGTTCTCGGAACACATTATCGCCCCCTAATGCAGTCAAGTTGTTATGCTTTGGCTGCCTAAATGGCAGCTTTTTTTTCTTAAGGAGTAAATCTCATGATCACCGTCAACAATATGGCCTATCGTTATGCCAATACCCCCAAAAACGCGGTTTCCGATTTATCTTTTGAAGTGAAACCAGGTGAAATATTTGGCTTGCTTGGGCCAAGCGGAGCAGGAAAATCTACCACTCAAAAAATCCTCATTTCGCTGCTAAAGGATTATCAAGGACAGATTTCTGTGTTCGGTAAAGATTTAAAGAAATGGGACAACAGCTATTATGAGCAGGTTGGCGTTTCCTTTGAATTACCGAATCATTTTTTGAAATTAACCGCCAATGAAAATCTGAACTATTATCGTTCTTTGTATCAAGGGAAAACTCACACACCGGCTGAGATTTTAAAATGGGTGGGGTTGGAAGATGATGGAGACACCTTGGTGTCCCAATACTCAAAAGGCATGAAAAACCGGTTGAGTGTTGCTCGATCCCTGCTGCACAAGCCAAAATTGATCTTTTTTGACGAACCCACATCCGGGCTGGATCCGGTAAATGCGAAAAATATCAAAGATATTATCCTCAGCCAAAAAAATGAGGGCAAGACGATCTTCCTAACAACTCATGACATGCAAGTGGCAGACCAACTATGTGACCGGGTGGCCTTTATCGTCGACGGAAACATCCGCTTGATCGATTCCCCGCATGCCTTAAAAATTGCCTACCAAAAACCACTGGTGCAAGTTGAGTATCTTCAGGAGGAAAGTCCTCAGGTTGCGGAATTTCCATTGGAAGGGCTGGCTCAGAACCAGGCGTTCCAGGAAATTCTTCGGCAAAATCACCTGATCGCTTTGCACTCCCTGGATGCCACCCTGGAAGATATCTTTATCAAAATAACGGGCCGGAGGTTAGCATGAGCCGCTACCTTTCCATCCTGAAATGGGAAATCATTCGACAATACAAGAATGGGATTTACTTTGTCAGCCTGTTTGTGCTGATTCTCTGGATTACCCTGTTTATTCAAATCAAGACAATCTCACTTAGCAGCATCGTCCCCATGTTGATTTTGGGAAACTTGAGCTTAACCACTTTTTATTTTCTTGCCGGTATTCTTTTGTTTGAGAAAGGCGAAGGATCCCTGGAAGCTCAGGTGACCACTCCCATACGCAGTTGGGAGTATCTATCAGCCAAAGTCCTGACTTTATCCGTCCTGGCCACATTGGAAAATCTGATTATCACCATTGCTTTTGTGGGTTGGCGGTTCAACTTCTTACCCGTCCTTCTTGGTACATTTTTGGCCTGTTGTGCCTTCTGTCTGGTAGGGTTCTTAACCGTCATTCGTTATGATTCCATCAACGAATTCTTATTACCCTCCATGGGATTCATGTTCTTGCTCAGCCTACCCATCGTCTCCGGGGTTTGGATGCCTCACGCTTTCTTTTGGCATCTCCACCCGATTTATGGTTCCTATTTATGGATTGAATCAGCTTTTCAATCCATTGAGAGTTGGAAACTGTCAGGTTCAGGGATTTATCTTATGTTGACAATATTTTTCCTGGGGAAATGGAGTTTAAACGAGTTTAACCGCTACGTTGTACGCAGCGAAGGAAGCAAGAAAACATCATGAATATTTTTCATCCCTTAAAAACCTTTGGCCCCGTGGATTCAAAATACATCCGCCGGGACGATATCACCATCATGCTGTTGGCTGCGCCTTTTCTCTTAGGCATGGTCAGCCGCTGGCTGCTTCCTTTCCTCTTTGAAGGCATTGGCTCCTTGATAGGCCTGAATATTCAACCCTATCTCAGTCCCATTATGGGATATGCGCTGATTTTTCTTATGCCATTGTTCAGCGGCATGATCATCGGATTAATTCTTCTGGATCAGATGGATGATCGATCCATCCTGGGTTTACAGGTTTCACCCATCCCCATGCGCTCTTATATCGCTTACCGCCTGTTCACGCCCATGCTGTTTAGCTTTCTCACCACCCTTATCGTTTACCCGCTGAGCGGTTTACAAAGTATCGGAGTTGGTTCCCTGCTTGCGTGTGCCGCTCTGGCCATGCCATTTGCCCCGATGATTGCTCTCACGTTCGCTACTTTTGCGGAAAACAAAATCCAAGGTTTGGTATTAATGAAAGCATCCGGAGGCATCCTCTTTTTACCCATAGTATCATATTTTATTCCATCCCTTTGGAAGTTTGCCTTTGCATTTATACCTACCTATTGGCCAGCCCAATTCTTTTGGTGGTCCCTGGACCCAAATCCCTGGCGCTGGTTGATCTGGGGGGTTGGGATGATCATCGAAATTTCGATTGTCCAATTCCTTCTCCACCGATGGTTAAAGAAGATTTATGCATAACAGATCGGGGTGAATGCCCCGATCTGTTTTCTTAAAAGCAACTGATATGTTGACTATTCATCTATAATTAAATCATCACAAACATGAAGGGCAAACCATGTCAGCATTTGAAATTTTCTATCTCATCTTATCCATCCTGGCAGCCTTGCTTTGCGCAAGTATAGGTTTGTATGTAGTGATAAAAAGGCAAACCATCGGGGTTATACCTTTTGCAATCATGATGTTCTCTATATCGATTTGGATAATTTTTATGTTGGTGAGCCTATGGGCTATCGGTAAAGAACAGATCATTTTCTGGTTAAATATC
Source organism: Leptolinea sp. UBA5203 (assembly GCA_002412765.1). GTDB lineage: Bacteria > Chloroflexota > Anaerolineae > Anaerolineales > Anaerolineaceae > UBA5203. The sequence continues at coordinate 49,531 of DHVR01000052.1, read as the reverse complement.
CGACTTTTTTTAGTTTCTTTTGTTCCCTTTATCTGGCTCATTTATTCAATTCATTTTTACCGGCAAACTAACAAAATATCCTTTAAGCTTATCTTCAGTCTGGGATTTATCCCACTGATTACACAGATCATTGTTTGGACCAATCCATTTCACCACTGGCTTTTCGTCAGCTACAATCTAGATCCATTTGGTTCATTCCAATCAGTCGCAACCTGGAATTGGGGTTGGTGGTTTTGGGTCCATGTAATTTACTCTGCGATCATGATTCTGGCGGGAATTATTTTGGTGATTAAGTCTACAATCAGTAAGTTGCAGCTTTATCGTGGCCAAACCATTCTTTTATTATTAAGTTTTTCCCTGCCAGTTATAATAAAATTTTTGTACACTTTAGATTTATTGCCTACTTACCTGGATTTCACCCCCATCGCCTTCGGTTTCACTGGCATTATTCTATTTATTAATATTCAAAAATTTCAATTTACTAACCTCATCCCCATTGGCAAAGAAAAATTAATTGAATACATGCGTGATGGGATGATCATCATCAGTCAAAAGTATGAAGTATTGGATATTAACCCCGCTGCCCTAAAATATCTCAAAACGAATCTACCCTCAATTCTGGGAAGAAACCTATTTGAGATATTTCCATTTTTACCTTACCCTGATCTGGAAGTTCCTGAAATTTATGATATTGAGCCCAGAATTGGCAACGAGACAAAACATTATGAGGTAATTTCATCTCCATTTTCAAGAGATGCTTTTATCACTGGCTGGATTCTCATCCTTCGCGATACAACTGAAAAAACTCTGGTTGAGATGGCCTACAAGGATGTCGAACGCCGATTAAATAAAGTGATCCATTATTCCCATGATGGCATTGTCATAACCGATCAAGAAGGAAAAATCATTGTCTGGAACAAAGCGATTGAGCAGTTATTAGGTACCAAACGTTCCAGTATGGTCGGACTTTATATTTGGGATGTCGTTCCCCTATTTACCAAACAAGATAATAACTCTTCAGATAATTTTCAAAATGTACAAAAGGAATTACAACAAAGTCTGATAACTGGAAAATCACCTCTATTTAATATCCCAATTGAAGTTCGTTTATTTTCAAAGGATCAAAAAGAGAATTTCGTTGAACTTGTGTTTTATACCATTAAAGCAGGCAAAGGATATTACATTTGCTTATCCGAACATAATATTACCGATCAGATCGAAGTTCGACGCGCATTACAAAAATCATATGATACCCTGGAACAGCAAGTTAAAGAACGCACAACCGATTTGGAAAATTTAATGGATACGCTGGAACAAAGAATTCAAGACCGTACCAAAGACCTATCCATTCTATACCAGATCAGTGCCACGGCAAACCAAATAACCAATCTCGAAGAAATGCTGCAAAGCTGCCTTGAACTAATTCTGGATGCTCTAAACGCCAACAGCGGAACGATACACTTGTTTAGTGCTGAATCCAAGAAATTATCTTTAATTGCACAGGCAAACCTAGATCAAGAGTTCTTGTCCTCCATTGAAAACATTCCAGCGACATGGAATATCTTCGGCAGAGTAATTGAAGAAGGCCACACCATCACCTCCCTGGATTTATCCCATGAGGATTGCAAACAGATTCATTTTCCAACAGCCAAACCAGGAGATACTTTTTCCTATACAGGCACATTGATGAAAGCTAAAGATAGAAAGGTTGGCGTATTAAGCATTTTCCAACCCTCCTCACAGCATCTCTCCGTTGAACAAGTCGCCCTGTTGACAACCATCAGTGAACAGCTTGGCGTGGTTATCGAAAACCACGAATTGCATAGAAATTCTGAAACATTGGCAGTTATGGAGGAACGCCAACGTCTTGCCAGAGACCTGCATGATTCGGTCACCCAACGTTTATACAGCTTAATGTTATATGCCTCGGCAGGAAAGAAAGCAAATGTAAATCAGAACACAGCTAAAGTATCCAATCATCTTGAACAAATTGACTTAAATGCCCAACAGGCTTTACGGGAAATGAGACTTCTGATTAATGAACTGCGGCCGGATGTTCTCGAAAAAGAAGGTTTTATTGGTGCCATCCGTCATCGTCTTGATTTCGTTGAAAAAAGAGCAGGCGTGGAATATGATTTGGAAATAAATGGCAAACTGGACCTGAGCCACAAGGAAGAGGCTGAATTATTCAATATCCTTACTGAAGCGCTCAATAATGCCCTCAAACATGCCAATGCCAGTAAAATAAAAATTACTTTGCAGAGCGAAAATAATCATTTTCTCATGCGGATTTGGGATAATGGAACCGGTTTTGATATGAATGCCAAAGATCAGCCAACTGGTTTTGGCATCATCAGTATGCGCGAGCGTGCTCAAAAAATCGGCGGAACAATCACCATCCAATCAGCCCTTAACAACTTCACAAGTATAATGGTAGAACTTGGAAATCCACCTGAACCTTCCATCACATCAAATTTCTAAAGGAAATTCCATGATACGCATCCTAATTGCTGATGACCATATCGTTATGCGCCAGGGGTTATCTGCCCTGATTGATGAAGAACCCAATATTGAAGTTATCGCCCAGGCAGCCAATGGGCAGGAAGCTGTGGATTTATTCCTGCAAACCAAACCAGATATTGTATTGATGGATTTGGCCATGCCTGGGAAAGATGGTTTGGAAGCCATTCAAGAAATCATCGCTGCCGATCCTGCGGCCAAAATCCTAGTCCTGACCAGCTACTCCGATGAAATCAAAGTCTTCGCAGCCATTCAGGCGGGCGCTTTAGGTTACCTGCTGAAAGCCACCTCCGCTGAGGAGTTGCTTTCGGCCATTGAACATGTTTACCAGGGAAATTCCTACCTGCCGCCGGCCATTGCCAGGCAAGTCATCCAGGGCATTCAAAAACCCAAACAGCCTGTTCTTGCAGCCAGCCCTACCTTGACCCGTCGAGAAATAGATATTTTGGAATTACTGGCTCAAGGCAGGTCAAACAAGGAAATGGCGGATCAACTCATCATCAGTGAGAGAACGGTATCCGGCCATGTTGCCAATATTTTAACCAAACTTAATTTGGAGAACCGCACCCAGGCAGCCCTATACGCACAGAAGTTCGGGCTTTCAACGGGGGAAAAACCTCAATCTTGAGACCTTTCTGCCATAAGTTGTGCTTTCTGATAGACCTGCATCACCGGTAACCCGTGCTGGGCAGCAAGCCGTTTGCAATCCTCAAATTCCGGGAAACTACCTAAGAATTCACCATTGACCCATTTTTGTTTTACTCTGACAGTCCCCATATCCATGTTAAGGGATATAAAGGTTCGTTCTGCTTCATAGCGATGAATCGGCTCAACCCGCACGCCAAAACTGGTTGTTTCCCGCAGCAGAATTTCACTCAAGTTTTTTTCCAATGCCTGGGGGGCAATCACCGATATCATCGTGGCAGGCCGATTCTTTTTCATTTGAATGGGCGTCAAATAAACATCCAGCGCGCCTTCTGTAAAAAGGTGCTCCATGACCGGGGCGAAAAATTCCGGGTTCATATCATCAATATTGCAGGAAATTTGCACCATCGGCTGGGATGGCTCAAGTTCCTCATCACCGATGATCACCCGCAGAATATTCGGCCAACCAAAATCCTTGGTACCGGCACCCACACCCACTTTCGTTACCCGCATGGCAGGCCGTTGAAAGGTAGCCAGAACCGCCAAAATGGCAGCGCCAGTGGGCGTAATCATCTCACCCGCATCCGGGGCGGGACGTAAAGGCATGTGGGCAGATTCAATCAGTCCCAGCGTAGCCGGGGCAGGAACGGGCATCAACCCATGATCTGTTTTAACCGTTCCAGTGGAGAAAGGCAAAGCCGAAGCATAGACCTTATCGATCTTAAAATAATCCAGGCCGATGCTCACACCCAGAATATCAATGATGGAATCCAAAGCCCCCACTTCATGAAAGTGAACGGATTCAATCGTTTCGCCATGCACTTTGGCTTCCACTTCTGCCAGACGGATGAAGATTTGGCTGGCAATTTGGGCAGCCTTGGGGGGTAATTCCGATTTCTCGATGATGGCAAGAATATCCGCCAATCCGCGGTGATGATGTTCATGCGGCTGATCGTTCTCATGGACAGGTTCATGATCGTGCGTATGCGAATGTTCTGCATGCTCATGGTTGTGTGTATGCGGATGTTCAATGTGGCCATGGTCGTGTGTGTGAGAATGTCCGCCGTGCTCATGGTCGTGTGTGTGGGAATGTCCGCCGTGCTCATGGTCGTGTGTGTGGGTATGATCGCCGTGCTCATGGTCGTGTGCATGGGAATGTTCGGCATGGTCATGCTCATGGATATGCTCATGATCGTGTACTTCGGCAAGATTGGAAGGTTGTCCCAGCTCAGTCCTCTGGGTTTGATTTGCGTCCAGAATCTGGATCACCAATTGATTGGCATCCAGCGCGCCTTTGCGAACCCGTTTGGTACTGAGGGTAATTTTTTCCGATAGGGGTAATTTCTCAAACTGCTGATTTAGAACCTCAGCCGGCAGCCCGGCATCCATCAAAGCGGCCAGGAGCATGTCCCCGGCTATCCCAGAAAAACAATCCACATAGAGTATGCTCATTTTACAATTCCCTCATTATTGCTGCCCAAACGGTAGCCTTCCAAATCTACTGTAGTGTGAATAAAACCTGCCTGCTTCATAAAGGCAAGAACTTCATCCCGTTTTGTCATCAATTGATTTATTTGATCCGCCTGCACTTCAATGCGAGCCGTACGTCCATCAGAGCGTACCCGCACAGCCTGGAATCCCAATCCGGAGAGATAATCCTCCGCAGCCTGAATCATATGCAATCCTGCCAGAGTAACGGGCGTGCCATACGGAATTCGCGTCGCCAGGCAGGGTGTAGAGGGCCGATCCCAAACCGGCAAGTTCAAGGCTTTTGCCATGGCACGGATTTGTTTTTTGGTCAAACCGCAATCCGCCAACGGACTGAGAATACCTAGCTCCTTTACTGCCCGCATGCCGGGACGATAATCACCGGCATCATCCGCATTGGAACCTTCCATCAAAAACCGATATCCATGTTCCTGCGCATATTCTGACAGATATTTAAAACGCTGATATTTGCACACATAACAGCGGTCTACCGGGTTAGCACAAAAGGCTTCATTTTCAAGATCATTAAAGGGGACCATCAGAAAAGGAAATCCAACCTGGTCCGCCACCGCTTGAGCTATGGTACGATCAGCATCGGTGTGAACTACCGAATCCACATTGACAGCCAGCATTTGGGCTTCGGCAACATGATACATCGCTGCAGCCAACAAACCGCTATCCACACCCCCTGAAAAAGCCACGATTGCCGGAGATTTTTCAGCCAGATGGTCACACAAAGCCTGCCAGGCAGTTTGGTCCGCAGGTGATAAATTATTTAGCACCGGAATGGATTTCAAACGTTACTCCATGGATTGTTTATTAATCAAAGCGGCCATGTAGCCGGCACCAAAGCCATTATCGATGTTGACCACAGCAATGCCGTTGGCGCAGCTATTAAGCATACCCAGTAAAGCGCTCAATCCATGGAAGCTGGCTCCATATCCGACGCTGGTCGGCAGGGCAATCACTGGGACATGCACCAATCCCCCGACTACGCTGGGAAGAGCCCCTTCCATACCAGCCGCAACGATGATGACATTGGCCTGATTCAAAACTTCGGTATACGCCAGCAAGCGGTGGAGTCCTGCCACGCCGACATCAAAAATTCGGCGGACTTGATTTCCCATGGCTTCAGCGGTTAAAGCGGCTTCATCCGCCACGGGAATATCCGTTGTGCCGGCACTGACCACCACAATACCCGGTTTGGGATTGGCAGGCGGATTGGCATCATAATGGAAAATACGAGCCAGGGCGTGGTACTTTCCATCGGGAAGTTGATCTTTCATTTCTTCATAGGCAGCCGCATGCAAGCGGGTGATTAACAAATGATCCGACTGGGTCAGCAACCGGCTGCTGATCGCCAGCATCTGAGTGGTTGTCTTCCCTTCGCCATAAATGACTTCCGGAAACCCACAGCGTAAAGCCCGTTGGTGATCCAGATGGGCAAAATCTTCTACGGTTTCATAAGGCAGATATTTAATCCGATTGACCACTTCATCAAGTGGGACACTTCCGCTTTTATAGTCGTTCAACAAACTGAGTAATTTTTCTTCGTCCATTTTTACTTCACTCGTTATCCTACAGTTAAGTTCCAATTATACCCGAGCCCAAGAAGTTAATCCGGCTTTCGCGGAAACCTTGGTCAACAGTTTGCGTATATTAGAGTGAAAACATAGACTGGAGATCAAAATGGAACTTTTATTAGGATTAATCGGATTGTTAGTAGGTGCAATACTTCTGGTGGTTGGCCTGACGGTTGGGTTCGCGCTTGTACTCACCATCGGTGTGGTCATCGGAGTTCTTGCACTGGTCGTGGCCATCATCGGTGGCGTGTTATCCCTGTTGGGGGCAATACTCTTCTAACAGGAATTCAATTGGGAGTATCTACAGAACTATGGGCGTATAGGATGCTGTAGATCGAATAGGCAGCCAGGTTGAACTTCAGCCTGGCTGCTGATTATTTAAGGTAGACACAGAATAATACCCGAGATTCTCACTTTTTTTATTCTCTCGACAAGCCATGATTTACAATAATATAGGTGCAACTTGGGAAATAAAAACTTTCAAACAATCCTCCTCTCATGATGATGATCTGCAAATCACCGATGAGTTCAATTGGCAAACTCACGCGCCCAGTGAAGATAAGTATTTTCTGTACGAAATGAGGTTTGTTTGACCCAAAATTGATCACGCATTTGTTCAAGGAGTTTCTTGCCAAGGATTGGTTGAGTCATTTCGCTTTCCTATTTTCGGTAAATATGTATAATGGTCGAAGTATACAAACTACTATACAGCCAAACGACTGTATAAGGTAACTAATCAGGGTTTTATACAGATGGCTGGATAAAACATAGTTAGCCACCACTTTGCGCAATTATCAACCTTATTGCAAATATGAAAATTGAAGCAAACGATTTTCTTCACCCAAGAATTATAGAGACTTGTTTACCTCTTTTCAAAGATGGGCACTATCAACATGTTGCTTTGGAAAGCATGAAACAGGTAGAAATGGCATTACGAGACAAGGCGATAGCGCCAAAAGAGTTATTTGGAGTACATTTAGTCAAATGGGTTATGGGAAATGGTGAACATATTACGTTGGCTGTATCATTAGGTGATGATTATCAAGAAAAAGCACAACTTCTTTTCAAAGGAGCATTTGGTTATTATCGAAATTATGCCGCACATGATGGTGTAAAAATAGATAAGGTAATGAGTTTCCGGGTTATGATTTTAGCCAGTGAATTACTCACGCTAGTTGCGGCATCAAATAAAAGTATTGAGGGAATTGGCGGAATCGATGGTTTAATAAAGTCAGGAATATTCAAAAGTTTTCAAGAATTCAAAGATTTTCTTGACTTTTTAGATGGGCAACAAATTATTGAAAGTGATGTTTCTGATTATGATATTGAACTTGAAGGCAGGGGCTTTACCAAAATACAAGAACAGGCAATGTATGAATTTGGTTTTGTAAGTTATGACGAATGGGAAAGTGCTATAGATTACAAGTCTGGAATATTCGATTCAATTAAAGTTGGCGATATAAAACTCACTGATGAAGGACTTAGAGTGTATCGAGAACTTGAAAAAAAATTATCTGGCAACCATAAAGGTGGCTAACACTGCGTGCACCGGACAAGTGCGGAGTTTTGCCCGCACTTTAGAGATTCTGGCTCCAACGGCGGACTCGGCGTCTGGTGGTTTTATCCGCCAACTCCCGCCCTTGCCGGTAACGCCAGCCGTTCGGCAGTGACTACTGCTAACATAAAATCGCAAAACTAAGGGACAATAAAGTGAAAATGTCCGAAGAAGAATTTCGAAATGGTTTGCCTGATTTAGATCAAAAACAATATTTTTCCTCTTACGAAGAATTTAATAAATTTATGATTGAAATTGATAAGGAACTAAAAGGAATCCCAATTGCACAAAGACAAATAAAGGGATTCGGAGAAGTTGCAGAACGATTGGATGCCACGTTATATCTTGTCCCAAATAGTTTTGCAAGAGATAATGATTTTTCAAACCTTAGTCTTTCTGCACATGTATTGAATTGGTTCGATAAACAATACGGAGATAGGTTAATAGTAGATTTCGCAAATATGCAAACAATTTGCCGAGTTTCTGGCGATTTGTATAAAGTAAACATTCCTCTTGTTCTAGGAAAACCCAAATTGGTCTTCACTGCTAAAGTTGAAGAGATCAAACCTAACATCAATCTTGGCAGTCCGAATACTGCTAGCTTGAATATAGGCAGTCTTATTGAAAATATTACCAATGAAAAGCTGTCAAGTATTACTCGTGATGAAATCTCGTATTTAGGTAGTAGAGTATATGATGGATGTTTATTAGGAAACATATTTTTCTTTGTACACAATAAAGATTTATTTACAGATGCTCTAGCAGATTTTAGGATGTCTGTAGATATGCTTTTTCTAGATAAGCCATTATATGGTCAATCACGGTGGCATTGCTTACAATTTGTCGAAAAGGTTATTAAAGCATTTTTTGAAACCAACAAGACTAAATATCCTCGAACTCATGATTTGCATAAGTTGAGTGAATTGATTGAAGATATGAGAATTGATGCACAGCTATTAGATAGAATTCAATGTTCGGCGTCAGTGCGATATGATTCAAGTAATTCAAGTGAAGACGAATGCGTAAAAAGTCATGAAGCGGCTCAAGAAGTTGTATTAAAGATAATGTCCAGGTTAATGGTCAGGAAAAGTCCTTAATGTCTTTTATGTAAAGAACTGCCCAACACAGCGTGCACCCGACTGGTGGGAGTCTGCTCGTTTTCAGGCATTTTTCTCGCTTTGAGTTTTTCCTGCTTCCAAACATCATCTCAGCCCGCCCACTTGCGGGTAACGCAAACCGTTGGGCATTTCATTGCTAAGTAATAAAGGGTAAGAATGGATACGCCAAAAGACCAGACTTTGGAATTAGATTTAAGAGTTCGCGCTCAGTTCCTACGGAATTTATTTTCCCGACTAACCATTATATTGCGTATTCATTCAGAAGGTTATATTCTCATACTGTATGAACAAGTTGATGAAGTTTATATAAAACTTCGCAGTTCCATAGAAAGTATCTTGGAGACAGAAGGCCTTGAAACGCTTGCGAATGCTTATCCAAAAGATGTTATTCCAACCACCCTGCATTCTTTAGGGGAGGATATAGATGTTTATTGGGATAGTCTTAAGGGTGTGCTAATCAACTATACAGGGCAAATTATTGAATTTTGTGTTTCAGTTGGGGCAGATAATAGCAATATAGACTCAGCGATTAAGAGCATATTGACTTCTTACGATGAGTTTATTGAATCTTTTGAGAAAGAAAAGAAACAATCAGAAAGTAAATGGCTCCAACGTTCAGAAGCGGCAGGGAAGCAATTTCAAAAACAGTTTGACCAAAAATTGGGTACTAAGACCAATACAGATGAATTTGTAAATGCTACTCGGTTAAGTGAATTACGTGCCACCAAGTCAAAAACTTACGACTTAACAAGACTTACTGAATTATGTGATGAGTTAAACAAAACTATTGCCAATGAATGTTATATGGCGGTTGCAATGTTGGTACGCGCCATCCTTGACCATGTGCCGCCCATTTTTGCATGTAAATACTTTGCAGAAGTCGCAAACAATTACAATGGTGGCAGTAAGTCGTTTAAGCAATCAATGACAAATCTAGAATCGTCATCTAGGAAAATTGCGGACGCACATTTACATACGCAGATTCGTAGCAAGGAGATATTACCCAACAAGACACAGGTTAATTTTTCTAATGATTTAGATGTTTTGTTGGCAGAAATTGTCCGGCTGCTAAAATAATGCTTATAAACGCTCAAAAAAGCCAACACCGCCTGCACCGGACAAGTGCGGGCGTTCCGCCGTACTTTTGGGAATTCAGCCCCAACTCCGCAAAGATCACGGGGTAGGTGGCGGATTCGGCGTCTGGTGGGTTTGTCCGCCAAGTCCCGTGCTTGCCGGTAACGTCTGCCGTTGGGCACTGGGCACAAGTACAATAGTTCTCGATCAGGAATTTTTAAAACCATGAAAAAAGCATCTTCATCTGACATTTTCAAAAATGGCTTTTGGGCACTTGGCATCCTTGCGACTGTGGGTTTGTTGGGTTATGGACTCACTTACATTATTGTCATGCCCAAGGTTAGCCCCGATGGATTTGTCCCCAAAATGATTAGCTCGAGTTCAAGTCCTATTTCTAGCTTCTCAGCGACACTGGCTGCATTTGTATTATTGTATGCTTTTGCCTTTTTGCCAGTAACTGTTATTTTTACCGTCAAAAAATATAACACAAACCCCTTTGCGTTGGTTCTTGCTGGTTGCCTTATAGGCATTTCATTGGTAATTGAAATTATAAATAATCTGCCAATCATTGCGGCTTGGGTCTATCCTGGTAGTTTTGTAAGTATCCCCTCGGATACTCTACTTTATTTGCGCCAAGTCGAAACCGTGAAATTCCTAGCATATGATGTGGCGGGGTTTACTTTGGCTTATATGGCTTTCTTTTGCTATGCGATTGTCTACTTTAGAACGTATCGATTATTGTCATATACAATTATTGGAAGTATTGTCGCGTTTATTGCCAACATTCCTTTTTTGTGGCTTGCTCCAAACATGGCAATTATTCTGATGGCACTCTCCATTTTTGCTTTTGCATCTGTTCCTATTTTTCTTGTAAGAATATCTGTTGAATAAAGGCCTTGCTATTGCCATCTCTCGCTAAATCCTATCGCCCATAAAAGCGTTTCTCCAGGTAGGGAAGCGCTTTTTTGATTCATTCGCACAAAGAAATAGATTACCCAAACACCACACTTTTCAGAGGGATTCAGACGTTTGCTTCCCATTTGGATAAAGCTTCCAAGATTGATAAACTGATAAGCTGTTTTTCCATAACAGACAATCCCATTCTGGATATTAACGCGGCAGCAGGTGTGGGGTGGAAAATAGTTACATAGATAATTAATTAAATGAGAACCTGTATAATAAAAGCATTCCACTTCAGCGGAGGGTGATCGAATGCTAAAAGTCGTCAGTGTCAGTTTGGGGAGTCCCATTCGCAATAAAAAAGTCGAAACCGTCATCCATGGCAAGGAAATTTGTATCGAGCGCATTGGAACCGGTGGCGATGAAGTTATGGCGCGCAAGTTATTCCGTGAGTTGGATGGCAAAGTGGATGTGCTGACCGTTGGCGGAATGGATATCTATGTTCGTGTTGACCAGAAAGAGTACCCCATTCGTGCCGCCAAAAAACTGGTGCAGGATGTCCATCAAACCCCTGTTGTGGATGGGCATGATCTAAAATATGTCCTTGAACGCAGAGTGCTCGAATTGGCAGGTCCGGAATTCGGTCCCTTTCCCCGCTTCAAAAAAGTGTTCATCCCAACCGGCATTGACCGCATTGGTCTGGCCGAAGCCATGACCGGGCAGAGTGATGAAGTGATCTTTGGCGATTTAATGCTGACCCTGGGCATCCCCATTTCCATTCGCGGGTTGAAGAATTTTAAACGCTTTGCCCATTTCTTAATGCCCTTCATTGGCTTCCTGCCGCTTTCTGCCATCAATCCGCCCGGCAGCAAGGATGAAGCCTGTAAACCCAAACATGCCGCCATCTGGGAATCCGCGGATTGCATCGCCGGGGATATGCTTTATATACGTAAATATTCGCCAGCAGACCTGCAAGATAAATTGATCATCACCAACACCACCACGGAAGAAAACATCGCCTTATTAAAAGCAAAAGGCGTGAAAACCGTCATCACCATGAGTCCGCGCTATGATGGCCGATCCTTTGGTACCAACGTAATGGAAGGCGTTCTTACTGCCCTTGCGGAAAAGAAGCGTCCCCTAAGCCGCACGGAATTAAATGACATGATCGATGAAATTCAACTCAAACCAACCATCCTTTACCTTTAGCCGATATGATAGGTGTATAGCGTTATAATAAATGCAAAATAATAAAATTTATTATAGGTGAGTTTTGAAACGAGTCAGAATACCATCCTCCTGGATCTTGCGGGCCAGCTTGAACAGGTACTGGAACCTCTCAGTAAAGCAATATGATTGATTTTAAATTTCTCGAACAAATTCCAACCTTGGAGAAAGGCAGGCAGGGATTCGATCTTTGGTTAATTGACTTTGAACCCTCGGAGATGCTCTCTCTCTTCTCTACCGTCCTGGTCAATGAGGAAAGGGTTGCCGCAGCCCGCTATTTATCAGCAGAACGCACCGGGCTTGCCATCGCATCCAGAGCAACGCTGCGTCTGCTACTCTCCCTGTATTTACAAAAGCATCCCCTGGAAATTGAAATTCTCCATAATGAATACCAAAAACCGATGCTGAACCCATCAGATCAGCTTTATTTCAATGTTTCCCATTCCGCCGATCAAATTCTGGTGGGAATATCCCGTCATACCCCCATTGGCGTGGATATAGAATCCATGCGAACCGATACGGATTGGAAAAACATTGCCAAACACTACAGTTCACCTGCTGAATATGAAATGCTGAACTCGGCAGAAGATCCTAAATTTTTCTTTTATCAACTATGGACAGCCAAGGAAGCCTTCATGAAAGGCTACGGAACTGGTTTTCATTTTCCTTTGAATCAGTTCACGATAGAGTATTCCGATTCCCTGTGCGGGAAAGTAACCAGTTTGGTGCCTTTATCCCCCGACCACTGGCAAATCCAAAATTTTCAATTATCCGATTCCTGCATGGGCGCTGTGGCAGTTCCGGGGGAGTTGGAATCCATTCATGCAACCCGTTTATCCACACAAACAATAAAAAAAATCGCTGCATCATGGAATCTCGTCTGATGCAGCGATTTTTAATGTCAGGCTAAATTTGCTTCCTGGATGATTCTGGGGAGGATTTCTTCCCAATTCAGCGGCATCAGATGAATGCCATTCACACCCTGACGCAGCTTGATTTGAGCAATCGTCTCCAGCGCAATTTGTACGCCTTCTTCTTCCTGGTCTTTGGAATTTTCCATTCTTTTTAACAGTGCTTCCGGCAGGAGTACCCCGGGAACTTCCCTGGATAAATGCTGGGCAACCGCCATATTTTTCATGGGTGCAATACCCACCAACAAATAAGCCTTACCCAACACGTTGCGTTTATCCAGTGCTTCCAACCAGGCATCAAATCGATCCATATCAAAAACCAGGTTGGTTTGCAGGAATTGAGCCCCGGCATTGATTTTTTTCTCTTCCCGCAGCGCCTGGAATCTCGGTTCGGAACTATTCGGTGAGGCAGCCGCGCCTAAAAAGGTTTGCGGCGGGAACTTAATGGCTTTGCCGCCCAAATACTGACCCTCATCCCGCATGCGGCGTAAAATCCACAGCATCTGAATGGCATCAATATCCACAATATCCATACGGGAGCGGGGATCCGGCCCCAAAGAGGCGCTGTCCCCGGAGACACACAGAACATTTCGTATCCCCAAGGCATAGGCTCCCAGCACCAGGGATTGCAGACTGTTGCGGGTTTGATCGCGGGCGGCGATCTGCATCACAGGTTCCAGTCCCGCTTCCAAAGCCAGTTTACTGCATGCCTGGCTGGACATGCGCGGCGTGGCAGAGGGGTTATCCGTAAAATTAACCGCGGCTACCTGCCCTTTGATCAAATCCAGATTGCGCAAAAACTTTCCCGTCGCCACGGTCATGGGAGGGGTGACTTCGCAGGTCACCACGAACTTGCCGGATTTTAACTGTTTCTCCAACTCCGAAAGTGGTTCAGTATACGCCGGTGCATGGAACTCAGCATCCCCCTGCCACCAGGAAGGCTGGCGAACGGCGTGAAAGACATCATCCCAGGCGACAGCCCGATGAACAGGGTCCCGGGAAAGTAATTCACTAATCCATTTGAATGTCCCGTAACGGAAGATTTCACGGATGACATCGCCCCAGGTTTCCGTCCCTGTTTTATTCCAGTCCAGGGGAGGCAGCACCTCCAGCAGTTTTTCTTCCCGTCCCATACGGAAAGCACGCTCATAAATGTGGTACCAGATACACGGGCGGTCGGGATCTACATAGCAATGTTCAGCGGTGGATCCACCGCAGGGGCCGTTCCGTATGCCTTTGGAACATTCCATGGGGCAAATGAACGCAGTTTCCTGCAGCAGACAGTTCCCACACATGCGGCAACCAAACATCGGACCCTTGACGATCTTTTCCAATCCAGCCAGCATCTTCTGGCTAATGGATACTTTCTTGAATGGGGAATAAGGTGGCTGCCACCTTCTTCCAGGCGTGAAAATGGGCATAGGGATGACCTTCGATATGAATTATTCGTTTATTTTTTAAGAAAACTGCTAAGCATTTCGCCTAGCAGATGAATCCAAATAGTACCAGAAATTTTACCACAGGCAGGCCTAGCCAAAACGACCTTCAATGTATTCTTCTGTCCGTTTATCCTTTGGAAAAGCAAACAATTTTTCCCCTTCGCCAGTCTCGATGAGTTCGCCTTGCAAAAAGAAGGCTGCAAAATCTGCCACCCGGGCGGCTTGCTGGGTATTATGCGGCACCAGGATGATAGTAAATTCTTTTTTTAATTCCTGCAGAGTTTGTTCAATTTTCGCCGTAGATACCGGATCCAGAGCTGAGGTGGGTTCGTCCAGCAAAATCACTTCCGGTTCTAGAGCTAAAACTCTAGCCAGGCACACCCGCTGCTGCTGACCGCCTGAAAGGGCGTGAGCGGGATCTTTCAAACGATCGTAGACTTCGTCCCAGACATAAGCTTGAGTCAAGGCTTGTTCAACGGCAGCATCCAATACCTTACGGTCCTTTTCACCCGCCATCACCAGACCATAAGCAACATTATCATAGATGGATAGAGGCAGCGCCACAGGACGGGAAAACACCATGCCAACTTTCCGCCGCAATTTAGTAACATTGACGGTTTCGGATAAAATATCCTCGCCATTCAGCGTTACCGTGCCACTGACTTTTTGCACATCGGCTAAATCATTGAGCCGATTTAAGGTGCGCAAAAGCGTGGATTTTCCGCCGCCGGAGGGGCCAAACAGAACAGAAATCTTGTTGGCTTCCAGGCTTAGATTGATGTTTCTCAGGCTTTCATTGCCATCAGAGTAGCGGATACTTAAGTTTTCAATGCGAATTTTTTCCATGGTTTATTCCATCACCAATGCCGTTTGGCTCTTGCCCGTGAGCGGATCAACGTTGCGATAATATTCATGGTTAAGACAAAAACCAGTAAAACCAGCACCGTCCCATATTGGATCTGAATCGGCATGCCTGGAATCTGCGTTGAGATGACATATAAATGATATGGCAGCGCCATGGTGGCATCAAATGGAGATTGGGGAAGCCGTGGCAAGAAAAATGTCGCGCCGGTAAACAAGATAGGTGCCGTTTCGCCAGCCGCGCGTTCCAACCCCAGAATGACACCGGTAATCATACCCGGTAGACTTTGGGGCAAGACAATTTTCCAGATGGTTTGCCAGCGGGAAGCTCCCAGGGAAACACTGACCACTCTAAAGGAATTAGGCACTGCGCGTAAAGCTTCTTCTGTTGTACTGATGATGATGGGCAAAGTCATAATGGAGAGGGTCAAAGAAGCAGCCAGAATGCTGGTTCCAAAATTCAAGAAAAGAACGAAAAGCCCCAAACCAAATAATCCATACACCACAGAAGGGATACCGGATAAGTTGACCATGGCAATGCGGATCATGCGGGTGAGTTTTGTATCTTTGGCATATTCGGAGAGATAAATCGCTGCGGCAATACCGGGAGGAACCGAGAATAAGGCTGTACCCAAGGTTAAGTACAAGGTGCCTACAATCGCCGGAAGAATTCCACCTTCGCGCATCCCATTTCGCGGATATCCGGTGATAAATTCCCAACTAATGGCCGGAAGACCCAGTTTTAGCATATAGAGTATCAAGACGACAATGGGAATTACTGTGATGATACTGAGCACCATTAATAGGAAAAAACCTGCTTTTTGTCTTCTTAATCCCGCAACACGATTAGGAGTCAATTGCAGGAGAGGTTCATCTTGCTGCATGGCGGCTCCTTTCATGATAATAACCTCTCAGATCGTTTCAGACGGCGTGAACTGATTGTGAAGGCCAAATAATTTATCAAGAACGAGAATAGAAATAAAACGATGCCAATAAAAAATAAAACCTGATAATGTTCGCTGCCATTTGCCACTTCACCCATTTCTGAAGCGATGGTGGCGGTCATAGTTCTGACCGGCATTAAGATGGCGCTCAGCCCTTTCGGCATAATTGGCGCATTGCCTGTCACCATCATGACTGTCATGGTTTCCCCGATCACCCGGCCAATGCCTAACATGACAGCGGTCATCACACCGGAGCGGGCTGCAGGTAGGGTAACGCCCCATATCGTCTCCCATTCCGTTGAACCTAAAGCTAGAGAGGCTTCGCGATACGAACGCGGAACACTATTGATGGCATCTTCTGAGATGGAGACAATAGTAGGAATGGCGGCCCAGCCTAACAAAATTGCTCCGGCCAGTGCAGAGAGCCCCGTGGGTAAATTGAAAGCTTCGCGCAGAAACGGGGATAAGATCAAAATGCCGATGAACCCCATCACAACCGAAGGGAAACCAGCCAGAATTTCGACCAGAGGTTTGAGAATCTCACGCATCCAGGGGGGAGCAATTTCAGAAATATAAATGGCAGTTGCGACCCCTAAAGGGACCGCAAGGATCAGCGCTCCAATGGTAATGGTGATGGAACCCATCATGAGCGGAAGGATACCGTAATAAGACTCTATGGGATACCAGCGTGTACCAAATAGATCGGATAAAGAAACATGATAAAGAGTTGGCAAGCCTTCTTTCAGAAGAAAGATACTGATCAACCCGATGTACAAAATACTAAGATAACCGGCGACCTGAATGATGCGAGTTATCAGCCTTTCGCTAAATTTTTCCCGTATCATCTACCTCACCTTCTGCATCAGATTATTCTTTCACTCTAACTGGAACGAATCCCAACTCACTGACAATCGCTTGGGCATCCGGGGATAGAATCCATTCCAAATACTTTTTAATCACACCCTGAGGTTCGTCCTGAAAGTACATATACAAATCGCGGGAGATGGGATAAGTACCATCCGTCACCGTCTCAACGGAAGCCTGAACATAGGGTTCCCCTTCCTCTGGAGCAATGGCAATGGTTTTTACTTCCGGAATAATATATCCCAGACCATCGTATCCAATGGCATTCGGATTGTCCCGTACTTCTGAAATAATTCCTTCGGAAGAAGGCAGCAACAAGGTTTCCGGAGAGAAGATGCGTTTATCCTCTTTGTTGCCTTTCCGCACAACGGCTTCCAAGAAATAGACATGGGTACCTGAATTTGTCTCTCTGGAAAGGCGTACAATGGGCCGATCTTCCCCACCCACTTCTTGCCAATTTGTAATATCACCCAAATAAATTCGGGAGATTTGATCAAGGGTCAACTCGCTGACCGGATTTTCCGGATTGACAATCACAGCAATGGCATCTTGAGCCACCGCAACTTCATAGGGCGTAAATCCTGCTGCTTGAGCTAGCTCAATTTCTTCAGATTTAATCTCGCGGGATGCGTTGGCAATATTGACTGTCCCGTTGGATAATGATGCCAGACCCGTCCCCGATCCACCACCGGTAACCGAAACACGAATATCTGGATGCAAAGCCTGATAAGCCTCCGCCCAGGCTAAAGCCAGGTTAACCATGGTGTCGGAGCCTTTGTTTTCAATATAAGAAACCTGCTCAGATGCTGAGCCAGAGGTTGATTGTTCGGAATGGGTTGGCTTACAACTTACACAAACCAAAATCATAATGGATAGCAGAAGAAATCTTTTTATCTTCATAGAGTCTAATTATAATCGAAGAATGAAAACTTTTTTAAATAAAATGAATATTTGCTATTCAATTCTCATTTCATTTTAATGAAAAATTTAGTATAATTTATTTGTGCCCTTCGGCCTGCCCCCCTCAGGTCGTTGGGCACACTTTTTAATTCTCAAAAAGAACTGTTCTGCTTCTGCCTTGTTTTTTTGCTTGATACATGGCATGATCGGCTTTGTGAATCAAATCTTCCGGTTTTAAATCCACACTCCGAATTATCTCAGCCAGGCCAATACTAATGGTTACGGAAATCTCATCATGACCGAGATTGAATTTGCGTTGATTACATAAGGATTCAATTTTCCGGGTCACAGCCAGAGCTTGTTGAGCATTTGTTTCGGGCATAATAATTGCAAATTCATCTCCCCCAAACCTGGCCAAAATATCGGTTGTTCGTACATTTTCGTTTAACATTGCCCCATATTGGCGGATAACATCATCTCCACAGATATGCCCATATTGATCATTGATATCCTTGAAATTATCGATATCAATGATGATCAGGGATAAGGGACGCTCATACCGCACACTGCGTTCAAATTCCTGTTTGAGGACATGGTTGAAGTGATGGCGATTATATACTCCGGAGAGTTCATCCGTAATAGCCAGCGTTTCGATTTTGCTGAACAACCAGGCATTCTCCAAGGCTGAAGTTGCATAGGGAGCTATGAGTTCTACCAAGGTTTGATGATATGCGGTGAATACATCTGTCGCTTTCGCCTGAACCGAGATCAGCCCGGTCACTACAGAACCCCTAATGAGTGGTACGAAAATCAAGGAATGGGTGACATGCTCTTTCTCCCCTAAATGCACATATTCATAGCCATCAATTTTTACCTTTGTAAAATCACCTGTCCTGAATGACTTTCCTGTTTTAATAACATACCCTGATACACCCTGATCAATTGGGGCTGAAAATGGTTTCTGAATCTCATTTATTTCTTTATCTTTAAAATAATGGAAAAGTTGCAATTGTTTATCATGATCCACAGATGAAATAAACATGAAATCCAATGGAATCACCTTTAGTAGTGCTTTATAGATCGTCTCGTAGACTTGATCTGGATTCAATCTGGAATTGATCTCCTGACCGATGAGATAAATGGTGTCACGCAAGCGGGCAGACTCCAAAGCTTCTTGATAGTGGCGGGCATTATCCAACGCTATGACTGAATGTGCTGCTACCAATTCCAACATTTTCATATCCGCTGATTGATACAGATTTTTCAGATAGCTCTGAGCGGATAACATGCCAATGACTTTTGCCCCTCGAATCAATGGAACGGATAATACAGACCGCGTTTGATGGTCTGTCTCATCAATACGTAGAACTTTGAAATCTTCCGCCTGAGTTTCAGGGAAATTATCAATTAATAATGACTTGGCATTTTCAATGACATGCGCCGTCATTCCAGTGCCTTCATTAAGGTGATGCCCCGGTAAGTCCTTCTCACGATCGACCTTATGCACAATATCATATCCACCGATTTCATTATTCCGCAGGGCAATTATAAAATAATCAAATTGCAAAATATCACTGATATTATCCGTTATGGATCGGTAGATCTCTTTCGGTTGCAGGCAGGCATTAATTCGTTGGCTGATGATCTGCAGCGTTCTCCAACGTTGTTGGTCCCCTGCCAATTGTTCGAACTGACGGGCATTATGGATGGCAATGGCCGAATTAGCTGCAATGGACTTCAGGACTTCAATATCTTCCTTATGTAAAATATTCACCCGATCATCTAAAAACTGCAATAATCCAATAATCTTCCCTTGAAACACGATAGGTAAGATCAAAATAGCTATGACATCAAATCCATGATCTGTGTTCTTGATTACACCAAGCAAATCATCTTGTAGAATGTTTTCAATAAACATGGGCTCCTGGTTTTTCAATACTTCTTGAAATAACCCTGTATGCGTATTGACCCGTTTCCCAATTTTTTTGCTTGCCTGTGTTCCTTTGGCATTAACACATACAAAATATTCCTGATTGTCGTCCAATAACCACAAGGAAGAAGATCGGTTGCGATAAATCTCCTGGGACTCTTCAAGTACAGTGGATAATACTTCTCCCAGAGAAAGCGAGGAGTTTACCGCCTGACTAATCCGGTTGATCATGAGCAGCTCTTCATTTTTTCTTTGGATAGCAATTTCAGCACTCAATTGCCGGGATGCATCATGAATCGCAAGAACAGTATACTGTAGTTTATTGACTCTCTGACTGACCATGTTCATTTCGATTGGGACAATAGTCCCATCAAACCTCTTGCCCAACCCCTGTGTCATCATCGATTGTCTCTGATGTAAGGCTTCAAATACAACAGATTGTGACTCGGGCATTAGAATGTCGGTAAGATACAACTCTCTTTGGTATTCCGGTGGAATTTTAAACAAGTTGTAAAATCCATCATCCGCGTCGATGATCAAATCTTCCTGACAATAAGCAATGCCATCATAAACGAGACGCAGCATTTCAAAGTAATGGGTCTCACGTGTGTCATTCATCTTTTGCAGGAAATGGATGGAAGGGTTTTGTAAATAGATGACCAAACTTATCACGGCAAATATAGTGGTGATTAAAATGGTATTCCAAATTTGGTTGTGACCAACAAACAACAAAAAACCAATCAGAAAAATCACGCAGGAGATTGAAACAAACCACTGGGAAAGTTTTCGTTCATAAAAGATACTGACAAAAGCTGTGGGAAGGATAGTTAATATTGCAAAATATTCAGAGGGAAAATAATTACTAAAGAACGACAAGTAGAGAATAGCACAGTTCATAATGATGGAAAGACTGAGCAGGAGAAAGGAAGTATAACGATAATGGATCAAGATTGCGTGACATATAATCAGGATATTGGCAATTTGCCGTATCCAAAAGGCTGTATCCAGTATAAGCGTATGGTTTAAATAATAGTAAATATCAATAAATAGTAAAGTAACCACAAAACCAAGGGCAACGTAGAAGATTAATACAATAAACTTCTTTTGTTGCTCAATAGTAGAGAATAAAACCCGGTTAATGGGTAAATTTTCTGATGTTTGTCTGGCTGTCGGATTGATATTCAAATATATTTTCCTTGGATTTTTGGATATTTTGGATACTGTATTTTATTCTTATTTCATATAAATTATTTTGCAATTTGCCTGACAATTATGCAAGGAATTTTGCATAAATAAATGTTGACAAAAAACGATAGGCCTGATATAGTTTCACCTAATGGAAACAAAAATCGTATCTTTGCATCATCATCATGGTATGAATCTCCCCAACGGAACCCCGTAGGCGGCTTGTTTGCGTTTTGATGATCGCTCTATCAACCCCCGGGATTTCCCGGGGGTTTTTTGTTTTGGAGGACTATGTCTGAGAACCAAGCACCAAATCAACCCATTCGATTTTCATTACCTTCCAAAGGCGTTTTGGCTGAAGACAGCCTGGCCTTATTGTCCCGCTGCGGGCTGGAAGTGTATAAACCCAATCCTCGCCAGTACCGTGCCACCATCCCTGGCGTCGAGGGTCTGGAAATTCTCTTCCAGCGTCCCGGCGATATTGTCTCCAGCGTTCGGGACGGCAGCGTGGATATTGGCCTGACCGGATTGGATGTTGTCATGGAACACAGTGTTCCGGAGGACCCTATTCTGATTTTGCACGATGAACTCGGATTCGGTCAATGCAAGTTAGCGCTGGCTGTGCCAGAAAACATGGACTCAGTAACCTCCGTCAAGCAATTAATAAACTATGCATCAACTTTGCCGCAGCCGATCCGCATTGCAACTAAATATCCCGAATTAACTACCGCCTTTTTAAAGCCGTATGCATTGCAATATCATTTAATTACTTCAGAAGGCACGTTGGAATTAGCCCCCAGTATTGGCTACGCCGATATGATTTCAGACCTGGTCTCATCCGGCAAAACCTTGCAGGAAAACCGTCTGCGCATGCTGCCCGATGGCGTTATTTTGAAATCCCAGGCTTGTTTGATCGCCAACTTCGATTCCCTCGAAAACAAACCGAAAGCCATGGAAATTGTACGCCTGCTGCTCGAATACCTGGAAGCTTATATTCGTGGTAAGGAATATACCGCCCTGTTTGCCAACGTCCGCGGACAATCGCGCGAAGAAATAGGAACCCGCATCCGCAGCCAGCATGTCATCTCCGGATTGGAAGGCCCAACCATCTCCGATATCCTCAGCCGCAGCGGGGACACCAACTGGTTCGCCATCAATATCGTCGTTCGCAAGGATCAACTTTTCCAAGCTGTTAACGAGCTAAGGAGCATTGGAGGCAGCGGCGTGGTGGTTATGCCAGTGAACTACATTTTTGAAGAAGAACCTCCGCGTTACACCGCCATGTTAAAAGCCATTCAAGAACGTAAAAATAATAAAGGATAGCAAGCAGCCATGTTAAAAAAATTCACCCCCTTTGAAGCCCAACAAACCATCCTTAAACGTATTCCCCTGGATGATGTCCAGGCGCCGCCTTACGTTCTTG
This sequence comes from Leptolinea sp. UBA5203, assembly GCA_002412765.1. Classification (GTDB taxonomy): domain Bacteria; phylum Chloroflexota; class Anaerolineae; order Anaerolineales; family Anaerolineaceae; genus UBA5203. The sequence goes on along the minus strand of DHVR01000052.1, from coordinate 26,964 downwards.
CCCGCCTTGAAAAAATGTTCGGCAAGCCCACCAGTGCTTCAGAGGCCGTAGATGCCATCCTCGATGAAATTCGCATGGAAGGCGACCCTGCCCTCATCCGTTGGGCACAAGCCATTGATGGCCCCCTGCCTGCAACGGGGGTTCGCGTGCCAGCTCAAACCCTTCAGGATGCTTATAATCAATTGGAAGCTCCACTCAAAGAAGCCTTACAGACCTCCATTGACCGCGTGCGGGCTTTTCATCAGGCGCAGCCCCTCACCTCCTGGATCACTACGCAAAGCGGCGGTATGTTAGGGCAATTTGTGCGCCCCATTCAACGTGTTGGCTTGTATATCCCCGCCGGAACAGCACCATTACCTTCCTCCATCATCATGACGGCCGTCATCGCCCAAGTTGCCGGCGTTTCTGAAATAGCCCTGGCGACCCCCCTTTCCTCCAAAACCGGGAAAATTTCGCCTGTCATTCTGGCAACTGCCACCATGCTGGGCATCAAGGAAGTGTATTGTGTGGGCGGCGCACAAGCCATTGGCGCTTTAGCTTACGGCACCCAAAGTATCCCCAAAGTTGATAAAATCTTCGGACCGGGCAATTTATTTGTCACCCTGGCCAAGAAAAAAGTCTTCGGCACCGTGGGCATTGATAACATCTCCGGTCCCACTGAAACGGTGGTCATCGCCGATGAAAGCTCCAATCCCAAGTGGGTGGCTGCGGATTTGCTGGCTCAGGCAGAACATGATCTGCTCGCCACCGCCATTTTGCTGACCCCCTCGGATACTTTGATTGCGGCCGTGCAAAAAGAAGTTGACTTGCAGTTCCAACAACGCTCCCGCAAAGAGGAGATTGTCTCCTCCATGGAAAATCGCAGCGGGGCCATTTTGACCAAAGATTTGGCCGAAGCCATGGAGCTGGCCAATCAATACGGCCCGGAACATATGTGCATTTCTACCGTCAATCCCTGGCAGTGGGCAGAGAAAGTCCAAGCTGCCGGCGGCATTTTTGTCGGTGAAAATTCCTGTGAGGTCCTGGGCGATTACGTCGCCGGCCCCAGCCACGTCATGCCGACCAGCGGCTCTGCTCGTTTTTCCTCCCCGGTCAATCTCACGGATTTCATCCATTTCATCAGCATCATCGCCCTGGATGAGCCCACTGTTCAGAAAATCGCCCCCATGGCCAACCGAATTGCCCTAGCGGAACAACTGGACGGACACGCCTATGCAGCAGAGGTAAGAATATGAAAGCTGCAAGTTATCTGGATTCCATTCAAGCCTATCAACCCGCGATTCCCATAGAGGTGCTGGCAGGTCAAATCGGCATTCCGGCGGATCAAATCATCAAGGCAGATGCCAATGAAAACCCTTACGGAGCATCTCCAAAAGCAGCCGAAGCCTTGCTCCACTCCATTGCGCCCCATCTTTATCCGGATCCGGGTGCCGTGGCTTTATGCAGCCAGTTAAGTCAATTCACCGGTGCCCCCGCGGATCAGATCATGGTAGGCAATGGCGCCGATGAATTAATCGATATCATCATGCGCCTGTTTCTGGACCCCGGTGACACGCTGATTGACCTGCCCCCCACCTTTGCCATGTACAAACTGCATGCCGAACTGACCCGCGCAGCCGTGCTGGAAATTCCCCGCCGCCCTGATTTTTCCATTGACCTGCCTGCCCTACTTGCAGCCGCCAGCCGGCCAGAATGTAAACTGGTTTTTCTCACCACTCCGAACAATCCGGATGGTACCCTAATCCCCAAAGAACAGATCAAGCTATTATTGGATCTTCCCATCATGCTGGTTGTGGATGAAGCCTACATTGAATTTTCAGGCAGCCAGGCTGATTTTGGCGCCTCGCAAAGCTGCATTCCCTGGGTAACCCAGGTGGACAACCTGATTGTCCTTCGTACCTTCAGTAAATGGGCAGGATTGGCCGGTCTGCGGGTCGGCTATGGCGTTTTTCCAGCCTGGTTGATGCCCATCCTGTGGAAAGTCAAACAGCCGTATAATGTTAATTGTGCAGCGCAAGCTGCAGCAGCAGCCTGTTTGACCGATTTGCCTTACTATAAAACCGTCCTGCAGCAAATATCCAGCGAAAGAGAGCGCATGGCAGCGGCTATTGCTGCCTTACCGGGAGTAGCTGTTGTTCCTTCGCAGACCAATTTCCTGCTCTGCCAGTTTAAACAGGCTTCCGTAAAAATTATCGCCGCTGCTTTGCGACAAAAAGGCATCCTGGTACGTGCCTATGATGAACCCAATTGCCCGCAATCCTTGCGCATCAGCATCATGAAGCCCTGGCAAAACGACCTCATCCTTAAGGCATTGGAAGATAACCTTTCCACTGGAGGGAATGTATGAAAATTGCCATTCTATTATATGAAGGCTTTTCCGCCATGGATGTAGCCGCCATGCAGGAGCCGTTACGTTTGGCTGCCTTGCAGCAGCAGCAAACCGATTTTTTTCCAAAGTTGGTCTCACGGGAAACCCCTCTGATTGACCGCAGCGGAAGAGTAGTGCATGCTGATAGCACACCCGAGGATCTCTCTGAGTTCGATTTACTTCTGCTCCCCGGCTGTTCAACCCAGGCCTTACAGGAGCAGTTAAAACAAACGGAGTGGATCACCTGGCTGAAAAGTGCCAATCCACAAGCCATCCTGGCATCCGCGGATGCAGAAGCGAGCTTATGGTCTGCAGCAGGAAGAAAGCCGCTGGATTGGTTTGAAGGTGATCCCGTTTCCCCAACTCTCTATACTGCCCAGCACGACGATGTTCTGTCGATGACATTGCGGATCATCCAACGCCTATATCCCCAGCAAACACTGGGGGAAGTTCAGGAGCTGTTCAAACAGCCGGCTCAAGTGGACCGTACCGCTCAGATGGAACGCAAGACCGCCGAAACCAGCATAGTTGGAAAAATTAATCTGGATGGCAGCGGCAGGCATCATCTCACCAGTGGTATTCCCTTTTTGGATCACATGCTGCAGCAAATCGCCGTCCATGGCATGGTGGACCTCGCTATCCAGGCGGATGGGGATCTGGCTGTGGATATTCATCATACAATGGAAGACATCGGCATCGTGCTGGGTAAATTAATCCTGCAAGCACTGGGTGACCGCAAAGGCATTCGCCGTTGTGCTTCTGCACGCGTCCCCATGGACGAGAGCCTGGCCGAAGTGACTCTCGATTTTTCAGGCCGGGCTTATTGCATTTTTGAATGTACCTGGCATCAGGCCGAAGTAGGCGGAATTCCTGTCTCCCTCTTCCGCCACTTTTTCGAATCCCTGAGCGTCCAGGCCGCCTGCAATCTGCATATCCATGTTCCTTACGGATTAGATGACCATCATCAAATTGAAGCCATCTTTAAAGCCTTCGCCAGAGCACTGGATGCTGCCGCCCAGCGGGATCCGCGCCGCTTACAGCAAATCCCTTCATCTAAAGGGGTGCTGTAATCATGCAGGGAATGGATGCCGTCATCGTCAATGGCAATACAGGCAACTTATATTCTGTTTATAATGCCCTATCTTTTCTGGGCTACCAGGTAAAAATCACGCAGAACGCCGATGAAATTCTCAGCAGCCGGCGAGTGGTCATGCCCGGCGTGGGCGCCTTCGCGGCTTTTATGCAAGGATTGCAGCAAACCGGCCTACAGGAGGCTGTTTTAGGTGTGATCAAAAAACAAATTCCCATTCTGGGCATCTGCGTGGGTATGCAGGTTCTGCTGGATCAGGGGGAAGAAAACGGCCTGCATCCCGGTCTGGGCATCCTGCCCGGAACGGTCAAACGCTTTCCCGATTCAAAAACCCTGACCATCCCGCAAACCGGCTGGAATACCTTCCAGATCGAAGACGAAACCGACCCTCTCTTTCGGGGTTTACCGCAACAATCCTATGTCTATTTCAATCATGCCTATTACTGTGCGCCGGATTCCAGTCAGGATATCAGTGCCACCACGGAATATGGAATCAAGTACGCCAGCGCTGTACGCCGGGAGAACGTAGTCGGTGTGCAATTTCATCCTGAAAAATCGCACAAAGTTGGCTTAAAACTATTATCCAACTTCATGTCGATGTAAAATTAAGTCTATGAAAAAGAAACTGTCTTTTCCTGTTCTTGGTTTCCTGCTGACAATCTCTGCGGCTTGTGTGTTGCCAGCCACCCATGCTCCGGAATATCAGGCGCAATCCAATGTGACCGATGCACCCTTTACTGCTACGGTGCAAGCCACCAACACCCGGCAGCCTTCTGCCACGCTGATTCCATCCAAGAGTCCTCAGCCAACACATACACCAACTGTCCGCATTGAAAGCACACCCACCCCTTTTGAAGTAGACAAGCTGAAAGTTTCCAAAGAGGACAGGATGACAGTTATTCAGGACGTCACCTACCCGGATGGCAGCATCCTTAAACCAGCTACGTTGTTCATCAAAACCTGGCGAGTAGAAAATACCGGTACCTCCACCTGGAACAGGGATTATCTCATCGTACACGCCAAGGAAAATACATACAGCGGTCCGATGAATGGTAAATTGATGTTTTACTCTGTCGATACAGACCTGGGATGGAACATCGGTTCATGGCCCGAACCGCTGGCGGAGGTCAAACCCGGTGAGATAGTGGATATCAGTATTATGGTTCAGTCCCCCAATGATCATGGCTATCAAATCGCTATCTGGAATCTCGTGAATGACCGCGGCGAGCGATTTGAAAAACCGCTCTGGTCTCAAATTCAGGTCGAAGGCACCATTCCTCCTGAGCAACTGGGCTGGAATGGCAGTTGGCTGGTCAATGATCCATTTCTTAATAATCCGCAAACACCCATCACCTTTGCCTTTGAAACCAGTGACCGATGGACACATGGTTACTTTTACAACACCTTCGGACAGTTGAATCTGATTAGCGGCAAAACCGCATCGGATCAGCTTATTCTGGATGGCTTATATGGAAAACCCAATCAAAGAGTGGGCGGAACGCCCCTGTTTTTGCAGCTAAGTAATACGGGACAACTATTTCGAGGTACGATCTGGCATGAAGACCAGACCCAGCGCAGCGTGTGTGGTGCGCGGGACGCAGAGAGTTACATCGAATATTGCCTTCCAAAGGAAATTAAAACCAATGAACCAACCCCAATCTCTGAATAACTCCTTCACCGTCCTTCCGGCAATCGATTTGCGCGGTGGACAGGTCGTCCGCTTGATGCAAGGCGATCTCAACCGGCAAACTCAATACAAAAATACCCCGGCTGAAACTGCCGAACGCTGGATATCTACCGGCACCCCTTGGCTGCATGTCATTAATCTGGATGGCGCCTTCTCATCTGAAGATCAAGCCAGTCAGGAAGCGCTGCAAGATATCTTATCCGTAACGCAAAAGTTAGGCACTCAGATTCAATTTGGTGGGGGCATCCGTTCCATGCAAATCATTGAACGAGCCATGCAAATGGGCGTGCAGCGCGTCATTCTGGGAACCATTGTCACCCAGCAGCCGGATTTTCTGGCCCAAGCCTTAAAAGTATGGGGATCTGAACGGATTGCCGTCAGTCTGGACACCCGCAATGGAATGGTTCAAACCCACGGCTGGCAGGAAAGCACCCCCCTAAAAGTAATTCCCTTTGCCAAACAGTTAGCGGATCAAGGGCTAAAATGGCTGATTCATACTGACATCGCCAAGGATGGGCTGTTGAATGGGCCCAATTTGAAAGCCACCCATGAATTGGCTCAGGAGTCCGGCTTGTCGGTGATTGTTTCCGGCGGTGTAGAGACAATTGATGACGTACGCCAGGCGAACGATCATGTGTTGGCCGGCGTTATTGTTGGAAAAGCCCTTTATGAAGAAAAAATTAGCGTGGATGAATTGAGATATTACATTAATTCCCTGGGAGGTAACTAATCATGCACGCCAAACGCATCATTCCCTGCATGGATATCGCCGATGGCCGTATAGTCAAAGGCATTCACTTCCAGAATCTGCGCGATGCCGGCGACCCGGTCACCCAGGCAAAAATTTATATGGACGCCGGAGCCGATGAACTGGTTTTCCTGGATATTTCCGCCACACCCGAGGCCAGAAACACTTCCTTGCACATGGTGGAAAAAGTTGCCCGTGAAGTTTTTATTCCCTTGACCGTGGGCGGCGGCATACGGAAGGTAGAAGACGTACAGCGCACCTTGCAGGCTGGCGCGGACAAGGTTAGTATCAATACCACCGCAGTACAAAATCCCTTGCTGTTGAAAGAAGCTTCCCGCCAATTTGGCAACCAATGTATCGTCGTCGCCATTGATGCCAAATCCATCGGAGATCAAAAGTGGGAGGTTTACACCCACGGCGGAAGGACTCCCACCGGATTGGATGCCGTGGAATGGGCCATTAATGCCCAGCAATTCGGGGCTGGCGAGTTATTGCTGACCAGCATTGACGCCGATGGCACCATGGCTGGTTTTGATCTGCCGCTCACCCAGGCGATTACTTCCAGAGTACAAATTCCGGTGATTGCTTCGGGCGGCGCCGGAACCATGCAGGATTTTCGGGATGTTTTTATGCAAACCAAAGCAGATGCAGCTCTGGCGGCATCCTTATTTCATGATGGTAAACTAATGATCGCTGATTTGAAACGATACTTGCAAGAGGAGAAAGTGCCTATCCGCTTCGAGATGGAAGGTTTTTTCGAAATGTAAGCTGCTGCTTAATGCTTTCATAGCCGATGCTTTCATAAAAGCGATGGGCTTCCTTGCGGATGATATTGGAACGCAAATAAATTGAGGAAATACCTTGATCGGCTGCCCAGGTTTCAACCAAAGTCATCAACGCTCGCCCGATGCCATGCTTTCGATAAGTTTCATCCACGATCAAGCCTGCCACTTCTACACAACGGGGTGAAGTGAGCCCGTCAATGACTTGAGCATGCACCCAGCCGTGTGCCACGCCATCCACCTGGGCGGCCCATAGGAAATGATCTGTATGGGATAAAATATTCTGTACTTGTGAAGCAAGTTGATCGTAACTGATGGGATACCCTAATTGACCACAAAGATCCGCGATATCAGGCAGCATGGAACTATCGACTGGCTTGTATTGAAGTTCTATGACCAACCTTAACCTCCTTGATAAAGGAAAAATGATGAACCAGGAAAATATACTAAATCAATTGAAATTTGACAGTCAAGGTCTGATCCCAGCCATTATTCAGGATGAGCAAACCCGTGACGTTTTAATGCTGGCCTATATGAACCGCCAATCCCTGGAAATGAGTTTGCAAAAGGGAGAAACCATATTTTGGTCCCGCAGCAGACAGAGTTTATGGCATAAAGGAGAAACATCAGGAAACACACAACAAATACTCAGCATAACACCGGACTGTGATTATGATACACTGCTGGTGCTGGTACGTAAAGAAGGACCTGCCTGCCATACGGGCACTGAAACCTGTTTTTTCACTGATCCCATACAATCCAACCCCGCTTCTGGAGGATAACCATGAATTTACCCGAATTATATGAAATCATCGCGGAAAGAAAAAACAATCCGCAACCTAATTCCTACACCTGTTCCTTATTCGAGGCAGGCATGGAAGAAATCAGCAAGAAAGTTGGCGAAGAAGCCATTGAAGTCATCCTGGCAGCCAATCAACAAGGAATGCAGCGTACAGTTGAAGAAATAGCAGATCTTTTTTACCACCTGATGGTTTTAATGGTGTCAAAGGAGATTCCACTGGATGCCGTTGAAAAAGAATTACAAATGCGTCATAGCCCAAGCCACTAATCAAAAAAGCCAATCTTTACCATCAAGATTGGCTTTTTGATTTTCTTGTTTGTACCCTGGGCTTCCCGTATAATGTTTTAAGTTATGTTCGAATGGATTTTATTAACAACTCAGACATTGGAAAAATATTCAAAACCAACCTAACTGGTCATCCTCATGGATACAAACACCCTGCATTTGGCTCAAACACGGATTAGTATTCCCCGGAAGCGCAATAATCTTGTTACCCGCCAGCGTCTGCTTGACACACTGGATGAGCTGCTTGAAAAGCGTGTAATTCTCGTGGCTGCTCCGGCTGGATATGGAAAAACATCCCTATTAATGGATTTTGCAGATGACCTGGCCTTACCCGTATGCTGGTATTCTCTGGATGCTGCGGATCAAAATATCTTTAGGTTTCTAGAATATTTCATTGCCGCCATTCAACATCAATTCCCCGGTTTTGGAAATCCTACCCTGAATCTTCTGCATTCCATTCATCAGAAGGAAGCAGATATTGATTCGCTGGTCACTTCTCTGGTCAATGAAGTTTTCGATCAAATCACGGAACATTTTGTCCTCATGCTGGATGATTATCATCTGGTAGAGAAGAATGTTCCCATCAATCAATTTCTCAGCCGCTTTCTGCAAAATGTTGAGGAAAACTGCCACTGCATTTTTTCCTCCCGCACCTTGTTATCCCTTCCGGATTTACCCCTCTTGGTGGCTCGCGGCCTGGTGGGCGGAATAAGCTTTGAAGATCTGGCTTTCAAACCGGATGAAGTACGTGATTTATTCCTTAATAATCATCAGATTGTCCTGACGGACAGCGAATCCAGGCAGTTATGTGACCAAACTGAAGGTTGGGTTACTGGCTTGCTTTTAACTGCCCAAACCACAATCGCCCGGATCCAAGCCAAGGATAAGGCTTTAAAAGCCACCGGGGTGGGCATCAATGATTACTTTGAATTGATTTTCAATGCCCAATCGGAGGAGATCCAGGCCTTTCTGTTATACACTGCCTTGCTCGAAGATTACAATTTTGATCTGGTCATCCAAACCATCGCTAAAGTGTTTCCTGAATTGGGAAAGAAATACAAAAGCCTAGTGGACTACCTGCTTAAATCCAACCTATTTATCCAATCTGTTGGAGAGGACGGCCTTTCATACCGCTATCACCATCTCTTTCTGGAGTATTTACAAAAGAAATTGCGCGTGGAGCAATGGGACAAATATCAAACGCTTCAGGAAATCATTGCCCAGTTTTATCTCGAAGATCAGCAATGGGAAAAGTCCTACCAAATTTATAAAAAAGAGAATCGCCTGCCGGATCAAATCCATGTATTACAAAAAGCTGGGCTGCCCTTAATGTCCTCCGGTCGATTTGGTGTACTGCAGCAATGGATTAACGAAATACCCGAAGATGAGCTGCTTAAAAGCCCTGAGTTATGTTCCCTGATGGGTACAGTACTAAGTATGTCCGGGGATATTAAGAACAGTTTGGCCTATCTATCACGAGCCTTATCCAGTCTCTCTGCAGAAGAGAATCCTTCCCTGACCGCAAGAACGATGATTAGAAAGGCTGCCGCCCTTCGCCTGCAAGGGTATTTCTCTGAATCGCTGTCTGTGGCACAAGATGTATTGCAGATCGTGAAGGAGGATCTTTCTCTGCGTCCAATTCGGGCGGAAGTCTATAAAACCATTGGCAGTTGTCAATTAGAACTGGGCAACCTACAGCAGAGTCAAACCCATTTACTTCTCGCCCTGGAAGATTTCACTTTCTTAAAACGTGAAAATGATATTGCCATCGTCTCTCTGGATTTAGGCTCAGTTTACTACTTAATCGGAGAATATAATTCTGCAAAAAAATATTTCCAATACGATGTGGATTACTGGGAACGCAGCGGAAATCATGCCTGGCTGGCGAATGTATTGAACAATTTGAGCGTCTTGCAGCATCTGGGCGGGGATATCGAAAATGCGATCGCCAATCTGGAAAAAGGGCTGCACTACGCTCGTTTATCTAACTATTATCGAATGGAAGCTTCCATATTGAACGGTATCGGTGATTTGTACGCAGACCTTGGTGCTGTAGAGGAAGCGGCTGATTTGTATCATCAAAGTTTGGAAATCAGCACCAGAATTGATGTGAAACATATGATCGTTTATTCACTCAGTAATCTTGCCATGCTAAGTTTATCTAAAAATCAAAAAAACACTACCCATGAAACCGTGTCCAAAGCCCGCCAAATTGCAGAGGAAATAAATTCGGATTTTGAGATTCATCTGGTCGATTTTACTGAAGGCTATTTATATTACAAGGATAAGGAATATGAAAAAGCTCTGATTTTATTTAGAAGAGCCAATCAATTTTTTGTCAACAATCAATATAACATATACGTCGGACGCAATGCACTCTACACTGTCTTGACCCTGGCAGCCTTGAAAGACATGAGCGGACTGCAAGAAATCCTGCCTGTTCTGATCCAAACCCTGCATATTCCGGAAAACCAATTTGCAATTTTGCCTTCCGGGTTACGTGAATACAAAGCAGTTCACCATGTCAGCCAGATGGTGCCTGAAGCAAAGTCCCTCACGCTGTGGATCAACAGTTTGGATGAATTTCGACAGAAAATTTCAACTTACCGGCGAAGACTGAGGCGGAAAACTTTGCTGGTCCCCTTTGCGCCCGCCAGACTTGAAATTATCACCCTTGGCGAGATGAAAGTAAAATTTAATGAAAAATGGTTAACCAGTTCCGATTGGCAAACCCAGTCTGCGCGGGATTTTTTCTTTTTGATCCTCTCCCAGCCGCATGGACTGACCAAAGAGGAAATCGGCCTAAACCTTTGGCCAGAGGATTCCGAGCAGGAATTCAAATTTCACTTTAAGAATGCCGTTTACCGCGTACGGCATGCTATTGGAAAGGAAAGTATCCTGCTTGTGGATGACCGATATTTTTTCAACAAGGAATTGGATTACCAATTTGATGCCGATACCTTCCGCCGGGAAATTAAGGCCGCACGAAAAGCCGAAAATCCACAAGAGCGGATGAATCATTATCAAGCTGCCATCAACCTGTATCGTGGTCAATATTTGCCAGCCATGGAAGCCGATTGGATTATGCTGGAACGGGAAAAACTGCATCAACAATTCATTGATAGTATGATTGAAATGACGAGAACCGCCTTTGACCACGGGAACTACACCCTCTCCATCCATTACGCCAAACAAACGCTGGAAATTGATCCCTGTCAGGAAGAAATGGTGCGCATTGCCATGCGGGCTCAGGCGGCCACTGGAAATCGTGGCGAAGTCGCCAGGTTATTCAAACAATGCGAAAAGAATCTGAAGCTGGAATTGGATGCACCGCCATCGGATAAAACCCGTAAAGTCTATCTTTCACTAATGAAATAAATACCTTCAATTAATAATCAGTAAATCACCGCAAAATTCAGTTATTTTTATATGGGGGAATTTGAGCCTGTTTTGAGACTCCTTGTTTCTAAAATGAAACAAAAAAGGAGTTGAACAAAATGAAACAATTCATTCAAAAATCTATGCTCTTCACGGCCAAAGTCGACGGCCAAACACTTCGCACCGTAGTGTTTATCAGCTCCTTGATTATCTTTTCCATTATCGCGGGTGCCCCCATTGCCGGTGGCGGACACGGCGGATGATGTTGATTTTCCTGCCAGCCATCCTGTTAGGCCTGGGTGCGGTTCTTGTTAAATCCAGTTTTTCAACTCAGGGATTCCAAATTCCGCGATGGAAAGTCGGTTGGCTGATCCCCGCCGCCTTTTTGCTCATGCTCCCCGTAACCCGGCCTCAGGTCTTTTTTCTCAGCCGGCTTAGTGATGATTGGGCAGTTGGATTGATGGCAGTCTCTCAGCTTCTGCTTCTCCTCTTTGTGTTCCTGAACCTGCGTATCTCAGGACTGTGGATTTTAGGGCTTGGCTTTCTCATGAATATGGTCTGCATGCAAGCCAATGGTGGACTGATGCCGGTACAACCAGAGCGTCTATCCTATCTGCTCAATGACCCTGAATTCGATACCAAACCCTACCTGGGTTCCCGGTTTGGAAATTCCAAAGATATCGTGATGGATCAACAGGGTACCCAATTCTGGCTTTTCAGTGATCGGTTTACCCTGCCGGATAAGTTCCCTTATCGTGTAGTTTTCAGCCTGGGCGACATTGTGATTGCTCTTGGAATATTTTTTACCCTTGTTGGTATATCGCCCGGGAAATTTATCAATCGTGTGGGGGTACCTCATGAATACTCATTTTCAAAGAATAGAGGGTTCAGCCATAAAAAGCAAACCTGCGAATGATACTGTTTATAGCCGTATTATCTCTGCGGCAGTGATTAATGAACGATTCTGCAATTTATTATTAAAGGACCCCGAAAAAGCCATTACCAGCGGCTACAGTGGTGAAACCTTTGAATTAAACATGGAAGATAAACAAATCTTATCATCCATCCGAGCCAGTTCTTTATCTGATTTTGCATTGAAATTGGTTCAAGCTAGTTCTATATAGTTTTTTTTGGCTGGAAGGTTAAATCCTTTTCAACTTCCCAGTCATCATCGTCCTTTAACTTACTAATCCTCTCCAGACAGCCATTTGCCGAATTATTCTCATGAAGCAGAGGGGGGGTAATTGGCTGTCTGGATCTTAAATAAACCTATGCTAAAACGAGTTTACCCGCTAGCAAATTCTTTTACTGAGCCAGGTTCTTCCAATGGGGGAAATCAGGTGTTATTTCAGGTGGTGCCGACACATTGGCATGAAAAAAGTCTGGAATTTTCCTGTAGAGAATTGGCAGAAAACGTGCTTCGATTAATGACCTATATTGTTGAGGGTGTAGAGTGCCAGCTTGTTTTCAATTCCCCTGACAGCTCTGGGGGGTTGTTCCCGTTGATGCAGCCTGTTTTCACCTGGGCGGAAACCTCTGACAGCAGTACCGAAGCTTGCATGAGTACTGCGACTATGCATATTTATCAGGAAGATCTACACCAACAGGATTGTGAATCCTTTGGACGATTAACCTTCAAAACCTACAAACCTGCCCTATTTGAAGAACAAAAAAGTGTCATCGAAATTGCTGATGCTTTTTTTGAGCAGCTCTTCAATATTCTATACTTTCAAGCCAACATCAGTTTGTTAAAGCTGGCCTATCTGGAAATGCTCTTTCAAATTGCGAAAAATATTGATAATCACAAAATCAATATGAAAAATCACAGCAGCCACACGGCAAATTTAACCAAACTCATCGCTACACAAGTCGGTTGCACCCATGACCAGAAAAAGCTGTTTTATCTGACAGGAATCTTTCATGACATTGGGAAGATCATCATCCCCCAATGTACTTTACATAAAACCTCAAAACTGGAACAAACGGAATGGCACTTGATTCAGACTCATGCAGCTTTTGGAGCCAGTCTGTTTTCACCCCTGGAAGATCTGCACAGTATGATTCCGATCATCCGGGGACACCATGAATGGTATGACGGCAGCGGGTATCCTGATCAACTGCATGGTGCTGAAATTCCTCTGGGAGCCAGAATTCTTGCTGTGGCGGATGCTTACGGCACGATGATTGACGGCAGAATTTATCGCACAAAACGTACACCGCTTGAAGCGCAGAATGAATTACTGCGCTGCCGCAAGACCCAATTTGATCCCTTCATTGTGGATGTGTTTTTAGCCTCATTGAATTCAACCAATGTATAATCCCGCCTTATAATAAAACCCTACGGGGTAATAAATTACGATAACGTTCCCCACTGACTTTTCCCAGACCCATATATTCCCCCACTTCATTGCAGGTAAGCAATACTTTGCCAGCCATTCCTGGCTGAAAGTTAAGTCCACGAATCTCTTCGCCTCGCCGCCAGGAGTTTTCCAACCCGGCCGGCAGTGTTTGCTTCCCCTGCTTGAACCAGTCAAAAAAGCGGGTCACAAAATCATGCTCCGGAATAAACTGGCTGCCTTGATATTGCCCCATCAGCATGCCCAACATTTGCACCGGTAAGCCGTCAAAATGCTGGAAATAATTTTCAGGAAAGGCAAAGATTTTTTCCTGATACTGATAAATGCGCACCTGCTGCGATGCCTGCCAGGCGTCGAAATCCAATCCGTAATCTTCTATCAGTCCAGCGGCAAGGTCTTGCTGAAGCTGAACAGATACCGGACGCCAGCCCAGGGCAGTCATGTCCCGATTCGGCGCCGGTGAGACACCCTCCACGGACCAGGAAGCCAGTTTGCGAATCTTGGCACAGAAAAACCCGGAGGTATGGAAGAGATGCGGCCAGATTCTTAAGGCGTTCGCCACTTCGGGATCCAGATTCATTTCGCCCAGCGTGGAAAATCCGGGTGCCGGTTGAGACAAACGCAGCGTCATGTCGACAATTTCTATGTCACTGCCAAATTTCCGTTTGATTTGATCCAGCACCATCTCATCTTCTTCCGGGGACAAGGTGCAGGTGGCGTACACCACTTCCCCGCCCGGACGCACCGCATTCAAGGCACTCAACAGCAGACGTGCCTGTCTTCCGGAAAGGTTTTGGCGCTCCGAATCGGTGATTGCCCGCATCGGATGGGACTCTGTATTGCGCAAGTTCTGCATGGAACACGGAGAATCCAGCAGAACGGCATCGAAAGTGTCCGGGTACCATTCTCCAAAGCTCTCGCCATTAAACGCCGTTACGCCCACATTAGCCGCGCCCCAATTTTGCAGCACCAATTGCAAAGCCGTCAGGCGGCTTTTACTGGCATCATTTGCCAACACAAACCCACGATCCATCAAACGCGAAAGGATGTGGGTAGTTTTGCCGCCCGGCGAGGCAGCCATATCCAGCACCAGCGGTGGATGGTCAGGAAAATCAAATAGTTCCACCGGAAGCATGGAGGCCGCATCCTGGATATAATACTGCCCAAAATGATATTGCAGGGGACGGCTGAGCGGGGTTTGCGCCTCCTCCATCCAGAATCCGGTGTTGCAATAAGGGATCGGGCTGGTTTTCCAACCGAAGCGTTCTTCCCATTGGGGAAGCACCTGCTCCGGATTAACTTTCAATGGATTCAGACGAATCGCCTGACGTAAAGGATTTTGTAATTCAACCAATAAAGCTTCGAACGCCATTGGCGTGAGCAGGCTGCGCATCTGTTCCAGGGCCAGATCCAGTGCATCTAATTTATTAATCACAGGGGGTTTCTTTTTTTTCTTTGTCATCTATTTCCTGATAGTAAACAACATTTCCTTGCCAATCACTTCCGATTCCATCTGCCACGAGGTTCCAGCTATTGCTTCTTCGACGATGCGAGTATGTTTGAGGCGCAAATCATGCTTGCCGGTCATATTATGTGCCGGCAGGGAGAGAAAGATCAAAGGGGTATTCAATTGATCCAAAAATTCCCGCGTACTGCCTTTACGGCGCTGCTCAAAACGATGGGCTTCCTTAAAGAAAAAGACCGCGTCACTAGGTTCCTGGGGAACATTCACCAGGATATCAGCATGAAAAGCCTGGGCTGGGTAGTTCCCCTTTTTGAAAAATACACTCAGCAGTTCAATTCGTGCGCCGTGTAAATCATAGGCAAAGAAAGTACAACCAGCAGGCAGCTGCATCCAGGGCAGGGCAAAAGGATTCAGCCCACAGGCTAAATCCAGAATTTTCAAAGATTCTTTTTGGGGTAACCGGACTGTTATGGCCTGATAAAACTCACTGAGGCAGGCCATTCGCTCCGCAGTGGAGGTATGGGATTCCAATATTCTCGTTGCAAAAGCACAAAGCGCTGGCGTGTCCCCATCCGACATGGCTTCGAGCTCAATTTTGGCTGTCTCATAATTGATCGTTTCCAGGTAAAGCGCCACAATATTATGCAACTTGAGCCGCACGGCTTTCTCCACCTGTTTGGCCAGAACACCCTCTTTCTTTACCTGAAGGATTAGATCCTTCAAAGTCTCTTCCTGCAGGTTGAGACGGCGGTATTTGCGGTTATTCAACAGGTCTTTAAACCAAGGCTCCTGATTTTCACTCATATCGGCGGTTTTCCTCTGAGAATATAGACAGTCTCGTTGGAAAACGGCAGGGTTGCAACCACTCCCTGGTTTGGCCCAAGGATGGATTGCAAATAAGCCTCGTAATGCCCCACCATGCCGATATTTTTACCCCCCAAACTTTTGGCCGGAAAGCTGACCACCAGGGTATTCGCCTGAAAATGACACAAGATCTTCCCGCCGATGCCTTTTTCGATTTGTTCGAGACAGGGCAGCGTCTTCAATAGAAAGACCACGGACTGGCTGTCAGCGGGCAGCTCGCCCGTCACATCTTTTAGTTCGGCTTGACCGGCATAGCCAAAATGCTGGAAAAAGGTATTTACCAGGTGGATCACGTCCTGAAAAACATCCAGAGCGTAATATGGCACGTCCGGCGCCAGCGGCATCCAGGCTCGACAGAGCGGATTGAGTCCGCAAGCCAAATCCAGCACGGATCTCACCGGCGGAAGATGCTGGAATATCGACTCATAGAATTCAGGGATAAATGCCTGCCGCTCCTTGGTGGAAACATGCTGCGCCAGATACGGCAGCGTCCATGCTTTTTGAAGGTCCAAATCATGAACTTGTTCATCAGATATGCTGGCAAAATCAGCGCTGACCGCTTTGGGTCCGTCCAGATAGACAGTCCCAATTTGATGCAATTTACTGCGGGCAGCCTTGACGGCTTCCTTGGCAGATTTTCGCTTTCCCATCTCCTGCCCGGCGATCTTTCGGACCAGGGCAGCATCCATACGGGCATAACTGGCATTCTTGACGATTTCAGCGATCACCCAATCCAGTTGGGTAGGATCAACTTTCATGCAGTCCCCCGCGCAGACCTTCCATCAATTGGGTCATCAAGCGTAGATTGTGAATGGTCGCCAGACGGAAAAATACGCCGTCGTTCATCTTAAACAAATGCCGCAGGTATCCAATGCTGTAATGCTGACAGCAAAGACAATCGCAATAGGGGGAAATCGGTTCATCCGCTTTGATATGGCGTTCATCATGAATATAAACATATTGCAGCCAGTCGGCGGTATTGAGGAAGTCGATTTGGGCAGGGTCGGAACGATAGCGGTACAGCCGTCCATGACGGGCATCCCGGGTGGGCATGGCGCAGTCGAAAATATCGTATCCGATCTTGTAACAAGCCACTACATTATATGGATGCCCAATCCCCAGTGCATGCATGGGAAACTCAAGAGGAATCAGTTCCCGGGTGTAGCTAAGCATATCCACCAGCAAATTTTGATCTCCATCCAGCGGCCAGCCGCCGTACCCATAGCCGTCAAAGCCGATTTCCAGTAGAGCTTCTGCACATTCCTTGCGCAGCTCGCGCGAGGATCCCCCCTGAACAACCCCAAAAATCTTTGGCTTACGCTCACTGGTGACTTTCTTCCCCTGAGTAATTTTAACAAAGGTCTCTTTACAGCGCTTCGCCCAGGCGATGGTACGTCTTACAGATAATTTTTGTTCCTCAAAGGAATCGTCCACATGCGTACAATCATCCAGGCAGATGACCACATCCGCCCCAAAGGAAAGCTGCAATTGAATGCTCTTCTCAGGGGTCAGCAGATACTTACGGTCCTTGCCTTCGGGATGAAAGGTGATACCGCGATCTTGAATCTGTCCAAACTTGGGATTCTGCCGCACCAGCGAATAAACCTGAAACCCACCGGAATCGGTCACGATCGGCCCGGACCAGCCGCTCATTTTATGCAGCCCACCCAGCGATTGCACCGTGGAGGAACCAGGCTTTTGCATCAGATGATAAACATTCATCACCAACCCCTGAACCTTGCAGATTTCCAGATCCGTGGCATCCACAGATCGGACCACGCCATACGTAGCGTCCGGCAAATAAACCGGCAGGTCAAAGGTACCGGAGGGTAATTCAAATGTTTTAACAGGTTTATTTAATAGCATTAGATCATTATGCCTCAGGGTTGAAGAACCAACAAGCCCTGTCCTTTGAACGTCTCCCAGGGAAACATCCCATGGAGATGAAAAATCCCATCCAATTGGATAATTATTACTCGTTCGCCAAAGCTGACATGGTGCGAAAAGCAAAAAAGGCATCCGGCATCGAAGCCGCCAAAAAGGATACCGAGCGACCGTCTTCCCGCACGGACCCAGGCAGATAGCTGGCTCGGGCAGCCATTTGGGAATGCATGAATTCCAATTTGATCGGTACTGGACTGGGGGGATTCAGAGGTTTGGGTCCTTTTCCATCCAAAGATTTCTTCACAGCCTGAAAAACTGTTTCATAGATGATCTCGTGGGCTGCTTCAAGCGGTAAACAAACCCCCGATTCCCGAGAGGTAGCCGTTTTTACAATGGCAGTTTCAATCTCGGGAATCAAGGCACTGGCTTCTGCGGCCAGAGCTTGATCGCCGGATACCGCCAGCACGGGAATTTGATAATACCCACAAAGGGAGGCATTCAAAGCGGTCTCCCCGGAAAGTTGATTATTAATCCACAAATTGGCGATGTTCTTGCTGGACCAGGTATGATCCATAATGGCTTCAGGTGTGCCCGCCATGGCATGGTAACCAATGAAAACCGCAGCATCAAAACCGTTTTGGACGCCCTGCACCATAGCCAAAGGAGCGGGATTCCCCGAATGAAGCCGCGCCGCAGGATGTAAATCTGCTAATAAAATATTCGTGCCGTTCCAATGACCATCACTGACCTGGATTTCAGAAACGCCGGCAGCAAGGGCAGCTTCCACCGCGGCATTCACATCAGCCACCATCAATGAACGGCCGTAAGCATATTCCGCATGGGTGATATTAACCTGCTCCCATCGTGTAATCCCGGATATGCCTTCCATATCCGCTGCAATCAATAGTTTCATCGCTCATCCTCCGGGAATTATTTTCTATCTTATTATAAGATATTGGCTCAAAATCAGGCAGACATGAAAAAAAGGATAGATTGCTCTATCCTTTTTTTGATTTTAACTAGTTGTGCGCCTATTTGCGCAGGGTATTACAAACACCCTGGTCAAAGACCATCAGAGAGCTATAAAAACGAGAAACCCACACGCCAGAGCCTTCTTCTTTCTTGTTCAATAAATCAAAGAGCACATCAGAATCCACGGATTCCCAGGCTGTAGTATTTAATGGAGCCAGATGAACCCAGGTTTGACCGGGTTTCAGAGGGAATGGATCACCCTTTTCATCAATGAAACGGATGGGACGCAGTTTTCCGGTGGTTCGTTCGTACTCTCCATTCTTGGTAGTCCAATATATGGGGTACATTTTTCCATCTCGGAACAAAATTGCCGGTGCACGGTTAACATACATCAAATCCACATCGAAGGCCGTCTGAGTGCAATAACGATGATTGGCAAACAGGAGAATGACGTTTTCATAGGTGAGGGGATCCCCATTCAAGCGATCCGTGGCCATATCAAAGGTTACGCCATCTGCCCTATCCTGGAAGCGGTTGTAGGATCCGGATTCTTCGTCGAATTGCCATTTGACCATATCGATGGCGTTGTAAATAAACCAGAAAGTCTGCCCAGCAGAACCTCCGGCTGGTGCTACCGGATCAAAAACCAGGCCGCTTAAGGCAGCATCGCCTAATTCTTTTTGATTGGCTTTGGCAATCGCTTCAAGTTTATCCACACCAATCATGGCGCTGTTGATGTCATCGCTGTCCGAGCCAAATATATTGGAAGCCTGACCCAAATTTGAAGCAACGCCTTTCCATGCGGACGCCATCACCAGAAAACCATTGTAGAATGATCGCAGATGCTCATAAGGCAGCCTGCCGGAACGGATCGGTCCGATATTATTAGCATTCGCCACAGGATTGGTTGAACCAGCCCCCGGAGTATTGCCGGCTGCATTTTCGACATCAGTACTGGGATAATCCCCGTAGAACATGGCCAGAAAACGACTCTCCCCATCGCCTATATATAATTCAAAAACAAAGGGCGAATAAGAAAGTCCAGCCTGGGGACGGGCAGAAACAGGCCAATTGGTAATGGAGATCAGGGCTGGGGGAACAGCCAGATTTTCAGGATTCTCGACAGGCAATCCCGTTAAGGGATTAATATCTCCGGGCGTATTGTCCGGTCCGGTTGAAGAAGGCCCAGCTTCTTCTGGTTGGATGTTGGCGCTGTTAATGGAATTCCCTGGAACATCTCCCAAAAAATCAAACCCGCTAACTAATAAGGATATTAGTAAAATGACACCTAAAAATTTATTTTTCATAGATTCCTCACTATAAACATAAATACAGTCTAACTACTCTTATTATACGGTACACAAGATAGGGCTGAGTATACAGAACTGCAAGGGTATCCAGAATAAAATTTCCCAATAAAGTGAGTTTTTACCATCCAAAACCAAGCAGATAGGACTATTTTACACCGACATTAAAATATGCATAGTGAATTTTGACCCTTGATTTTCAAAAATAATGATTATAAATCGCTTTTTAAAATTCGTTAAACCAAACAATTTCCTGATTAAGCTGATTAGTCGAATCCCTATTTCTGTTCTCCATTTTGAACAAAAGTAACCTCCCGGATGGCTACCATAAGATCAAGATAAACTTGCTTAACCAGTAAATTGATCAGATTAATATGACAAATTTCCGGTAATTTACACAAAATTTGCCAGTATTTCAAATCCAACAATCTATACCACACAAAAAATGAATAAATAATCGGAAATTGGAGGAAGAACATCCATTAAAGGTATGATATTAAAATCGCAAATAATTCAATCCTGGTATTAAAATGATAAGTGGTTAGTTTTATATTTAAGCTAATAATCCAGCTCAGACATAAAGAGGAAAAAAGATGACCGAAGATCCGCGAATTCTTGAACTCCGTGAGAAAAGATCCCTGGCTCGCATGGGTGGGGGCGAAGCCCGTATTCAGAAACATCATGCTAAAGGCAAACTGACCGCCAGAGAGCGGCTTGAATTCCTTCTGGATGCAAACACCTTCCATGAATTGGAGCCTTTTGTAATTCAGAGATCAGATGAAATGACCCAATCTAGTGAAGAATACTTCGGGGACGGCGTGGTCAGCGGCTATGGTGAGATCGATGGCCGCACCGTTTTCGTCTATGCGCAGGATTTTACGGTCATGGGCGGTGCCCTCGGCGAAATGCAAAGTAAAAAAATATGCAACGTGATGGATAAAGCCGTTGAAAATGGCAAACCCATTATTGGCCTCATTGATTCAGGCGGCGCAAGAATACAGGAAGGCGTATATAGTTTAGGCGGCTATGCTGAGGTTTTCAAACGAAATGCGCAATACTCCGGCATTATCCCTCAAATCAGCCTGATCATGGGACCCTGCGCCGGCGGGGCTGCCTACTCACCCGCGGTGACGGATTGTGTCATCATGGTGGAAGAAAGCTCGTATATGTTCCTCACCGGGCCCAATGTCATTAAAGCCGTGACTGGAGAAGTAATTGATTTTGAAAGTTTAGGCGGCGCCCTGGTTCATCACAGCAAAAGTGGTCTGGCCCACCTGACCAGCCCGGATGAAAAATCCGCGCTGACCCTGGCTCGAAAATACCTTTCCTATTTGCCGGATAATTACGTAGAAAATCCACCCGTGGATAGGGAGGATGAAGGCCCGGAGCGTATGGATGAGATGCTCAACCACATCGTTCCCATCAGCCCAGCCGAACCCTACAGCATGCATAGTGTTATTGACCATGTTGTGGATCGGAATAGCTTTCTGGAATTACAATCCACCTTTGCTTGTAATGCCATCACGGGGTTCGCCCGCATAGGCGGCTACGCGATAGGCATAGTCTCCCAGGAACCCATGGTCATGGCCGGCGTCGTGGATATCGATGCTTCCGACAAAATATCGCGCTTTGTGCGTCTGTGTGATTGTTTTAACCTGCCAATTGTCACTTTTATCGATTCTCCTGGCTTTTTACCTGGGATAGATCAGGAACATCGCGGTATAATTCGACATGGTGCGAAGGTGCTTTATGCTTATGCAGAAGCCACCGTGCCCAAAATCAGCATTGTTACCCGAAAAGCATACGGCGGTGCTTATGTGGTTTTGAGCAGCAAGTATCTGGGAACGGATATTTGTCTGGCCTGGCCAAGTGCTGAAATCGCTGTGATGGGTGCTGAGGGTGCAGTCAATATTTTGCACGCAAAACAAATACAAAACGCCGATGATCCGGCTGCAGAAAAAGCCAGACTCACCGATGCATATCAGCAGCAATTCTTAAACCCCTATGCAGCAGCTAGAGCTGGTTACATTGATGACATCATCGAACCTCGTGAAACACGTCCGGCCATTTATTCCGCTCTCACCACCTTGCGAGATAAATCTGTAAAAACCTTACCGCGAAAACATGGGAATATGCCTGTGTAATTCGTAAAAATTATTTTTCATTTAGGAGCTTATTTGCATGGAAAATCTTGGCACTTCATTATGGATCACCTTGATAGGGATGGGAATCGTTTTTGCTGCGATCATCTTACTCTGGGGATTGATGGTTCTCCTGGTACGCGTTACCCGGGATAAGCCGCAAGAAGAAGTTTCTGTATTAGAAACAAATAAACCCAGTATGGATTTGAAAGCCAAAGCTGCCGCCGTTGCGGTTGCCGTTGCGCTGGCCACATCCAAAACATCATCCTATCAGGGCGAATTCCAACCCCCATCTGATACCGTCAGCGCCTGGCAATCTGCCAATCGCACCAATCAAGCATAAATTTTGAGGTTTAAATCATGAATTTTAAAGTTAAAGTTAGCAATCAGACATTTAACGTTCAAATCGAGAATATAAAAAGCCGTCCTATTCTGGCAACAGTCGATGGTGAAGTTTTTGAAGTCCAGGTGGAAGCGGAAGCAGCCGCCCCTGCCGCTGGACAATCCGCACCTATTGCTGCCCCTATAGCGTCACCTTCAGCCCCCGCTGCAAGCACTGCCACAGCCGGCGCAAACTCGGTCAAGGCTCCGATTCCTGGTGTAATCACCGCAGTCAAAGTTAAAGTCGGTGACTCCGTTGCTCCCGGCGATGAACTGTGCAACCTGGAAGCCATGAAAATGAACAACGCCATCCGTTCCACAAAAAAGGGAACCATCAGCGCTGTCCTTATTAACCAGGGTGATCATGTAGCGCACGGTCAGGTCCTTTTTGAGATGGCCGGATAAGGGAATAATCTATCATGCAATTTAATGAGTTATTCTCAGCTATCTTCCAAGGATTTGCCGCCTTTACCTGGCAAAATGCTGTGATGATCGTCGTAGGGCTGGTCCTGATTGCCCTCGCCGTGATCAAAGAATACGAGCCCGTTTTATTACTGCCGATTGGTTTTGGCTGTATTCTGGCTAATCTTGGCATGGGGACAGATCACGGGATTTTCAAGGTCATCTATGATGCCGGTATCAAAACCGAGTTGTTCCCCCTGCTGATCTTCATCGGCGTGGGAGCCATGATCGATTTTCGTCCGCTGCTCTCCATGCCTCATACCGTTCTGCTTGGCGCAGCAGGTCAATTTGGTATCTATGGTACCCTGATTCTGGCCACTTTGCTTGGTTTTCCCCTCAACCAGGCAGCCTCTATCGGCGTAATTGGCGCCATTGATGGCCCTACCGCCATCTTTGTAACCACCAAACTCGCACCGGAACTATTAGGTCCAATTGCAGTGGCCGCCTACTCCTATATGAGTCTTGTGCCGATTATCCAACCTCCCATCATGCGGCTATTAACCACCCGCAAAGAACGCTTGATTCGCATGGATTATCAGGCCATCCCGGTTTCCAACAAAGCCGTCATCGCTTTCCCTATCATTGTCACCATCGTGATTAGCTTGATCGCACCGGATGCAGCTCCCTTAATTGCTACCTTGATGCTGGGTAACTTGTTACGCGAGAGTGGCGTTGTCAACCGATTAAAATTAGCTGCGGAAAATGAAATTATCAATATTTCCACCCTGTTCCTGGGTCTGGCCATTGGGGCAACTATGTCCGGTGGCAGTTTCCTCAATTTACAGACCCTGATGATCCTGGCCCTGGGCTTATTAGCCTTCGTTCTGGATACAGCCGCAGGCGTGATGTTTGGTAAACTGATGTGTTTTGTCACCAAAGGCAAAATCAACCCCCTGATTGGCGCCTGCGGGATCAGCGCTTTCCCTATGGCCGGCCGTCTCTCTGCTCAAATGGCGCAGGAAGAAGATTACGATAACTATATCCTCATGCATGCCATGGGTTCCAATGTTGCCGGTCAGTTAGGCAGCGTTATCGCAGGCGGTGTTTTGTTGGCCCTCGTCTCCGGATTGTTGTAGCGCATACTATAGTCTGTACTTAATAAACCGGTTCGCTCGTCGAGCCGGTTTTTTTGCGCAGATTTGTCGTATTTCTTCAATACGTCCTCCTGTCCAACTTTTATAATGGTTGAGAAATCAGGTACAAGCCAGACCTTAAGGGCTTTAAGGTTAGTTTTTACTAGTAAGAAGGCTTGTATTGAAACCCTTAGGTTCATTTTCCAGCACCTTCATCCGATAATTCCAGGAGAAACGAATGTTTAACGAAATTTATGTCCAGGGAGCCAGGCTCCACAATTTAAAAAACATCACCTTACGCATCCCAAAATACAAATTAGTTGTTTTTACCGGCCTTTCCGGGTCAGGCAAATCCACCCTGGTCTTTGATACCATTCATAAAGAAGGCCAGCGGCAATATTTGGCTTCCCTGGGCATGGTCACCGATGACTTAATCAAACCCGCCATGGATGGGATCAGTGGATTATCGCCTTCCATCAGCATTGATCAACATCTGACCAACCGTAATCCACGCTCCACCGTCGGTACTGCAACTGAAATTTTCACCTACCTGCGCATCCTCTACGCTCGTATTGGACGCAGAAATTGTCCGAAATGCGGGGAAGCCGTTATTCAGCAATACGAACCAGATGACGGCAAAGGTTTCACTAACATCCATGAAGAGGATGAGCCGAACCCAGGTAACACCATTCAATGTACCAGGTGCGGACATAGCCTGCCTCAGCTCAGTATGACAGATTTTTCCTTTAATAAGCCGCAGGGAGCCTGCCCGGTATGCATGGGATTAGGTTCCGTCCATCGCCCGGTTTTGGAAAACCTGCTGAACGAATCCCTAAGCATCCCCCAGGGGGCAGTTAAAGGCTGGGACATTTATTATATTCAACATTATTCCAAAACCTTAACCGCTGCATCCAATTATTATCATCTGGATTTGGACCTTGAAAAACCTGTTGGGGAATATACCCAAGCACAACGCGATTTATTAATTTATGGAGTGGAAAGCGAGGAATTTTCTCGTCATTTTCCCGGCAAAGCAATTCCCGAAACCGTGCAGCGCGGCAGATTTGAAGGTATCGCCACCAATATCCTCCGCCGTTACACGGAGCAGACGCACGATGAAGAGTATCGCGAAAAACTGGCGGATACGGTTATGGTCTCAACGTGCCCGGAATGTGAGGGCACCCGCTTGCGCGCTGAATCCCGGCTGGTAATGGTTCAACAAACTTCCATTGTCAAACTGGCAACCACTTCATTGGAACAGTTGCAAAGCTGGTTAAAAAATCTACCCAGCCAACTTTCTGAGGAAGAATTCCAAATAGCTGAACCTTTATTGGTGGATATGGGCGAACGCTTGGAGCACCTTCTGGAGGTCGGTATTGGATATCTATCTCTGGATCGGGCAACGGCCACCCTCTCCGGTGGCGAGGCTCAACGCCTGCGCATGGCTTCTTTGCTCGGTTCCGGGCTGACAGGGGTGGTTTATGTGATGGACGAACCGACCCTTGGATTGCATCCACGAGATACGAAGAATTTGATGAATTTCATCCTCCGTTTGAGAGATTTGGGAAATACCATGCTTGTCATCGAACATGATCTGGAAGTTTTCAGACAGGCGGATTATCTCATCGACATCGGACCGGGCGCCGGAAAAGAGGGCGGCATGGTTGTGGCTGCCGGTACGCCGCAGCAGGTGGCGCAAATGGAGAATTCAATCACCGGACGCTATCTCAGCGGGATGGAGAGAATCCCCCGACCCGCCACACGCCACACGCGTAAGGGTGTACTCAGCATATTCGGCGCAACGGAAAATAATCTCAAGCAGCTCGACGTCCAGATTCCTTTGGGTGTTCTGGTGGCTGTCACGGGAGTTTCTGGCTCGGGTAAATCCTCATTGATTATTGAAATCTTACAGAAAGCCGCCAGCCGCAAGTTCAACAACAGCCGAGAACTCCCGGGACGATATGATCACATCGAAGGTTGGCATCACCTGGATAAAATCATCAGCGTCGATCAGGCTGCCATTGGCCGTATGCCCCGATCCAATGCAGCCACCTACACCGGAACCTTTGATGTCATCCGCGCGTTTTTCGCTACCCTTCCTGAAGCAAAAAAAAGACACCTGAAAGAAAATCACTTCTCCTTCAACACACCCAATGGGGCTTGCCCAGCCTGTAAAGGCACCGGCTTGCTGACCGTAAAAATG
Source organism: Leptolinea sp. UBA5203 (assembly GCA_002412765.1). Taxonomy (GTDB): domain Bacteria; phylum Chloroflexota; class Anaerolineae; order Anaerolineales; family Anaerolineaceae; genus UBA5203. Next base: position 715 of record DHVR01000052.1, on the reverse strand, counting down.
CATTTTCTTCCGGATACCAGCGTACGCTGCCCCAGATGCCATGGCAAACGCTACAAGGAAGAGGTGCTAGCCGTTCAGTATCTAGGCAAATCCATAGCCGATATTTTAGAGATGACTATTCGTGAAGCGTTGACTCACTTCCAGGCAATTTCCAGTATTGCCGATAAATTACAACTAATGGAGGATGTTGGCTTGGGCTACCTGCAATTGGGTCAACCCGCCACAACATTATCCGGCGGTGAAGCCCAGCGGGTGAAGTTGGCCAAAGAGCTCAGCCGCAAAGCCAGCGGAAAAACCCTTTATCTGTTGGATGAGCCTACCATGGGGCTGCATCCCGCGGATACCGCCAACCTGATCCTTCTGCTGCAGCGTCTGGTGGAATCCGGGAATTCTGTGGTGGTGATTGAGCATAACCTTGAGTTAATTCAAGCCGCAGATTGGGTAATTGATTTGGGTCCCGAAGGAGGAGAATTGGGTGGATATATCGTTGCTGAAGGTACTCCAGAGCAAGTAGCACGGGTATCGGCTTCCCATACGGGCCAGGCCTTATTGGCCTCGGGATATGTAGAAGGGTAGTAGCATGTCATTGTGAGTAAGTCCACAGCGCTAACGCACTTCATTCTTAATGAAACTTGGCAGAGGTGGAGACTGCCACGGCTTCCTAGTTGAATACCAGATAAAGAACATTGGCCTCGCAGTAACTGTGATAAAAGTC
>DHVR01000060.1 GCA_002412765.1 Leptolinea sp. UBA5203 | reverse complement strand
GGGGAAGGCAACTGGGAAAATGTGCTGTACGGGGTATCAAAAATTTTGGAGCAGCATCCCGATTGGCTGGTGCAGCACCAAGACGGCAGCATGGCCAGAAATAATCGTGGATTGGCGATTTTATGTCCTGCATTGGAGGAAGTAAAAACCTACACCCTAGCATTAACCCGACTGTTCATTGAAGACTGGGGATTTGATGGGCATAAATTGGATAATATCTATACCGTGCCGCCCTGTTACAATCCGGCGCACCATCACCAGAATCCACAGAAATCCGTGGACGCTTTCGCAGAGCTCTATCGCAGTATTTTTGAATTGACCCGCCAATTGAAACCCTATAGTGTGACACAGATTTGTCCCTGTGGAACCCAGATCACCCATACACTTATCCCGGCCATGGATCAAGCTGTAACGGCCGATCCGACCAGCAGCCAGCAAATACGACAACGCATTAAATTCTACAAAGCCTTGTTGGGCCCAAGCAGTGCGGTCTTTGCAGACCACGTGGAGTTATCCGATGGGGGTGTGGATTTCGCCAGCGAAATTGGCGCCGGCGGCATTCCAGCGACAAAATTCCTCTGGCCAGAAGATGAGGCCATTCGTCCTCGGTTGCAGGAATGGTGGGGGTTGGATTCCCAAAAAGACGCCCAATGGAAAAAATGGTTAGAGATTTATGCCCGGCACTCTCTGGCGGATGGCGAAGCCTTGAACCTGTATGATATTGCCCTGGATAAACCTGAAACGCATGTCATCCGCAAAGACGATCGGCTTTATTTTGCGTATTTCACCGATGAACCGGGTGGAGTCTTTTCCGGTGTGATCACATTGCGCGGATTGGAAGAGAAAGAGTATCGCCTATTTGATTATGTGAATGAAAAAGAACTGGGTCAGGTCAAAGGACCTAAAGGAACCCTGGAGATCAATTTTACGCATGCGCTGCTATTCTGGGCGCAACCTTGAAGCAGAACTCATACTTTAATGATTAAAGGACACTGAATATTATGGAAAGAGGAATATTTACCCGAGAAGAAATCAATTCTCAACCTGAAGCCTGGCAGGCTGCACTGGATGTTTTAGCCCTGTACAAATCAGATCTTCAGGACATTAGCCAGACAAATGTGAAACAGGTGCTCTTTACCGGCTGTGGATCCACTTATTATCTGGCTTTGGCTGCGGCTGCCCTCTTTCAGGAGACGACGGGCCGAAGTGCACGCGGATTACCCGCCTCAGAATTATGGCATTACCCGCATGCTTCTTATCCGCGAGGGGAGGTCTTGTTAGTGGCCATCAGCCGATCCGGAGAGACAACCGAAACCTTGTTGGCCTGTGAGGCTTTTCTGGAACAAAAACGCGGTAAATTACTTACCTTCTCCTGCTATGCTGATCAACCCCTGGCAAAGATGGGACACCTTAATGTGGTCCTGCCATCCGGAATGGAACGCAGTGTAGCTCAAACTCGTGCATTTTCAACGCTGTATTTGGCAACCGTCGCCCTGGCCGTTATTGCTGCTGAGAAAGGAGACCTTTTCCAGGATCTATATAAACTCCCGGCTGCTGGTCAGCGTATCCTGACAACTTACCATGAGATGGGGCAACAGATTGGTCAGGATATGAATTTGGACCGCTTCTACTGGTTAGGTTCAGGTCCGCGTCATGGCCTGGCCAGCGAACTCAGTTTAAAAATGAAAGAAATGTCCTTGAGCCACAGCGAGCCATTCCATTTTATGGAATTTCGTCATGGGCCTAAATCCATGATTACATCCACCTCTCAGGTGATCGGCTTGCGGTCCAGTGTCAATCAGACGCATGAACAAAAAGTGCTCAATGAGCTGAGTGAGCTGGGTGGAAAAATTGTATCCATTGGAGAAGAGCAGGGAGTTGTATCTTTCCATTCCGAAGTGGATGAAAGCATTCGCAATATTTTGTACTTACCCTTTGGTCAAATGGTTGCCTTTGAGCGATCACTAGCCAAAGGCCTCAATCCTGATCTTCCCCATAATCTGGACACGGTTGTTAAATTGTAAGGAGGTGAATGAATCCGAGATCATTGCCGAATTTGAAATCCATTTTGATGTATATTTCATTCAAGGAGATGAATAGATGAAGAAAAGTTTATGGACCATTTTGCTTATCGCCGTACTAGCCCTGACGGCTTGTGCCCCTGCCGCCTCTCAACCCGCAGAATCCAACCTACCCGCCGCCGGTCAAACAACAACCGTGCGAGTCTGGACCCATCGCAACGATTCTTTCAATGCAGCTTATGAAGCCCTCGCCAAAACCTACATGACGGAACATCCCGATGTAGAAATCGTTTTTGAGACGTTTGATTACGATTCCTATATTCAAACCTTGCAGACGGCTTTGCCGGCAAAAACAGAAGCAGATATTTTGCAAATGTTTGGTTCATGGGTTTGCTCTTATGCTGATGGCGGAAGTCTGGCAGCCGTACCGGAAAGTATGTTAACCCAAGCAGATGCGGATGCCAAACTGTTTTCTGCGCCCATGGGTGGATATACTTGCAGCGACAAACTGTACGGAATTCCACAAGAGTTCAATATTGAGTATGGTGCAGTTTTATTCAACACAACGACTGCAGAAGAAGTTGGCGCCGCCGAGTACGCAGATGGTTGGGCGACTTGGGATGAAGTCATTGCAGATGCCAAGAAATTGGCGGTGGTACAGGATGGGGTCATGACTCGTTCAGGATTTCATTTCACCGGATCCGATGGAATTGCCACCATGTTTCACTCCCTTGTTTTACAGGCGGGCGGGGAATACTTGAAGGACGGAAGTTACTCTGTGAATACCCCGGAAGGAAAAGCCGCTTTGGAATTAATGCAGCGCCTGGTTTCTGAAGGTGTTGTGGATCCGCTGCTTTTCAATGATACCGAAAATTGGGTCGGGGATTCTTATTTCAATGGCAGCACAGCCATCGGCTTGATCGGCCCCTGGGCTGTTCCTGAATATAGCGGTGATTATCCGGAGGTTGTCGAAACAACCATTTATCAACCCTTACCTAGCCTGGGCGATGAACCCGTGTTTGCTGCCGCTTCGGGTTGGGGATTGACCGTCTCTGCCAATAGCAAGGTTCAGGAAACTGCCTGGGACTTTGTCAATTATGTTACGCTAAACGCGGATAATGCCGTAGAATTTAACTTGACCTCCGGTACACTGCCAGCCCTGATTGAAAATACCAGTGGACCCAATGCGGACAAATTATTGGCAAAATACCCTTATTTCAACGCCTTCCTGGATATTCTGCAATTTGGAGAATACGAAGGTCATTTCCCGGATAGAGATTTTGTCTGGTATGAAGTTACCTATCCAACGGTTTTGAATTTCCTGCAGGGGAATGCGACTTTGGAGGAAACACTCCAAACCATGGATCAATCCGTGCAAGGCTCATTTGAGTAGGTCTTAGTCAATGAATAAGGAGATGGAAGAAATCTTTCATCTCCTGAATGGAGCAGATGATGTCATCCGAACCCATCCTTACACCCTGGCAGCGGTTTTTTCATGGACGTGATGCTGCAAAAAAGAAATTTTTAGCAGCCACCATTGGCCCCTTACTTTTATTTATGGGCTTTTGGACGGTTTTTCCTCTTTTGTGGGGATTTGCCTTAGCTTTTTTTGATTATAGTTCCCGTCGAACGGGCGGTGTTTTCCTGGGATTTGGCGGGGAAAATCCGTTTATTGGATTGTTAAATTTCCAAAAAATGTTAGATTTTTCTATTACAGCACCCCTTGAGGTTCAGCAATTTCACATTGGGATAAAAATCACCCTGATCTTTGCCCTCCTGGTTGTTCCCTTGAATTTACTTTCCACATTACCCCTGGCTTTTCTGATTGAATCCGTGCATGCCAAAATGAAAACTGTTTTCCGGATTCTGTTTTTCCTGCCGGTTCTCGCTCCTTCGGTTGGCGTTGCTATTATGTGGGGTTTCATTTTGCATCCACAACGCGGCTTGTTGAACGCTGTTCTTGGAATATTCACAGGTAAGATGGTGGGAATCAACTGGACTGGGGACCCAAAGTTAACTTTTCTCGGCATTCCAATTGCCGTGTTTGCAATTATTGTGGCTTATTTATGGCAGGATATGGGATACAACCTGGTTATCTTTATTGCCGCTTTGCAAGGTATCCCGCAGGCGATCAAGGATGCTGCAAAAATTGATGGCGCTTCCACCTGGCAATCCTTTATACACATTACCTTGCCATTGATGAAGCCTACCATTCTATTAGCAGCTATCCTGACCATGATCTCCGCTTTTCAGGTGTTTGATATTGTTAAAGTCATGACGAATGGGGGTCCCAACGACCAAACCCAGGTTTTACTGCTTAATATCTATGATTACGCGTTTCGCTATCAAAAGATGGGCTGGTCCGCAGCAGTTTCCATTGTGTTGTTTTTAATTATTTTTAGCATCTCATTGGTTCAGACACGTTTGATGCGTTCGGATTGGGAGTATTGATATGACTAATCTTGCAGCAAGAAAACTAAAGCATAAGTTTCATTTCAATCCGGCCTATTTAATTCTTATTCCAGCCAGTTTGTTGACATTACTGCCTTTCATCTGGATGATTCTCGGCTCATTTAAAACCGGTGCCGAAATGCGCCAGATTCCGCCAACCTTCTTCCCGCGTATTTTTACATTGGAAAACTACCAAAAAGTGCTGAGTGATCCGAACTTACCCATCCTGCTTTTTTATCGCAATTCTCTTCTGATTGCGATTGCCAATGTTATTCAGGTCTTATTTACCAGCTCCTTGTTTGGTTATATTTTTGCCAAGTTCGAATTCAAATACAAAAACATCATCTTCTGGTTCATCCTCGCTACGATGATGATTCCCCACCAGATGACCATGATTCCCGGGTATTTAATTCTGGCTAAATTGGGGTTGTTAAATAAGTTGTGGGCATTAATCATTCCGGCCGCAGTGGATGCATTTGGGATTTTTCTATTCAAGCAATTTGCCACATCCATTCCCAATGAATTGCTGGATGCCGCCAGAGTAGATGGTGCTGGAGAATTTCGCATCTATCGACAAATTATCCTCCCGCAGCTTGGCCCTGCATTGGCTACTTTTGGTATGCTGACCTTCATGTTTAACTGGAACGCTTATTTGTGGCCATTGATTGTCTTGACTGAACAAAAGGTCCGCACCCTGCCAATTATTTTGACCTGGTTCCAGAACC
>DHVR01000053.1 GCA_002412765.1 Leptolinea sp. UBA5203 | reverse complement strand
TACTCGATTATGTCCTCTTTTCATCTCTTAATTGTATTAAAGTTCTTTAAATTAATAAAGGGGCCGCCCTTGTCTACTTTTGGGACAGCCCCTTTTCAATACCCGCCGATTCATCTGGAATCTGCGGGTTATTTTTAAATTTTGGAATGATATGGTTTTTTTGGAAACAAACCCATTTTCATGTGGGTAAATGACTTGCAAATGATCTCCATTTCGTTTATACTGTGGACAAAAGTGGTTAATAGTGGGTGAAAGTGGAACGCCGGATATCCGGCGTTTTGTACTATTAGCGAGGATTAGAACTTATGTTCTTGGGTTATTACGAGCACAGCATTGATGAAAAAGGACGCATGACAATTCCGGTACGATACCGTGAACTGTTGCTGGATGGCGCCTTCATCACGCAGGGCTTCGATCAAAACCTCGTCGTTATGCCTTCACCCAATTTTGAAAAAATGTATGCCAAAGTAAACACCATGAGTATGACCAATCCCGCTGCCCGTCAATTGAAGCGTTTGATTTTTGCTCATGCAGATCGGGTTGAGCTGGATAAAGCCGGCCGTCTTCTCATTCCGCAATTCCTGCGCGACTCCGGTAAGTTAGCCAGCACGGCTATCATTGTCGGTGTGGGTGACAATTTTGAGATATGGAATCCGGAACTTTGGGAAAAGAAGGACTTGTCCTTACAAAATTCTGAAGAGAATCCGGAATTGTTTGCGAATTTAGATCTATCTATGGATCTGGCATGAGCAGCAAAACGCCGTTAGAAAATACCCCTGCCCATGTTCCTGTACTTTACCATGAAGTTTTACAATACTTACAACCAGTGTCCGATGGGAAGTATGTAGATGGCACCCTGGGTGCTGGAGGCCATGCCTTCGGTATCCTGGAAAAATCTTCTCCCAATGGGGAGTTGCTAGGGTTGGACCTGGATCCAACAGCAATTTCTTTGGCCCAGGAAAAACTGCATCCTTTCGGAAAGCGAGCTCATCTAGTCCAAACCTCATATCAAAACATTGATCTGGAAATGGCAAAAGTAGGCTGGCAGGATGTGGATGGTATTTTGGTGGATTTGGGTGTATCTTCCATGCAACTGGACACCGCTGAGAGGGGTTTTTCCTTTCAGAGTGACGGCCCCCTGGACATGCGATTTGATCCGACCCAGGAACGTTCAGCCTGGCACCTGGTGAATCAGGCCTCCCAGAAAGAACTTGCCACTCTCTTGAGAGTCTTTGGCGAAATGCCAGGCGCTGAAAGGATAGCCGCAGCGATCATAGAAGCCCGGCCGCTGGATACAACCGCTGAATTGACCCGAGTGATCAATGCCGTGGTGAAAAGCAACCCACGCAAAGTCCATCCGGCCACGTTGATTTTCCAGGCACTGCGAATAACGGTGAACCAGGAATTGGCTGGCATTGAGCTTTTTTTACCCAAAGCCGTTGCTTCCTTGAAAAAAGGTGGAAAGCTAGCTGTTATAACCTTCCACTCTTTGGAAGACCGGATTGTGAAACAGTATTATCGTTTGGAGAGCCGTGACTGCATTTGTCCACCCAAACAACCTGTTTGCACCTGTGGCCATGTGGCAACCGTAGCCATCCTGACGAAAAAAAGCATTCAAGCTGCTCCAGATGAAATGCATCAAAATTCCAGAGCTAGAAGTGCAAGGCTTAGAGTTATCGAAAAATTATGAAGATTTGGCACATTTTCTGCACGTTAAAGATCGAATATTCTAAGGAAAATGATAGGAAGAAATGGCACACAAACTGGTTAATGCATACAAACAAGCTCCTTGGCGCAAACATATTCAGCGCCTGGGAGTCTATCTCGTATTATTGGTAGGATTAGCCCTTGTTGCTGGTTTTTACTTGTATGTAACTGAAAACGCCGCCGCTGCAGGTGTTGCTATTCAGGATCTCGAATGGGAAAAAGGACGAATTGACCGGGAGATTGCGACCATGCACACCAATATCGCTTATCTCACCTCGAACAAAATCATGAAACAACGGGCGCTTGAGTTGGGCTTCAAATCAAGCACACCCAATGATGCCATCTACATTCCGGTAGCGGGTTACCACAAAAAAGGTTTGACTGATTTACCAAGCAATACAGCATCCATTGGAATGCCCAACAACATTCTTCAACCTATGTATACCCAATCCTTGTGGGATATGATCACCAATAATATCAACTTCTCCAAATTTTCTTTGAAGGAAATATTCAAATGAAGTTTGCAATCCCGACCAGATTTCAAATTATAGGTGTAGCCCTGACTTTGTTTGGGTTAACTGTAATATTGCAGATGGTCAATATCCAGGGGAATGCAAATGTCATGCTAATCCGGGATCAATCCAACCTGATCTATGAGTACAATGTTGAAAAAATCACTCCCGAAAGAGGTACCATTTATGACCGCTGGGGAAATTTATTGGTTGGAAACAAAGAAGTCTATGAAGTTGGAGTAGAACTAAAAACCGTTAATTCTCTCGGGAATGAGGAAACCATCGCCAGCGTATTAGCCAATGTATTGGGACTGGATTATCAGGACACCTTGGCACGCATCAGCACCCCCTATGATCCGGCAAATGGCCAGGTTTATGTCGTGGTTGCAGATTTTGTTTCTCCATCAAAGATAGAGCAATTACGCTCCATTAAAGATGAATACCAAAAAACGTATGCCCAACAACGGAAGGACAGCGGCTCTGCCCAGGTACTTAGCGGAGTGAACTGGAACCCCCACTTGCAGCGATCATATCCGGAAAATTACCTGGCATCCAATATTCTTGGCTTTTATTCCATGCTGGATATTGAAAAAGGTGAAGCTCATTTAGGCGTTGAAGAGCAGTACAACGCCCTGCTCAGGGGAACACCCCTGGAAGTGGCTTCTCCAGTTGATCCCAATAAAATCAAAGAATTTGTCAATGTCCCGCCAGGTTCTAGCCTGGTTTTGACCATTGATCGTGAAATCCAAGCCAATGTGGAAGAAATTCTGGACAATGCAGTAGCGAGTAATGGCGCCCAATCCGGTTCGATTATCGTTATGGACCCTAAAACCGGCGAAATTCTAGCCATGGCTTCCAATCCACGCATGAATCCCAATGTCTATTGGGAATACCAGGATAATTATTTCAATCGCACAATTGACATTTCCTATGAGCCTGGTTCGGTCTTCAAAGTTCTAACCATGGCCATAGGTCTGGATACTGGAGCAGTGAAACCTGATACAGAATTTATCGATACAGGTTCGATCAACATCGGTGGTATCACCATTTATAACTGGGACCGTGCAGCTTGGGGTCCCCAAGATATGACCGGCTGCCTCCAGCACTCCCTTAATGTATGCCTGGCCTGGGTTGCCACTGAAATTGGCCCGAATAACTTTTATAAATACTTGCTCGAATTTGGCATGGGCCGCAGAACCAATGTTGATCTGGCTGGCGAAGTTGCCTGGCCTTTGAGTGTCCCTGGAGATACCTGGGTAGACGCAGACATCGCCGCGAATTCGTTTGGTCAAGGTCTGGCAGTAACACCTATCCAAATGATTACATCCATCTCCGCTGTCGCCAATGACGGCAAGATGATGTCGCCTCATATTCTAAAATCGGTTTTGGATAATGGGCAGCGTCGAGATTCTTCCCCGATGGTCACCGGAAAACCCATCTCAGAAGAAACCGCCGACACCCTTACGGAAATGTTAGCAGTTTCTTTGGAACGTGAAGCATCGAGCGCCTTGGTGGATGGTTATCGCCTGGCGGGTAAGACCGGTACCGCTGAAATTCCAGGACCGTTAGGATACACCAGTGATACCACCAATGCTTCATTCGTCGGCTGGGGGCCGGTAGATGACCCGCAATTTATTGTTTATATCTGGATCGAAAAACCCACATCCTCGATCTGGGGATCAGTGGTTGCTGCGCCCGTTTTTCATGATGTGGTTTCTGAATTAGTGGTTTTGATGGATATCCCGCCGGATGATATCCGGCATCAGTTGAACCAGAAAGTTGTAAAGGAATAACCTGTGCTAACGATTGGAAAATGTTTGAATGCATTATCAGGGCAATCGCCGGAATTTTCCGGACCTATTGTCACCGGTGCCAGAGTAGATTCTCGGAAAATTTTACCCGGGAATATTTTTGTTGCCATGTCCGGTGAAAAAACAGATGGACATCTGTATGTTGAAAATGCATTCCGCAATGGCGCAGTCGCAGCCTTGATCGATCATGACATCGAACCTGGTTATCAGATCATTGATTTAACCGGTTCCTCCATCATTCCCAATACCATAGATTTCTTGTCTCCAATTTGCATTAAAACCGGGGACAGTATTCAAGCACTACAAACCATCGCAAAATCCTGGCGAAATCAATTAACGGTGGATGTCGTCGGGATTACTGGCAGTGTTGGAAAATCAACCACCAAAGAACTAACCGCTGATGTTCTCCAAAGCCAGTTTGTAACCCTTAAAAATCCGGGTAATTTAAATAATGAGATTGGTCTACCCCTTACCTTATTGGAATTAACCGAAGAACATCAGGTTGCTGTACTGGAAATGGGGCTGTACGTCCAAGGTGATCTCAAATTCCTATGTGATATTGCTTCTCCAAGAATTGGTGTCATCACCAACATCGGTACCGTTCATGCTGAACGAGCCGGATCACAGGAAGCCATTGCCGCAGGTAAAGCCGAACTGGTGCAATCCTTACCCGCTGCTCCACAGGGAGTTGCTATCTTAAATTATGACGATCCCCTGGTGTATCCCATGGCCGAGTTGACCAAAGCGCATGTCTTTTATTATGGGCTTTCCAGTAAGGCGGATTTGTGGGCAGATCAAATTGAAGGCATGGGGCTGGAAGGAATTCGTTTTCGTTTGCATCATAAAAATGATGTCCTACATCTGCGCGTCCCTCAAATTGGCAGACACTCGGTGCATACGGTCTTACGCGCGGTATCGGTGGGTTTGGTATTCAACCTCTCCTGGAACGAAATTATTCACAATTTACAAACCAGCAAGAATCAAATTCGGCTCAACACGGTTTATAGCAGCAAGGGATCCTTGATTCTGGATGATACCTACAACGCCAGCCCGGAATCGACTCTGGCTGCCTTGAATTTATTGCACGAGTTGGAAGGCCGCAAGATAGCCATCCTAGGCGACATGAAAGAATTAGGACCATACGAGAAGCAGGGACACGAAAAAGTAGGCCTGCGTGCCGCCGATGTATGTGAAACTTTGATCACGTATGGTGAACTGAGTGCCATGATCGCCGGTGCAGCACTTCAGGCAGGTATGAGCGGGCGTCACATTCACCATTTTTCTGACATGGACGAACTCATCGCTTTTGTTAACGAAATGAGCACCGGAAAAGAAGTGATTTTGGTCAAGGGATCCAACAGTCTTAAGATGGATCGAATTGTATCGGCATTGGAGAATGCGCAATGAAAGAAACTTCGCTCGCATTATCCCTTAGCTTATTAGGTTTTATGATGGCCGTCATTTGGGGCGGACCCTTCATTCGCATGTTAAAGCACTTCAAAATCGGAAAACTCATCCGGGTTGAAGGACCACAGCGGCATATGACCAAAATGGGCACCCCCACCATGGGCGGCTTGATGATCATTTTACCGGTGTTATTCATTACCGTTCTGCTCAATTTTGTCTCGCTAGTTGGGGTGAATTTGTTTGGCAATGATGTGTTCATTCCACTGCTTACTCTGGTTCTCTTTGGAATTCTGGGTGGCATTGATGATTGGGAAGGAATTCGCGGACCTCGTAAACAATTAGGGATGCGGGCACGCACCAAATTTATCATTCAGGTGATTCTGGCTCTGGCCATTGCCTTTGTGCTGCGCTATTTTCTCAATGTGCCTCAATTAATTTGGCCGGGTGTCAACCAGATTATCAATCTGGATCCTTTCTACATCCCCATAGCTGCCTTCATGATTGTGGGCATGTCCAATGCCGTGAATTTTACGGATGGATTAGACGGTCTGGCTGGATTAATCACCGCCACCGCCCTCACTGCCTATGGAGCCATCGCCATCATGCAGGGTCAGGACACTGTCGCTCGCTTTTGTTTCACCCTGGTGGGCGCAATTTTTGGATTCCTCTGGTTTAACGTTCATCCTGCCAATCTTTTCATGGGGGATACCGGTTCGCTGGCATTGGGGGCCGTATTGGCCGTCGTGGCTCTGATGACAGGTCAATGGCTCTTACTGCCGATTATTGCCATCATCCCGGTCGCCATCGCTGTCAGTGTCATCTTACAAATCAGTTATTTCAAACTTACCAAGGGCAAACGCCTCTTTAAAATGGCTCCCTTGCAGCACCATTTTGAATTGTTAGGCTGGAGTGAAACCCAGGTCGTTCAGCGATTTTGGCTGATTGGTTTACTATTTGCGATTATTGGCATAGCGGTGACATTGGCATGATGACAACAAATTGGAAAGGAAAACCTGTTTTGATTTTGGGTGCCGCCCGTCAGGGATTGGCATTGGCCCAATTTCTTGCCGTGCATGGCGCTCAGGTGACCTTGAATGACAACCATTCTCTGGACAAAATGAACGACGAAATGGCAGCCTTAAAAAATTACCCCATCAAATGGGTCTTGGGATCTCATCCCCTTGAAATCTTGAACGGACAGGAACTGGTCTGTGTTTCGGGCGGCGTGCCTTTAACCCTGCCAATTGTAGAAGAAGCTGTTCGTCGGCAAATCCCCATTACCAATGATTCCCAAGTATTTTTGGAAAATATTAGCGCAAAAACCGTTGGCATTACCGGTTCCGCCGGAAAAACCACCACAACCACCCTGGTCGGCCGCATGGCCACCCACGCATATGCTGAAAAAGCCTGGATTGGCGGCAACATAGGCAACCCACTGATCGTACATGCAGATCAAATCAGCCCGGATGATCTGGTAATTCTCGAACTCTCCAGTTTCCAATTGGAACAGATGTCCCTCTCCCCCAAAGTGGCCGCAGTCTTGAACATCACACCCAATCATCTGGACCGCCATGTCACCATTGAGGCATACACCGCCGCAAAACAGCACATATTAGATTACCAACAAACGGATGATATCGCCATCCTGAACCGGGATGACGAGGGTTCTTGGGCATTAACCAATGCCGTCAAAGGCAAATTAAGTAGTTTTGGTTTGGATAAACCCGAAATCGGTGAATGGATCGGTACGTATGCAGACCAAAATATCGTCTATTATCATTCAACAGGTCCCGACATTGCAGTGTTGAGCACAAAAGAGATTCTACTGCGCGGACAACACAACTTAACTAATGTGCTGGCAGCCGTTGCTATCGGATTTGCCGCCGGTATTCCTCTGGAAAGTATCCAGGCAGGCATTCGGGATTTTGCCGGCGTCGCCCATCGGCTCGAATTTGTTCGTCAATGGCATGGGGCTGCATGGTATAACGATTCAATTGCTACCGCACCCGAACGAACCATGGCTGCCATCAACGCATTTGATGAGCCTCTGGTTTTAATGCTTGGTGGGCGCGATAAAAAGTTGCCCTGGGAAACCCTGGCAAAAAAAATCCACGAAAGAGTGGACCATGTGGTGGTTTTTGGTGAAGCAGGTGATTTAATCTTGGAAGCCATCGGATCCACCAACGTTGATCAGAGACCTTATTCCGTGGATCAATGTACCAACCTCAAGGATGCCGTTCAAAAAGCAGCCAGCCGGGTTGAAGATGGCGATGTTGTTTTACTTTCGCCAGGCGGTACTAGTTACGATGCATATAAAGATTTTGCAGAACGTGGAGAATGGTATCGAAGATGGGTGAACGAACTATGATGAACACTAGCAAACCCTCAACCCAACAACCCAAACGTGGTCTTTTTCGATTGACGTTTGATACCCCAATGCTGATAATTGTGATGTGTCTTTCGATCATTGGATTACTGGCTGTCTACTCCGCCAGTTGGAGCCACTCTCTGCGTGTTGGCCTGCCTGCGGCCTACTTCTTGGGCAACCAGATCAAATGGTTATTTGTTGGCAGCTTGATTGCTTCTATCCTCAGTCTTTTTGATTACAAATTGCTCATGCGCAAAGAAATTCTTCTGCTCATGATGGGTATTACCGTCGTGATGCTGATCGCGGTTATGTTTGTCACCGATGATCCTTCAGGATTGAACCGAGGTCTGTTGCGCGGTTCTGTACAGCCTTCCGAGTTGGCTAAATTATCAGTCATTATATATCTCTCTGCCTGGCTGACCTCTCGTCAGGAGCAATTAAATAAATTCACCTTTGGTTTAGTGCCCGTCAGTATCATTGTAGGCTTTATCGGGGGTCTAATTGCCATTCAACCAGATGTAAGCGCCACGATCACTGTATTTGCCCTGGGAGGCCTGCTTTTCTTCCTTAGTGGAGGCAGCATCCGCCACATCTTGTTAATGTTGGTGCTAATTATTCTGGTTGGTGGCGCCGTGATTCTGGTCAGTGACCGTGCGGAACGTATTCTCACATTTAATCCAAATTTACAAAATATCGATAGTATTTCTTATCACATTCAACGATCCTTGGAAGCTGTTATTCGCGGCGGCTGGTTTGGTGTCGGCATTGGTAAATCAACCACCAAATCCACCGGATTGCCTGTGCCGTGGACAGACAGTATTTTTGCTGTTCTAGTGGAAGAAACCGGTATTTTTGGCGGCACAATCATCATTGGGTTATTTATTCTCCTGCTCTGGCGGGGAATTGTCATTGCCCAACACGCACCTGATCTATTTGGTAAATTATTAGCCGGAGGGGTAACCTTCTGGATCGTAATTGAAGCGTTTATTAATATTGGAGTTTTGGTCAATCTGATACCTTTTGCAGGCAATGCTCTACCATTTCTCAGTTCTGGCGGTTCCAGTTTGGTGACCACCATGGTGGGTATTGGCCTTTTAATGAGTATCTCCCGCGTTAGTAAAGCGGAAAATAACAAGGAAAACAGGAATTCAAATGCTGCGATTATTGATTTGCGCTGGCGGAACGGGCGGCGGGATTTACCCCGCTATCGCCGTTCTTGAAGCTCTCAATCAGAACGAAATAGAAGTGTTGTGGGTCGGCAGCCAGAATGGTCTGGATGCGAATCTCGTCCGCAATGCCTTGCCGGTTGCCTACAGGGAAATCCCTGCTGCCGGTTTGCATGGCGTAGGGATTCGTGATCTTCCCCGCAATATCTTCAGACTGATTAAGGGATTCATCGCTTCGCGAGAAATTCTAAAATCCTTCCGTCCGGACGTCATTTTCTTTACCGGAGGGTATTTGGCTGTTCCGATGGCCATCGCCGCCCGCAGCTATCCAAAAGTGGTCTTCGTACCGGATGTGGAACCTGGACTAGCTTTGAAAGTCATTTCCAAATTTGCATCCAAGATAGCCTTATCCATTCCAGCTTCAAAACAGTACTTTTCTGACCAAAGAAAAATTGTCGTAACTGGGTATCCCACCCGTGCTCGTTTTGCGAACATTGAAATTGAAGAAGCCTTGCGGGTTTTCCGCATCTCGAGTCAACGCCCCACCCTGCTGGTATTTGGCGGCAGCCGGGGTGCAAGATCTATTAATCATGCCTTACTGGCCATCATCCCGGAACTGGTCAACTTTGCACAAATTATTCACATCTCTGGTGAGTTGGATTGGCCCATGGTTTCCTCATACTATGAAGGATTAGCGCCATCCGCCCGACAGAATTATTACCCTTACCCGTACCTGCATGAAAATATGCCGCATGCCATGTGTGCAGCGGATCTGGTTGTTTCACGTGCCGGTGCATCCACAATGGGTGAATATCCCATGCTGGGCCTGCCGGCGATCCTGGTTCCTTATCCGCATGCCTGGAAATATCAAAAACAAAACGCAGATTATATGGTTGAACATGGGGCTGCCGTCTTACTTCAGGATGATTCCTTGACTGAAACCTTGCTGGAAACCCTCAAAGATTTTCTACTCAATCCAGATAAACTGGCTCAGATGAAAATCAACATGCTTTCTCTGGCTCACCCCCAGGCTGCCGCCGATATTGCTCGGCTCATCCTGGATTGCAAAAAAGAAAAGGAGTCAGGAAAATGATCGGACTGAATATCCTCTTTATGATTTTTGTCCTCCTTTTTGCGGTGATCGGTTTGATGCGTGGGTGGGCAAAAGAACTCCTGGTGAGTTTTGCGGTCATTCTCTCATTATTTGTTGGCACCTTGATGGAAAAGTTTATTCCTTTCATCCAAAACCTTGCCACCAGCGGAGATCTGGCCACCATGTTCTGGGTCCGATTTGGTATCTTGATCGGCCTGGTCATTTTCGGCTACCAGACCCCCAACATTGGTCGTCTCGCCGAGAGTGGAAAATTTGTACGGGAACGTCTACAGGATTCTTTGTTGGGTCTTTTCCTTGGCGCCATCAATGGGTACTTGATTTTTGGTTCCATCTGGTTCTTTCTGGATAAAGCTGCCTACCCTTTCGAATTCATCACCGCACCGGTTGCCGGTACTCCTCTTGGGGATGCTGCTTTGCGATTAATTCAAACTCTACCTCCGCAATTTTTGGGTGATCCAACCATTTATTTTGCGGTTGCTATAGCCTTTGGTTTTGTATTGGTGGTATTTATCTGATGAAAAATGTGCATTTGATTGGAATCGGTGGAACAGGCCTCTCTGCTATTGCCAGAGTGCTGCTGGAGAACGGGGTTACCGTCAGCGGCTCTGACCGGCAGGATTCGGCTATGCTTCAGCAGTTGGCCCACCTCGGTGCACGGATTTTTATCGGCCATCAGGCTGAAAATATCGGGCTGGTGGATCTGGTCGTACGTTCCTCTGCGATCCCGGATTCAAACCCTGAAGTTGTAGCCTCCATGGAAAAAGGAATCCCGGTGCTGAAACGCTCCGATTTTCTGAACCAATTGATGCAGGACAAGAAATGCATTGCCATTGCCGGAACACATGGCAAAACCACTACCACAGCCATGATCGCCTGGATGCTGCATGAATTGAAATTGGATCCTTCGTACATCATCGGCAGTGATTCCAAAGACCTGGGCTGCAATGCCCACGCTGGCAGCAGCACGTATTTTGTCATTGAAGCCGATGAATACGACCGCATGTTCCACGGCCTCACCCCCTATCTCGCCGTGCTGACCAATCTGGAGCATGATCACCCGGATTGCTATCCCACCATGGAAGATTACGAACAGGCCTTTTTGACCTTCATCGATAATATTGTCCCCCTGGGAAAATTGATTCTTAATTGGGATGATGCAGGCAATCGCCAATTGGCAAAAAATTTGGCTCCGCAAACAAAGCTGATCACTTACGGTCTGCCGGCATCCAATGCCACTAAATCCGCAGGGAACATGAAATTGCAAGCCAATGGTTGCTATGGCTTTAGTTACACTACAGAAAACAATAACGAGGTTCTCTGTGCTTTGCAAGTACCGGGAAAGCATAATGTGAAGAACGCAATGTCAGCCCTGATAGTTGCTGAACAATTAGGTTTGTCTGTGGAAGCTGCGGCCGAGTCCTTGAGCCGTTTTACCGGCACAGGCCGCCGCATGGAGATTGTAGGCGTTGCCCAAGGCGTAACCATCATTGATGATTACGCCCACCACCCCACCGAAATTCGTGCCACATTAAGCGCCCTGCGTGATTTGTATCCGCAGCAAAGAATCTGGACAGTCTGGCAGCCGCATACCTATTCCCGCACCATGACCCTTTTTAACGACTACACCAAAGCCTTCATTGACACGGATTTTTTGATCATTACGAGTGTCTATGCGGCCAGAGAGATTAATCCAGGCTTTGATATCCAAACACTGGCAGATCAAATCGAAGGAGCAGAAACGCGCCATTTTGAGCATTTTGATGCCATTACAGAATATTTATTAAAAGAACTCCAGCCAAAAGATGTTCTGGTTATCCTCTCCGCCGGAGATGCTGTCTTGATCAGCCAATCCATTTTTGAATCGTTATATGCATCGAGCAAGTCAGAAACGGTAAAGTGAGCTTAATGATGAAATCGGTACTCAATCAACAGCAGAATAATACCTTGCAGGAGCTTCTGGGACGCGGCTTCGAACAATTCGCGCACCTGGAAAAATTCACCACTGCCCACGTGGGTGGCCCTGCCGATGCTGTTTGTATTGCTAATGATAGTGCCGCTCTGGAAAGAATATGCACACTGCTCTGGCAATGGCAGGTTCCGTTCCGCGTTCTGGGTAAAGGCTCCAATATCCTGGTCTCCGATGTCGGGCTGCATGAAGTGGCGATCATCAACCGATCCAAGACGATTCGCTTTGACAAAGAAAGTAACCCTCCTACCGTTTTTGCTGAATCGGGCGTCAATTTTGGCGGGCTGGCCAGACAAGCAGCTATCCACGGCCTCAGCGGCTTGGAATGGGTAAATTCAGTTCCCGGCACCGTTGGCGGCGGCGTATATGGTAATGCAGGGGCGCATGGCTCCGATACTCAGCAATCTCTCATGATGGCCGATATCTTGCACCCAATACATGGCAAACAACAGGTACCTGCCAGCGAGATGCACTACGAATACCGCAGCAGTATTTATAAACGAAACAAGGAACAGGTCATCATTCTCAGCGCGACCTTTAGATTGGAACAAAGCACCCGGGAATTAGTGGAAGCCAAGATGGCAAGCTTCAGCGAACATCGCCAAAACACCCAACCCCCCGGCGCCAGTCTGGGTTCCATGTTCAAGAATCCACCGGGAGATTATGCCGGAAGATTGATTGAAGCAGCCGGATTGAAGGGCACCAAAATTGGCGGAGCAGAAATCAGCAGCAAACATGCGAATTTTTTTCTCAACGATGAAAGTGCCACTGCACAGGATATTTATCAACTGATTGAGTTGGCGAGAACGACAGTAAAACAAAAATTTAATTGTGACTTGGAACTTGAAATTGAACTCATCGGTGACTGGACAAAATCCAACGCCGATGCATTGGAGAAGAAATGACGAAACCTAATAAAATTCAACTGGCAGTCTTGTTTGGTGGACGTTCTGGTGAGCATCAAGTTTCCCTCATGTCAGCTATGTCTGTATTATCCGTATTAGATCAAGATCGGTATAATGTCACCCCTATTGGTATTTCTCAGGACGGCAACTGGTATATTGGCGAGAATATTTTCCAGAAATTACAAGATCAGGATTTCGCGTCCCTTGATCGGGTTACCTTGCTGCCCAATCCGGAAGATGCAACCCTGTATAAAATTGAAATCAATGGGGAAAAACAATCCCTCATCCCCCTGGTCAAGCTGGATGTGGTCTTCCCTCTGCTTCACGGTACTTTCGGCGAAGATGGTACCATGCAGGGATATCTGGAGATTTGCGATATTGCCTATGTTGGCGCGGGCGTTTTAGGTTCCTCCGTGGCTATGGATAAAGGTTTGTTCAAAGACATCATGCGCCAGTATCGCTTTCCGGTGCTGAATTCCACGATTATTACCCGTTCCACCATTCAGGAGAATCTACCAGAAGCCATCCGTATTGCAGAAGAAGTTTCCCATTATCCCTTGTTTGTTAAACCTGCAAACCTGGGTTCCTCTGTGGGTGTGACCAAGTGTCACAACCGCCAGGAATTGATGGCTGGTTTAACCTTTGCCGCCATCTATGACCGACGAATTATTATCGAAAAAGGGATCAGCGCACGGGAAATTGAAGTTAGTGTGTTGGGTAATGAAAATCCCGAGGCTTCCATCCCTGGCGAGATCATCCCGGCTGAAGAATTCTACTCTTATGACGCCAAGTATCTGAATGCCGATTCAGAATTGATCATTCCAGCCCGCATCAGCGAAGAAACGATTGAAGAATTACGCCTGCTGGCTGTTGAGATTTATAAATCCGTTGATTGCGCCGGTATGGCCCGGGTGGATTTCCTTTTTGACAAGGATTCCAGCCGCTATTATGTCTGTGAAATCAATACCATCCCTGGATTCACCAAAATCAGCATGTATCCCAAACTATGGGAAGCCAGCGGATTATCTTATACAAAATTAATTGACCGGCTGATTGAATTAGCCATGGAACGCAAGGTAGAAAAGGATAAAACCGAACGCAAATTCAGGAGTAAATCATGACGACACGGGATGCTGCTCAGTCCATAACCCGGGCAGAAAAAATCCGGATGCAGCGTGCGGATCTTGACCGAACTCGCGAACAAGCTGCAACGGTGAATAAACCCCGCATGCAGGTTGAAACGCCTCCGGTTCTATTGCGTGGAAACACCCGCTCCCCTGTCGCGCAACGCTTTCAGCAGCCCCATGTTCGCAAAAAATACTCCCTGCCGATGGGAAGTTTTGGGGCCGAATTGGTCATGCCGAGTTTACCCGAATTTAGACTTGGCTGGCGGCTTGTTTCTGGCCTGATATTTGCAACTATGATCTTTGTGTTATTCAGTATGAGCGCCGGCAGTCATTATCGGATCAAGCAGGCTGCCATTACTGGAAATCAACGGGTATCCTCAACCGATATGAATCTGGTGATGGGTGTCATTGGAAAACCGATCTTTATGATCAACTTACAGGATGTAAAAAACACACTTTCCGCAGCTTATCCCGAGTTCTCCGAAGTGAGTGTATCGGCAGGATTTCCGGATCAGGTCAATATTTCTGTTGTGGAAAGGGAACCCATGATTGCCTGGCAGATGGAAGGCCAAACCTTATGGATTGATACCGATGGGGTTGTTTTCCAGGCCCGGGGCGAGGTGATTCCGCAAGTGACCATCCAATCCAAAGCCATTCCACCCGTTCAAGCGATTCAAATAGAGCAAACTGAAACCAGTGTAAAACTCTTGCCTTCGCAACTCATCCAACGCAATGGAAACATCGCCACCATCAATGTACACCAGTTGGATAAAAGTTTACTGGATGCAGCCATCACCTTAAGCCAGGTTGTTCCAGCCGGTGTTCCGCTGGTATATACCCAAGACCATGGGTTGGGATGGCAGGCAGAGCAAGGTTGGCAAACTTTTGTTGGTATTGATTTAACTGAGATTACCGCAAAAATGGCGATGTATGAAAGTATTGTGGCGAATTTATCTGCTCAAGGAATTACACCAGGTATGGTCAGTGTTGAATACTTGCATGCACCATATTATCGGATGGAGCGCAAAGAATGGTAGATGAACCTATTATCGTAGGAATTGATATTGGTACGACGAAGATATGCACTCTGGTTGCCCGCGTGGATGGAGAGCGGAATTTTCGCATTCTCGGCGTGGGGATTGAACCTGCACAGGGTATCAAAAAAGGAACCATTGTAGATATCAACGCTGCGGGACGTTCCATCACCAAATCAGTGGAAAAGGCCCAACGAACCTCGGGTTTTGAAATCACCTCAGCATTGGTAAGTCTGGCAGGTTCACATGTCTCCTCCATCAACAGCCGCGGTGTCGTGGGCATCTCCGGACGAATTATTGACCAGCACGATATTGACAGAACCCTGGATGCGGCTCAGGCAGTCGCCATCCCCCACAACCGGGAAGTCATCCATGTCATTCAACGCGGTTTCGTCGTGGATGGGCAGGATGGCATCCGTATGCCGATCGGTATGCATGGTTATCGTCTTGAAGTGGAAGCGCACATCATCACAGCAGCCGCTGCAACAGTTGAAAACCTGCGCGAATGCGTACAAGGCTCGGGCATTTCAGTCAGCCAGTTTGTGCTTAATCCCCTGGCTTCTGCTGAAGTGGTGCTGACTGAAACAGAACGCCAGATGGGCGCCGTTGTCTGCGATATTGGCGGCGGGACAACCGATATGGCCATCTATATTGACGGCGATGTCTGGCATACCATGGTCCTGGCGATTGGCGGCAACCATATCACTTCAGATATCGCACATGGCTTGCGCCTGCCCACTGAAGAGGCAGAAGAAGTCAAAAAGAAGTACGCCTATGCGATAGAAAGTCAGATTTCAGAAGATGAAGCCTTCCCTGTACGCTCCTTTGGTCAGGATGGACAATCCCACATTCTGCGTAAAGATCTGGCTCACATCACCGAAGCCCGGGTGGAAGAAATTTTCCAACTGGTTCTCCAGGAAATCAAGCGCTCCGGGTATGATGGTCTGCTTCCCGCTGGGATGATTTTGACCGGTGGCACCAGTCAACTGCCAGGCATCAAAGAATTGGCAAGTCAAATCTTGGGCTTACCAGTCCGGGTTGCACGACCGGAAAATCTGGTTGGCATGGTGGATCAATTACACTCCCCGGCTTATGCCACGAGTGTAGGCTTATTAAATTGGGCTTTACTGATGAACGATGCAGTTCAACCGCTGCAAATTCATCGTTATAACGCCAAGAAATTGGATCTCGATAGTATCAAGAATTTCCTTTATCGGTTGTTACCATAACCACTAACACATAATTGTAATTTAGATTAAAATTGTTAAAGCGGAGGATCAAAATGGATCAAAATACACAAAAACCACAGGTGGAATCATTTGCCAGAATCAAAGTTGTAGGCGTTGGTGGTGGCGGATGTAACGCTGTAAACCGCATGATCGCAGAGGGTATTCAGGGCATTGAATTTATCACCGTCAATACCGATGCCCAGGCACTGCTGCTCTCTTCTGCTCCAACCCGCGTGAGAATTGGTGACAAAGCCACGCGTGGTCTGGGTGCCGGCGGCAACCCTGAAATGGGACAAAAAGCCGCAGAAGAATCTGCTGATGAATTATATGAAGTGCTGAAAGGCAGCGATATGGTCTTCGTTACCGCAGGTCTGGGTGGCGGAACAGGTACCGGTGCTGCACCCATCATCGCCCAAATTGCCAAGGACGTCGGCGCATTAACCATCGGCGTTGTGACCCGCCCCTTCACCTTCGAAGGTGCCAAACGTCAAAAAAGTTCCGAATTGGGCATTGAAAAACTGAAAGAACATGCAGACACCCTCATTGTTATTCCCAATGATCGACTGCTTCAAATCGTGGATAAAAAATCCAGCTTGCAGGATGCTTTCCAGGTTGCTGATGATGTGTTGCTCCAGGGTATTCAAGGCATCTCCGAACTGATCACGATTCCTGGACTCATTAACCTGGACTTTGCCGATGTTCGCACCATCATGTCCGAAGGCGGCGCAGCGCTTATGGCTGTTGGCCGTGCCAGTGGTGAAGATCGCGCTCGTGTGGCCGCCGAAGCTGCCATATCCAGCGAGCTTCTGGATATCACCATCGATGGCGCCCGCGGTATTCTCTTCAATGTCACCGGTGGCCCAGGCTTAACCCTCTTTGAGGTCAACCAGGCCGCTGCCATTATTAAAGAAACCGCTCACCCGGATGTCAACCTCATCTTCGGTGCCGTCATTGATCCCAGCATGACAGACGAACTTCGTGTCACTGTGATCGCCACTGGTTTTGATCATACCGGCAGCCGACGCTTCCCTGAGCGCCCTGTCCGCGAAAATCAACAGAACACGAATTCTATTGAAAACAAACGTCCTGCTCGGGTAATGGAATATTCCAATACCCCGCATAACGTTTCTGCCAACTCTGATTTTCAACCCCGTATGCTGAATACGGATGATCTGGATATTCCAGCCTTCCTGCGTAACCGGAAATAGGCTTGAGTCCGATTTTTATTGGTAATTTCTAAGAATTCAGGTGTAAATCAGTACCTCCGCAAACTGATCCACTTTGATTCAATTTGCTTGAGTACAATTCTTGATCAATGTAACACCCTCTTCCCTACTGAAGAGGGTGTTTTTTTATCTCAGGGAATCCAGGATTAACATCCATCACAATCCTGGTGTAAAATGGTTCAAAGGGCTTTGGACTATAAATAGCATGGCTAAATGATCATATATGCAAAATTCATCTTCTCCCTGGTTCCTCCTCCTCATCCTGCCTGCCATTGTGCTGGATTTGTTCCTCATGAAATGGTGGCAGCAAAAACGCGCCATGTGTCATCCGCGAAGTGGAAAATCCATCCTCCTGCCCTGGATCAAACGCGGGCTACTCCAAATTGGAAACTTTTTCATTCCCAGTAATAATGGTTCACTGACTCTTTATAATCTTCACACGAAAATTCCCGTCTTAGTGGAAGACGCTTATCCGTTGCCCAGCCAATCCGGACTGATCAAACAATCAATCCGCAAAGACACGATGATTAATTCCATTGTTAATTGGATTCTTACCGCTGGAGCCCTGATCTTTGGTGTACTTGGGGTGACAAATTTTAACCAATTTATCATTGGCGAAAAGAAAGGAATTGAATATTTTCTTTTATCTGGTTTGCTGTTTGTCATATTAACCTATCGGCAGCAATCAGTTCCAAGCGCTGCTCCACAGGTTTTAACTACACTGCAAGATGATGAAACAGCAATAATTTTCCAATCCCCAAAAAGGCTCTTTCCTTATACACGGGGACGGTTTGCTCTTTTATTGGTAAGTATTTTGCTTGGCTTGCTGGCCCTGATTTTATTAATTAACAGACCGATGGATCAAGGGCATTGGGATACCTTCTTTCTTTGGCTGGTCAGCAGTCTTGGATTTGCAGCCGCACATTTTCCAACAAAGAGACTTAACTGGCAACGATGGCTGCAATCCAATAAAGTAGATATCCTTATTGTCCTCTTTTTAACAGTAGTGGGTTCCTGTCTCCGCTTAGTAGCCCTGGGTGAGATTCCCAACATTATCAGTGGGGATGAGGGGAGATTTGGGACTATTCTGATGGATATCCTCGATGGGAACATCAAAAACATGTTCATCACCAGTTTTGGCAACAGCACCCTATACTTTTTCTTTTTAGCCGGCATGATGAAATGGCTGGGGGTCAGCGTTAAACTATTGCGTATTGGGTCGGCTCTGGGAGGCATTCTCACCATTCCCTTCTTGTATCTATTTTCCCGTCAACTATTCAACCGGCGAATCGCCTGGATCAGTACCGCCCTGCTGGTAGTCTCCAATTTTCATCTCCATTTCAGCCGTATTATGTCTGTCACCAGCATCCAGGATGCCCTTTTTGCCACCATCAGTTTATACTTCTTACTCACTGGCTTACTTAGGCATTCCCGTTTTCGCATGGTGATGGGTGGATTATGTCTGGGATTTGCCCTTTATGTTTATATGGGCGCACGTTTAATTATTCTTTTGGTTCCCATCTACTTAATTTTTCTATATTTCTTTCAGCGTCCCATGGTAACAAAAAACAAAGCCAATATTCTTCTTTTTTTCAGTGCCTGGTTGTTAATTTCCTTACCGATGATTTATTGGGCGATCAGCAACCCAATTGCTTTTAATGCCAGGGCTAATCAAACAGGAATCCTGCAATCAGGCTGGCTTGTGAAAGAAGCCGCCAAGACAGGCATCCATCAACTCAGCCTCTTCCTTACGCTATTCAAACAAGCGTTCCTGACCATACAATATTACCCATCCTACGGTTTTCATAATTCAGAATTTCCCATGCTGGATCCCATCAGTAGCATTTTCTTCCTGCCAGGATTGATTTATTCCCTCCTACACACAAAAGACCCACGATTCTTATTACTAAACGGCTGGCTCTGGTCTGGTATCCTTGTTGGCGGTGCGCTGGTCACTTTGCCTTCCTATAATGCATATCGTATCTTAATCATTTTCCCAGTCGTCTGTTTGTTCGTAGCCATTGGGATTGATCGAATTCTCAGTATTTTTAACAGTCATCGTTGGATAAATCGAATCATTACGACAGCACTTACTCTTGGATTTGTTCTAATTCTCTCGTTTATCAATTTAAAAATCTATTTTGTGAATTATGCGCCCAGTTGTAAATACGAAAACACCAATACCAGGCTTGCATCCTTGATCGCCAGTTATACCAGTACCCTTGATGCAGAGGTAACGCCCTATTTACTCACCGCCCCAAGATTACAAGCCGGCACTCATCTCTCCATGGATTTTCTCAGCCCAGGGCGTGAGTATAAACAATATGAAGAACCGCTGAGAGCCCCACCACGAAATTTGGATCTTCAAAAACCTGCTGTGTTTTTCTTTATCCCAGGCCGGGAATCTGAGTTGCGATGGATTGAACAAATTCTGCCCGGCGGCAACAAGGATCAAATCTTCGATTGTAATCAATCCGTGGCAGATGTCTATCTATGGTTTCCAGCAGAGTAAATTGATGTATGAAAGAAAGGATATTGCCATTTTCGCTCTATTAATTTGTATATACAACTTGCCTTTCTCTTTCACTTTGTATATAGTATAGATACTGAATCTACTCAACAACTTTATTGTTAAATATTCTTTACCCCAAGAGCTTTCAGAGTTTTCTGAAACCTGGTAGTCTTTCACAGCAGCCGCTCATTATGAACCGGCTGCTGTCCATTTAAAGGTAAGGTAGAGGGTAATCTCATGATTGATCATATACTCGTACCGATCGATGGATCGAAACTTGCAGAATGTGTTCTTCCCCATGCTATTGGTTTTGCAAAAGCCTTCCAAGCAAAAATTACCCTGCTGCGTGTGATGGACCCGGTATTGGAAGTGGCAGGAAAACGGACCCCAATAAAACCATTCGATTGGCGGATGTATCAAACGGAAGCAGAAGTATATCTGCGTTCCATTCAAAATAAATTACAAAACCAACAAATAGATACTGAGTACCATATCCTCGAAGGGGCTTTCTCCGATCGTATCATTGATTTTGTAAAACAAAATGATGTCGATTTTGTCATTATCTCCAGTCACGGACAATCCGGCCATAGTGGTTGGAACATCAGCAGTAATGTGCAAAGGATATTAATCAATGTATTTAAACCCATCGTTATTGTCCGGGCAACTTTAATTGAAAACGATTTGATTGTCGCCAATCAGTATAAAAATATCGTCATTCCCTTGGACTTATCTCAAAGGGCCGAATGTGCTCTTTCCACAGTTACCATGATTGCCAGACATTTTCATTCCAAACTTGTCCCGTTATATTTAGTAAATAAACCGGATATGCCCAGTCGAATGCCGCTATCCGATAGTGATCATCTTTTACTGGATTCCATTACCGAGCGCAATCGACAAGAGGCCGAATCCTACTTAACTCAATTAAAAAACCGCATGGATTGCAGCGATTACACCTTTGCACCCCATATCATCATTTGCGAAAGTATCGCCAGTTCTTTGCATGATTACGTGGCGAAAACCAAAGTTGATCTGGTGGCATTTTGTGCCCACGGATTCTCCGGGAATAGCCATTTGCCCTTCTCAAGTTTGGTCACCAATTTCATCGCTTTTGGAACCACCCCTCTCTTAATCATTCAGGATATGACACCTGAACAAGTTGAAAAAACCATGGGAACTCTGAGTAAACTCCAGCAAAAAGGGCATTAAAGCTATGGGGACCAACCTAAACACTTCCGACAGCGATCCATTTGCCTGGTTTGATGGGGATTCAGATTTCGATCTGAATCAAATTCTTGCATCTCTGGCTGATCAGCAGACAAAACATAACAAAAAGAAAATTCCAACATCTACCTACACAGATTTATGTGATTTTGAATTAATTATCAAATCGGGTTATCAACAATATCAGGAATCGTCAGAACTCCTGGTAAATCTGTCTCCTGCAGCCGAATGGATGTTGGATAATTACATTATCGTTGAGCAAGCCTTTCGACTAATCCGAGACAACCTTCCATTTTCTTATGAAAGCCAACTTCCAAGGTTGTTGGAATCCCCCTATAAAAACAGGATTCGTATCCTGATTCTGACCCTGATCATCCTCAGAAGAACGGATTTTTTAATTGATGAGAGTCAATTTCAATATATCCTTATGGAGTTTCAAAAAATCCAATCCTTGAGCACGGGCGAATTATGGGCTTTTCCCACCATGCTCCGTTTTGGATTACTGGCAGCTCTGGCTTACTCCATTCACAATTCGCCGGAATTAACCATAAAAAAACCCTTATCTTCTCAGATTAATAATTATTTTGAAAAATCAGTTCTCCTGCCGGAAGAGATGATCGCAAGAATCATCCCCGGATTACGGCAATTATCAGCCATTAATTGGCAGACTTTTTTCGAAGCTTGCAGTCCGGTTGAAAATATATTTAATTCAGACCCAAGCCATGCCTACGCGGAGATGGATTTTGATACCCGGGATCATTATCGCCGCTCCCTGGAAGATTTATCGGTCAATTCCAAATTTAGCGAAGAGCGTATCGCAAGGATAATCGTCGAGTTATGCGAGATGAATAAGCAATCGCTCGTCTCCCCTCACCCCAATGGTGACTTTTCCCAACAAATTCTCAAACGAAAAACTCATATCGGGTATTACTTATTGGATGAGGGTATTGACGAACTTAAAAAATCCATCCATTACCGACCACGTATAAAAAAAAGGATAGTGCATTGGATGACCCATCACCCTGCCCTTAACTATGTGGGATCAATTCTGCTAATTACTTGTCTTGCACTGGGCTTTCTCATCCTTTGGCTCACGCCAACGCTTCATCCTTTGCTAACCAGTCTCTATCTGCTGACCTTCATTCTGCCCGTTTTGTCCATCTCGATCGGTATGTATAATTTCCTGCTTTCAAAATTACTTCCCCCAAGGCATTTGCCTAAAATGGACTTTTCCAAAGGGATTCCTGATGCGCATCGGACAGCCATCGTTATACCTTCCTTATTAGGGTCAAAAACAGAAATAAATTCTCTAGTGAAACAGATAGAAAAGCATTATTTATCCAATACAGATCCTAACCTATCCTTCATTTTATTAACCGATTTCACAGATGCACCTCAGGAGACCATGCCCGAGGATGAGCATCTCCTTTCATTGGCATGTGCGGGGATTGAATCATTGAATCAGAAATACGAACCGGTCTTCTACCTATTTCATCGCCAGCGTTTATGGAACCCTTCTGAAAACACCTGGATGGGCTGGGAGCGAAAAAGGGGGAAATTGGCTGAGTTCAATCAATATATTCTCGATCCTGCCAGCAGCTCGTTTCAAACCATCATCGGAAATCCATCCAATCTCAAAACCATTCGCTATGCCATTACCCTGGATTCAGATACCGATCTCCCCTTCCATACGGCAAGAAAATTGATCGCCGGCATGGCTCATCCTCTCAACCAGGCTGTATTTGATCCGACTGAGGGGAGAGTAACTCATGGGTATGCCATTCTGCAACCGCGAGTTCAAATAAATCCGGCTTTTGGGCTCTCAACCTGGTTCTCAAAAATTTACCTTGAGGACACCTATTTCGATCTGTATACCCTGGCAGTATCTGACTCCTATATGGATTTATTTGGAGAGGGCATCTTCATCGGGAAAGGAATTTATGATATTCGCGCTTTCACTCAGAGTATGAACCATCGTATATTGGAAAACACACTCTTAAGTCACGATCTATTTGAAGGCATTTTCTCCCGGGTAGCTCTCGTGTCGGATATTGTCATTTATGAAGACTATCCAACCGATATGATTTCCTATCTCAACCGTCAGCACCGTTGGATCCGCGGGGATTGGCAATTGACTCCCTGGCTTCTGCCAATCATCCCAAATCGATTTACCGGCAACATAGTGAATGGCTGTACGTTCATGGGACAGTGGAAAATTTGGGACAATTTGCGCCGCAGCCTGCTCCCCCCCAGCATGGTTATTCTATTATTTCTCACCTGGTACCTTTTTCCGGAACAGTGGGTTTTAGGCGGAGGAATAGTACTATTCACGTACTTCCTCCCCGTGCTCATAAAAATCATCAATCAGGGCTTCCGTTCCTTTTCCGCAAAGGAAACTGTTTATTTGTTGGCCAGGAGCTGTCTCGGTACTGTTATGTTGGTTTCAGAATCTGCAGTCAATCTGGATGCAATTACCAGTGTTTTATACCGCATCTATGTTTCCAGAAAGCGCTTATTACAGTGGGTCACGGCAGCGCATACCATCCGTTTATCTAAAAGCGAACCCAAACAAAATTTAGCCTGGCGGCGCATTATAAAGGGTAATGTAGTTGTTATTTTTGGTTTTATCCTAATTATCATTTTCCAGTTCAACTCAATCTGGCCCTCACTGCCCTGGTTAAGCCTGTGGTTGTTGGCTCCGAAAATTGCCACCCTCATCAGCAGACCCATAGCAAAAAAAGAAACTGAACTTCCACCCCGCTCAATTCAAGTTTTTCGTAATATTGCCATACGCACCTGGATGTTCTTTGAGACCTATGTCGGCCCGGATGATTCCTGGCTGCCACCAGATCATTATCAAGAATCACCCAAAGGCGTGGTGGCACACCGAACTTCGCCGACCAATATTGGTTTATATCTCCTGGCTGCAATAACGGGTCATGAATTTGGGTATGTCACCACGGTGGATCTTGTATACCGGTTGCAGCGAACATTGGAGACCATAACAAAGATGGGGGAATATCGAGGGCACTTATACAACTGGTATGACACGCAAAGTTTACTGCCCCTCCCCCCACGATATATTTCTACTGTAGATAGTGGAAACCTGGCTGCATGTTATTTGACCCTTAACCATTATTTGGAAGGTATCAAGAATGTCCCAATTTTACAATGGCAGCAATTTGAAGCCCTGGCAGATTGCTTTTCGGTAATCAAGGAAATCATTAATGAAATTCCACTGGAAGAGGAGACACAAGCCGCAAAATTCCAAATCGAAAAAATGAGCCTGGAAATTTTATCTTGGAAGGAAGACTCAGCAACTTGGATTTCAAATCTGAGAGTTTTTATTGAAAATCGTTTGAGCAGTCTGGAAGATAGCATTATCACCCTGGTTGGCGAAAACTCAACTAGAATGGACAGTGGGACCATAAATGCTATACGAGTTTGGGTGGGTCGCACCCATTTCCAGGCAGAGAATATTCTCTCTGATTTCCTCTATTTAGCGCCCTGGGTACTGGATACCTATACCCTCATTTCACAGATTGAATCCGAAAATAATCAAGAAAATGGTGCCGTACGTTTTCTCGAGATTCTCAAAGAAACCCTGGCACTCCCCGCCACCAACTCTCCTTTAGAAACCATTGATCTTCTCCTTCAGAAACAGCGCTTTGTAAAAACCAATCTCTTTTATCAAGCTTCAATCCCCCTGAGGTTGATGCTTGAAGCCTGGTGTGAAAACCTGGATGAGTATATTGATAAAACCAGAAAATCTGCCCAATTACAAACCCATAATCTGGAAGGCCTTTGCAAAAAACTCAACAAACTTTATAAAGCCACAGAATTTGGCTTCCTGTTCCACAATGATCGTGAGGTTTTCCATATTGGCTATAATCTGGAAACCGGTCTGCTGGACAACAATTATTATGACCTGCTGGCCTCCGAATCACGCATTGCCAGCCTGATCGCCATTGCAAAAGGAGATATTCCTCAGAGTCACTGGAAGCATCTGGCACGTCCTATTACCCGTATGGATGATCATTGGGCACTCCTCTCCTGGAGTGCCACCATGTTTGAATATTTAATGCCCACCGCGATCATGAAAACTCCCCCTACTTCATTGCTAGGAATCAGTGTTCAAAATGTTATCGACCATCAGATCAAATACGCCGCTCAGCACAAAGTACCCTGGGGGATTTCTGAATCCGGGTATTATCATTTTGATGCGCAATTGAATTATCAATACCGGGCATTTGGCACCCCAGGATTAGGCCTAAAAAGAGGTTTGGGAGACGATCTGGTCATTGCGCCTTACGCCTCCCTGATGTGCATTAATCAGGCACCCGACAGGGTCTTTCAAAACATTGATGATCTCAATCGCCGTGGTGCCCGAGGCGTATACGGTTACTATGAAGCCATTGATTTCACCACAAAACGCGCACCGGAAAAAGAAGGACGTCTGGTTAAATCTTATATGGCACACCATCAAGGTATGGTCATGGCAGCAATTTGCAACTATCTTAAGTCCGATCTACTGGTGAAAGCTTTTCATAAGGATCCACAGATCAACGCTCAGGAAATTCTGTTGTACGAAACCCTGGGTGGGGATATGCCGGTTGAATTTCCTCACAAGTTGGAATCTGTAACACAGGTTCCACAACGCAGAAGAATCGTCTATGATCCCTGGCGTCCTTCTGCCAATTCGGATCCGCCAGCCTTTCACATCCTTTCCAATGGCAAATTCCATGTGGCAATCAACAGTGATGGAGGAGGGTACTCCTGCTATGAGGAACGCGAACTGACCCGCTGGCGAAATGATGCCTCTCTTAATCAATACGGAGCCTGGTACTACCTTTTTGATCACGATAAGCAGCGCCTCTGGTCAATCTCAGAAATGCCCATGCCGGAACCGCCCGATTATCAGGAAATTGCCTTTTATCCTCATAAAGTGGAGTACACCAAAAGTCTGCATGAAATTGCAGCACGTATGGATGTATTGGTACCCAGTGACGACAATCTAGAAATTCGGCGCGTCCGCATCAGCAACCAATCGGCTCAATCACGCTCCATAACCATCAGCAGTTATTCAGAGATCATCCTATCCACCCAATTAGAGGATCAACGACATCCTGCATTCAATAAGCTATTTATCGATAATACGATCGACCCAGCCCAGCAATGTGAGTTCTTCTCCCGCCGGCTGCGTTCCGGTGAAGAAAAACCGCTGCATTATGCACATGCCTGGTTTGCCGAATCGGATTTAAAATTTAAAGCAATCTACTGTACAGATCGCGAGCGCTTCCTAGGCCGAACTGGGGATATCCATACCCCTGCCTTTTTCCTTAAGCCTGAGAATACTATTCCACCCTCCGCCGGAAATGCCCTGGATCCGATTGCATCCATCAATATTCGTTGTGAAATTCCAGCCCACGAAACCATCAACTTATTTTTCCTTTCCATCGTGGGTACAAGTAAAGTGGAGGTTACCAATACCCTGCACAAATATCGCAATAGTTCCTTTATTCATCGCAGCTTTGAGGCAGAGAAAATTAAGGTTGAACATAATCTGCAACAATTGACCATCGAACCCGGCGATCTTGAACTTTTCGACAAACTTTTATCTTTGATTCTGCTTCCAACGAACAAAATGAGGCCAACAAAGGAGACACTACAGCGAAATACGAAAGGACAACCCGGCCTTTGGCCTTATGGAATTTCGGGGGACCATCCAATTTGTTTGATAAAAATTAATAAATTGGATCAGATCAACCAACTATCCAGAATTCTGAAAGGATACATTTTTTGGCGATGTAGAAATATAAAAATTGATCTGGTATTGTTGAATGAAAAAGATTCAACGTATGACCAGGAATTGAACACCTTATTACAGCGCTTAATTTCCAAACTTGGCGCATCACCCTGGTTGGGACTGAAAGGCGGCATCTACATCTTGAGAGCGGACCAACTCCCCATGGATTCTCTTATCGCTCTGGAAACAAGTGCCAACTGCATCTTTACCCCTGGGGATGAAGAAATCTTCGATCTGCTTAATAACAAATGGAAACCGGTTGAATATCTTCCCCAATTTCATGCAGCTCTACCCAAAATTCCGGAGACCCTGGGCAATACCTTGTTAACCCCGGAGAAAAATCTTCAGTTCCAAAATCACCTGGGTGGTTTTTCCGAAGCCGGGAATGAATACCATATCCATCTGGATTCAAACCATATTTCGCCAGCCCCTTGGATCAATGTCATCAGCAATCCGGATTTCGGTTTCATTGTCTCGGAAAGCGGCATTGGCTGGTCCTGGGCTGGGAACAGTGGGGAGAATCGCCTGACCACCTGGAGCAATGATCCTATTCAAGATCAACCAGGTGAGGCTCTTTATCTACGTGATGAGGAAACCGGACAATTCTGGTCGCCCACTTTATTACCCTCCGGAACCGACCAACCCTATCATGTCATCCATGGCATGGGATATTCCATCTTTCGACACTGCAGTCACGGAATTCTGTCTGAGTTGACCCTGTTTACCGACAAGTCTGAT
This sequence comes from Leptolinea sp. UBA5203, assembly GCA_002412765.1. Classification (GTDB taxonomy): domain Bacteria; phylum Chloroflexota; class Anaerolineae; order Anaerolineales; family Anaerolineaceae; genus UBA5203. The sequence continues at coordinate 7,542 of DHVR01000053.1, read as the reverse complement.
CCGGTAAAATTCATCCGCTTGAGAATTAAAAACATGCGGGATCGCATCAGTCGCATCTCCACAACTTATTATGCCGAATGGGTATTGGGAGCGATAAAAAATCAAAACCAGTTTTTCATCCAACAAAATTTTGACACCTATTTGTCAGCCATTTTTGCACGCAACCGATTCAACCCCGACTTTTCTCAAAATGTATCCTTTCTGGCTGCCACGCGCGATCCTCAGGGAATCACCACCAACCGTGCTGAGTTTATCGGACGAAATGGTAGTTACCGATCTCCAGCCGCTTTTTCACGCGTGGCGCTATCCGGAAACATTTCCTCCGCCCATGATCCCTGTGCAGCCATGAACCATATCATCTGGCTTTCACCTGGCGAAGAAAAGGAAATTACCTACCTGCTGGGGCAGGGCAAAGATGAACAAGACGCCAAACGGCTGGTACATAAGTATCAAAAGATCGAACAAGTTGAGGCAGCTTTCTCACGCAGTACCCGCTTCTGGTCGGGAGTAACTACTTCCATTCAAGTAAAAACCCCCGAACCATCCTTTGACCTGCTGCTGAATCAATGGCTTTTGTACCAATCCGCATCCTGTCGTTTTTTTGGCAGGTCTGCATTTTATCAGTCCAGTGGCGCGTTTGGCTTCCGCGATCAATTACAGGATTCGCTAGCCTACTTACCTTCCCATCCGGAATGGACCAGGGACTTCATTTTAGAGGCGGCAAAACACCAATTCATAGAAGGCGATGTTTTGCACTGGTGGCATCCTCCTGGAAATCGCGGGGTTCGTACTCGCTGCTCCGATGACATGGTTTGGCTGCCCTATGTTGTGGCGGAATACATCCAGCAAACAGGCGACGAAAGTATTCTGGATGAACGGATTCCCTTTTTGGAAGCCCCGGAATTAAAAAATAATGAGCATGACCGCTATGACCTTTATCCGCAGGAAAATATGCAGTACAGCATCATGGAGCATTGCCTGCGGGCTATTCGGCGCAGCGCCACGGAAGGCAGACATGGATTGCCCTTCATCGGAAGCCATGATTGGAACGACGGGTTCAGCCGTATCGGTTCCCAGGGTCAGGGAGAAAGCGTATGGCTGGGATGGTTTCTGGCAGTGGTAGCCGAACGATTTGCTGTTTTTTGTACCAGGCAGCATAAGCCCATTTTAGCGAATGAATTAAACCAGATCAGGGACACCTATATTCATAACATTCTTACACAGGCCTGGGATGGAAAATGGTTCGTGCGTGCCTTTTTTGATGACGGCACACCGTTGGGTTCAGCGTCAAATGCGGAATGCAAGATAGATGCGATTGCTCAATCCTGGGGGGTCTTTGCTGGGCTGAAAGATGACCCCAAAGTAAAGACGGCACTGGAATCGGTGAAGGAGTATTTGGTTCTGGAAAGTGACCAATTGATTCTGCTTTTCACTCCCCCATTGGATAAATCCAAGCTGGACCCTGGATATGTCAAAGGCTATCGACCTGGTATCCGCGAAAACGGAGGTCAGTACACCCACGCCGCCATGTGGACTATCTGGGCCTTTGCGGAAGCCGGCCAGGCGGAATTGGCCTTTAAACTCTTCCAACTCACAAACCCCATCCTCCACAGCGACAGCGAACAGAAAGCCAGACTGTACGCCGTGGAACCTTACGTCGTGGCAGCGGATATTTATAATGCACCCGCCTTGGTAGGGCGCGGCGGATGGACCTGGTACACCGGCTCTGCCAGTTGGATGTACCGTTTAGGAATTGAACGCATTCTGGGGCTGCAACTGCAAAAAGACGGCTTCACCTTGGATCCATCCATCCCGGCTGACTGGGAAGAATTCCAGCTTACCATGCGCCTGCCAAAAGGCAGGTACGACGTCACCATCCGCAACCCGCTTCAGGTGAACAGTGGTATTGCTGCGGTAAGCATGGACGGGCAAAAAATCCGCAGCCAGGTGATTCCCTGGATGGAGGATGGCAAAATCCATACCGTCATTTTCAGGATGGGCAGTGAGTAAGAATGGCAATATCTCGGCTTGCTGAAGTTCGATATTGATGGGTAACGAAAAATAGCCGGTATGGATTGATATTTTGCCACCCATCAGGTTCTTGCTTGGGTTCATCATCTACGATCAAATTTTTCAAATCCCATTTATTATGACGTCTTTTGATACAATTGAACCAACTTAAGAATAATGAGGAAGACGAAATGTCCTATAATAATCAATCCACCACCACAAAATCAGCCACGGATAGTTATCAAATTGCCTTGAAAACCATCCCCACCCAGGGATTTAAAATTGTACGCACCCGTGATTTTGCCAACCTGATTCAAGCCAGCAAAGAAATCGATGGTGTCACAATCACATTCAATGTTTCCTTTGTGATGGGTAAAGAAACCAAAGTGCATGTAGCTTGCTTGACCAGTGGAGACTCTGCCAGCGACGCTGAAAAAGCCGCAGTCGATGGTTTATTGGAAGCTTTGATACAAGCCCTGGTTGAGTAACAACATAAACGTTCTATCAAAATTTTTGAATTATCTGCCAACCATCGCAGGGTGCAATCCAACGCACCCTGCATTTGACATAAATGAGGATAAAATTTCACTGATTCTTCTCTATTAATTATGGATCCAAATGGACTCCTGGATAAGACACTTCAAGATCAATCCAATACCCGGACTGCTCACTGCCCCGGATGAAGCGCTGCACCATTTTACCCGTCGTGGCCTGCTGGAAGAAGCTGGGAGCCTGTCAGTCGCCTGTGGAGCCTGTCCGCACAGGATGGACAAATTAAGATGGTTGCTTCCTGGTTATTGGAGAACCAACAAGAAGATGGCTTTTGGAATCTCAATTATGCCGGCAAACCGGTAAAAGATAATCTTAAAATCGCCAGCACCAGGGCCTGGATCACCCTGGCCGTTTGCCGGATTTTCAAAAGGCTGTATATCAAAATAAACTAAAGTTCAGTAAACGCATACAATTATCGCAAACCCCACAGCCTACTTCCCTCTGTAAAACCACTCTTCCTGAATTGGTAAACGTAATGGTTCCCATTCTGTATAATTTACGCAATATTTATTATTTTAAGTACCAAACTTTGTCAGGCAAAAATTATTTTGCGTATATAATATAATATGTATTTTATGAATTTTCGATACCATATTCCCCTTATCCGTGTATGTATTAGTAACAAATTTTTTAAATCTACAAATCTTCATACTAGCGGGTGGCTATCGGATACCCACCAAGGAAGCCCTGATGAAAGAAGAATTATGGCACATGGATGACACCTGGTTGCTGAATGCCATCATGAACAATGTGGCGGATAGCATCTACATCAAAGACCGGCAATGCCGCATCGTACGTGCTAGTAAGAAAATGGCACAAGACTGCGGTTTCAGTGATCCCGCAAAACTGATCGGCCAAACGGATAGAACTTTGTTTTCAGAAGATTTTGGTGAAAAAACAGCCATCGATGATTTGCATCTGATGGAGTCCGGACAACCCTTGATTGGGCTGGTGGAAAACCATACCCTTGACAACGGGGAAATTAATTGGACTTCCACCACCAAGCTGCCTTTACGAAATGAAACAGGCGAAATCATTGGCATGCTTGGGATCACGCGTGAAATTAATGAATTAAAACGCACCGAGCTGGATTTGCAGCATATCGCCACCCACGATATTTTAACCTCCCTGCCCAACCGCTATTTATTCTTCAACCGCCTGGAGCACGCCATTTGCCGGGCCAAACGTCAGAATTGTGTGTTTGCCGTTTTATTCATTGATCTGGATCATTTTAAAGTCATCAATGATCAACTGGGACATGATACCGGCGACCAGATTTTGAAAAAAATTGCATTATCCATAAAATCTATCCTCCGCGAATCGGATACGGTTGGACGGATCGGCGGGGATGAGTTTGTCCTCTTAATTGAAAACATCCAAAATCATGAAGAACCCGCCGTGGTTGCTATGAGAATATTGACTGAGCTGATCATCATCATGAACAGCCTTTCTCTGAAAGCAAAACTTGGTGCCTCCATAGGGATCAGCTTGTATCCCCAGGACAGCAAGGATGCTTCCGGGTTGATCAAAGCCGCTGACTGCGCCATGTATCAGGCAAAAACCGAGGGAAACACCTTCCGATTCTATACCTTCCCGCAAATTCCTGAGGGGTCAGCATTAAATGAAAATTTGAATAATCCGAATTAGACTCCAAGATGAAAAACTCTTACCTGCCTTCATAATTCCCTGGGGTAAACAAGGAACTGATGAGAGATGAACCAGAAATCTATAATAAATGCTGAAACCATACCCTGGTTATTGGAAAATGAATCCTCCGCCTTACGCGCCCTTACATTAAGGGAGCTTTTGAACCTGCCAGCAAACGATCCTGGGCTTATCCAGGCTCAAAAAGAAGCCCACGAAACCGGACTCATCCCTGTGGTTTTGGATCAAATGCACCCGGATGGCTGGTGGATGGAACCTGGCTCAGGGTACAACCCCAAATACCGCAGTACGGTATGGTCACTCATTCTGCTGGCGCAGTTGGGTGCCTCTGCTGCGCTAGATGAAAGAATCAATACCGCCTGCAAATACTACCTGGATCAGGCGTTTTGTGAGCAGGGTCAACTTGGCACCTCAGGAAGTCCCTCCAGCACAGCGGATTGCCTGCAAGGCAACATGCTTTCCGCGCTGCTGGATTTGGGATTCTACGATCCGCGCATGGACCAGGCCTTTGACTGGATGGCGCGCAGCGTTACCGGCGAAGGTGTGGGGGCCTTGGGCGATAAGAAAGCCGCTTTACGTTATTATGCCGGCAAATGCGGCCCCAATTTTGCCTGCGGGGCAAACAACAAGCAACCCTGCGCCTGGGGCGCATGCAAAGTCATGCTGGCCTTCGGGAAACTTCCTGAAGCCAAACGCACCCCGCTGATCCAACAGGCTATCCAGCAAGGGGCGGATTTTCTGCTCGGCGTGGACCCGGCCACTGCGGCTTACCCCAACGGCTGGGCGGAAAAACCCAGTGGCAACTGGTGGAAATTTGGTTTTCCGGTCTTTTATGTTACGGATCTCTTGCAAGTGGTGGAAGCCCTGATCCGCACGGGCTATGGAGCTGACCCAAGGTTAGCCAATGTGTTAAAACTCATCCAAGAGAAGCAGGGTGCCCACGGCCGCTGGATGATGGAATACGACTATACCGGAAAAACCTGGCTGGATTTCGGGGAAAAGAAACAGCCCAACGCCTGGGTTACCTATCGAGCGGCCTGGGTGTTGGTGAAGAGTTAGGTGAGATTGGAACCTGTTTTTGCTTATCGCAAAAAAACAATCATGCTAGACTATTTTTAATACAGTTAACCAAAATGAATGAAATACTCCTTACAGTCCATCAAGGGGGAAACATTTCGTAATAACAGATTTAAATAATTCATTGGCAGTAATTTTATAAATAAACGGAAATTTATCATTTGCTTTGATAAGTTTGACCAACTTTCTAAGAGGCCAAAGGCTGAATGTTGGCGAACCGATTACCAAAATGATCTTAGGTACTATTATTTTGTAAAATAAATATGAATTTAAAGGAAATAGTAAAATGAAAATCAGAGGTATATTTATTGTTCTCGTAGGATTGTCCTGTATTTTATCAGCCTGTCAACCTGCCCCGATCATCCCAACTGCAACCGCAACAGCCCTTCCACCAACAAGTACCCCTGTACCAACCGATACACCTGAACCAACGGCTACCCTTGAGCCTTCCCCTACCCCTATTGTCTATCCGGATGTTTTGGATCAGACGTTGACGAATGTTCAGATTGTTTTTAGAGACAATTTTGATTTTAAAATGCAGGGCATCGCTCCCGATGGCTGGAAAAGTATTAATGATGAAATCGTCCCACGAGTCACAAAAAATAATAATGCCGGTTTTACTCCACGCTCAAATGGGGGAATCATTTACTATGGCGCAGAAGTTATCAATCCTGGGGAAGGCGTCTTTTTCAACTTCCAATATGACGGCACCATCAATGATATTACCCTGGGTCTGGACAACATTGATGCGCAGGGCAATTTTTTCCAGCATAAAACGGAAGGGTATTATTCATTTGCCGCTCAGATGCACAACCAAACCCTATACGGCCATGTCATTGAAGGCCCATATCAGAAGGCGTTCAATTTTACAGGTGAAATTAAGTTCATCCAGGGGACATGGTATTCCTGCATGATAGCCCTGGATAAGGACGATAATTACATTCTGAAAATTTGGGAAACCGATTCGCCTGAAAAACAAATGTCGTATGTCCGTAATTGGCCGGATACCCCAAAAGCTTATTACTTTGTCAGTTGGATTGGCGCAAAACGCGGGCTCTGGATGGATGAGTTTACCATCTTTAGTTTTGACAAGATGATTCTGGAATAGCTCATCTTCGTAGAAATCATGCAATACTGATATAAGCTTTTTAAATAATCAAATATCCGAATTTGCGGTAGGGTGCATTGCAATGCACCCTACATACGGCTTGAAAAATAGTTGGATAAGGGAATCGCAAAGGTGGCAATTTGACGGCGCGATAACATAAGCGTAATTGTAAAAGTTGAGTATTTCTCTATGAAAACATGCCCCAATTGCGCTGAAATTGTTGAGACGGATGAACTGATTTGTCGGTTCTGTGGGAAAGACATCCCTTTGACTGACCAAGAATTTCAGACGGAAATTACAGATTCGATTAATCCCGATCCTGAAATTGATTATGCCGCCTTGCTGCAGGAAGAAACGCATAAATACAATAATCAACCATCATCGCCAATGAAATGGATTAAAACCGTTTTTATAGTCATTTTTATTATCTATTCTTTTATCTCAGCAATCGATCGTCAAATATTCTCAGGCACATTATTTACCGGTGGATTCAATCGTCTCACTCCAGGTAAAAGCTCAGGGCTTAGTTTAGAAGAAGCAAGGTTTGTCAAAAAAGTTGAGAATCAAGGGCAAGTATGTGCTGTTCACTTAAAAGAATTTTTATCTTATATCATTGAGGAAGAAAATCCAAACATATATTATGAACAGAGCAGGCATTTTGATATGTTGAAATTACTGGATAATATTCAATTAAGTTGTACAACATTTGATGATATAACACCTGTTCCTCCAAGATTTGCTTTAGCTTATGAATATTTGGTTAGTTCATCTAATGAATGCAATCAATTTGTTCAATACTATTCAGAGGGAATTACTGAACTTGATCAATCAAAAATTCAAATAGCAAATGAACATTTAAGAAATAGTACTGAATATTATTTAAAAGTTAAAGAAGAACTCGAAAGGATTATAAATAAATAAACATACTCTGCATAAAATTTTCGTTTACCAAATCCTCATTTGAGTAGTACTACTGACTACAAATTGAAAAATATAGAAGAATTAGAAAAGATTTCCAATGATTAAGGGTAACTCAAGAAATGCAGTTTTCACGAAAGCATAATACAATCCACTCCGCCACCCCAACAAAAAACCGGCTGCAGACAATTGAACTGCACCCCAAAAGTTGG
>DHVR01000027.1:62524-116418 GCA_002412765.1 Leptolinea sp. UBA5203 | reverse complement strand
GCTGTGGACTTACTCGCAATGACACTCTATCTTGTCATTTCATTGTGAGCAACTCTGCAAAACCTACGCACTTTATTCGGAAAAAACGGGGATATGAGAGAAACATCGTATCATTCTCTTATTTCTTAAACGGGCTAGGCGATCTTCCGTGAGTCCCCCATTTTCCAAAAGCGAAAATAGGGAGGACGGTTAACTGTTTTCTCTCGAAGCGTATTCAAATGAAATGATAAACTGAGAAATGATGGACTTCGAAAAGCAATATTAATTTTCAGTCAGTGCACTTTGTTTAAAATCCCAATAAACAAACAGTCTCCCTGCGGTTTCGGGGAGACTGTTTGTCTTAAATGAAAGGCTTGGCGAAGCTCTATCGAGGAGGAGTGATAGATACTCAATTAATAGGAAGATGCCTGCCTATTCCTGCGTGGTAACTTTGCCGATGTGGCGGAATTTTCCGGCTTCAATGCCTTCCCGATCGGCCAGCACCAGGGTGAGCAGTTGAATGGGGAGAATTTCAACCAGGGGAGTGACGCTCTCTTCGACGGTGGGCAGCAGGAAAGTGGGCAGGATGGGGTCGGGTTGTTTGGAAAACCAGATCACCTTGCCGCCGTACTTAAAGACATCCATAGCTAGGTCATGATTGATTTTGGCGGTCTCGGCCGCGCCTTCGAACATCAGGATGGTCAGTTTGGCGCAGGCCAATTCCATCGGCCCATGACGGAAATCGGCCACGTTCATGCCTTCATAGGTGGCCTTGGAGGCTTCCTTCATAATTAAGGAGCCGTTCCAAACAGCCGACATGGAAGGGCCGCGCCCTAGCAGGAGCATCTGATCGATCTGTCCAAGCATCGTATCCAGGGTGTGCACTTTATCCTGCAAATCCGAAAGATAATTTTCCATAACCGTACAGGTGTCCAGCATGGTTTGTTGTGCTTTGTGCCAATCTCCACCCGTGAGCTGGGTTGCCGTGAGCAAGAGCAAGGCCAGCATGTTGATATAGGTCTTTGTACTGACAGAGGCTTCATGCCCTGCAAAAAGAGTGACGTTAAGGTCCGCGGATTTTGCCAGCGGGCTTTCCGGATTGTTGCACATGCTCAATTGAAAAGCCGGTCGCCGGTCCTGCAAGCTTTCCAACAGCTTCACAATTTCCACACTGAAGCCGGATTGGGAGTTGATCCACAAGAGGGTCTGGGAATCAATCAAATCCTGACCGTAATGCAGCAATTCAGCCGAGTTGACATGAATGGTCGGGATGGAGAGGGAAAGCATCTTCAGCCAAGCAGGGTAGGCGCCGTTGTAGGAAGAACCCATACCGGTAAGGACAATTCGTTTGAAATCCCCTTGGTTGATGCGTTTTGCCAGGGTTGCGATTGGGTCAGCTGGATAATGGTTCAGCGCTTCGCGCAGAGCTGCCGGTTGGGAAAGGATATCGGAGATATATTGAGTCTGTGCCATAGATCGTTCTCTTTTTAGTGGAGTTTATTTTTAATCAATGGATGCATCCAGCATGGCAGCCCGGGCGGCGCCGTAGATGCCGGCTTTCTGTCCAAGTTGTGCCAGAAGGAGGGAAATTTGGTCCAGCGGACTCATCACGGAATGGATTTTCATCATTTCCTTGAGCCGTGGTTCGTATAAAGCAAAGGAATGCATCACCCCGCCGGAAAAAACCACACAATCCGGAAGATAGAGATGCACTAAATTAATCAGCCCCAAAGCCAGGGCTGTGGCAGATTGTTGAACAATCTCCATCGCCAGGGCATCACCAGCCTGAGCGGCTGCGATGACCATTTCAGCGCTGATCAACTCCGGGTTCTGATCGGCCTTCTCCATCAACAGGGAGGGCGTATGCAGCACCCGGTTTTGGGCAATGGCGGCAATGCCGCTGCCGCTGGCCAGGCTTTCCAGGCATCCTCTGGCGCCGCAATAACACTGCGGACCGGATGGATCAATGGGGATATGCCCGCCTTCGGGGTGTACACCCGCCAAGCCGCGATAGATTTTTCCATCCAGAATGAAGCCGGTACCTACGCCGGTACCCACGGTTACCATCAAAACCCGTGAAAGGCCGCGTCCGGCGCCGAGCCAGGATTCGCCCAATGCGGCTGCGTCCGCGTCATTTTCCAGGCTGACCGGGACCGAGAAATGATCCTTCAGCGCCTGGTTGATATTGACGTTTTCCCAGGTGGGCAGGGTGTAGGGATTATTGATCGTGCCTGCGGCGCGATCCAACGGTCCGGTACAGCCCACGCCCACGGCTTGAATCTGAACATCGGCTTCCGCGCTGATCTGTTCGATCAAGCGGGTGATGCGCTTCAAGCCGATTTCCGGACCATCAGCGGCAATGATGGGCGTTTCGCTGTAGCTTAATAATTGACCGCTGCTTGTGACGGCTCCAGCTCGGACGTTGGTGCCGCCTAGGTCGATGCCTATGGTGGCGGGCTGCCTCATCCCTTTACGGCTCCTGCGGAGAGGCCGCTGACGATGTAGCGCTGGAAGACCAGAGCCAGAATGACGGGAGGCAGGGCTGCCAGTACACCGCCGGCCATCATGCCGGTGATATCCACGGCGTAGCGCCCGGTGAATTCGGCAATTGCCACCGGGACGGTTTTGGCGGCCACGGTGCTGGTGAAGATCAGGGCGAAGAAGAATTCGTCCCAGGCTAGTAGGAAGATAAACAGGGCCGTGGAGATGATGCCGGGAGAAGCCAGGGGCAGGATGATGCGGATCAGGGTGTTCAATCTGGAGGAACCGTCGATGAGGGCCGCGTCTTCCAATTCCACTGGAATGGTGGCAAAGAAAGTGGTCAACATCCAGACGGCATAGGGCAGGGAAAAACTGAGATAGGTGATGATCAGCACGATGGGTTTATCCAGCCAACCCATTCTGGCGGCGGCGATGAACAGGGGGATCACCAGGGAGATTTCCGGGATCATGCGCACGCTGAGAATGCCGGCGATAAACTTATCTTTGTGCTTCATGCGCAGACGAGCCAGGGCGTAGGCTGCCAGGGAAGCGATCACCAGACAAATCGCCGTGGTGCAGAGGGCGATAACGAAGGAGTTCATCAGGGTGACTTTAAAGATGCGGGCCACATCCGAAACCCCTGCACCGGGGAAAAGAATATCTGTGTAGTTCTTCAGGGTGATATGGGCCGGGAAAAAGCGCGGAGGCATGGCCAATAGATCCGCCCGGGTTGAGACTGAAGAGGACAACAACCAGGTGAGGGGCGCATAGATAAACAACAAAACCAGGATCATGACCAGCATCAGCCAACTATTTCGGAAGATATTTTTAGGTAGTTTCATCGGGCTGCCTCTGGTCGATACAGGATACGGATATAGATGATGGCCATAACGATTGTGATAGCTGAGATGAGGAAGGATAAAGCCGAACCGGAACCCAGATGCCCGTAGGTGAAGGATTCCAAATAGGTGAGGTAGGAGATGGTGACGGTACCGAAAGCGGGGCCGCCCTGTGAGATGACGTAGATGATATCAAAGACACGGAATGCTTCCACGGTGCGGACCACCAGGGCGATCAAAATGGCGGGGCGCAGCAGGGGCAGGCGGATGTAAATGAAACGCTGCCAGGCCGAGGCGCCATCCACTCGGGCGGCTTCTTCGATCACGTTGGGGATGGTGGTCAAAGCCGCCTGTAATATCAGGGCAATGAAAGGCACACTGTGCCAGATATCGGCCAGAATGACCAGATTCATGGTGGTGAAAGGTCTGGTAAGCCAGGCTTGATAATGATCAATAATTCCCAGGGAGTAAAGCAAGGCATTTAATGCGCCGTAATCTGCGTTGTAAATCCAGCGCCAAATAGCGCCGTTGACGATGGTCGGGACAGCCCAGGGGATAATCAAACTGGCGCGCAGGAACTTCCAGCCCCAGGGTTTGGCGTGGATGAGGAGTGCGATGCCCAGACCGAGCAGCAGTTCCAATCCAACCGAGACTAGGGTGAAATACATCGTGCGCCAGATGGAAGCCCAAAAATCTGCACTCTTGAGAAAGTCAATATAGTTTTTTAGCCCGACAAAATTTTGCGGGGTGGGGTTGAAGAGGGGAGTATCGGTAAAACTAAGAACAAAGGTAAATAAGACAGGCAATAATGAGATGACGATAATAATACAAATAGCCGGAAGGAGCATCAAGAATCCATCACGTGCTTCTTGTTGTAGAAGGGTTATGGGTTTTCGCATTTGAACTTATCCATTCGGATGGGGTTGGGCACTTTCATGCCCAACCCTATAAGTGATGAATTATTTACCTAATTCAAGCCATTTGGCAGCAGCATCATCCAATGCTTTCTGGGGAGTCTTGATTTTGGTCAAAGCTTCCTGGATGGCCAATTGCAAGGCTTTCGAGCCTTCGGAGTAGTAAGGTACTTTGGGGCGAACATGGGAGAACGGGAACTGTTCTTTGAACATGGGGACGGTGATGGGGGTTGAAGGATTCAGGGCCAACAACGTATCCAATGCAGCGCCTTCATAGCTGGTGCTGTAAACAGGGATAAGGTGGGCTGAGTATTCGTTCTGAATTTCTTCGCTGGTTAAAAATTGGACATATTTCCAGGCTGCTTCGCGAACGGGGGATTTCTCAATTACAGAGAAGCCCATGGAACCGTTGATGCTGGAGCTTGGTTGGGCATTGCCTTCGAAGACAGGGATCAGGCTCATTTTTACCTGGCCGACCACCTGGGATTCTTCGGGGTTCAGAGCAGCCAGATCATACATGTACAGCCAGTTGATGGCGAAGGCAGCTTTACCCTGGGAGAAGGTATTGCGGACATCTTCTTCCACGTAAGAGATGGAGGCAGGGTTGACCAAACCGGCATCAATGGAATCGACCATCCACTGCAGGGTCTCTACACCGGCTTCATTATTGAAGGAGGGTTTTCCGGCATCATCCATGAAGCTGCCGCCGTTGCCGTATAAGAGGGTCACGAAATCGCAGATCACAGTCTCAGCCTGTCCCCAGGACCAAACCATGGGATATTCAACTAGACCTTTGTCTTTGATGATTTGGGATTGTGCCATCATCTCTTCCCAGGTGGTGGGGGGAGTGGTGATGCCTGCATCGGAAAGGATTTTTTCATTGTAGTAGAAATACTTTTCATCCAGCATCCAGGGCATGCCGTAGGCTTTTCCAGCCACGGTAGTGATGTCCCAGGCAGCGGCGAAAACGGATTCTTTGGTCTTGGCATCCAGTTTATCGCTGATATCCCAGAGATAGCCATTCTTTACAAATTCGGCGTACCAGATATCGTCCACCAGCACTACATCATAGGCGGGGGGAGTGGTGGCCATGGCGGTGGAAATCTTATCATGCAGGGCATCATAAGAAACGTACTCAATTTCCACTTTGGTATCAGGATTGGCTTCATTGAATTTTGCCACGATCGCATTCATTTCTTCGGGGGTTGGCCCTGCTTGCTGCATGGCGAGAACCTTAACGACCTGCGGACCCGTTGTTTCCGCCTTGGGTGCACAGCCAGTGACGCCCATGACCAGCATGAGGACCACTAACATCAGGGTGAAGCGGTAGAATTTTGACATCTTTTTCTCCTTTTGTACAAAATGAGTTGCAAATTTATAAAATGGATTGACGTCCTGTAAAGAAGGTAAAGCGGTTCCCGCAATAGATGGAAACCACATATTCCACGAGTTCAAAAGATTCGGTATAGGTCAGTCGGTGAGCTTCTAAAACGGGCTCACCAGTCTGCATTTTTAACGTTTGTGCAATTTCCGGTGAGGTGGTGGTGGCCTGAATTTCCGCATCCGCCCAGGCAGGGAAGATATGGTAATGAGTGCGGAAGATTTCATAAAGTGAATTGCGCAGGTCAAACTGTTCCAGGTTGGGGTAGAGGGTGGCTGGCAGGTAGGCCGTCTCAAAGGCGACGGGCTGGTCATTGGCAAAGCGCACGCGCTGCACCTGATAGACGGAATCCCCGTGATTAATATGCAGACGAGCGGCAATTTCGTGATCCGCCGGAATCTGGTTGAATAACAAAACCTGTGAACTGGCGCGCAGCCCTTTGGCGCGGATGTCATCGCTGAAACTGTGAAACCCTGAGATCTGGCGGATGGGGGCGTGGGCCACAAAGGTGCCCTTGCCCTGGATGGTGTAGAGAATGCCCTGCTGGATCAATTCCTTCAGCGCCCGACGGATGGTGATGCGGCTGGCGTTGTACTGCGTCAGCAGTTGCGTCTCTGAGGGCAGCATATCCCCCGCCTTGAGGGTGCCGGAGATGATTTGATCCAATAGATGTTGTTTGATTTTGTGATAGAGGGGCGAAAAATCTCTGTTCGGGCTCATGAGCGATTCTCCAAGGGGATTAACTCATTATAATAACATAATAAGTTAAAGTCAATTCCCATTGTCAGGGGCGGCGTGGATGAAAGTCATATCGTTAATGGAACTGGACATTTGCGGATTAATTCTGTATAGTATTCCTATTGTCGGGGAGAGAGTATAGAGAGGTTCAATGGGTGAACCAATGAAAAGACAGGAAATGCCGGCAAGGTGGATCGAGGGGTTGTCCGAACCAAATAGACTTTTGGAGCAAGCAATGTTAAAACGATGGTTACCATTTCTGATTATAGCTTCCCTCGCAGCCTGTACCCCTGCGCAGGATCAGCTCGTTTTTCCGGAAGATGTGAAAGTTCCGTATGGAGAGATGAATACGGCTATTTCATTAGAGAATTTGCCTGTGATGGAAAATTCTATGAAAAATGATGAACCTTTTATAATAAAAATTAAGAACACTACATCTTCAGATGTAATATTCTCAAAAGGATATGGAATAGAAATATTTAGTTATAAGAATTCTGAATGGGAAAACATTCAAAACAATTTTTATTATCCTGAAGGCAATCAACAATTGCCTCCATCTGATGTATGGCCCAGCGGAATTATTGTGTCTGTAGTTCCCAAGGTCCTTGAACTCAAGGAACCGATTGATATTTTTGTGTTTATAAGTGGAAACATAAATTCACCTGATGGCGAATTAGTTGGGGCGTATTACACCTATACTTTGTTGCCGAATGAAGAATTCAAATAGATTGGATAATTGATTAATCTGGTCGGGTTGCGGAGTTGTATGGAAACTTGGTATCAAAAACAACCATTCCGAACCCCGACATTCTCAACAAGGTGGTGCCTTTGATTCGGGGATTTTCTGTAGAAACGGTAGGGCGGGATTTTTTTACCCAGGATGGCACACGTCCCGCCGCTTTTGGCTCAGGATGGAATTTCAATCATTATGCAGCTTCCAAGCCTACATTCGGCAGGGTCTACCGTACCCTAAGGGCACTTACCACTGCCCTACACATACAAAACCAATAATTTTAGCACCATTATGGAGAATAAATGGGCCTTAATTTTCGAATCGATTTAATTTTTATTGCTATTCTTGTTGGGTTTACTTTTTTGGGATTATTTATAGCCTATGAAAATTTATTCAAAAAAAAACCACCTAGATGGTTTATAGCAATAATATTTCTATTATCAGCTATTGGTTGCGTATATAATGCAATTGAAATACTCTCCGAATATCTATTAAGAAATTAAATCATGTCATAACTATCGGAATTCGGTGCTTGAGAAGGATTACTCATGAACACCCCGTCCGCTCCTCATCTGGAAATATGACTGCTTTCACCACTACCAATAATTTTGGAACCTTAGGTAGTAAAAATGGATAAATTTGTTCTGTACATCGTAACCATTAATGCTTGTCCGACAATTTTCGCTTTATATATGTCATATAAATATTTATACATTTCCAAACCATCTCAAAAGGGATAAGGAATAAGATATTTTATTGGAGCACTTATTGGAATTTCCAATATTATTTATATTATTTCCAAAATATATTAAGCTGTAAACTATTTTGTGATAGATCAATAGCCGTAGGTCGGGTTGAGGAGTTGCAAGAAGGCTTTGTTTGGAATACCCCCCACTCCGAACCCCGACATTCTCAAGAAGGTGGTGCCTTCGATTCGGGGATCTTCATATACAGGTCGGCATAAATGGCGTAGCTTCAAATCAAAGGTTAACTCCTGCCAGCTAAGTCGGGATACGGAGCTACAAAATGGTTTTCATCAACATTCCATCCGCTCCTCATCCCGACCTACGAATGTTGGAAAACCGACAAACATAGAATATATTCTGAAATAGGTGATGATATGGCAGTAGATTTCTGTGAAATATGGATACCCCTTATAAATGAAGGAACAATAGCCGCAAAGATGACTCAAGGTGTGCATTTATCAGAAGATAAATATATAGTAATTATGCCAGATGATTATGATACCCTCGATGAAGAATGGGAATATTTACCAGGGACAATTGTAAAATGCCGAAAAGAAATATGGTCCGGGGGTGAAATATTGATTGCATTTGAACAGGTTAAAAGCAATGTATACAAAGGCAAACCTTTTTTTTGGAGATAACAAAGTAAGTTTCAAGTTAATACAACAGATGTTAAAAAGTTCGATCAGTTGTGTGCTGTTGGTCAGGTAGAGGAGTTGTAAACAAATTTTGTATAGAAACCTCCTACTCCGAACCTCGACATTCTCAACAAGGTACTGCCTTTGATTTGGGGATTTTCTTTCGTAGGTTGGCAGAAATGTTGTGGGTCAAAATCAAAGGATAAATCCTGACAGATATGTCGGGATTCGGAGCTGCAGAATGGTTTTTCATCAACAAACCGTCCGCTCCTCATCCCGACCTACAACTTCCAACCCCCAACATTCGTAATTAACAAAAACAATTCAAGGCGCACCTTGAATTGTTTTTGAAAGAGGAGAATCGAGTAGAAAAGGAGAGAGTTAGCCCTTCAAAGCACCGGATATTAAGCCGCGCAGGAAGTAACGGCCCAGGAATACGTAAATGATCAAGGTGGGGAGTGCTGCCAGGAAGGAACCCGCCATCTGCACGTTCCAGGCGATGATCTGGCTGCCTGCCATGTTGTTCAAAGCCACGGTAACCGGCCAATTGGAGGGGCTGGTGAGGACTACGGCGAAGAGAAAATCGTTCCAGGCGGAGGTGAACTGCCAGATGATGACCACCACAAAGGCCGGGGCAGAGATCGGCAGGAGGATGTACCAGTAGGAAGTGAGCAGACCGCAGCCATCGATGCGGGAGGCTTCGAGCAATTCTTTGGGAATGGTGGCGTAATAGTTACGGAAGGTCAGGGTGGTGATGGGAATGCCGTAGATGACGTGTGTCAGCACCAGGCCGGGCAGTCCGCCGTAAATGTTGGCGCTTTTCATAAACTCCACCAGGGGAATCAGGATACTTTGATAGGGGATGAACATGCCAAAGAGAATGATCGGGAAGATGATATCCGCGCCTTTGAATTTCCACTTAGCGAGGACGTAACCATTAATGGAACCCAAAATAGAGGAAATAATAGCAGCCGGGAAGACCATGTTCAGGCTGTTCCACATATAGGGGGCCAGTTTCTGATAGGCCTCGATGAAATTATCCAATTGAATCCCGTGAGGCAAGGCCCACATGGTTTTCAGGTTGACTTCTTCAAAACCCTTGAATCCGGTGATCAGCATCAAATACAGCGGAATCAAGTAGAAAGCGCTCATCAAGATCAGGGGGATATAAATATACCAGCGGGTTGCACGCAGCTTTTTCATAGTTTCTCCTCTGTTTTCAGTGTATACATCAGGTATGGAATGATCAACACGGCCACACTGATTAAGAGCAAGATACCAATGGCGGCACCTCTGCCAAAGAAATATCCATCAAAGGTGGATTGCCACATATAGATGGCGGGTACATCCAGGGGTAATTGTTTCCCGGCTACAGCTAAAATCAGATCAAAGACTTTCAAGGAGATGTGACCCAGAATGATCATAGCGCTCAGGGTAATCGGCCTCAGAATGGGCAAGATAATATAGCGATAGATTTGGATTTCATTGGCGCCATCCACCTGGGCGGCTTCACGCAGTTGGGTGGGGATGGAGCGCAGCCCTCCCAAATACAAGGCCATGGTATATCCGGACATCTGCCAGATAGCCGGCAGAGCAATGAAAGCGATACCCCACTGGGGGGTGGTATGCCATTGGTTGATCAGAAAATCCAGACCTAAATTATCGAAGAGCAGGTTCAGGCCGCTCATGCGGGAGCCCATGGCCGGGTTCATCAACCATCGCCAGACCACACCGGTGACAATAAAGGAGATGGCCATTGGGAAGAGGAACAGACTTCGAAAAATCCCTTCCCCCTTGATATTCTGATCTAATAAAATGGCCAGTCCCAGCCCAATGATCAAACTGCCAATCACAAAGATTAAGGTGAAGATGACCGTATTGCGGATATCAATATTAAACCTGGCATCGTTAAACAATCCAGCATAGTTATCAAAACCCGCCCAGGTATAATCCGGGAGCAAGCCTTTCCATTTACTTAAGGAGACTCGCGCGGTCCATCCGATAAAACCATAGACAAAAATCAAAATCGCCAGGATGGAGGGAGAAATCAGTGCAATGGCTAAAACCGTTTCTCTTTTACTTTGCATGTTTTATTCCTTCTTCCAAAAGTTAAATAACTAAAAATAATTAAATTGTTGAAAAAGACCCTAAAGGTTTCAAGAATCGGTGAGTCTGACAGGACAGAATAATTTTATCGGCGAAGTCGATTTTTAAACCTTTGGGGTCTGACGTTGTTTTTCTTCAACAATCTTTATAACAAAAGTCCGTTTTCAAAAATTTATCCAGTAAGCCTGCCGGGAATTTTGTTCCCGGCAGGCCATCAAGCGAAGTACCTATTTGCACGGGCCTGAGGCTTCGCAGGCTGCAACTAAAGCAGACTGGAAGTTCTCGACACTCTGGTCTAACAGGAACAGACCTAAAGCGGTGTTGATGGTGTCTTTCCAGGAATCGTTGGCAACCACACCGTGGGTGAGGGAACCGACCACGATATCTTTTGCCCAGTCATCCATGGCGGATTGCAGGTAGACATCATACAGGGATTTGTCGCCGTCACTGCGGGCGGGGATGGAACCTTTGACGGGATTGAAAGCATCCTGACCCTCTTTGGAGCCGGCTACGGTCAACCAGGCAATGGCAGCATCGCGGTTGGGAGCGCCCATGGGCAGGACAAAGCTGTCGGAAAGGAACTGGAAGGTGCCGGCGGAACCAGGGGTAGGTGCCCAGCCAAATTCGGTCTTGGGTTCTTTGCCTAATTCTTTGAAGTAGCCTTCAGCCCAGTCACCCATGATGTTGAAGGCGGCATCGCCCTCGACGACCAATTGGGCGGCATCCTGCCAGCTTAAGGAAGCGGCATCGCTGTTGGTGTAGGTCAAAACGGTTTTGTAGTTTTCAATCGCAGCAGCTACATCGGCGTCTGCCCAGCTTTTCTCGCCGGACCACAAGCCATTGTAGGCATCTGCACCCAGGCTGCCGAGGAGGACAGTCTCGAAGAGGTGCATGGCAGTCCACTGTTCGCCCATGGCCAATGGGGTTTCAATCCCGGCGGTTTTTAGGGTTTCGAGTGCGGCGATGAATTCTTTCATGGTACCGGGGACTTTCACGCCGTTGGCTTCCAGGACTTTGGGATTGTACCAAAGCACATTGGCGCGGTGAATGTTCACCGGCACGGAGTAGATGTTGCCGCTGTCGGAGATCAGGGGGATCAGGGTCTCGGGCATGACATCCAGCCAGCCGTTTTCTTCGTAAAGAAAGTTCAACGGTTCGAGTTGATCAGCGGCCACATAGGTACCGATCAATTCCTGTCCGGCATGGCCCTGCCAGCTATCCGGGGCATCGCCGGCCTGCAGACGGGTTGCCAAAACGGCACGCGCGTTGGTCCCAGCACCACCGGCCACGGCAGCATTGACGAATTCTACTTTTGGATATTTTTCACCGAAGACTTTGATCATGGCATCCAGACCAGCAGCTTCACCGCCGCCTGTCCACCAGGAGAAGACTTCCACCTGTCCAGCCAGATCGGATACTTTTGCGGCCATTGGTTCAGCAGCGGGCATACCGGAGCCGGTATTGGCCGCGACCAGGGCATCCTGGAAGTTATCCACACTTTGATCCAACAGGAACAGTCCTAAAGCGGTGTTGATGGTGTCTTTCCAGGAATCGTTGGCAACCACACCGTGGGTGAGGGAACCGACCACGATATCTTTTGCCCAGTCATCCATGGCGGATTGCAGGTAGACATCATACAGGGATTTGTCGCCGTCACTGCGGGCGGGGATGGAACCTTTGACAGGGTTGAATGCATCCTGGCCCTCTTTAGAGCCGGCCACGGTCAACCAGGCAATGGCTGCATCGCGGTTGGGAGCACCAACGGGCAGGACAAAGCTGTCGGAAAGGAACTGGAAGGTGCCGGCGGAACCAGGGGTAGGTGCCCAGCCGAAATCAACGTTGGGTTCTTTGCCTAATTCTTTGAAGTAGCCTTCAGCCCAGTCACCCATGATGTTGAAAGCGGCATCGCCTTCGACGACCAGTTGGGAGGCATCCTGCCAGCTTAAGGAAGCGGCATCACTGTTGGTGTAGGTTAAAACAGTTTTGTACATCTCAAGGGCATCGGCCACATCGGCATCCGCCCAGCTTTTCTCGCCGGACCACAGACCATTGTAGGCATCGGCGCCGAGGCTGCCGAGGAGGACAGTCTCGAAGAGGTGCATGGCAGTCCACTGTTCGCCCATGGCCAAGGGGGTTTCAATCCCGGCGGCCTTTAAGGTTTCCAGGGCGTCAACGAACTCATCCATGGTTCCGGGGACTTCCACGCCGTTGTCGCTGAGGACTTTGGGGTTGTACCAAAGCACATTGGCGCGGTGAATGTTGACCGGCACGGAGTAGATGTTGCCGTTCTCGGAGATCAGGGGGATCAGGGTTTCGGGCATCACATCCAGCCAGCCGTTTTGTTCATAGAGGAAGTTCAACGGTTCCAGTTGATTGGCTTTCACATAGGTACCGATCAATTCCTGTCCGGCATGGCCCTGCCAGCTATCCGGGGCATCGCCGGCTTGCAAGCGGGTGGCCAAAACGGCACGCGCATTGGTTCCGGCGCCGCCGGCTACGGCAGCATTCACGAATTCAATATCAGGATATTGTGCATTGAAGACTTTGATCATGGCATCCAGACCAGCAGCCTCACCACCGCCTGTCCACCAGGAAAAGACCTCCACCTGTTGTTTTCCGCTTGCAACAGGTTCTTCAACTGCTGCGGTAGGTTTTGCCTGACCGCCGCAAGCAGCCAATATGATCGACAAAACGATCAATAATGCGACTGCTTTCCAACTTGCATTTCGACTGAACATGTTTCCTTCTCCTTCTGTTTTGGGTAAAGATTGGATTAGATCTGCTCGAATTTAAGACTTTGTTTCTTGCTTCTCTTCTGTTTTGGGGAACGCTCTGCATCTCTTGAATGGATTTGGAAATTAATACGGGAAAATCTCTCGATTGGAGATAGATTAAATTATAATGAATGGGTCATTGCTTAACTACGCATGAGCGGACATGTTACGGACGCTTGCCGGACAAAAGAATCCCCAGGAAGGGTGCCTTGATGGAATTTGAAGAGTTTGAAAGCATTGTAAAATTCGGTCTCTCCAATTTATATGATTTTGCCGCTCTCGAGACGCATCCCCAACTGACGCAATTATTTCCACTTCCGTCAACCTATAGCGGGAATAAAGGGGATTATCTGCGCACGATTTTCCTTGAATCGATTGAATCCTTTAAACCAACGGAAACTGCTCTCAACATCAATGCACCGGAATGGCGCACCTATATTCTCTTAACCAAACGCTACGTGGATAGCCTGAGTGCCCAGGAAATTGCCAAACAATTATCCCTCAGTGAAAGACAACTTCGCCGCTATATGAGCAAGGCCATCCGCGCTTTTTCTTTGATTTTGTGGGATCGGACAATCAACGCAACTGAAGGTCCACTTACCGCATCAGCCGAGCGACTATCTGCCCCTGCTTTTAGCATCGAGACCGAGGAGATCGATTTGCCGGAGCTGGTGAGCGGCGTGATCGCCCTGCTTTCCAGCCGCTTTCAGCAAGAGCGGATAAGTGTACAGTTTGAAGCTGATTCGCCGGCCTTGCAGGTGGAAAGTGACCGGGTGATTCTGCGTCAGATCTTGATTGATTTGGTCAACCAGCTTTTGCAAGCCCATATCCATGACCTGACCTTTGCACTTCGTTTGGAGAACGATCAACCCTGCCTGATCCTTTCTTCGGCCAGTTTCAACGGCGATCCATTGAAGATTGGCGCTGAAGGGGAAGAGCAAGAAAAAAGCGTCTCGTATTGGAGCAAAGAGCTCAATATTCTAATAGAAGATACCTACCAACCGGAATCCAACACGGTTACCCTGCAGCTTCATTTTTCAAACCCGCAACAAAAGACCATTTTAATCGTGGATGATCAGGAACCTGCTCTGCGTATGTTTACCCGCTATCTTTCGCGGACCAGTTTCAAGATCGTGGGGTTGAGCAAAGCTACCAAGGTTCTCCAAAAAGCAAAAGAATTGCAGCCCGGCTTGATTTTACTGGACATCATGATGCCGAAAGTGGACGGCTGGGAATTGTTCCAATCGCTCAAACTGGATGACAGCACCCGGCACATCCCGGTGATTATTTGCTCGGCCTGGGGAGAGCCGGAACTGGCAAAATCCCTCGGGGCGACTGCATTCCTGCGCAAACCGGTTACCCAGCGGGAGCTGCTAGAGACGATTCAGTCGCTGGGGATTTTAGACTGAGGTTCAGCTTTGTGTTCCTGATAGGTCGGTTGAAACGTCTCCAGGACCGTTTGCAGCACACTGCTTAATTCATCCCGCTCAATGGATCGATTCAGTTGAATCTGGATGGCAGCGCTGGCGCTGCCCTGTATCTCATCACTCAAGTCACTGGCCGAGATGATAATGACCGGCAGTTGACGGGTTTTCTCGTTGTTTTTAATCTCCGCCAGTACCTGCGTGCCGTGAATATCTGGCAGATCCAGGTCCAGCAGGATGGCATCCACTGGCTGCGTTTGCAGTATGTTGAGCGCATCCTGGCCGGAATATGCCGGCAGAAAAGTGATCTCCTCAAGGGAGGAATCGATTTGCATGGCGGATTTAATCGCCTGGGTGAAGAGGCGTACCATGGTTGGGTCGTCATCCACCACCAGCAGTTTTTTTAACCCCTTGCCCAGGGAATGTAACGTATCCACCAGTCGTTCTCGGGAAACCGGTTTTACCAGGTAGCGGTATACGCCAAAGGGGAAGGAGAGCGAGCGATTGGGAATACCTGAAAAAAGAAAGGATATCACCGGCATATCATAGGGAATCTGTTTCAAAAATTGCTGTACATCCGCTTGATCGTAAACCGCCTCATCGATCAGCATCGCCACCGGATAGTGGGTGAGGATCATTTCCTCCGCCTGTGAAAGGCTCTGGGCTACAATCACTTCCTGTTCCACAATCGATTGACCCACCAAGCGGGCCTGAACCGGATCCATGGTGTAACACAGGATCATTTTGGATTGCTGGGCTTTCTTTTTGTTGTGTTGTTGATGAGCTTCGCTTTTTTCCGGATCATCGCGCATCTCAGGCAGGGATTGCAGGGGTTCCATCAAGGGCAGGGTGATACGGATGGTGGTGCCCATGCCCAGTTCACTTTCCACCTGCATCCTTCCGCCGTGCAGTTCCACAAAGCGCTTGCTGATAGAAAGCCCCAGACCGGTGCTTTTTTCCCGGCTCCAGTTTTCCTGCCCAACCTGACGAAATTCATCGAAGATTTTTTCCATATCTTCGGCTGCGATGCCTGGTCCGGTATCAATGACCTCAATCTCCAATTCATCCGCGCTTTTCAATCTGGCGTTGATGATGATTTTTCCCTGCACGGTGAAACGCAGGCTGTTGGTGATTACATTTAACAGCACTTGGCGCAGCCGGGTTCGATCCACAAAGATGTAGGGCAGATCTTGATCCTGATTGATTTCAAAGACCAAGCCTTTCTGCGCGACCTGGGTGGAGATCAGCTCCTCAATTTCTTTAAGAATAGCTTCCGGGCGGACCCGCTCGCGGAAGAGCGGCATGCGCCTGGCGTCCATGCGCCCCATGTCCAGAATGTCATTAATCAGCCCCAGTAAATGCTTGCTGCTGCGGTAAATCTCCTGGGCGTCGTCATAGAGACCGGATGGCCAATTTTCCAGATCGGCATAGGTATCGGGGGCATTGACCATCAGGTCGCTGAAACCCAAAATGAAGTTCAAGGGGGAGCGCAGCTCATGGGATACCGCCATGGCAAAGCGGTCACGGTCCTCGCGGGCCTCCTCGGCACGGATGCGGGCTTGCTCCAACATGCGGTTCATCTGCTTGAGCTGATAGTTATATTGGCTGAGTTCCTTTAACATCCGGCTGATCTCTGCGCGGTGCTGGCGGGTTTCTTCCAGCCGCCGTCTGGCTTCATGGTAATGGAAAGAGGAAGCCTCAATAGCCGAGAGCATGTTGTTGGAGATACCCCATCCGAAAATTCCGCTGAAGAGGAAAACGAACATCAAGCTGAGCGGATAGCCGCTGATCAGCGGCGGCAGACCGGGAATGCCGGGCAGGCTGAAGGCCAGCAGGGTCAGCAGGAAAACCAGCAGGAGGGTGCCGCCAATCCCCAGAGTGACAATGGCCATGAGCGGCAGAATTGCCAGCAGGAAAAGAATCTCCGGACGGGCGAAGATGATGAACGCGCTCATCACTACGGCGGTGATGCCGGCCAGCCAGATGATCTGCGCCAGATAATACACCCGTTTGAGCAGGTAAAGGGTGCAGATGAAAGTCGCAATCATGATCAGGGTGCAGATCCATAAGCGCGGGCTGAAGATTTGCGGGTAAAAAAGGGAGGCGAGGAAATGAAAGAACAAATACACTCCGCCGGTGGAAAAAATCACATAGCTGGAGGTGGATAGGAATAATTCCTTCGAGCTTTCTTCAATCCCCAGTGCGGAACGGATCCAATGCATGGCGGCTCCCAAATGATAGACTGCGTTGTGGTTATCTTACCAGAAATTAGGGGAAAGGATGCGCTGGACAATTGCGGATTAATTCTGAATAGTATGCCTATTGCCGGGGAGAGGACTGTGGGAATGGTGTGACTCTAAATCAAAGGGTAAATCCTTCGAGTAATCGTGGGACGATGAGCGTGAGAATGGTACCCGTCCGCTCCTAATTTCGACCAACAAATGCCGATTTCTGTAGGTCGGGTTGAGGAGTTGTAAGCAGACTAGGTATTGAAACCACCTACACCGAAACCCGACATTCCCAACACAAAGTTGCCTTTTATTTAGGGAACTTCATATGCAGGTAGGCGGGATGGTGTTTCCCAAAATCAAAGGTAAACTCATGCAAGCTATGTCGGGATACGGAGCTGCAGAATGGTTTTTCATCAACAACTTGTCCGCTCCTCATCCCGACCTACGTTAGTCCAGCAGCTACGTGAAGGAAGTGGACGGCTTGACCACCACCATCCGCAAGACCTATAGCGCCGGCAGTATCAGCATTGCCGTACGGACGATCGTCAATGGCACGCAGAACACGCTCAACTGGCTATTGTCTGATCACCTGGGTTCCGCCTCCATCACCACCACAGCCGACGGTACCTGGTTCTCAGAATTGCGCTACAGTGCTTTTGGCGAAACGCGCTATTCCTCCGGCATCACAGGGACCGACTATCGTTACACGGGTCAATTGGAGCAGGCGGACATCAACCTGTACTACTATAACGCTCGCTATTATGATCCAGCGCTGGGGCGGTTTGTGCAGTCCGATACGATAATTCCACAGCCAAACAGTATCTTGAGCTATGATCGCTTTGCTTATGTGGGTAATAATCCACTGCGGTATACGGATCCGAGTGGGCATAAAATAGCACTTGATGAATTCAACAATGGCATGACCGTCCGGACAAATTCCAAGAATGAGAAAATAATTGTTGATCGTGGACCCGGAATAGCTAATTATGTTGAACAAGCTATGGCTAACTATATGCTTTCTGGAAATACAAATTACCTTAAGTATGGTGTTCCAAAAGGTGCAGACTCATTTTCTTACGGGGCTTCAATGGAAAGTGCTGCCGAAGGTATTGGAAAAGATGCAGGTAATAGAAACAGAACTGCAATCATGGCAATAGCTTCGATCGCCATGGCTTCCAATTATGGTGCGTATGTAGGATATGTTACTCCAAATACTCAATTAAATATATATGGCAGAACTGAAACAATATATAATAATCAAACACTATGGGATAGTGCAGCCCCAATATCGAAACTACAATCTACAGGACTTGAGGCTGCAGAAGAATTACGTGGTTTATCTAGTCCAAGTCAAAGAAGAACAAACAGAGTGTGGGAAAATTCATTGACAGTAGATGATGCCAAAACATGGTTTACTAGAATTGCAGATCCAGACAGTGTGCGAACCAACAATAGGGTTGAAGGAGGAATGTTAGGTGATGTATGTGGAGTAGAAGGGGGAGTAGTTGGTTTTCGCCCAGTATCTTCAAAATACCCATATCCGCCAACTATTGATTTGTTTGATCTGCCAGGTTTTCCAAATAAAACAGAAATTAAATTTCTAGGTAACTAGCAGGGTTTATGATGGAAGAGAATAATATTAAAATTTTCACAACAAATGAGTTCAATCAAATAGCTCAAACCAAAGTAGAGAAAATATTTAATAATTTAGACCCATTAAAGAAACCATTTAATGAGTCAATTTCTTCTCGATTAATTATTAATGATGGTTTGACATTGGAAAATGATATATCTGAGAGTATATTTTCTACTGCATATGAAGCAGGGGATCATGGTTTTTTTATGACCATTCCTGTTGTTAGTGGAAATGAATTTCCAGGTAAATCGTATCACTGGTATGTTCCACTAAGTAAAAGGGAACAATATTCCAAGTTATTATGGGGTCCGGTTGCTAATATTGTATTTTCACCCTCATGCAAATGGGGAATTATCCTAGATTATGAGATTATTCTACTTGGTGGAACAAAGGAATTTGTTGATTCCTTAATAAGTAAATGTCCAAAGATAGAAAATCAAGTTCACGAATTTTTGGATGATTGTCGATATGATAAACTACGATTTGGTTCCTCATCATATTGGTTATCTGATCTTATGGAACATATTTATGGAAAGTCAAAAGGGGCTGATTTGTTACAGCAGTATAACCTTCCCTAAATCTTCTTAAGCAGGCTGGAAGGGCTGATGCGATACTAAATCAAAGGTTTACTCCTGCCAGATATGTCGGGATTCGGAGCGAGACAAGAGTTATTCATAAATAACCCGTTCGCTCCTCATCCCGACCTACGGTTGGCCAGTAATTATGTGAAGGAAGTGGACGGCCTGACCACCACCATCCGCAAGACCTACAATGCCGGCAGCACTAGCATTGCGGTACGCACGATTGTCAATGACACTCAGAATACGCTCAATTGGCTGCTCTCGGACCACTTGGGTTCGGCCTCCATCACAACCACAGCGGACGGAACCTGGTTCTCGGAATTGCGCTATAGCGCTTTCGGCGAAACGCGCTATTCCTCCGGCATCACAGCGACCGACTATCGTTACACGGGTCAGCTCCAGCAGGCGGACATCAACCTGTACTACTACAACGCTCGCTATTACGATCCAGCGCTGGGACGGTTTGTGCAGTCCGATACGATTGTGCCGCAGCCATATAGTGTCCAAGGATATGACAGGTATGCATATGTTAACAATAATCCGCTGCGATATACGGATCCGAGTGGGCATGGTGCCGATGGTGGTATAGGAGATCCGAAGTGTGGACCAGGTAGTTATAGATGCAAGACAATCTGGGATCCGCCAGTCTGGAAAAAAAACCCTTTATATAAAAATGAACCAATTAATAATATAGCTATTGCTAGTGGAACGTATGGTAAAGATGCTGATCCGAATGAACCAGGTCCTTTACCTGAAGATCAAGTTCATTTTTGGATAAAAGATGCCAAAGGGCGTACAATCAATGTATTTACGGAACAATACGTTGGAACTTTATATGATAAGAATGATCCAACAAGAGTTGAAATTTTTGCAAAATATCGACAGATGTTAAATATCGCTGCTTTATCCTTAGATGGAAATACTGCAGTAATAGGATATAGTGGAGGGGCGGATAGCGCTTTGATTTATGCAGAGAATCATCCTATTGCAGCGCTAGTATTGATAGATCCAACTTTTTCTGGACGAATGAATCACGATGGATCCAGACAATTGTTTGATTTTACCGGATATGCAATGATCAATGATCTTGCGGAAAGAGGTGTAAAGGTAGTTGTAGTTGATGATGGAGGTAATATGGATACTGGTGAAATGTTTAAGAAAGAGGGTACATTTCACGAGAATATCTATTTTGTTCCCTACGGTGAAAATGGTAGCCGACCCCATTATACTGATCAGTATGCTGATCGTAGTGGCTCAAATACAAACCCAGCACTAATAGAAAATTCATGGAATTTTATTAATACTGGCGCAAGGTGATAGTAGTAGGAAGTAATAAAATGGTTAATAACATAAAATACATTTTCATATGTCTATTATTGTGCTCTTGTAATTTGAAATATGAACAAACAATGGGTACTGTTTCATCGAAAGATGAAACAGTACCCATTCAAAAACATAGCACATTACAGAGTACAATAATTGGAATTCCCACTGAAGAATATTCTCTAAATATTGGGAATGAGAAATGTGTTGGTACATTTGAGGATTTTTCTTTTTCCTTAATTGATGAGAATGGAAATAGGGGTATGGCGCCTATTTATCCAATGAAACCCTGGAATAAAGTATTTGAATTTCAACCTGATGGATATGAATATAGTTTAATAGGTATATCGATCAATAAAGGAATCGCGGAAATCTGGGTTTTAGGGGTATATCAGGAGGGTGACCAGAAAAAATATAAATATCTAATATATGATACTGAGGAGGGTGTAATCACTGAAATTTCAAGTTATGTAGGCACTATAAATAATCTTGTTGGTAATTTTATTTTTTTAAACGATGGCACAATTATTGGAAGGAATTTCCCAAATCAAATTGATGTTGACAAAATCCAATCCATACCACTATTGAGTATATATGATCGAAAAAATATGGAGTTTCAAGTTGACGAAAAATCAATAAAAATAACTCAAGGGCAAGATGAAAGTCATCAAATTGGTAAGGGTGTATTAATTAAAGAAGGAGCGAATGGAATTGTTTGGTTTGCTATTCCCTATGATGGTATTTACAGCTATAACTCTGATAGTGGAGAAAATATTAAGCATGTGGATATTCCTGATGATTCGTATGTGGATGAACTAACAATTTCTTCTGATGGCAATATCTATTATTTACTATGGCCTGACTTGCCAGTAATTATGGATGGTTTTCGAAATGTCTATCAATATTCCATTGAAACAGGTATACAATCAATCTTCGCCAAGGTAGAAACTCTATCACTAGGAAGCGGTTCTTTGATGATGGACCATAATAATAATTTATGGCTAGGAGTAATTAGTGCAATAGATATTCGTGGTGTACAAACAATATTTCACCCAGAATATGATGAATATAAAGAAGTAATTAATAAAAGTGGAAGTGAGGATTATTTTTCTAATACCAGACTAGTTGCTGAAAGTTCTAATAATAGATTATGGTTTACAAAAAACTATTCTACAAAGAATGGAACAGCATGGTTAGACACAAATACCAATGAAGGTTGCTGGTTCACAACATTTTCTGGAAATGTTTTTGAAGATAATAACCAACAAATGTGGTTTTTGGCAGGAAATAAATTATATAATTTCTCATTAGAAAACTGAGAAATGAAAGGACATTGACGGGGCAAAAAATTAAATTCCGAGGGTACTGACTAGTGCCCTCGGAGGGGAAATGCAGCAAACCCATAACAAATCCAACAACCACCTACTATCCTGTCAGCAGCTATGTGAAGGAAGTGGACGGCACCACCACCATCCGAAAGACCTACTCCACCGGTCGCAAGCAGCTTCCAAAAAAATCTTTCAGTGAAGCTCCGCAGCACTCCCGTAGCGTAGCTGAAGGGAGCGGTACCAGCATCGCCGTACGGACGATCATCAATGGCACGCAGAACACGCTCAACTGGCTGCTCTCGGACCACACCTCGGCAGGCTCGGTGGAGCCCTGGGTTCGGCTTCCATTACAACCACAGCGGACGGTTGCGAGCGGCTTCGATATTATTTTTAAATCAAGCCGCGAAGCACTCCCGAAGTGCAACGCAGGGAGCACCTGGTTCTCAGAATTGCGTTATAGCGCCTTTGGCGAAACGCGCTATTCCTCCGGTATCACAGCGACCGACTATCGCTATACGGGCCAACTCCAGCAGGCGGACATCAACCTGTACTATTACAACGCTCGCTATTACGATCCAGCGCTGGGACGGTTCGTGCAGTCTGATACGATGGTGCCAGAGCCCGGCAGCATCCAGAGCTATGACCGTTATGCGTATGTTATAAATAATCCCATAAAATATAATGATCCAAGTGGACATTGTTATAATTACAGCACCCCTGAAGCAGCTGCCAGATGCAATGCTTATTGGGCTAGTTATTCACAGACTGCAAAGACCAATCCTGCAAAACTAGCTAATTCAGTTCCAAAGAAGGCATTTGCCCCTCGATCACCCAGTTCATTTGTTGTGGCTGGAGGAACTGTTTCCGATAAAGTAGACAACGCTGCAGCATTACCAGGAACACCAGTTGGACAAGCGCTACCAAAATGGGATACGACCAATAATTATAATTTAAAGCATTATGATCACGTTGATTATCTAGGTAACAAAACTGATGACGCAGGAATTGTAACAACTGCAAAGTATCGTCAAATGACGGATTTGGAAAAACTTGCCTTGGATGTTGATGTTGCAATTATTGGATATAGCGGTGGTGGAGATAGTGCATTGATGTATGCAAAGAAGCATCAAGTTGCAGGATTGGTTTTATTAGACCCGACAGGATCAGGCAGTTTGACTGGTAAAGTAAATCCACTTCCATCAGATAGTTTGGAATATGATAGTACAGTAGCCCTAATCAATAAACTTGCTTCCGAGCAAGGGGTAAGGATTGTACTGG
This sequence comes from Leptolinea sp. UBA5203, assembly GCA_002412765.1. Classification (GTDB taxonomy): domain Bacteria; phylum Chloroflexota; class Anaerolineae; order Anaerolineales; family Anaerolineaceae; genus UBA5203. Next base: position 93,288 of record DHVR01000027.1, on the reverse strand, counting down.
TCGATGATAGTGGACGATTTAAGGATGCCAATTTTACAAATCAAAATATCCTATATATTGCTTCATCCAGTGATCGACCTCATTATGCGGAGAATGGTACCGGTACAAACGGTAATACCGCCTTGATTGCTAGGGCATGGAATTTTCTGATGACCGGAAAAGATTATTAAGGAGTACAAATGATAAAGAAAATAATCCTCTTGATTCTATTTCTGTTGCTGAGTGCCTGCAATTCAAGCGGAAAGCAAGTAGAAAAAGAGTTAGAAAAAGAGACAGATCAGGTATCCCTTCAGTTAGGTCAAGTAGCCGTGACCGATACACCCATCATGACTGATGCAGCGGTAATGGACAAAGAAAGAGATCAATGTATCGACACTTTTGATGAATTTGCGTATATTGTGGTGGATGAATATAAAGATTACCCCAACAGGGGAACCTATTTCCCGTTACCTCCGTGGAAAATGGTTTATGAGTTTTCTTCTTATTATAATTATGGCTTGATCGGGATAACAAATTCAACACTGGGTAAAGGTATCTGGATAGGACGATCAAGAAAAGATGTTTCACCATTTGAATTTAAAGGACACGACATCATAATTTATTATCCGGAAAGCGGTAATCAAATGGTGGTTTCTCGTGAATTAGGTTCAACTGAAGCATCAGTATATTATACAATATTCCTTTCGGATGGCTCTGTATGGGCAACTAATCGCTGGCCAGAAAATAAGAGCTATACTTCTGAAACCTTCCCCATGTTCAGTAAATATAATCCAGAGACCAATCAGTTTGAAGTGGACGAACGGTCATTTCGCATACCAATGTCAGTAGTCAATCAGGGTGATAATGCTTGGCCCATCCATTTTCTTGGTGAGAATGGAATCATCTGGTTCTTTATTGAAGGCGATGGCCTGTATAGCTACGATACGAAAACAGGAGAGACTGTAAGAAGAACGGATATTCCAGAGGGAAGGGCCTATAACACGCTATATGGGAGAGATGGGAATGTTTATTTTTTCCTATGGCCTGATTATAAGGATGGAACGGGCAGTTTATATAAATATTCACTAGAGGAGGATCAGCTTTCAATATTAACTAAGCTTCAAAATGGAAGTTTTGCTCGAACTAATATGATTATGGATATTATGAATCAACTATGGCTTGGCTCTATCAGTATTGTTGATTTGAATGGAAAACAAACCATACTTCATCCAAAGTATGAGAAATATCTCGAAAAGGCTTTCCGTGGTGATAGCGAATATTGGTCACCTCCCACGATAATAACGGAAAGTTCCAATGGCTACCTGTGGTTTAATAAAGGTCAGTATCGGGATGACTCTGGCACTGCCTGGTATGACCCAAAAACTGGTGAAGGCTGTTGGTTTACATCGTTTTTGTCAGGAACAGGAATCATTGAGGATGATGACCATCGGATGTGGATAATCGTGGAAAATAAATTATACAGATATTCATTATAGAATTGAAAACATAATCAGTTTCTAGGTTTCTTGAAATAATAACCGAGGGCACTGACAAGTGCCCTCGGTTGAGGATGTAGTTATACCTTATATCTGCATCAACCACCTACCACCTACTACCCCGCCACCAGCTACGTGAAGGAAGTGGACGGCTTGACCACCACCATCCGCAAGACTTACTCCGCCGGCAGCACCAGCATCGCCGTTCGGACGATTGTGAATGGCACGCAGAACACCCTCAACTGGCTGCTCTCAGATCACCTCGGTTCGGCCTCCATTACAACCACAGCGGACGGTACCTGGTTCTCGGAATTGCGCTACAGCGCTTTTGGCGAAACGCGCTATTCCTCCGGCATTTCGGCAACAGATTACAGATATACCGGTCAGCTTCAGCAGGCGGACATCAACCTGTACTACTACAACGCCAGATTCTATGATCCAGCCCTGGGACGGTTTGTGCAGTCCGATACGATTGTGCCACAGCCATATAGTATCCAGGGTTATGATCGGTATGCGTATGTTAATAATAATCCGCTGCGGTATACGGATCCGAGTGGGCATTTCCTATATGAGGGAGATTGGCGTGATCCCTGTAGTTTTAGTCATACTACAGGTTACTCTAGTCCAGCTCAAGAAACATATTTTTACTCACCAGCTTCCGCATACAACAATTTTGGGCAAAGAACTTCAATGCGGGTTAGTAAGAGAAGTTCCCGAGATGGTGATTCGGGTATGGGACAGCTCATTGATATGGGTCTTGGTATGACTGTAATGAGCATGATTCAAACTAGTTCACGCGGTTATTCAAATATTATTACTTCTACAGTAAATACTGATTATAATGTGTACAGGCGTACAGAAAGTTTAATAAACAATCAAACATCACGTGATTATATTAAGAGTATAGTTCCAAACTTACTCAATTCTGAGAAGGCAGATAGTCCACAAAATAAACTCCCAAATAATTTGAGTCTTGAGATCTTGTCAAAAGGTGCAACCATACTCGACAGGAATGGTTTGACAATTGCAGGAAGAGCCTTACAAAAGCATGGAGATCGATTTGGGAGTGTGTTCCCTCAAGTAAAAGGTTCTGTACAATTAAAAAACTATACAGGACAATTAGTAGTAAATGAAATATTGAATAATCCAAATTCAACTTTCACAACTAAGCCGTGGGTAAATAATGGGGTGTCAATTAATGTAATAGATGTGAAAGACCCAACTGGAAGGGGTGTTCGTTTTGATGCAGTAACGGGTAAAATGATTACTTTTCTTGAACCATGAGGATAAAATCCGATGTCAGAAATATTTATTTATCAAATCACAAGTGGCCCATTAGATAAAGAATGGCTAGTTGCTGAGATAAGATTTGGTGATGAACATATTGCCGATCTTGTAGATTGGGGTGATAGATTAGTTATTAACAATAGTTCAGGAAAATTTTGGAATTTTCCAACAAATGAATTTTTGACAATTATTCAAGAAGCAAGGGAACGTTTAAGAAGGATGGCTCAAGAAAATTAAAACCGTCAAAATATTGGTCGATTTGATGACACCCCCAAGGGTACTGATTTGTACTTGTGCCCTTGGAGCAGCACCAGCATTGCCGTACGCACGATTGTCAACGGCACGCAGAACACGCTCAACTGGCTGCTCTCGGACCACCTGGGTTCGGCTTCCATTACAACCACAGCGGACGGAACCTGGTTCTCGGAATTGCGCTACAGCGCCTTTGGCGAAACGCGCTATTCCTCCGGCATTACAGCGACCGACTATCGCTATACGGGTCAATTGGAGCAGGCGGACATTAACCTGTACTACTACAACGCTCGCTACTACGACCCAGCGCTGGGACGGTTTGTACAGTCCGATACGATTGTGCCGGAACCTGGAAGTTCCATTGGATATAATCGATATACTTATGTCAGAAATAATCCAATTCGGTATACTGATCCGAGTGGACATTTAGTCAACACTTGTAATGATTTTGATCCATATTGCGGTGTGGATGGCGGTGCTCGTGCAAATGCTTATGCAACTAACAAGGCAAAAAATGCCAAGCCAGCTCTACCGAGTTCGATAAACAAATATAAACAAACATCGAAGTATCATAATTACAATTACAGTCAAACAAATCAAAGTCCATCAAGCCAAAGTATTATGTCAAACAGTAGCAGTGATTCAACATCATCGACACTACCATTAATTCCTCCAAGTTATCCCCAAAACAGTACCAATTATCATGTTTTTCCTCCCAATGGTTATTATGTTTCTGGTTATGAGACTTATATTGAACCAGCTAAACTGGATTATTGGGATCTTGGAGTTGATGTAGCTGGGTTAACAGCAGATGGATTATTGTTGCTTTCTGGTTTCTTTGCGTTAGTTTATCCACCCGCCGCAGCCGCTACATTTAAACTCTCAGGTATTGTTCAACAAGTTGAATGGATCGGTGTCGGAAAATCTGTCGTGGATTTTGTATTTGAAAATAATTTGAGTGGTCTTGGGTCCATTGTTGCCGAGAACGAACTTGAAAAATATTTTGAAACTAAAGGATTGAAATTTATTCCTTTGGTTGGAATTGTTTCGAGCGGACTTAGTTTACAGAATAATTTTGATAATGCAACAGAAGTGCGGTCAATACTTTCACCTCTTCCAATAATATCAGAGCCATAGGTGGTCAAAATGAACAAATTTGTTTTTTATATAGTCACTATTATTGCTTTTCCGACAATTTTTGCTTTATACATGTCATATAGATATATATACTTAATCAAACCATCTCAAATAGGAAAAGGGGTTAGATATTTTATTGGAGCGCTTATTGGAATATTCAATATTATTTATATAATTTCAAAATTATATTAAGTTGTAAAAATCTTTATATTGGAACATAAACTAATTTTTTACAATATCCCGAGGGCACGAAACTGTGCCCTTGGTGTTGTTAACCAGCCACTTCCCCAGCTAGGTTATTGCCCTTGAATGTCTTATAATGTCATTAATGGGTCTTTATTTGTATTTGAAGATAAAAAATGACATTAAATTCTTTATTGGGTAGAGCAACTTTCTTAATACTAATAATCCTGCCGGGAATTCTATCCGGCTGCCAGGGATCAGGCAACAGCCCGGGGGAGGGGCCGCCGTCTGAGGTTGCCCTCAGCTCCACCCCAACGCACACTGCTGCACCCGTTGAAACTTCCACCCCCGTTTACACCTCCACACCTTTACCCACGCTTACCCCCTTACCCCCGCCATTCTTGGATACGTTCGTCGCCGCCCTGAACAATGGGAACGCCTCCCAGGTGGTGGGTGTGTTTGTGGATGGGGTGATGGCCTTGAAGGTCGTGCAGCAGCCGGCCAATGATCCGGCATACGTCAGCCAGCTGCGCGAAATTGCCACTTACTTTACCATGGTGATGCAGTACACCGGCAACACCGGCCTGCTGGCGCACAACTATTTGGCCGGCCTGTATTACTTTGATCTGATGCCCGGGCAGGTGGTGGTGCTGATCTATGGGGATGGCCGCACCGAGGAATATATCGTTTCGCACGGAGAGGAATATCAGGCGCTCAGCCCGAACAGCCCCACCAGCAGTTTTGTGGATCTGGTCAGCGGCGAGACACTTAACACCATGGATTTGTTTTATCGCGTTTACGGCGGCGCCAGCCGCACCACGTTTCAGACTTGCATCGCCCAGGGATCAGAGGATTCCTGGGGGAGATTATTTGTGATTGCCTTACAAGAATGAGGATTTAGAATTTGGAGGAGAGGGTATGACCACATCACAGGCGAATTTTAAACGCTACCAGAATGGCTGGCGGATTCTGATTTTTTTCATCGCCACGTCTTTGTTTATTTCTTTTGCATGGATGATCACCACCACGCCGCTTTATCGGGCATCGGCCACGTTTTTGGTCTACCCCAACGAAACCCTCACCAGCAGCCGGGACGTGGTCAGCAGCCTGGACACGCTGGATAAACGCACCATCTCCACCACCTATTCCGATATTCTGCAGAGCAACCGCGTATTGCAGGATACGCTGGATCGGCTGCAATTGGACCCGGCCTTGATGAAGAATATCCGCGTCTACTCGCAGGTCGAGCAGGATACCAACATCCTGGTGCTGAATGTGGAGGGGTCCGACCCCAAGCTGGTGACCCTGCTGGCCAATAACGTCGGCCAGAATGGCATCAGCTTCATTAAAAGCATTTATCAGGTTTTTGATATTGTCTTTCTGGATCTGGCGGTTGAACCGGCCAAGCCCTTTCATCCCCGGCCTCTGCTGGTGATCCTGATCGCCGCCGGGATCGGCCTGGCGGTGGGGATTTTGTTCCTCGTGCTGCGCGAGTCCCTGCAGGTCCCGCTGGCGACATTGCGCGAGAAATCTCAGACGGATCGGCAATCGCTGGCGTTCACCCGCAAATATTTATTGCGCATGCTCAGTCAGGAATTGATCAAGAAGAAGGAGATCCCGCTGGCCTTTTCGCTGATTTATTTACAGGGTCTGGAGGATCTGCTGGAGGGCCTGCCCGAGCGCATGGCCGCCGATATTCTGCAAAATGTGGTCGGCCGGCTGCATGCCATGCTGCGCGGCAATGACCGCGTCGCCCGCTGGGATGCGCTGACCTTCAGCGTGATGCTGCCTTCCACCCCCGAACTGCCGGCGACCAAAACCCTGGAGCGGCTGATCTCCGCGCTGGAGGAACCCATCGTCCTTGAAACCGGGGATTCCATCGCCCTGGACCCTGCGGCCGGGCTGGTACTGCGCCATGCCGAGGACACGTTGGAAAGCTTGATCGAGCGCGGGGAAAAGACGCTGGAGCAAGCCCGTCAGGGTGGTCAGAAACTGATTGTGGCGGCTTAAGGTGGAGGAGAATATGAACCGATCCTATACCTATCGATTCTTGCTGGCGCTGGTCGCTTTTGTCCTGCTGATTTCCTCCATTCACCCGCTGCCTGTTTTTGCCCAAACTACCTCGTCGGATGCCGTTGAGCTCAGCTTTGCACAGTTGGGCATGGCCTATCCGCAATCCCTGCCGGGTCCGGTATCGGAGATTGCCCTGCGCTTCAACTTTCCCGTGGATTGGCAGATTCAGCCCGGAAACGTGACCCTCCTGCTGGACATCTCCTCGACTTTCTCCAACCTGATGCCGTCCGAAACACAGCAGACCATCAGCGGCCTGACCGGCGGCGACCTGCACGTGTCGCTGAACGGTCAGCCCATTCTCCTGAAAACCCTACAGGAAAACGGCGATTCCACGATGGAGATCACTTTTGATTCCGGCTTGTTGAAACCTGTCTCCCGATCCGGATCGAACGAACTGCTCATCCGCTGGGACGGTTCGGCATCCTGTCAGATGAATCTGCTCTCCAATATCACCCTCCTGCCCAGTTCCAGGCTATTGCTCATCTATGATCAAGGCACGCCGTCTTTCACATTAAATGATTTTCCCGTACCTTTCATCGTTGAGCATGCCCTGCAGCCCAAGAGCTTAACCTTCCTGCTGTCTGAGGATGCCACCCTGAGCGAGATCCATGCGGCGCTGATTACTTCCGCCGGCATGGGACGTCTCTCGGCCGGCAAGCAGCAGATTAAAACCATGACCCTGACGGACTATCTGGCTCAGCCTGCCGCTAAGTCTCCGATCCTTGTTTTTGCCGAATCGGAACGCCTGGAGGATGCCATCCGGGATGCGCTCGGTCTGCCTGCGGGTTTGGACCTGCAAGCCGGGGAAGGCTCCGTACAATTATTCACTTTGCCGACCGGGGGTTCCGGACTGTGGGTCAGCGGGGATGCCGCCGGGATCGTCAAAGCGGCGCAGGTGCTCAGCACCGGTCAGGTGATTGCTGCAGGGGACGGCTCGGCCATGCGCGTCAATGCGGTTAATATTCCCCCTGCCGAACCCGCCAGCGAGGACCTGTCCCTGCAGGACCTGGGCGCCGGTGAGCTGGTGTTAAGCCCCACTGCCGGACTGACGAAGTCCTTTGATTTCTTCATCCCTGCCGGGGAAGAAGCCCGCCCGGATGCCTCGTTTGACCTGGTGCTCAGCCACTCCCAGCAGTTGGATTATTTGCGCTCCGGATTGGCCATCAACCTGAATGGCTACCCCATGGTCAGTTTGCGCTTGAATGATCAAACCTCCAACGAGGTTCTTTTCCGCCTGATCCTGCCCACCAACCTGATCCATCCGGGGCGCAACACCCTGGAAGTGGCGGCCAATTTGAGCACTCGGGATTTGTGCAGTGAGGTGCAGGAATCCACGGCCTGGCTGAAGATTTCCGCCAGTTCGGTAATGCATCTACCGCTGGAACGGGCCACTTCCACGGCGCTGTCCTTCAAGACCTTTGCCGATTATCCGGATGTGTACCTCTCCGGCATTGATCTGGATAATGTCATGTTCGTCCTTTCCCCGCTGGATGCAGGCAGTTGGCCGGCGGCCGCGGACCTGGCTTTCCAGTTGGGCAGCAGGCTGACGGACCAGAATCCGCTCCAGCTTCAGCTTACCGCTGCGAATCAATTGGACGCGGCGGCTGTCGGAAACTTTAATCTCATTGCGGTGGGCAGGCCGCTGGATTTGCCTTTGCTAACACAGCCGGATCAGTTCCCGTCCCTGGTATTCCAGGAGGATAACCTGCTCAGTGAGCAATCCAACCTGGCCATGGTCACCACCCCAACCGGCGCAGCCGATGTTGGCTATACCGCCATCCGCGGATACCCAGGTGCAGCCCATCGGGTATTTCTGGCGGTGCTGGGTAATAACTCAACCGGCCTGGGCTATGCCGTGCAAACCCTTACCCGCCCTGATGTGGCGCAGAACAACTTCGCCGTCACGCTGGGGGAGGGTGTGCAGGCGAGCTGGTTTGATCAGGGTCTGGCTCGTGGGGAGAAGCTGGTCCCGGCGGCCGAGGATGTCCCTGTCGTGGTGGATTCGGACGCGGCGCTGCAATTCAGAATTGGCTTGGTCAGTTGGGCCGTGCCCGTCATGCTGGGTCTGCTGCTGGTGATGATCTTGATCATCATTTTTGAGTTCCGCAAGAATGCGCGTCGTGCTAAGTAGGTCCCCGCTAGGGGAGAGCTCGTCGAAGCCCCCCTCGACCCGCTCGGGGCACGGTGTATGACCGTTGGCTAGGCGTAGGGTGCATTGCAATGCACCTTGTGTATGAGTAGAATTCCAAATCAATGGTTGAATCTCGTACAGACTTATAATGGGTATAGGTGTCTACTGTTGGGTTTCACCGGGGATGGATTGCCATCTGGCTTGTCGTTTATACCCCGGCTCAACTCCAACCTACGCCAATACCGATGATTTCACAGTCGACCGTTGGACATGAACCCGTCACAATCCGTTGGCTAAGTCCCCGTTAGGGGAGAGCTTGTCGAAGCCTGACGCTGGCCTGGTAGGTGTACCCTTCGGCGGAGCTCAGGGAGCGGGGCATTTCTGTTGGTAGTATCTCGATTAACTCGGCGACCGTTTGCCGAAGCCTGGTGACTGCCCCTCGACAGGCTCGGGAACCGCTTGCCGAAGGCCTAGTTGTGTAATTTCACCCTTCGACGAGCTCAGGGAGCGATAGGGGAGGCTCGGGGAACGGAGGGGGGAGCTCAGGGAGCGAGTCTATTTATTCAATTCCTGCCGGGCAAGGGTTCGGGCGGCGACGAATGCGCGTACCGAACGGGTGATATCTTCCTCGGTCGTAGCCCAGGAGCAGATACTGACGCGGATGACGACTTTGTCGTGCCATCTCGCGCCGCCGGCCCAACACTCGCCGGACTTTTGGACGAGTTCCATGGTGCGCTGAGTGAGTTCATCGGTTTCACAAACCACCACTACCTGATTAAAAACCACATCGTTGAGAATCTGAAATCCTTCCTGCGCCAGCTCCTGGCTGATTTGTACAGCCCGCTGATGCAGCCCGCTGACCAGTTCATCCACGCCGGACTTGCCCAGATATTTGAGCGCTGCCCATAATTCCACCGCGCGGGCACGCCGGGACATTTCGGGGGTGTACATCATACCGTCGCGGTGCTCACTATAGGCAATGTAAGAACCCGTGGCATGCAGGGCTTGCACCAGGGCTTCGCGGTCCTTACAGAGGACAATGCCGCTGTCGTAGGGGGTGTTGAGGGTTTTGTGTCCATCCACAGACCAGGAATTGGCCTTTTCCATGCCACGGGTGAGCGGCTGCAACGGCTTCGATCCTGCCGCCCAAAGGCCAAATGCACCATCAATATGGATCCAGGCTCCGGCTTTTGTAGCCTGATCACAAATCTCATCAAACGGATCAAAGGAACCGGAACAGACATTGCCGGCTTGCAGAATGAGAATCGTGCTGGCGTCCAGTTCAGGCAGAGCGAAGGGCAGCATCCTGCCCTGATCGTCCGTCTCCACCCACTCGATATTGTCGATGCCCAGCCCCAACACGGCGATGGCTTTGATAATTGTACCATGGGCTTCTCGACCAGCCACAAGGCGCACTTTGGGGGCGCCGTTCAGTCCTTTTTTGTTTACATCCCAGCCTTGATTTTGCAGCACGCGATAGCGGGCGGCAGCCAGGCCGCAAACGATGGCCAGGGAGGATCCGCTGACAAAACCCGCCACGGTTTGGGCTGGCAGACCGAGAAGGTCCTTCAACCAGGCTTCACAAATTTCCTCCAGTTTGGAGGTGATAGGCGAGATGACGTACAGGGCGGTGTTTTGATCCCAGAAATCCACCAACCAGCGGGCCGCCAGGGCTGCAGGCAGCACACCGCCATCCACGAAACCAAAATAACGGCCGCCGGTTTGGGCCACACTGGCAGGGGAGCCGTAGGTATGCAGCTGCTCCAGAAGATCCGTTGTATTCCCGGGGGCATCTGAAAATTTCTCGATAAACTTTTCCAGATTTTGGATAGCTTCCTCAGTGGGGAAGACATTGCGTTCTAAAATGCTATCAGCGTACTCAAAGGCATATTTTTGAGCTTGCAGAAATATGTCTTTCTGCTGCATTTCCTGGAACATTCTTTGTTGTAGGTTCATCTCTTTATTCCCTTTGATGAGGTGCGATAAATCAACCCCATGCGGTTGATGTTTTTGGTTTATGCTTGAGGTTAAGAAGTTAAGGCCGAATGTGCTGCTCGCCCAGGATGACCCATTTGTAAGTGGTCAACTCCTTGAGCGCCATCGGTCCGCGGGCATGCAGACGCTGGGTGGAGATGGCCACTTCCGCGCCCAGGCCCAATTGTGAGCCGTCGGTGAAGCGCGTGCTGGCATTGACATACACCGCCGCGGAATCCACCTCAGCCACAAAGCGGCGGGAGTTCTCGTCGTTCTGGGTCAAGATGCCGTCCGAGTGATGGGTGCCATGTTGGGTGATAAAATCCATGGCTTCGTCCAGGGTATCAACCACTTTCAACCCCAGCACCAGGGACAACCATTCGGTGTCAAAGTCCTGTGGACCGGCAGGCAGGATCAGATCGTTTGGGAATTCCTTTAAATAGGAAAGAGCGCGCTCGTCTGCGCGGAAGGTGACGCCATCCTGAGCCAGACGCTTGACTAGCGCGGGTAGAAATTGAGCAGCCACTGCCGGATGGACGAGGGCGGTATCCAGCGCGTTGCATACGGAGGGGCGCTGTACTTTGGCATTTTGTAGAATGGCAACGGCGGCTTCCAAATTGGCGGATTCATCCACGAAGAGGTGGCAGATGCCAATGCCGCCGGTGATGACCGGGATGCTGCTGTTCTCGCGGCAGTATTGGTGCAGACCGGCACCGCCGCGCGGAATGAGCATATCAATCCATTGGTGCATTTTTAGCAGCTGGGCTACCAGGCTGCGGTCCGGGCTGTCGATGAATTGAATCGCATGGGTGGGCAGGCCGCAGGCCTTTAAAGCGCGCTGCAGGATGGCGACCAGGGCGCGGTTGGAGTTGAGGGTTTCGCTGCCGCCGCGCAGGATGACGGCGTTACCGGATTTTAAGGTCAGGCTGGCTACGTCCATGGTGACGTTGGGGCGGGCTTCGTAGATCACGGCGATCACGCCCAGGGGCACGCGTTGTTTATGGATTTTCAATCCGTTCGGCGCCAGATAGGCATCGAAGGATTCGCCGACCGGATCTGGCAAACTGACCACATGGCGCAGATCAGCGGCCATGGAAGTCAGGCGGGATTCGTTCAACATCAAGCGGTCAATCAGGCTGTCGGCCATGCCGGTGGCTTGGGCGGCCTGGATGTCTTTTTGATTGGCTGCCAAGACGGCTGCCTGTTCGAGATCCAACAGGTCGGCCATGGTGTTGATGCAGGAATTCTTTGTCTCAGTGGATATGCGGGCGAGTTGCTGAGCCGCGGCGCGGGCTTGTCGGGCGATGGTTTCTACCATGGGAATCTCCAAATGATACAAAAGTACAGGTTACAAAAGCACCATGTTGTCATGGTGAACGACTTCATTGCCATAGGTATATCCCAAAATGGCTTCAATTTCATTGGAGTGGCGGCCGCAGAGCTGCTGCATGCTTTCGGAGTCATAACTGGTAATGCCAATGGCAATTTCTTTGCCGTTGGTATCCAGCACTTTTACCGTTGCGCCGCGGTCAAACTGGCCTTCCACGCGCAGCACGCCCACGGGCAGCAAACTGCTGGTGCCGTGGATCATCACTCGGGCAGCGCCGGGGTCAATATAGAGGCTGCCGCTGGGTTTGTGACCGGTCAGGATGAATCGCTTGCGGCTTTCCAGGTTGCTGACGACCGGGGTGAATACCGTGCCTATGGCATCACCACTGAGCACTTTTTCGATGACGTTGGGCTGGGAGCCGTTGGTGATGACCACTTTACTGCCGGATCGGCGGGCCAGATCGGCGGCTTGCAGCTTGGTGACCATGCCGCCCGTGCCGATGCCGGATTGGGCGCTGCCGGCTGCCTGCCAGACCCATTCGGGAATGACCGGCTCGCTGATCTCGGGGATCAAACTGGCGTTGGGATCCTGATGGGGATCAGCGGTGAAGAGGCCCTGCTGATCGGTAAGCAGGATGAGCAAATCAGCTTCAATTAAATTACAGACCATGGCGGAGAGATTATCATTGTCGCCCACGCGGATTTCATCCGTGGCGACCGTGTCGTTTTCGTTAATGATCGGGATGATCCCCTGCATCAGCAAAGCGTCCAGTGTGTTGCGCGCATTCAGGTAGCGCTGGCGGTGGGAAATGTCGGAGCGGGTCAGTAAAACCTGAGCCACGGTTTTGGTGTAGATCTGGAATAGTTGGGTATAGATGGCCATCAAACGCGGCTGTCCGACGGCGGATAACATCTGTTTGACGGGGATAAAGCCCGGCAGATCGGGATAATTAAGCGCTTCGCGCCCGGCGGCTACCGCCCCGGAGGAGACCAGCACAATGCGGTGCCCCTGGGCATGCAGACGCGAAATTTGAGACACCAGATCCATGATTTGCGGCATGGAGATTTTTTTTGTACCGCCCGTCAGGGTGGAGGAACCAATTTTGATCACGATTTTATAGGTGTTCATGGGGCTTCCCAACTGGTTAAAGAGTATGCAAATGATACTATAAACAGGGACTGAATGGGAAATTAACTTTTCATTGAAGGTGATTTTGTGACTTTATTATCGCAAATAGGCCATGGTTTTTTAAATCGATGCGGGTAGAGAGCGTAAAATTTCCGTAAAAAAGATATTTAAGGATCCATTTGTGTGATATATTTAATAGATTATTGTGAAATAAATTCATCCCAACCATTATCGGTAAATTAAATACTTATTTTAGGATACGTTGATCCCGTTTCTGCATTTGGTCGCTTTGTCGATGGCATTGAACTGCATTGATACTGAAACGGAGGAGTAAAATAGCGAAACCGGCCCTGTTGGCTGGTTTTTTTTGTTAATTGGGGCATTAAGATCGTCTGGACATAGAAGGTACATATGAATCACAAAAAATTTCATTCACTGTTTGGGGCTGTCATTATTGTGGCCATGCTGTTCTCAATTTTCACCCCCGGGCTTGTGCTGGCAGAGGATGCCACACCAGAGCCGGTTGCTACCCAAGAGCCGCTGGTAGCTGAAGAAACGCAAGAACCTGCTCAGGTGGGAGAATTAAGTCCAACTGAACTAGCACCAACTGAAGAAGTTATCCCCACGGAAGCGACAATTCCCATTGAAGAAACTGCGGATGTAGGTAGCGATGACCTGAGCGAAGTGGTCAGTTTGATGGCCGTGAACAATGCTGTATTGCTGGATGAAAACGGGGAACCTTTGTCCCTGGCCTCAGAAGCGGCACAGGAAATATTGTCCAACGTTGGGGATCCTCGCGGGACGTTAGGTGTTGTAAGAGATGGGGCGTCCATAGGGGATACTTTTATCTATTACAAAGCCACCGGAGCAGCTGGTCAGGCGGATGGGGATTGCAGTTATGCAGCAACCACACTTACCTGCTATTTTACGGCTCCCTTATCCCAGGCTGTATCCGATGCAGGTAATGATACGGAAATTTTCATAGCTCCGGAAGTCTTTACGGAAACGGTTTCCATCAATAAGAAACTTAAATTAACGGGGGATGGCGGGATTGCCACCGTGAATCAATTTATCCTGCTTTCCGGCGCCGATTTGAGTGGTTCAAGCAATATCTTCGCCAATTGGGTTGAAGTTCACTCGGGGGCCTCCATTCAAGATGGCATTGATCTTGTGGCAACCAATGGCACCGTGGATGTTCTGGCTGGTAATTACACGGAACAAATTAGTATTTTGAAGGATGGGGTCACTTTGCATGGAAATACTGGGACAGTAATTTTTTCACCTGATTTACTAGATGTAAAATATTCTACTACTCCTACGAAAGTCTATAAACCAATCGTATATGTTAACGCTGAAGATGTCACAATTGACAATATAACAGTGGATGGAGCTGGGAAAGGAAATGGCAATAGAAATTTCTCTGGGGTATCTTTTTATAATGCCAGTGGAACTTTGTCAAACAGTCTGATAAAAAATATCATCGAAACGCCTTTTTCAGGGAATCAACATGGGGTTGCAATATATGCCTTAAATACTGATAGTGGGCTTCGAACAGTGAACATTTTCAACAATACAGTGGTTAATTTCCAGAAGAACGCCATGGCCTTGAATGGGAATGGTTTGACGGTTAATGTGGATGGTAATACTGTGGTTGGTAAGGGATTTACCCTTGTAACTGCACAGAATGGTATCCAGATTAGTTCGGGCGCAACGGGTACGATTTCGAACAATACGATTTCGAATATCTGGTATGATACTGACAATGGCGATGGTTCTCATGCGGGGGGAATCCTCCTTTATCTAGCCGCTGGGACAGTTCAAGTTTCCAATAATACAATTACTAACACTCAGGACGGCATCTTAAGCGCAAACTCTATGTTTACGGCCACCGGGAATACGTTTGGTAATACGGGCGCAGTCGTAGAAACAGGCATCTTAGCCTATGCTGGGTCTGGTTTTACAGCTACAGGAAATTCAATTGTTAGCAGTATGAATGGTATTTATGCGGAAGACTCTCCATTTTCAGCAACAGGAAATTCGATAAGGAATACTGTTAATGGCATCTATGGATACAATTCTTCATTTACTGCCACAAATAATACACTGGAAAACACGGAATATGGAGTTCTCGATATCGGTTCAGAAAACGGTAGCCAGATCCTCCATAACTATTTTCTAAACAACCAACTAGGTTTTTACGGGAATGATCCAACTGCTACTTTAAGAGATAATCTCTTTATCGGCAATGTTGATGGAGCTTGGTTTAATCTCCCTGATGAAGGGATTGGTGAACGTGGCATCTATAACTACTGGGGTTGTGATGAAGGTCCTGATGGAACTTCTCCCGAGTGTAACCCTGCCTATAGTATGGATTACGATCCCTGGTTGATGGACCCGGATGGTGATTGGGTCTTTGTCTCCAGTGATGGTACCGGCGGCTATGTGGATAACTGTCCGATGGTTGCCAACCCGGATCAGGCGGATAGCAATGGCGATGGGATTGGCAATGCCTGCGAATCTTCGCCGGTTGATCCTCCTGTGGTCACACCCACCCCGATAGTGATTCCTGTGGGTCCCTCCGGCATCATCCCTGTTACCGGTGGTGAGATGCAAAAACTGGTCTGCCCCGCAGGCAGTGACGCGGTGGTCTTGACCCTGGAAAATGGCGATCTGGTGCGTTTCATTGGCTTATGTGAGCTGGACGCCGTGCTAAGTAGAATCGGCGAGGAAGCTCTGCCTGGTGTTGTCCCAGCTGGCATGACCTATGTCTCCGACATGCTGGTGCAGGTATTGGACGAAGGCGTTCTGCTGGAGCTCTTCACCGGCGGGTCCGTTGAGCTTTCCTTTGTGATCCCCAAGGACTTCAAGGATGCAAACCTTGGCTTACTGGTCTGGGACGAAGAACCTGAAAGTTGGGTGGAAATTCCCCTGCATACCCCGGAACTGGACTATCCCCTTCCTCTAACCGAAGAACCGACAGATCAACGGGTGATCCTGAACGGTCTTTCCCCAGAGGCCATGCGGGCACTCTCCCGGGAGAACTTCAGCGGTCTGTTCATGCTGGTAGCCAAATAAATTCTGTACTAAAATCTCTACTGCAGCAACGGGTTCCCACGGGAGCCCGTTTTTCATTCTCCGTAAACAGGTGTTTATGCGGACATGCTGGTAAAAAAATCCACCTTGAAATCTCGATTTCGATAAGTGTACAATCAGAATAAAGCAGGTTCAATTTCAAGTATGGAGAGAAGATGCGTTCTTCTATCAAGATTGGCCTTTGTATTTTTTTGATGGCTTGGGTGCTTACTGCGTGTAACTTACCTGACAACCCCAGTCAGCCTCAATTCACTCCTACCCCCGATGCTCCAATGCTTACTGTATCCATTGAAACCGTCTTACGCGCGGGACCAGGAGAAAATTATGATCCTGTTGGATCTTTCCTTCCCGGGCAGATTGCCGAAGTGGTTGGAACCAATGCAGAGGAAACTTACTTTTTAATTCGTGATCCCGCGAATGCTTCCAACCTGGTTTGGATCATCAAAGATGCTGCAAAAATGAGCGGCACTCCTGTGGCTGTACCCATATCCACAGCACCGGCTACGCCCACCTTGATTACTACCCTTCCCGAACAAGCAGGCTGCCCAACACCCATTGGCGGCGGACCCACACCGGCGAGCTGTGATGGCTCAGTTCCGGTTGGCAGCGGATGCCCGACTCCTATTGGCGGCGGACCCACACCGGCGAGCTGCGATGGTCCGGGTTCGGTAGGCAGCGGCTGCCCAACGCCCATTGGCGGAGGACCCACGCCGGTGAGCTGTGACGGTTCAGTTCCAGTTGGCAGCGGATGCCCAACGCCCATTGGCGGAGGACCCACACCGGCGAGCTGTGATGGCTCAGTTCCGGTTGGCAGCGGCTGCCCGACCCCCATTGGTGGCGGGCCGACACCGGTAACTTGCGGTGTTTCCCCGATTATGAAAAGTGACTCCATCCAACCGATATTTTATACTGCTACCCCCGTTCCCTTGTTACCCTCGGTTCGCATTGCACCATCTGGCAGCAGCTGCCCAACACCCATTGGCGGAGGACCAACCCCGGTGAGCTGCAAATAGATAATTCATACGCGTTTTCTTTGACCCGTATGAAAATCGGTTTGATTTTGATTTAAGCAGCGAGGCTGTTCCAGATCATCGGAACAGCCTCGCTTTGATTTAAGAACTATATCGTTTATTCAGCAGCCTTGACGCGGTAGACCTGTCCTTCGCTGGTGTTGTATTTCATACGCCAGAAAGTAACGTTTCCTTCCGCATTGGGTTCAAGGGCTGGGCCGGCGATGTCCGGTTTCATCATCACATTCCAGACACTGTGCCAGATCGGTACCATGGCGAAATCTTCGATCAAAATCTTTTCAGCTTGTTGGTACATCTCGTTGCGTTTCGGCTCATCATTCATGACAGCGCCAGCTTCGCAAAGCAGGGTATTGAATTCCTGATTGTACCAGGTGTGGCGGCCGGGCATATCGGACATGGCGGCGCCTTCGGTTTCACAACCACCCCAAACACCCAACATATTGCTGCCGTCGACAAAGTCAAATTCATAGGGAACCAGCGCAAATTTAAAGTCGCCCCCCATGGTCTTCTTTTGATTTCTGAGGTTCTCAGAGTAGATACTGTAGTCATAATTTTGAACGACAGCAATGACACCGAGATTCTCTTTCAACATACTGACGACTAATTCTGCGGCGTTGGTGATGGCGGGGCTGGCGTTACGGGTATAGAGAACCAATTCCGGGAAACCAGCGCCATTTGGATAACCGGCTTCTTCCATCAACTTTTTTGCCAATTCAGGATCATAAGCCTGAACATCTTTCAACGCATCCACATTGGCACCCGGGAACCCTGGGGGATTCATGGAAACAGCTTCTGCAGATTGATAAGCCAGAGGGCCATTCACGATTGCGTTGCGATCAATGGCATGTCCAAAAGCCTGACGGACTTTAATGTCATCAAAGGGTTCATTCCAGGTATCAAAGAAAAGATAGAAAGTCTGGAAGTTGGGCCAGGTGATGAGTTGTTTACTTAATTCGGGATCAGCTTTGATTTGGGCGAGAGATGAAGGAGTCAGGTCGCCACCAAAAAGGTGACCCAGGCTGTCAATTTCGCCGTTCAAATAAGCATTGAAGCGAACTTCGGGATCCATAAAGGTCAGATGGATTTTATCCATCATGGGCGGGAATGGGCCATTGTATTTTTCGTTGGCAATCCAGGTGATATCTTTACCCGTGTTCCAGGATTCCAGAACGTAGGGACCACAACCGATCTTTTGATTGGCGGGATCCAAAGACCAGGTGCCGTCATCCCATGGATCTTTCACGAGGTGGCTAGGGACGATCCACAAATCAGCAAATAGTTTGACCAAATAAGGAGTGGGTTGTGTGGTTGTGACCGTAAAGGTTTTATCATCCACGACTTTGGCGCCTAGATCATCAAAGGTCATTTCTCCACTGACAACTGAACCCCAATTGGTAATGTTGGCCATGGAATAAAACCATTCAAAGTCATAATCAGGGCGGGTATAGCGCTGGAGGGTGAATACGGCATCCTGCGCGGTGACCGGTGTGCCGTCATTCCAATTACGATCCTCCTGGATTTTGAACGTCCAGGTTAAGCCATCCTCAGATACCGACCATTCGGAGCAGACGTTTGGCTGTGGGTTAAATTCACGGTCCGGGCGGACGCAGGAATCCAGCAAACCATAGGTGGCAGAGGTTACACTATCATACACACTGGTATCCCAGCCTAACCATTTGGAATCCTCAACGGCTAGCTCGAGAACCTGTTCTTCGATGGGTGCAGCATCTGCGGGTAAGACAACACCAGCACGGTTAACTACAGGTTCAGCGGCAGCGGGTGCCTCGGCGGCGGGAGCCTCAGCAGCCGGTGCTTCGGCAGCAGGCGCTTGAGCGACGGGGGCTTCGGCGGTTTGACAGCCACTTAAAACCATGCTGGCGATCAAGATTAATGACAATACAACTAAAAACATTGATGAAATTCGACTTTTCATATTGAACTTTTCTCCTCTTAATCTGGCTAAAACCGGAATAGATCACTTAACGCAATTAAACCGTTCCACCTCCTTACAGGATACAAATAATATTCAATTATGTATGCAATGGAAAAATGAAACTGATTTTGACTCGACTACTAATTCTTTGTTTATACATTATACAAAATTCGGTCTTCAGAATGAAATAAAAAATTGGTTTTTTTTTAATGTAACTTTTGTCTATTTTAGGGCTAACAAGCAATATATTATTGATTAAATCCATGCAAATACATCGTTTTCTTTGTCCAAATTTCCTTTTGATGTGGATGTTCTTTAAAGAATCGATCGAGAATTTCCTCAACATAAGTTTGAGCAGTCGTCAGGGTGGAGTTAAGATCAAGGGTAGTGAATTCCCCGTCTTTTTTCAGAATTTGACCATCAACTATCACGGTTTTTATATCATTTGAACTGCCATATAAAACCACACTGGTAAGAGGGTCCATGGTTGGCGTGATGAAGGGGTTCATGGTATCTATCAGAATTAAATCTGCTTTTTTCCCGACTTCAAGAGAGCCGATATCAGCTTCCCTATGAATGGCTTCTGCCCCTTTTCGGGTGGCCAATTCCAGCATTTCATAAGCGCTTGGCCGGCGTGTTATACGATTTGCAGCAAAGAACTGTTCTGCGCTATCCAATTGATGGGCAGCCCGGTCCGCTTGCCCTGCAATTAATTCGCGAAACATCATGAGCATATCATGAAAATAATCATCGGTACCCAGACTTATGGGGATCCCCATTTCCATCCAGCGAACAAAGGGACTGTACAAAAAACGGCATTGCAGGATGCGGGTCCCTGTTTTGTGGATCAAAGCGAGATCCTGATCGGTGGCATAGGCGCAGTGGGCAGCCAAAAAGTTGTTATCCAGAATACCCAGATCAAAAAGATGCTGCGGAGGTGTCTTTTTGTATAACTTTTGAACCTGTCGTAATTCCTGTCCGGATTGAGAAACGTGGGAAGAGATTAATAATCCATGCTGATCGGCGAAAGTTTTACATTTGCGATACGTTTCCGGAAGGGTTAAATCAGCGGCTTTTGGCATCATTAAGGTAGTAATTCGTCCGTTTGCTTTTCCGTGCCAATCGCGGTGTAAATCTACAGCTCGTTGAAATCCAGCCTCCCCTTTCTGTGGCATATATTCATAAATACCTTCACGTAATTTTTCAAGATTTACTTCTTCGATATCAGCGGCCAGGAGAACCCGGATGCCGGCTTGTTCAGCTGCCCTGGCAAATCCATCAGGGTAGGTATACAGGATAACAGAGGTCGTACATCCCCCTTGAATCAATTCTGCGCAGGAAGCCAATCCCAGATATTCCATATCCTGAGGCTGGCGGTATCCCTCTAGAGGCAAGTTAACATCATAAAATTCCCCAATGAGTTCATACAGTCCGCGAAAATACTGCTGTAAATGGGCATGTGTATTGACAAAACCGGGCAGCACAACTTTATGCTTGGCATCGAGAATTTGATCTGGTGGAACGGATGGGTTGATCTTCTTTGCGATTTCTTGAATGCGATCATTTTGAATAAGAATATCGCCCTGTTGCAGCACGGTCTGCTGCGTATCCATGGTGGCGATGAACCCATCTTTGATCAAAATGCTTGCCATGTGAACTCCTTGGTAAATCGAACACAAATTTGATAGTTTGTCTAAATGTTGAAAAATTTGAAATTAGACTAAATTGCGGATACTGGTTTTCATGCCTGGACTACCCAGATGTCTGGTTTCTGTCCCAAACGATTTTTCCATCCAGGATGGTCATATCCACCCGAATGGATTGGATCTCTTCTTCCGGGCATTCAAAATAATTACGATCCAGGACGACCATATCAGCCAGTTTGTTTACGGCTATGGAACCTTTGAGATGTTCTTCCCGGGTCAACCAGGTGCCGTCGATGGTGTAGGAGCGTAAGGCTTCCTCCCGGGTGATTGCTTCTTGGGGACCAATGGGAATCCCCTGGCGGTTTTTTCGGGCGACCAGCGCATATAAAGCCGGGAAAGGATTGGCTGAGACGGTACTTTCCACATCGGAACTTGAGGTAATGCGCACGCCATGATCGAGGTAAGATCGTGCGGGTTTGTAATGATGAGCGCGTTCCTCGCCGACATCTTTAAAGAGTAATTCGCCTTCATAATAAATAAAAGTTGGCTGTAGAACCGCAGCGATATGATTCTCGGCCATCTTCTGCATCGCGTACTCGGTGGGGAAGTAAGCATGGATGATGTTATGCCGGGCATCCGGGCGTGGGATCTCTTTCATCACTTTATCCATCTGTTCCAGCGCCATATCCTGAGCGCGGTCCCCAATGGTATGAATGCCGATATCCCAACCCAGTTCCTGGGCTCTTCGGAAGAAACGGTATAAGTCTTGCGGATTAAGACGGTTGTAATCATGGACTTCTGTCTCACCCACAAAGGGTTCATACATATAAGCGGTTCTGGAGGTAGTACCACCGTCGATGGCCATTTTTAGCCCGCCGATGCGCAGCCATTCATCCCCAAATCCACTGAAGATGCCCAACTCGTTAGCGCGGTAGTCCAATTGGTCAATGGATTCTTCATCTTTGAATCCGTGCCAGGAGGGCATCAGATTCATGCGCATGTTCAGGCCGCCAGATTGGTAGAGGGTTTGATAACCGCGAATTTCATAGGATTTCAACCCCGGGTCAATGACGCTGGTGATACCCAATTTATGCATGATGGGGATGGCGAGTTTCAGAGCTTCAGCAATTTCATTTTCCGTAGGCAGAGGGACTAATTTGCGGGCGAATAATTTGGCACTGGCACGTAAAATTCCATTCGGACTGCCGTCCGTATCTTTCTCAATTTTTCCACCCTGCGGATCCGGGGTGGAGGTGTTGATGCCTGCCATTTCGAGAACGCGAGTATTGACCACATCCATATTGAAAAAGCGTTTCAAAATCACAGGATGATCGGTAGTCACCTTATCGATATCATGCCGGGTGGGGTAGCGAACCTCCTTAAAGTAGCCTTCATTCCAGCCCATACCCAGAATCCATTTTCCGGCCGGCGTGATTTTTGCTTGCTCCCGCACCAACGCCATCATTTCTTCCACGCTGGTGCATTCATCCAGACGGATTTGCGACAGTTTCTCGCCTACTTCCCATAGATGATTGTGGCTGTCAATAATGCCTGGAATGACGGTACGTCCTTGAAGATCAATAATCTTCGTGTTTTTCCCCGCCAGGGATTGGATTTCTTCATTGGTTCCCAGTGCGAGAAAACGTCCATCTTTAACTGCCAGGGCTTGAAATTCTGAGTTCTTCTCATCCATGGTATAGATTCGTCCATGAATGGAAATGCTATCCGGTTCCATATTCATCATGCGCATCTGACACTTACCATCCTTTTAGTAGTATATCTATCCGGGCACTTTGGTTTGATGTAAAAACTGGCTCCGTCATAAACCGGAGCCAGAAGTGTTTTAACTTTCACCCAGGGTTGTGGGGTCCAGCGCGTCCCGTAAACCATCGCCCATCAAGGTAAATCCTAACATGGTGATGGCAATCATAATGGCTGGGAATAAGGCCAGATGCCAGAAGTAATTGATGTTTGCAATTCCGTCGCGGCCAAGCATTTGCCCCCAACTCGGCATAGGGGGGTTGATGCCCACACCTAGAAAACTCAAAGAGGCTTCAGCAAAAATGGCCGAGGGAATTCCAAGGGTAAGGGCGACGATGATGGGACCGAGGGCATTTGGAATGAGATGCACGCGGATGATCCGCCAATCTTTGGCACCAACCATGCGGGATGCGGTGACATACTCCTTTTCTCGCAGGGAAAGGAATTGACCGCGGGTTAAGCGGCACACGGTAATCCAACTGGTGATCCCGATGGCGAGCATCACATTCCAGAATCCAGCGCCCAGGCGTGCCATGATTAAATAAGCGAATAACAGGGTGGGTAAGGCAGACATGATATCCACCATACGCATGATCAAGAAATCGGATTTTCCACCTCTCCAACCTGCGATAGCTCCCAGGGGAATCCCAATGCTGAAGGCTACTAATTGAGCCAAAATACCGACAGTGAGGGAAGTGCGAGTACCGAATACAACCCTGCTGTACAGGTCTCGGCCGTTTAAGTCTGTGCCCATCCAATAATCACCGATGTGAATAAAGGGGAATTGGCTATCCACATGGAAAGTTGGAAAAGCTCCGGAAGGCCCAAAGAAAATCTTGTCGTATGGGGTCCGTGCCAGTAAAGGCTGAGGTTCGCGGTTTAGAAATACAGAAATGACAGCATCATCAGCGAAGATGGCCAACAAGAAAATAAGCAGCACAGTGACAGAACCGATAATTGCCAATTTATTTCTGGTGAAGCGATACAAACCATCCCAATATAGACCCCTGTGCACTGTCTTAACTTTTTTATTAGTTTCAGTTAATGTGTTCATCATGCGATTATTATCCTGTTTATCGGCTTAGTTGAATCGAATGCGCGGGTCAATCCAGGTGTAAACAATATCGGTGAGCAGATAAGTGAATCCAATTAGAAACGCCCACATACAAGCCAAACCAATGATCATGGGGTAATCCCGATTTAAGGTGCTGGTAACCCAGTATCTTCCTAATCCAGGAACCCTGAATATTGCCTCAACAAAAATTGATCCCGTGACCATATCAGGAATTAAAGGACCAAAAACAGTCACCAGGGGAATTAATGCATTCTTGAGCACATGCGTTTTCAGGACGCCCCCCTCCGATAAGCCCTTGGCTCTGGCAGTCCGAACATAATCTGATCGAATGACTTCCAATACGCTGGATCGGGTATACCGTGCAATGGTTGCCATTGGAAGCAGGGAGTAAACCATAACAGGCATGATCCATGTTTCCGGTCCTTCCCACCCCCCTGTCGGTAGAATGTGAAGACTTAAGGAGAAAATAAGAATAAAGAAAATACCCAATACAAAATGGGGAGTGACAAAACCGCCAATAGACAGCATGGTTGCCAGATAATCAATCCATGTGTTCTGCCGATAGGCGGCAATAATGCCGAGGGGTAATCCGATGAGGAATGCTACAGCCAGGGACATTAACCCCAATTGGGCTGTAACTGGCCAGGTTCGACTAATGACATGTTGAACACTTTCGCCGGGATGTTGAAAGGAATCTCCAAAATCTAATTTCACTACACCACCCAACCAGGTGAAGTATTGTTCTACAAGAGGTTTATCAAGCCCATATCTGGCTTTTAGGGCTTCAATTTGTTGATCTGAAAAGGGTCTTTGCCCATACTTCCATGGTCCTCCAGGGACCTCGTGCATCAAGGTGAAGGTAATCACTGAAACAACTAAAAGCACCGCCAAAAGACCTGCAAGCCTCATTAAGATAAAACGTACCATGCACGGGCCTCCTTATGGAGAATAATAAGATGTTGGGCGTATTGATGAGAAGAAAAGATCAATTATTATGGAAAATTTCTATTGGATTTGGTAAAAGTATATTTCTTTTATTCAAGCAGCAATTTGGTTTTGTATCGGTTATTGGATCAATTGATTGAAGGGATCAACCTCTTTGTATATTTTATAAAGATCACTTATTAACGATTATAGCATAAGCTTATATCAGGTAAATTGGTTATCAAATTAAGTACAGTATTTAAACCATTTTGTTTTAATGATTATGACTGCCGTTTTTTTCTTATGATTGGGATTGATGAGCTGAGAAATGTAATACACTGGATTGTAATTTATCCTTTCTCCAACCTGTCACTTGTGTTTCTTATTTTATACAATTTCACTTTGTTTTCTTCAAATTATGATGTAGTATAATTGTATGTGAGGATTAAAACTAATTAATCCTATTAATATAGAATTGAACTTGGATGAGAAAAACCAAATCTTGTGGTTGGCAAGCAGGTCACTGAGATGTATCAAGTGTTATTTAAACCAACATATTCAAAACAAATAACAGGTCAGCCTATCGCTGGGATGCAAGGGAGAAAACACTCAGGGTTCTGTGGTTTTCGAACGTCCCAATCTGAATTCTTGCTAGATTTTTCAATAATTTCCAGACTTGCATTCAAGAAGGTACCATACGGGTTGAAAATTCCTTAAGGGAAAGGTGTCATTTATCTAAGTGGCATCTTTTGATTTAAATACCAATTTTTATAGAGACTTAGTTTGATAAGAAAGAGATATCCATACCACACCTACAAAGGAAGGTTTGTCAATGAAGAGAGTCGTACTTGCACAAGCGAAACGGACCGCTATTGGCTCATTTCAAGGAGCACTTGCACCCATCTCTGCCGTTGATCTGGCAGCCAGTTTGTTTGAAGGCATGTTTCCTGAGGGTGGGCTGCCTAAAAACGCGGTGGATGAAGTCTACATGGGCAATGTGATCCAGGCAGGCCTGGGGCAAAACCCTGCCCGGCAGGCTGCTCTTAAAGCCGGTATTCCTGATGCTGTTCCCGCTTCGACGATCAATACGGTGTGTGGTTCCGGACTTCATGCGGTTGGCCTGGCTTATCAATCCATTCTGGCGGGCAACGCGGAAATCGCCCTGGCTGGCGGTATGGAGAGTATGTCCAACGCACCTCATTACCTGAAAGGAGCTCGCTCTGGACTCAAATTAGGCAACAGTGAGCTGCAGGACGGCATCCTCACAGATGGGCTGACCTGCCCGATTTGTCAGACGCATATGGGCATTACGGCTGAGAATGTAGCCGCGGAGTTCAACGTCACCCGGGCCGAGCAGGATGAATTTGCTTATCACAGTCAGATGAAAGCCACTGCCGCCCGTAAAGCCGGCAAGTTTGCGGATGAGATCGTTCCTATTACTATCAAGACCCGCAAAGAAGAAATCCTCTTTGACCAGGATGAGTTCATTAAAGAAAACACCACTCTGGAGACGCTGGCGGGTTTACGTCCGGCCTTCAAGAAAGACGGCACCGTTACCGCAGGCAATGCCTCCGGGATCAATGACGGCGCGGCAGCTATGCTGGTGCTCAGTGAAGAAAGCTGCAACGACCATAATATACAGCCCATGGCTTATATCCATGGATTCAGCCTGGTGGGTCTGCGTCCGGATATCATGGGCATGGGGCCGGTGTATGCGATTAATAAGCTGAAAGATAAGTTGAACTTCAAACTGGAAGATATCGGCTTATGGGAACTGAATGAAGCTTTTGCATCTCAGTCCGTGGCGGTGCTCAGAGAGCTGGGCATTGACCCGGCCAGGGTCAACGTTAATGGGGGTGCGGTAGCCCTCGGACATCCCATCGGTGCCAGCGGTGCGCGCATCCTGGTCAGCCTGTTATGGGAAATGAAACGAAGCGGTACTAAATTAGGCATCGCCAGTCTGTGCATTGGGACAGGGATGGGGATCGCCATGCTGGTGGAAAACCCGGCAGCCTGAAAAGTGGAGGAGTGAATCCAATGAAAGAAGCACCAGCCTTAGTATTAAAGAAAAGTATGGCCGAGTTTGAACGGGGCAAAAGCGTCACGCCCGGCGGGGTGATGGGGATTCGCCGCCCGTATAACTTTGTGGAGAATGAGTACCCCATCTATTTCACCGAGGGGAAGGGCTGCCGCATCAGCGATGTGGACGGCAATGAATATATTGACTACCTGTGCGCCTACGGTCCAATTATCCTGGGCTATCGCGAAGAGGAAGTGGACCAGGCGGTGATCGCCCAGATTCAGAACAAGGGTTTTTGCTTTTCCCTGACCCAGCCGGTGCAAAACACGCTGGCTGAGAAACTGCGCCAGCACATCCCCAGCGCTGAGATGAGTATCTTTGTCAAAACTGGCTCAGATGCCACCACCCTGGCCACACGCATTGCCCGCGGCTGCACCGGCAGGACGAAAATCTTGCGCTGCGGCTATCACGGCTGGCATGATTGGTGCGTGGAAGTAAAGGGCGGCGTTCCCAAAAAACTGTATGAAGATGTTTACGAATTTCACTATAACGACATCGGCGGACTGGAAGCCTTATTAAAAGAACATGGCACAGATACGGCCTGTATTATTATCACCCCCTATGGACATCCGCTGGCCGAAAAATTAGAAGAACCCCGGGATGATTTCCTGCAAAAAGTACGCGCCCTGGCGGATAGTTACGGGGTGGTGCTGATCTTTGACGAAATCCGCACCGGATTCCGGCTCAGCATGGGCGGCGCGCAAAGTTATTACGGCGTCACCCCGGACCTGGCTACCTTTGGCAAGGCCATGGCCAACGGCTATGAGATCGGCGCCGTGGTGGGCAAACAACAATTTATGCGCATCGTGGAGAAGGAAGTTTTTGTTTCTTCCACCTTTTTCCCCAACAGCCTCTCCATTGTTGCGGCCTTAAAGACGATTGAAATTCTGGAACGTGATAAAGTGCTGGATACCATCTGGGCCAAGGGCAACCAATTCCTGAAGGACATCGAAAAGGCCATCTTGCATACCGGCGTAGCCGCTGAGGTCTCCGGTGTGGGGCCGATGCCGTTCATTACCTTTGTCAAAGATGTCGAAAAGACCTACAAAGCCAAGCGTAATGATTTTTACACCCAACTGATCCGGCGAGGTGTTTTTCTGCAGCCCTACCATCATGGCTATGTCTGCCACCGCCACAGTGAAGCCGACCTGATTTTTACGGTGGGGATGATTAAAGAATCCTTGCAATACGTCGCCGAGAAATCCTACTAACCGGAGGGAAACCATGGAAAAGTTAATTCTGACTGCCGCCATTTGCGGCGCGGAAGTCACCAAGGATAAAAACCCGGCGGTTCCCTATACGCTGGAGGAAATCGCCCGTGAGGCCAAAGCGGCTTACGATGCTGGTGCCAGCATCATCCACTTGCACGTGCGTGAGGATGACGGCACACCCACCCAATCCGTGGAGCGTTTCCGGGACGCGATGGCGGCCATCCGCAAAGTCTGTCCCCAATTAATTATCCAACCCTCAACGGGCGGGGCGGTCGGGATGAGCAATGAGGAGCGTATCGCTCCGCTGGCTTTGAAACCGGAATTGGTCACCCTGGATTGCGGGACGATCAATTTTGGCGGCGATGAAATTTTCACAAACAGCGAAGCCACCGTGATAGAGTTTGCCAACCGCATGCAGCAGGCCGGCGTTAAACCGGAGATCGAAGTCTTTGACCGCGGTATGGTGCAATTAGCCGCCCGGGTGCATAAGCAGGGACTGATTGACGGCAATCTTCATTTCAATTTAGTGATGGGCACGTCCTGCGGTATTCCAGGAAATCTTGAGGATGTGGTTTATCTGGTCAACAGCCTGCCGGCCAACAGTACCTTCACGGGCACTGGCATCGGACGATTTGAATTCCCGGTGGCCTGCGCCGCCATCCTTTTGGGCGGACACGTCCGGGTGGGATTTGAAGATAATATTTACCTCAGCAAAGGGGTATTGGCGCGTTCCAACGGCGAGTTGGTTGAAAAAGCGGTGCGCCTGGCCAAAGAATTGGGCCGGGAAATTGCGCAGCCGGATGAAGCCAGACAGATTCTGGGGTTGAAGCCCCGCGGATAAAACATAAATCCCAGTTCCTTTCATTGGAGTGAGAAGAGTATGAATAAACTCAGCAATAAAGAAACGATACGAGCTTTGATTAAAGATGGCGCATCCATCATGGTTGGCGGCTTTTTGGGCTGCGGCGCTCCAGAAAAATTGATTGATATCCTGCTGGAAATGAATGTCCAGAACCTGACCCTGATCGGCAACGACAGCGGGTTTGTGGATCGTAGTGTGGGGCGGTTGATTGTCAATGGGCAGGTTGGAAAAATTATAACCTCCCATATTGGCACCAATCCAGAAACTGGACGATTGTTAAATGAAGGAAAATTACAGGTTGAACTTGTCCCCCAGGGTACGCTCGTGGAACGAATCCGTGCTGCGGGTTCCGGCTTGGGCGGGGTTTTGACCCCAACCGGAGTTGGCACCATGGTGGAAGAGGGCAAACAAAAAATCACAGTCGAGGGACGGGAATATCTTCTGGAACTTCCTCTGCGGGCTGATTTTGCCTTTCTGAAAGGCTCCATCGCTGACGAACTGGGTAATACATTTTACCGGGGAACGACACGCAATTTTAATCCCATCATGGCGCTGGCCGCGGATACGGTCATTCTGGAAACGGATGAGCTGGTAAAAATCGGTGAGCTGCGGCCGGAAGATGTGATGACGCCCTGTGTCCTGGTTGATTACATCCTCGTGGGAGATAAACAATGATAGATCCTGAAGCAGCCAAAAGCATCATTGCCAAGCGTGTGGCAAAAGAATTGAAGGATGGTCAATTGGTCAATCTGGGTATTGGCCTGCCGACCCTGGCGGCCAATTACGTGGTGCCCGGCGTGAACGTGATTTTCCAATCTGAAAACGGCTTGATCAATATGGGGCCGGAGGCCGAGAAAGGCAGGGAAGATCCTTGTATCACCAATGCGGGCGGCTTGAGTGTCACCCTGCTCCCCGGCGGCGCCTATTTTGACAGCTCCATGTCCTTCGCCCTGATTCGCGGCGGCCACGTGGATGTCACCGTTTTGGGAACCCTGGAAGTGGATCAGGAAGGCAATATTGCCAACTGGATCATCCCCGGCAAGCTGGTCCCCGGTATGGGCGGCGCCATGGATTTGCTGTGCGGTGCGAAGAAAGTGATCGTCGCCACCACGCACACGGCCAAAGGCAAGCCAAAAATTCTCAAGAAATGTACTCTGCCGCTCAGCGCTGCCCATGAAGTCAATTTGATTATTACTGAATTGGCTGTGATGGAAGTGACCGAGAAGGGTCTGGTTCTGCTGGAAATCCATCCGGAAACCAGCGTGGAAGAAGTGCGCTCCTTGACCGATGCGGATTTGATCGTCAAGGAACCTGTGCGCATCATGGAACTCTAAGCCTGAGTAATTAATCAGGTTTGCCTTATTGAATAATTATTTAGGATTCAGGAAATTTAATGAAAAAAGGTTGCAAGTACGGCTCTCATCGGGTGATCCAACCCGGAAACTGTTTACCCCAGGCAGCGGACGTCATCTCCAATGACATGACCCTGTTTGATAATGAAATTTTGCTTGACGTGGAAGCACTCAACATTGATTCGGCCAGTTTCCGCCAGTTGTTTGAAGAAGCGGGCGGGGATCTGGAAAAGATGAAAACCCGCATCATGAGCATTGTCAGTGAGACTGGCAAGATGAAAAACCCGGTTACCGGTTCGGGTGGGGTGTTGATTGGCAGCGTGGAGAAAATCGGGGATGCCCTGATTGGTCAGACGGATTTGAAAGTAGGTGACCGGCTGGTCACTTTGGTTTCACTTTCCTTGACCCCCTTACGGCTGGATTCCATCTCCGGGATCAACCATGCCACGGATCGGGTGGATGTGAAAGGCAAGGCCATTCTGTTTGAAAAATCCCTGTATGCCAAACTCCCCGAGGATTTATCCCAGGATGTGGCCATGGCTGTACTGGATGTGGCCGGCGCTCCAGCGCAGGTAGCCAAAATGACCCACCCTGGGGACAAAGTCCTCATTCTGGGAGCCGGCGGTAAATCCGGGGTGTTGTGTGCCTATGAAGCCCGCAAGCGGGTCGGCCCAACCGGCCTAGTGATTGGCGTGGAAAAGGACGAGAAGAACGCCAAACGGCTGGAAGCGCTGGGCTTCTGTCATCAGGTGATCAGCGGGGATGCCCAGAACGCGGTTGAGATCATGAACCAGGCTCTGGCGATCACCGGCGGTGTGGAGTATGA
>DHVR01000027.1:0-62492 GCA_002412765.1 Leptolinea sp. UBA5203 | reverse complement strand
ATGGCGACCTCATTTACTAAAGCCGCCTTGGGTGCGGAAGGGGTGGGCAAGGACGTCACCATGGTGATCGGAAACGGTTATACCCGTGGACACGCGCAGATCGCCCTGGAAGAATTACGGGAATCCCCGAAATTAATGAAATTCTTTAAAGACACCTATATCAAGCAGTCATAAGGCTGGAGGTTTTGTTGAAAATTAACCGTAGAAGAGAATTATTTCCCGAGATTGAAGATGCCCAATGGAATGATTGGAAATGGCAAATTTCCCATCGTGTGACGGATGTGGAAGAGTTAAAGAAATACATTCCCCTGACCGCGGATGAGGAAGAAGGTGTACGTAAATGCCTGCAATCCTTAAGAATGGCGATTACGCCGTATTATCTCTCCCTAATTGATCCGGACGATCCCAATTCTCCGATCCGCAAGCAAGCCATTCCCAGCATCAGCGAGTTGATCCACAAACCGGAAGACCTGGTGGACCCGCTGCACGAAGACGGCGATTCCCCGGTTCCGGGGCTAACCCATCGCTACCCGGATCGGGTGTTGCTGCTGGTGACCGATCAGTGTTCCATGTACTGCCGCCACTGTACCCGGCGCCGTTTTGCCGGCCAGACCGATCTGGCCATGCCGATGAGCCAGATTGATGCCGCGGTGGAGTATATAAAAACTCAACCCCAGGTGCGGGATGTGCTCATCTCCGGCGGGGATCCGCTGGCGTTATCCGATGAAAAATTGGGTGCTATTCTAAAGAAGATACGCGCCATTCCGCATGTAGAAATTATCCGCATCGGCACGCGCATTCCGGTGGTCATGCCGCAGCGCATCACCCCATCCTTGATTGCAGAATTAAGGAAATACCATCCGGTGTGGATCAACACTCATTTTAATCATCCGGACGAGATGACCGAAGAATCTGCGAAAGCCTGTGCTGACCTGGCCGACGGCGGTTTCCCGCTGGGCAATCAATCCGTGCTGCTACGCGGGGTGAATGATTGTGTGCATGTGATGCGCGACCTGGTGAAGACCCTGGTGAAAAATCGGGTACGTCCTTATTACATCTATCAATGTGACCTGTCGCTGGGGCTCTCCCATTTCCGTACCCCGGTCTCCGTGGGTGTGGATATTATCGAAGGACTGCGCGGACATGTCTCCGGCCTGTGCGTGCCCACCTATGTGATTGATGCGCCGGGTGGCGGCGGCAAAGTGCCGATCATGCCCAATTATGTGGTTTCCCACGGCTACAACAAAGTTATTGTGCGTAATTTCGAGGGCGTGATTGCCAGTTACAAAGAACCCTCGAATTATGAGCCGGATTGTCAATGTGAGGTTTGCCAGGGAAGAAGGGAAGAAACCCTGCATGGGATAGCGGGTTTGTCCATTAATAGTATCTCCCTGGAACCGGAAGAAACGGAAAGAAAGAATCGAGGAAAGCAATTTAAGCATGGCTCAACCTCCTCTCAAGACGCATGATGCTTTGCAGAAGTACTTTTGCAAGTGCATTGAAAACCATTCCACTCTCTCGTTTGTAGGGATGGAAAGAGCCTGTGGCAAGACCACGGTTTTTAAGGCTTTTCTAGAAGCTCGCAGGGACCGTGTCTATGGGGTAAGTTCCATTGGCACTGACCACCTGAGCTCCAAGCCTGGCGCCGGGGATCGAGGGTTGGTGTATGTACCTGCAGGCTCGCTGGTGGCGACGGCTCGTCAGGCTCTATCCCTTTGTGATGCCACCAAAGAGATCCTGGCGACCACGGGCATTCCGACGCCCTTGGGTGAGATTATCCTATTTAAAACGCTCAGCGACGGCTTTGTCTTTCTGGCCGGTCCATCCCGAATTGCGGATGTCATTCGGGTAAAACAAAGCATGCTGGAAGCCGGGGCACAAAACGTGTTCATCGACGGGGCGGTAGACCGTAAAAGTTCCGCCGTTCCTGCATTGGCAGATGGTGTGATCCTTTCCAGCAAGCTTTTCAGCGCTGATTTTGACAATCCAGAGAATAAGTTGTCAACTCAAATTCGTCTCCTGCAAACGAAGGTGATGGAAAACCCTCAGCCATGGATGAATGTGGATGATGAAAATCAGGAGAGTGCCTCCTGGTTTTTGGTGGATGCACTGGGAGTGAGCTATTATCCTAAACCAGGCGAGACCCCAGAGTCAATGATGTCCTTGATTCAGCGCGTTCCTTCAAGCATACGGGCGATCTTTTTCAGCGGAGCAGTGACCCATCTTTCCCTGCGAGAGCTGATCACAGCGGATCAGGAAAGCCGGTCCAAGCTGGCGGGAGCAACCTTACTGGCTGAAGATGCCACTAAAATTTTTCTAGATCAAAAACATCTCAATAAACTTGAGGATCTGGGCCTGTCTTTGCGGGTGGTACGTCCGATCCATCTTCTTGGGCTGGGGATTAACCCGGCAGAAGTTGCCATGGAACAAGACAAAATCCCGGCTTGGATGAACGAGTGTGCGGCATATTTCAAGCTGCCAGTATTTGATGTTGTGGGAGGACTTTTCGTTGAAGGGATTTAGCCGCGAGCAGCTTCAATCCATGGGGTTCAGTTATGTGATGCAGCATCTGGAGCCCAGCAATTGCTATGGGCTGGAAAAGAAGCAGCAGATCAACTGGTATACCCGCCAGGAGAAGGACCTTCTTCACAGTCAACTGGAGCAGTTGAGCCGCTTTATTGCCATTCATACTGAAAATCCGGAGCGCATCGAATCCCTGAGTCTGGTTTTGCACCGCTTTAAGGAA
Source organism: Leptolinea sp. UBA5203 (assembly GCA_002412765.1). GTDB lineage: Bacteria > Chloroflexota > Anaerolineae > Anaerolineales > Anaerolineaceae > UBA5203. Next base: position 59,746 of record DHVR01000027.1, on the reverse strand, counting down.
ATCCGCGGCATCCTGCGCAAGGTTGAAAATGCAGCGGAATTTTTGGATGAAACTGAATTGTTTGAATTAAAGAATTTCGCCATTGATATGCAGCACCTGATTTACGAGGTCGGGCGGATAAATTTCCATTTCGATGCGCTGGCGCCGTTGGATATGCAGGCTGTGATCAAGATTCTAAATCCAGAGGAACAGATTACCCGTACCTTCAGTATTTATGAAGAGTATTCACCGGCTTTGGCTGCCATCCGCAAGGAGAAAAAAGCCATTGAACAGCGTATTGCCGCCCTGGAGGAGGATGCTTCCAGCCTGCATCTCCTGCGCAGGCAGATTGCGGAACGGGAAAGGATCGAAGAGAACCATATCAAATCCCGGCTGGCGGAGGAAATCAGACCTCATTGCCAGGTATTACAAACCAACCTAGCCTACATAGCGGAGTTGGATTTCATCATCGCCAAATCTAGCCTGGCGATCCGGTTCCACGGCACGAAGCCGAATTTTATCGATACTCAAAGCATCCAACTGGATGGAGCGGTCAATCCGTATGTGGCTGCTGCCCTGGAACGCAATGGCAAAGAGTTTACCCCGGTCTCCATGCTGCTAAAAAATGGAGCCAATGTGCTGACCGGTGCCAACATGGGCGGGAAGACGGTTGCCCTGGCGACTGTGACACTCAACATTTTGCTGGCACACTGCGGCTTTTATGTGTATGCCTCCCGGCTGGACCTGCCAGTATTGGACTATATCTTTTATCTGACCAGTGATGATCAATCCATCACCCAGGGGTTAAGTACCTTTGGGGCGGAAATTGCCGAAGTGACCCGATTATTGGAAGAGATGCGTACCAAACAGGGTTTCTGCGCACTGGATGAATTCGCCAAGGGGACCAACCCGGAAGAGGGTCAGATGATGGTAAAAGCGCTGCTGCGCTATGCGGAAATCCATCAGGCGTTTTGCCTGGTATCCACCCATTTTAGCGGGGTGGTGATGGAAGGCATGAAACACTTCCAGGTGGTGGGGTTGAAGAAAGCGGAACTGAGCAAGGATTTGACGGTCAAAACTCGCCAATTCTATACCTTTTTACAGGATTTGATGGATTTTAATATTGAAGCGGTGGAATGGGACAGCCCCACGCCCAAGGACGCACTGCGCGTAGCCGCATTAATGGGCATTCAGGAAGAATTTCTTGCCCTGGTCAATGAGAAATACAAGGAGACATCATGGTAAGTAGTAAATTAAACCTGGATTTCAACCTGGTGGAAAAGGCCAGAAAAAACGCCGAAGAAATTGCCAATGAAGTGCAGACTTATATTGAGAAGCATACTACGGTTTCGGTGGAACGCTCGGTTGCCCGCTTGTTGGGGGTGGATGGCGTCAATGAAAGCGGTGTACCGCTGCCCAATTTATTAGTGGATCAGTTGAAACAGCGGAAGGGTCTTTCTATGGGCGTGGCTTTTTATCTTGGTAACGCCATGATAAGCCTGCAAAAAAGCCCGGCAGAAATTGCAGTGATGATTTCGGAAGAGGGGCTGGATATATCCAGCCTGCCCCTGCAAGACAGAGGCGAGATTGTCCGTGTGATTCGCGGGCAGGCTAAGGAAAGTGTGGAAAAAATCAGGCAAAACAGAAAATGGCGGGAGGATTTTTTCAATCAATATCCCGATAAACAAGGACCGCTGCTGTATGTGATTGTGGCGACCGGTAATATTTACGAAGATATCGTCCAGGCGCGGGCTGCTGCACAACAGGGCGCGGATGTGATTGCCGTCATCCGCACCACGGGGCAAAGCCTGCTGGATTATGTGCCCTATGGCGCCACAACGGACGGCTTCGGCGGCACCTTTGCCACCCAGGAAAACTTCCGCTTGATGCGCGCTGCGCTGGATGAAGTCAGCCAAGCCGAGGGACGCTATATCCGCTTGTGCAACTATTGCTCCGGCCTGTGCATGCCGGAGATTGCGGCCATGGGTGCTCTGGAACGCCTGGATGTGATGCTCAATGATGCGCTCTACGGGATTCTCTTCCGGGATATCAACATGAAACGCACCATGGTGGACCAGTATTTTTCGCGTTTGATCAACGGTTTTGCCGGGATTATCATCAATACCGGTGAGGATAACTACCTGACCACCTCGGATGCCTATGACGAGGCTGATACCGTGCTGGCATCCCAGTTTATCAATGAACAATTCGCCTTGAAGGCCAATATCCCCGAAGAGCAAATGGGGCTGGGACACGCCTTTGAAATTGACCCTGAGATGGAAAACGGATTTTTGTACGAACTGGCTCAGGCGCAGATGGCCCGAGAAATATTTCCTAAATCACCGCTGAAATACATGCCCCCGACCAAATTTATGACCGGCAATATCTTCCGTGGTCATGTACAGGATGCGCTGTTCAATGCCGTCACCGTGATTACCGGCCAGCGTATTCATTTACTGGGCATGCTGACCGAAGCCATTCATACACCCTTCATGTCCGACCGGTATTTATCCATTGAAAATGCGCGTTACATCAACACCACCATGAAGGACCTGGGCAGTGAAATCACCTTCAAGCCTGGCGGTTTAATTGAAAACCGGGCCAAAGAAGTGCTGCGCGATGCAAACACCGTGCTCGCTAGAATCAAACAGGATGGTCTGTTTAATTCATTGGAAAGAGGCGTTTTCGCGCAGACAAAACGCTATGCGGATGGCGGAAAAGGGCTGGATGGGGTAATTGAAAAAGACTCCGCGTATCTCAATCCATTTATTGACTTATTTGTTGGGAGGCAGAACTGATGAGCGGCGGTTTATATACTCTGGAAAAGAAAGTGGTCGATCAGACTCTGGATCTCAGTAAAGTGCTGCCGTATGGCGACACGCTGAATGATGGCAAAGTCCAGGTCTCTTTCACCTTGCCGCTGGCGAAGAATGAACGCTCCATGGAGGCGGCAAAATTATTGACTGAAAAAATGGGCCTGACGCATGTGCATGTAGCCTACGCCAAGGCCTTATCCCAGGAGTTCACCTATTTCATCGTCTATGGCGATATGGTCCACAGCGTGGATTTTTCTTCCATTCAGATCAGTGAAGTGGAAGAGGAAGTCTTTGATATGGAGCAAACCAACGAGTACATTCGCCAGCATATTGGCCGAAAGGTCGTGGTGATTGGCGCCAGCACCGGTACGGATGCCCATACCGTGGGGATTGATGCCATCATGAACATGAAGGGCTACGCCGGTCATTATGGCCTGGAGCGTTATGAAATGATCGAGGCCTATAATTTGGGCAGTCAGGTGGAAAACCTGGATTTCGTCCAGAAGGCCAAGAGTTTGAACGCGGATGTTTTACTGGTATCCCAAACTGTGACCCAAAAAGATGTGCACATCACCAATCTGACCGAGCTGGTGGAACTACTGGAAGCGGAAGGCATGCGTGAAAAAGTAGTGCTGATTTGCGGCGGTCCGCGCATCAATAACGAATTAGCGAAAGAATTAGGTTATGATGTGGGCTTTGGCCCTGGAAAATTCGCCGACAATGTGGCAACCTTCATGGTGAAGGAACTGGCCGCCCGGTTGAAGGATAAATCGTTTATGGACTTATGAATTTAACATTATCAAGTGATTTGTAGAGGTATCTAATTCAACCCAGACGATCAGATTATCGGATCAACTGGGTTGAATTTTTAGAAAAAGGCTATAGATCCATTAATTGGTGTACAGCCAAAAGTTGTTCTTGATCTCCAATTAAACCGATTCTGTCCTCAAGGGAAAGATAAGTCATTGATGTTGGATTTGGAATTAACTTCTTGTTCCGAATCAAAGCAATAACGGATGCTCCAGTTTTAGATCGAATATTGGCTTCAACCAGGGACTTGCCAATCAAGGGGCTTCCTTCCTTGATTTCTACCCAGATAATTTCGATTCCTTTTACCACGCGCAGTAAATCATGCAAACTGCGGTGTTCTGCATCGGATAAATTGGCAAAATTGTAACTATCGTGGCGAAAGGCTTCCAGGTATTGTTGAATTTCCTGTAAAGGAAAATTGAGAGTCAAAAGGGTATGGTTCAAAAGTTCAAGTCCGCCTTCCAATTCAGTCAGTACAATATGATCCGCACCAAGATTGGATAAATATCGGGTTCCCTCTTCGCTGGCTGATCTGGCAATCATAATTAAGTTAGGATTGATTGCCTTTCCAGCGGCGACAATCATACTGGCGGTGGTTTCATCCGGAACGGTGGTGATCAGAACACGTGCTTTATCCAGACGAGCATGATTGATAATCTCCGAGTTTCCGGCATCACCGAATAAGGCGGGAACATTCCTTTTGCGTAATAATTCAGCATTTTCTGCATCAAATTCAATAACCAAAATGGGGATTTCAAGCGCGATCATGACATCAACAATATGTTGGCCCGCTCGACCATAGCCGATGACGACGACATGATTCACTAGTTTTTGTTCATCAATTTCCGGGAGCGGCTTATTGGATTCCAGGCGTATCCAAAAAATTGGAATTCGACGCAAGTATTTTTCTAATATTGGTAGGAGTTTATACATGAAGGGGTTGATCGTGATTGAAAGCAAGGCAGCTGCCAGAATCAATGAATATTGATTTGCAGTCAACAAGTTTAGTGATATTCCCGCCTGCCCTATGATGAAAGAAAACTCACCCATCTGGCTTAACCCGATGGCAATAACCAGAATCGTTCTGGCAGGACGGGGAAAGAACAAACCCAATAAAGTGACAATTGTAGCTTTTCCCAGAACCACCAGGATTGTCAGCCAGGCCACCTGACCAAGATTTTGCCATAAGAATAATGGGTTGACCAACATTCCTATAGATACGAAAAACAAAACCGAGAAGGCTTCGCGAAAGGCAAAGACATCCGCTCCAACCTGGTGACTTAAATGAGATTGACTGATGATGGCCCCAGCTACAAAAGCGCCGAGCGCCAGGGAGACTCCAAATAGTTCTGAGGCACCCATGGCGGTGCCGAGCGTGATCGCTAGAATAGCCAGAATAAATAATTCTCGAGATTTGGTGAAGGCAATTCGCTCCAGCAGCCAGGGGATCAAGCGAACACCTACGAAAAACATAATGGACACAAATGCGATGGCTTTCAACAAGGTGATCGCCAGAGTCTGCCAATGAAAGGATCCCGAACTGGAAGCCAGAGTGGGTAGTAAAATGAGGATAATTACCGAGAGAATATCCTCCATCACCAGCCAGCCAACCGCAGCCTGACCGTGGGTGGTGTTTAACAAAGAATTGTCCATCAAGCCGCGTAGTAAGACGACAGTACTGGCAACCGACACGGCCAACCCAAGAATCAATCCGGCGGGGATGCTCCACCCCCAGAGTTGGCTTAATCCCAGGCCGATCAAGGAAGCAATAGCGGTTTGCAGAAGAGCGCCAGGAATTGCAATATCCCGCACGCGCCATAAATCCTTAAATGAAAAGTGTAAGCCAACACCAAACATGAGGAAGATCACGCCCAATTCAGCCAGTTGTTGGATGGTATTCGCATCGCCAACAAAGCCTGGGGTGAATGGCCCAATCACAATACCTGCGAGCAAATATCCGACAATGGTTGGTAATCCAATTTTCCGGGCAAGGACACCCCCAATAAAAGCAACGACCAATGCCAGGGTGATGTTGATCAGGATAGGCAACTCATGCATGCATCATACTCCCAATTTTGAGATCATTCCCACTCCTTACTATCTTATCGTAAATAAAGATAAGTTGCCAATTTCAAAAGAATTGGTATGGTAATAATTGTCTTCATTGCACAAGAAAAGTGGGGGTTCTCTTCGAAGTTATGAAGAGAATATGGAAATGCTGTTGAACCGTATGAAACACATTTCATGCATCCGTGAACAATGAAGTGAGATATTTTGAGCTTAAGAATGATCCATGATGGATATTTAGGATGAGAAAGTCAATTGTTCTCTCGGTCTCTTGCTATTTCAGGATGATGTGTTTCATGTTTCTCTTTCCTAAATCATGTGGTATATACTGCGACCAGAAAAAAATGACTGGCAGCGCCCAGCAGGACGAAAATGTGCCATACTTCGTGAAACCCAAACACCCCTGGTATAAAATCCATTTTCTTGGTGATGTAAATCACTGCGCCAACTGAGTAGAATAGTCCACCCGCCAGCAGCAGGATCAGGGCGCCAGACGGCATGGTGCGCATCATTTCCCCAGATGCCATGACGCTGACCCACCCCATGACCAGATAAGTCCCGGCGGTGACCCAGCGCGGGGCGTTGATTACAAACAATTTAACCAGGATGCCAATGAAGGCCATGCCCCAGACAATCCAGAGAAGTCCTGACCGCCAGAAGCCGGATAAGAAAATCAGGCAAATGGGGGTATAGCTGCCCGCGATAAGCAGATAGATGGCGGTATGATCGAACTTGCGCAGGAGCAGGGAAACTTTTTCACTGGCGGTGACCATGTGGTAGGTTGCGCTGGCCGAAAACATCAGGATCAAGCTGATGCCGTAGATCAGGTAGGAAACTACCCGGGTGGTGTCTCCCCAGCCCTGGACAAGTAAATATATCAAGCCGATGAACGCCAGGACGGCGCCCAATAGATGCGATAATCCGCTGAAGGGTTGGCGAATTTTTGTTTTCAAGGAAAGCCTGGCCTTTTATTGATTGGAATTTTGTAATGATAGTAATTATAGCAAGGGGGTGTGGATTTGATGCGGCACTACTTTAAAATAGGAGTCATGGTTGTTTTCTAAAAAAACCATGACTTTATTGGGTTATACCTAATAAAATGCAGATTCCACGACACTGCACGGAACCTGCTTTTGTTCGTCTAAAAAATATGAAAAATGAATTTGCTAAACTTTTACACCTACCCCCATTGAAAGGCAACATTGCGCTTGCCCAGTATCTGGTCATCGAAAATCAGTTTTGCCTGGCTACCCGCCATGCCCATACAAACATGCAGAGGCAATAAATGCTCTTTACGGGGATGGCAATATCGCGCGGATGGAGCCTTTGCCCATTCGGTCAGGCGTTGTTCCCGTGCAGTTTGCGAGATGGGGCCGCTGCAGGTTTCAATCAGCCAATCTTGAAAGGCATCATTGGCAGGGTCTGCCGTGCCGGGTTCGGATTCAAAGAAGGCGTTCATGTTATGAAAGGATAAACCGGAACCGATAACCAGGATATTTTCTGTTTTCAAGTTGCGCAGGGCTTTACCCAGCGCAATATGCGCAGCGGGATTCAAGCCGCGCAAAAGGGAAAGCTGCAGGCAGGGGATATCCGCAGATGGGTACATCAGGTTGATAGGGATAAACAAACCATGGTCATAACCGCGTTGAAGATCAAGTTTGGCGGGAATATGGTTGGAAATTAATAGGTCAGCGATTCTGCCTGCCAATTCTGGATTGCCGGGTGCCGGGTAATTGATTCTGTACGCCTCATCAGGGAAACCATAATAGTCATAATACATTTTGGGGCTTTTCGCTCCCAGTAGGGTGGCTTCGTTTTCTTCCCAGTGTGCGCTGATGACCAAAATCGCTTCGGGTCGGGTCAGTTGGGATGGAAGTATTTTCATGAACTCGATCATCTTCTGGTGACTGGCGTCACCGAGCAGTGGCAAAGGTCCCCCGCCATGACCAAAATAAATAATTTGGGCTTTCGTTTCAGAACTGTTTTCTAGGTTCATAAACACCTTTCCCTTTATTTGAGGCACATGATTCTTGTTTTCAGTATACCATGTGGAACTCTGTTTACTTTTGGCTATGTGGATGCTCGTTGGATTTCAATCAATCAGTGGAAAATAAAAATATTTCTGCTAAGATAAGCATATCAACACAGATGGCCTGAATACGTTATCAAGGACGGGTCGGCATCTGGCAAAATTAATGTGAATGATCCCCCTCAATATGGAAGTTCAGCAATAATGGTATTTTGTGAAAATTAAGAAGTGAGCTCAAGGAGCTGAGTCAATGACAAAAATTGAAGACTTAAAAGGATGCTTTTATCCTCTATCCCCCAAAGGTATTTCTTGTTTAGTGGGAAATCTGCCCTGGTATTATGGGACTGAATATACCAATATCCTGTTTCGTGCTGATCCAGCCGAAGTGGCCAAGTATCTGCCGGAACCGCTTGAGCCATCCCCAGACCCTGGGTTGTGTTATATGGCCTATAGTAAATGGACCTCCCTTTCTGCAGGACAGAAAGACATGGCGGAAATCAATCCTGAACGCACCCAATACAAAGAAGCTGCCATCTGGACGGGTTGTTCCTATAAGGGGGTAGCCGGACAAATCTGCCTGCATATCTGGGTGGATAAGGATTTTAGCATGGCCCGCGGCTGGTTCATGGGATTCCCCAAGAAGTTGGGCCAGATTGAAATCACGGAGCATCAACCCAGGAACCCCCAGATGAGTCCGCTGGGTATTGGATCCATACTAAAGGGCTATGCCACCGCTAACGGAGAACGCTTGATCGAAGGATCGCTGGAGATAGAAGAAGCCGTCCGAAGGGAAGACCTGCCATACCCTTTCGGCTCGCCGTTGTTTCATATCCGCTATTTCCCGAGCATCGAGCGTGATGCGCCCCCCTCAGTTTTGGAGCTGGTTGAGCTGGGTGCGGAAGATGTAAATTATGGAAAAGAAATTTGGAAGGGAAAAGGAAGTCTAAAATTCTTTCCATCGGATATCGAAGATTATGCCGGGCTTGGTCCGCTTGAAATTTTGGGAGCGTATCATTATACTTCTGGCTATACTTTTCCTGGGGGGAAGGTGCTGCATAATTGGGTATCCCCTTTATAGTTAAGTGTACCGATTTATTTTAGTGGTATCTGGATGGATCGGGTTGAAAAATATGAAAGTGTTGGAGTATCGGGATGAAATATAAAATTGGTATTGTTGGTTTGGGCGTCATGGGGCACAATCTGGCTTTGAACATGGAACGCAATGGATTTCCCGTAGCCGGATATGATTTGGATACGGCAAAGACCAAAGCCTTCCTGGAAGGCCCTGCGTCTGGAAAGAAGATCATCGGGGTGGACAGTCCGCAAGCCTTGATGGATGCGCTGGAGAAACCGCGTAGAATTCTGATGATGGTGCCCGCTGGCGCACCTGTGGATAGTGCCATTGCTCATCTTAAAACCTCCATGGAACCTGGGGATATCCTGATTGACGGCGGCAATTCGTTCTTTCTGGATACCGAGCGGCGCAATTTAGCGCTGGAGAAAGAAGGCTTCAATTTTATGGGTATCGGTGTTTCCGGCGGAGAGGAAGGGGCTCTCTGGGGTCCGGCCATTATGCCCGGGGGACAGCGGGAAGGCTGGGAGGCTTTGGCTCCCATCTTCCGTGCCATCACGGCCAAGGCAGAGGATGGCGAACCCTGCGTGGAATATATGGGTCCGCGCGGGGCAGGTCATTATGTCAAAATGGTGCACAACGGCATTGAGTATGGGGATATGCAATTGATCGCTGAAGTTTATGACATTCTACATCGGGGAGGCGGCTTAAGTGTAAAAGAGATTTCTGATTTATTTAGCCAATGGAATGAGGCTGAATTAAAATCCTACCTGATTGAGATCACCGCCAACATTCTCAAGAAAATGGACCCCGACACCAACCGTCCGCTGGTGGATGTGATACTGGATGAAGCCCAACAAAAGGGCACGGGAAAATGGACCAGCCAGAATGCGCTGGATTTGGGTGCCCCCATTCCAACCATCAATGCGGCAGTGGAAAGCCGGATTCTATCCGGATTGAAGAGCCAGCGGGTGCAGGCCAGTAAAGTGATTAAAGGACCTGAAATTAAATTCAGCGGGGATCGGCAGGCGTTGATCAGCGCGGCTCGTCAGGCATTATACGCCAGCAAAATCACATCCTATGCCCAGGGCATGGGGATGCTAAAAATTGCCTCTGACGAATACAACTATGATCTCAACCTTTGCGATATTGCCAAGATTTGGCGCGGCGGTTGTATTATCCGGGCGAGTTTACTCAACGATATTATGGCGGCCTATACCCGCAATCCAGCGCTGGTCAATTTGTTGCTGGATGATTTCTTCCGCGTCAATGTGGAAGAGCGCCAGGCTGCCTGGAGATACTTGATTCAAACTGCCGTGGGCTTGGGCATCCCGACTTTAGCGCTGAGCGCATCCTTGGCTTACTTTGATGCCTATCGTAGCGAGAGACTGCCAGCCAACCTTACCCAGGCGCAGCGTGATTATTTTGGCGCGCATACCTACCGGCGTGTGGATAAAGAAGGCAGCTTCCATACGGAGTGGGTGGACCAGGACTGAAATTCCTGATCGAACAGTCAAGATTATTAATTATGGGTCTGAGATTCCAATTGCTCATCGGGGGATTGGATTTTCTCAGACCTGTTTTGTTTGGGGTGTAGAAAGGGGGCAGGCATCCGCTGGAACAATGGTAAATGGCTGGAGAAATTACATGCTCATAATCTATTCTGTTGGAGCAAATAGGTTGTTTTGATATATAAAAAAACTGCCAAAACAAAGAACCAATTGTATACAAGATGATCTGAGAATCATGCCTTTATGATTTGTTATTATTTTCTGGTCAGCCTTATTCCCACACATCTAGGCAAGCGAAGGATCTTTTTTCTTTCCGGTATCGTTATCATATGTGTTTGTATCCGAATTTGGTTGAAATTCACTGGAAATAAACCAAAATTTGATCAAGAAAGGGGCTTGATACTGAACGATTAATATCATATACTTGTATACAAGATAGATTACTGAAGCCCTTGTAACCAGGATTATTCGGACTAAGGGAAGGAGAACACAATGATGAAGATTCTAGTTACCGGACTGGTACCTCGTGCAGGTCTGGATGCGTTATTTGAGAATTTTGATGTTACCTATTCCGCTGGAAAACCATTTTCAAGAGAAGAAATATTAAGTCTGCTGCCTGAGATGGACGGCGTCCTATTAATGGGTGAGAAGGCAGATCGCGAATTTATTGATACCGGCAAAAAACTAAAAGTCATCTCTGTCAATGGGGTCGGCTACGATAATATTGATATTGCCTATGCAAGAGAAAAAGGGATTGCTGTCTGTAACTCACCTCAATCGGTGATTGAACCCACCGCTGAGCATACCCTGTGTCTTATGTTGGCGATTGCCCGCCGGGTTGGAAATTATGACCGCAACCTGCGAAAAGGCATTTGGCAGAATGTCAGCTCTGAACCCGAAATGGGATTCTGTCTTTATGGCACCACGTTGGGAATCGTCGGTTTGGGCAGGATTGGCAAGGCCGTTGCACAGCGGGCGCATGTTTTCGGCATGCAAATTTTGTACCATGACGAATTCGCCATCTCAGCAGAACTTGAGAAAACGCTGCATGTGAAAAGAGTCAGCCTGGATGAGCTGCTGGCGGAATCGGATGTAGTTACTTTACATACACCGTTACTTGAAAGTACCCACCATTTATTTGGGAAAGAGCAATTTGAAAAGATGAAAAAGACAGCCTTTATTGTCAATGCAGCTAGAGGAGCTTTGATTGATGAGAATGCTCTGATTGATGCTTTACAGAAAGGCGAGATCGCCGGAGCAGGATTGGATGTGTTTGAACATGAACCCATAATTCCTCAAGCAATGTTAGAATTGGAAAATGTCATCATGACTCCCCATGCCGGTACGGGATGCCTAAGCTCTCGAACAACCCTGGCAGTTGAAACAGCGGGAAATATCATTTCATTTCTGGTGGAAAAAGCACCCAGGAATGTGATCAATTGAGAGACACAAACATCATATCTATTCCGGTGAATCCAATGATAAAAAAAGAAACAGTTGCCTTAAAAAGATTCGCATATGATGAGATCAAGAAAATGATCATCAACTGTGTATATGCTCCAGGGTACCTGTTGAATGAGCATGAGCTGGTCAGCCAATTAAACATCAGTCGCACGCCTATTCGGGAAGCCCTCAATCGCCTGGAACAGGAAGGGCTGGTGCGCATCATTCCCAAGAAAGGAATCCTGGTTAGCAATATTTCGATTGCTGATTTTAGCCAGATTTATCAGGCGCGGATTGAATTGGAGCCGTATGTCGTGCAGATCGCCGGCCCCCATCTAAATCGGGAGAAGCTGCTCCATTTTCGTGAACGCTTTATGCTGGAAACCGACGATGATGACCGCATGGAACAGTTCGCAACAGATACTGCCTTTCATACCTATCTGGCAGAGAATTGTAATAATAAATACATCTATCAATTGATGAAGAAGGTATTGGATGAAAATACCCGGGTGATGATCTCCACCCGCAATAAATCGAGAATCGATAATGCCTGCAACGAGCATGTCAAAATTATTGATCTGCTTTTGCTTGGAGATCATGAAGCGGCTTCCCAGGTGATGCGAACTCATATTGTAAACTGCCGTGATTCCGCTGTGGCCTATTTTTTAGATAGAACAAAAATGTAACCAGTATGTGGACGCAGAAAATGCAGCCGGTGGATTTAAGGACAAATGGTCCGGAAAGAAGGGCTTGACATCCGGTAATACGGATGTAAACTTTATATACAGATGTATCCATTAGATATATGTGTTGTATGCAATAGATTTAGGCTTGAATTTATATACCGGTCGCCGAACCATGAAGTGGCGAGTTTGAAAGATTTGAATCTGGGTGAATAACCCTGGAATACAAGTGAACCTTTTTCCAGGTTGCTTATCGGTATTATTGGTATTTGCGAGCGATTACGGGAAAACCCATGGAACCTTTTCAAGCAAAAGGCTCCATGGGTAAAGCTAGAGAAAAAATGCATCATGGTAGCGCTTATCGGTTAGCCAGGTGAATATTCACACAAGGGTTTTCCTTTGTGTGATAAAAGCGGAGGACTCATGGAAGATTACAAGAACATGTTCACGTTGGAAAATAAAGTCGCCCTCGTGGTTGGTTCCGGCGGGTTGGGTGGACCTATCGCATCGGCTTTCATGCAGAATGGCGCTCATATTGCCCTGGCGGATATCAACCTTGACGGTACAGAGACGCTGAAGCAGGATACTCTGGCTGAAGGAAAACAATTCCTGGCTGTAAAAACTGATATTTTAAATACCTCAGCTATTGATCTCATGGTTGATAAAGTTGTGCATCAATTTGGACGGATTGATATCCTGGTTAATGCCGCCGGTATGAATGTACTGAAAAAAGCCGAAGAGTATGATGAAGCCACCTGGGATCGGGTGATGGATTTGAATGTTAAGGGAACCCATCTGGTCACCAAAGCAGTTGGCAATGTGATGATTCCCCAGAAGTACGGCCGTATTTTGAATATCTCCTCGGTGCGTGGTACCCTGGGCATGTCACAGGATTATCTGGCCTATTGTGCCAGCAAGGGGGCGATCAATATGTATACCAAACAGTTAGCCTGTGAGTGGGCCAAGTACGGCATCACCTGTAATGCTTTAGCGCCTACTTTTACCCGCACAGCGATCAATTCATTTCAATTGGATGATCCAACGTTTTATAACAAATTAGTTTCACGTATCCCATTGGGCCGTATTTGTACTCCCAAAGATCTTGCCGCCGCTGCGATTTATTTGTGCAGTGATGCTGCCTGTTTTGTAACCGGCCACATCCTCTCCGTTGATGGTGGAATTACCATTATCCAATAAAAGGTGGAACCTTTAATGATTTATAGTTGCTGCGCCACCATTGAAGATTATGAAAAAATTAGATTAGCTGGGTATGATCGCATCATCCTCTCTGCCGTTGAGCTGATGTTGATGAATGAAACTGCATTTCTGGAAACCAAAAACAAAATTGAAAACGGTAGTCTTAAATGTTATGCGTTGAATGACTTTTGCAGCAGTGATTTAAAACTGTGCGGTCCCGGTTTTGATCTTGATTCTGTCAGAGCTTACAGCCGTGGCCTTGTGGAACGCTCAGCCATGTTGGGGATAAAAAGCATCGGCATTGGCGCGCCAAAATCACGGTATATTCCGGACGGTTATTCAGCAGACCAGGCATTAATGGAGCTGAAACAAAGCCTGATCGTCATTTGTGAAGAAGCTCGGAAATTTAACCTGAATATCTTACTGGAAGCGGTTAGTGGGGAATGTAACTTTATTACGACGACAGATGAAGCCTTTGATTTAGTGAAAACCCTTGGCCTAGAAAATTTCCATCTGGTTTATGATACCTATCATGCATTTAAGATGAAGGAAGATGAATATCCATTGCTAAGAGCAATCCAGGAAGTAAAGCTGGTGCATGTGGCACAGGATATTGATAATTTGCGGCGCTTTCCCCAGATAGGTTTTCCCGAGGATCATCAACTTTATTTTAGTACTTTATTGAAATGCGGCTATGATGCAGAAATTGGCGTGGAAGCCACGCCCATGAATATGAACGGCGAGCTTAGAGGCACGCTGCGTATCTTGAAGAACCTTTGTGGCGAGCCGGTCTAAGAAGTGGTTTTTTATCATTAAACTAGTTTGAATTGCGCAAAACCGTAGGAGATTAAAGATGAAAGCTGTGAATCTGGAAGCGCCCTATACCATCGGTTTGAAAGACATTCCCGAACCCAAAAGAAAAGCCGGCGAGGCTTTGTTAAAAATTAAATCGGCGGGTATCTGCGGTTCGGATATCGGCGCTTATCGGGGTACCAATACCCTTGTTTCCTATCCTAGAATTATTGGTCATGAACTGGCCGGTGAAATTGTGGAGATTGATGACAATCCCCGCGGGTTAAAAACCGGCGACAAAGTCATCGTAGATCCATACCTTTACTGCGGAACGTGTTATCCCTGCTCCATTGGGCGCACTAACTGCTGTGAGAATCTCAAGGTGCTGGGTGTGCATGTCGACGGCGGCATGGCGGAATATATCACGCATCCTGCGACCATGTTGGTAAAAGTACCGGATTCCTTACCCTGGGAGTTGATCCCCATGGCTGAACCCTTGACCATTGCCCTGCATGCCATTCATCGCACAAAATTGACTGCCGGCGAACACGTAGCCATTAATGGTGCCGGCGCCATTGGACTACTGATTGCTCAGGGCGCCCTGGCTTATGGTGCGATACCCATCTTGATTGATATGGTGGAAGAGCGGCTGGATTTCGCCCGCTCTCTGGGTGTGCAGCATACGATTCAACTTAATAAGCAAGATCTGTTGTCAACGCTGAAAACCATCACCAACGGACGCATGGCCGAAGTGGTTGTGGAAGCCTCAGGCGCTAATTCCGCCATTCGTAACACCCTGGATATGGTCTCCTTTGCCGGACGAATTGCTCTGACAGGTTGGCCAAAAAACCAAACCGAACTCCCTACCGACATCATTACCCGGAAAGAAATCGATATCCGCGGGTCCAGAACCAGCGTAGGTGAATTTGAAGAAGCCCTGAATTTGATGGTTACAAGCAGGGTGGATGCTCGTAAAATATTAAGTAAGGTAGTTTCTTTGCTGGAAATTCCCGATATGGTGCGTGAACAATCGGAGTTTCCCGGCAAATACCTGAAAATCAACGCGTTGATTGGCTGAAAAAGAGGAGAAGGTCCATGCTGAAAATAAAAAAAGATTGCGCTTATGCCTTGATTGTCCCAACGAGTATGGGGGTTCGCATTACCCCGCAAGACAGGCAGGCAGTTGGTTCGGGAACGACCTACATCATGCAGGCCACCAGCGCGGAAAGTAATGTTGTCAATATTCCGGCATCCCTGGGCATGCGCACAAGCGTATTAACCACCTTCGTGGAAGGCAGCCCGATTGCGGATTTTATTAAAGCAGATTTACGCCGACGCAATGTGGAATATCAAGGGGTGTCTGTCCCGCAAGGTGGTCCCTGGGGATATCGGCATCAGTTTAACATTGCAGACAGTGGCTACGGCATGCGCGGCCCGCGGGTGCATAATGATCGCGCCGGTGAAGTGGGTAGAACGTTGAATGTTAAGGATTTTGACCTTAAAAAACTGTTCGGCGAAGAGGGTGTGGCTATTTTGCATCTCTCCGGACTGATTGCCGCACTTTCACCGGAAACCAGTATTTTCTGTCGCGAGTTGGCTCGCGAGGCAAAAAAATATGGCACACTGATTTCATTCGATCTTAATTTTCGGGCTTCTTTCTGGAAGTGGCGTGAAGCAGAGTTGAAAGAAATCTTCAAAGAGATTGCCTCTTTGGCCGATATTCTGATCGGCAACGAAGAGGACTTCCAACTGGCTCTGGGGATTCAGGGACCGGAGGCAGGCGGCAAAGACCTCGCCGGTAAAATTGATGGGTTTAAGAAAATGATAGAACAAGTCAAGCGGACTTATCCCAACGCATCGGTCTTTGCGACTACCCTGCGGGAAGTGGTCAATGCCAATGCCCACGTTTGGGGCGCCATCCTGTTGGATGAAAATACCTGGCATGTGGCTGAACCGCGTGAAATCCCTGTACTGGACCGCATCGGCGGCGGGGATGGGTTTGTCGGCGGCATGTTATACGGCATCTTAAAAAAATGGGAACCCGAGAAATGGCTTCAATTTGGCTGGGCAACGGGTGCTCTGGCAACCACGCTGCTGACCGATTTTGCCTGCCCCGCTGATGAAGATCAGGTATGGAGCATCTGGCAAGGCAACGCACGCGTAAAACGATAATCTCTCAAGGGAGAATGAACCCGATGAATCTACCGTTTAAACCAGATTTTAGTGACCGAGTGGCTGTAGTGACCGGCGGTGCCGGCGTGCTATGCGGCATGTTTGCCCGTGCAATTGCCGCTTGCGGTGCTAAAGTCGCCATCCTGGATTTGGCTGAAGAAAAAGCTCAGTTGATTGTGGATGCAATCCTTGCTGAGGGTGGAATGGCTATTGCTATCAAGACTAATGTCTTGGAGAAAGAAAGCCTGGATGCTGCCCACAAGCTGGTGCTTGAGACCTACGGCAAATGTAACATGCTGATCAACGGCGCCGGCGGCAACAATCCTAAAGCGACTACGGCGGACGAATTCTTTGACCCTGCGGTCCTAGCGGACCCCGAAAAGAAAAGCTTCTTTGACCTGGATGTTTCCGCGGTCTCCTTTGTTTTTGGATTGAATTTCATCGGTACTTTACTGCCAACTCAGGTATTCGCCAGGGACATGATCGGCAGCTCCGGCTCGGTGATTCTCAATGTCAGTTCCATGAATGCCTTTACCCCGCTGACAAAAATTCCTGCTTATTCGGCTGCCAAAGCAGCCATCTCCAACTTCACCCAATGGCTGGCGGTGTATTTCTCCAAAAGCGGCATTCGGGTGAATGCCATGGCACCTGGTTTCTTTTCCACTGAGCAGAACGCCGCCTTATTGTGGAATGCCGATGGCACACCGACAGCCCGGGCTGCCAAAATTCTCAATCACACTCCCATGGGGCGCTTTGGTGAGCCGGAAGATTTAATCGGCACCTTATTGTTCTTGTTGGATGATAAATCTGCTGCCTTCCTTACCGGTGTGGTTGTGCCGGTGGATGGCGGTTTTTCTGCTTATTCCGGAGTCTAACGTATGGAAATCTTTCTCAAAGCGGGAACCGATGAGGGGTTGACGGACGCAGCCATCGAAGAGGCTGTTCTGGCATCCATGGCTGGCCGTATGCTCAAACGTGTTCTCATTGTTGCGCCAGATTTTACCCGCTACCATTCCAATGCCGGGATGATTACCAATCGGTACTATCATGCGCTGGAAAGCGCTGGTTGCCAGGTTGATATCTTAATCGCCCTGGGAACCCACAAACCCATGCCGGAATCCGAATGTGATGAGATGTACTGCGGAATACCTTTTGATAAATTCCTTCATCATAATTGGCACTCGGATGTGATTAACCTGGGCGAAGTATCGCAAGCGTTCACTTCGCAAGCTACCGAAGGATTGTGGTCTGAGACGGTTCAGGTGGAAGTCAACCGCTTGATTATGGATGAACGCTATGACCTGATCCTTTCGATAGGGCAGGTGGTACCGCACGAAGTAGTTGGTATGGCAAATCACGCCAAAAACATTTTGGTGGGGTGCGGCGGCAGCGACATGATTAATAAATCGCACATGATGGGTGCTGTCTATGGCATGGAACGCATGATGGGCAAAGATCATACTCCTGTGCGGGATATGTTTGATTATGCCATGGAAAAATTTCTCTCACAACGTCCCATTCTGCACGTCCTCACAGTAACGACTGCATCCGCCGGAAAAATTCGTACCCATGGACTCTTTATTGGCGAAGGACGTAAACCTCTGGAAGCAGCCACAACCCTCTCCCAGGAGAAAAATATCGATTTTGTGGAACAGGGCATTAATAAGTGTGTGGTTTATTTGGATCCCAAAGAATTTAAAAGTACCTGGCTTGGCAATAAATCCATCTACCGAACCCGCATGGCTGTGGCGGACGGGGGTGAACTGCTCATCCTGGCGCCCGGTGTGGAGCGTTTTGGTGAGGATGAAGAGGTGGATCGCCTGATCCGTACCTATGGGTATTGCGGGCGATTGAAAGTATTGGAGCTTTTCAAACAGAACGAAGACCTGCGCGCCAATATGAGCGCTGCGGCGCATCTGATTCACGGCTCCTCCGATGGTCGATTCACGGTCACCTATGCTGTGGATAATATTACGAAAGCCGAAATTGATGCAGTCCATATGAAGTCCGCCGATTGTGATGGCATGATGAGAAGGTATGATCCACAAAAACTTGCCTACGGCTGGAATACTCTGGCGGACGGTGAGGTGATCTTTTTTATTCCCAATCCCGCCCTGGGGTTATGGATCGATCGGTCACGATTTTGAAGAATTTACATTGCCTCTAAAAATACTGGTGCTTGATCAGTAGCTTTGCTCGAAGAATTGGTTTATTGTTTTGAAAGGATTGATAAATGAAGAAAATTAGCGATTTAGTGGATGAATTTGTAAAACGCCCCGTTGTCTCAATGCCGCCGGCAGTATCTGTCTTGAAGGCCATGGAGAATTACGGGTTGGATTCCGTGGTGAAAATGTGTTCCAATGAGAATCCTTTCGGGGTTTCGCCAATGGCTGCGGCCGCCATGCATGACGAAATTGAGAATATTTTCAACTATGCCGATCCTGAGCCTGAAAATGCCTTAAGAGAAAAAATTGCCCAGAGTGTGGGTGTGAAGGCGCAGAATATTTTGATCACCAGCGGGGCAGCCTATGCCTTGAATTTTGTGGGTGAGGTTTTTATTCAACCGGGTGACGAATGTATTTTATGCTCGCCAACTTACCCACCTTATTACAGTATCATCCTGAAAAATGGCGGCAATATTGTTGATGTGCCCATGACCTCTGATTTGAAATTTAACTTCGACGGCATTGTGGCGGCCCTGACAGACAAGACTAAAGTGATTTTCATCTGCAATCCCAATAATCCCACCGGCTGTACCGTATATCGCGAGGAAATGCTAAAGTTTGTGGAACGAATCCCCGAGGACGTTATCCTGGTGATGGATGAAGCCTATGTCCAATTCTCCAAAGATCCGGCTGCACTGACCATGGTTCCCGTGCTTGCGTATAAAAACAACATTGTAGTGGTGCAAACTTTTTCCAAGCTATATGGTCTGGCAGGGATTCGGGTAGGGTATGCCGTTTCCACACCGGAAATTATCTCTTTTATGGGGCGCGAAGCCATTGCCCGTGCTTTAAATGTTGTGGCTGTCCGCGGCGCGCTGGCTGGCATGGATGATGTGGAATTCGCCAGGAAGACGATTGAGAACAATGCAAATGGTAGAGAGTACCTAACGGAAGAATTTACAAAAATGGGTTACACGGTTTATCCTTCCGAAAGCAATTTTGTCTATGTGGATTTTAGAGTGGAACCCAAAGAGTTCAGTAAAAAAATCCTGCCATACGGCATCATCATCCGCGGCGATTTTCCTTATCTGCGAATTTCCATCGGTACCATGGAACAAAACAAAAAACTGGTTACTGCGATTAAAGAAATTATGGCTGAGGATGGCGTATAGAATTTTCACATTCAACATAGGTCTGGTTTGCCCCGAACAATGTTCGGCCAAGTGTTGATTTTTACTCTCATTACAAAGTCAAAGCAGCCATGCGAAGTTGAATGGGTAGAAGTAAATGGATTGAATACAGTTATCCGTTATTATGGATGATTTATTTTTAAAAGGAGGCAAAAGCAATGACAAAATATGTCTTGAGAAGAATTCTGATCTCGGTTGTCACCCTGTTCACCATTATATTTATCCTTTTCCTGCTGCTGGAATTTTTACCCGGATCACCTTTCAATGACGAAAAATTGGATGAAGCCACCAAGGCTTTGTTAATGGCAAAGTACGGGTTGGATCAGCCATTTTTTACCCGGTTTAGTATCTATATTGTCAATCTCTTGCATGGCGATTTTGGTATCTCATTAAATATCACCAAGGATATGCCGGTCAGTTTGATGTTGGCGACCCGTCTACCGGTAACCATTCGAATTGGTATACAGGCCATGATCGTCGGTGTGATCTTGGGTCTGGTGTTGGGGATCACCGCAGCCTTAAAGAAAAACACCTGGATTGACACGATGGCCACTTTTCTTTCGGTCCTTGGATTTAGCGTTCCATCCTATGTCTTTGCTCTCTTTCTGATCTTTTTTGCGGCCTTCAAACTGCAATGGTTTCCCATCCGATTTGACATTAAAGAACCGATCTACTCCAGTATCTTACCTACGATTTCGCTGGCAGTTTATATTATCGCGGTCATGTCCCGTTATGCCCGTTCGGAAATGATTGACTGCTTGAACAGTGAGTATATTGTTCTGGCGAAAGCCAAAGGGATCAGTCAAGCCAAGGTGATCATCCGGCATGCTTTGCGGAACACCCTGGTACCCATTATCACTGTCATTTCACCGCTGATTGTCGGACTGATTACTGGCAGTGTGGTGGTGGAACAAATTTTTGGTGTGCCGGGGCTGGGGCAATTACTACTGGCCGGTATTCAAAATAAAGATGTAAATGTGATTTGTGCGGTTGCTCTGGTTTATAGCGGCCTTTACATTGTCATTATCCTGGTGGTTGATGTTCTTTATGGATTGATTGACCCAAGAATCCGTGTGGCAGGAGGGAAGGTCTAATGGAACAGACAACAAACAACGTACCCGTCCGAGATTTTTCATTTGTCCACGAGAATATCAATGATTTTAAATCCAACGAAACCTATGCCCACACTTCTTTCTGGCGGGATGTCTTCCAACGTCTGGCCAAAAACAAAGGCGCTGTCATTGGGATGGTCATCATTATTGTGATCATCGGGTTGGCAATTTTTATGCCGATGATTTCCAATTATACCTACAAAGAAGTTACCCTGAATCATAAGTATCTGCCGCCCAAAGTGCCCGGTCTGGAAGTTTTGGGGATTTTCAATGGTACTGCCGAAGGGGTGGATGTTTATACAAAGAACAATATTCCAGCCGGTACTTATTATTTCTTTGGCACAGATAATTTGGGGCGGGATATCTGGACCCGCTTATGGAATGGAACCCGGATTTCCTTGCTCATCGCCATCATTGCCGTGGCCATTGATTTGTTGATTGGCATGACCATCGGTTTAATCTCCGGATATTTTGGCGGCAAGGTTGATTTTTTCATTCAGCGCTTTGTCGAAATTCTAAACGGAATTCCGCAATTAATTCTTGTTACCCTCTTTGTTTTGGTCTTTGAGCCTGGCATTGTGTCCATTATTCTGGCGCTGTTGATCAGCGGCTGGATCCCGATGAGCCGTGTGTGCAGAGCCCAGGTGCTTAAACAAAAAGAGCAGGAATATGTACTGGCTTCGCGCACCCTGGGCGCCAACGATTTCAGAATCGGTTTCATGGAGATTCTGCCCAACGTACTGGGTCAGGTGGTGATCATGAGTATGTTCTCTATCCCCAGTGCCATTTTTACAGAGTCTTATCTGGCGTTCATCGGTCTGGGGGTTCGCGCGCCGATGGCTTCCTTAGGCTCCCTGGTCAGTACCGGATATAAATCGTTTTTGTCTCATCCCTATCTGGTTATTATTCCGGTTACCATTCTGGCACTGCTAATGATTAGCTTCAACTTATTTGCGGATGGTCTTCGGGATGCGTTTGATCCAACTATGAAGGAATTGTAAGGAGAACAAGTTTATGGAAAAGGAAAGAGTATTATCGATTCGGGACTTGTTAATCTCCTTTGATACCGCCAATGGCACAGTAAACGCAATTTGCGGCATGCGTTTCGATGTCTTCAAAGGAGAGACGCTGGCTATTGTTGGGGAGAGTGGCAGCGGAAAAACCGTTACGGTCAAAGCTGTGATGGGTATCATGAGTAACAATCAGCATATCGACGGCGGTGAGATTTTCTATACCTATACCAACGAGGCTGGTGAAAAGGTCACCGTGGATATTACCAAAATGTCGGAGCGGGAAGTTCGCAGTAAAATATGCGGCAAACATATCGCCATGGTCTTTCAGGACCCGATGACCTCTTTGAACCCAACCGTTATCGTTGGCAAGCAGATCATGGAAGGTATGCGCGAGCATTACAAGATTTCACTGAAGGAAGCCAAACAAAGAGCCATCAAACTTCTGGATGAGGTAGGGATTGAAAACCCCGAAAAACGTTTCAAACAATACCCGCATCAATTGTCCGGCGGAATGCGCCAGCGTGTGGTGATTGCCATCGCCCTGGCCTGTGATCCGGACATCTTGATTTGTGACGAACCTACGACCGCGCTGGATGTGACTATCCAGTGGAAATTCCTGGAGCTGATCAAAAAGTTGCAGGCTGAGAAAAACCTGACCGTGATTTATATTACCCATGATTTGGGGGTGGTTGCCAAGGTCGCGGATTTTGTGTGTGTGATGTACGCAGGACGCATAATAGAAACCGGCAGTATTGAAGAGATTTATTATGATCCGCGTCATCCCTACACCTGGGGCTTGCTTTCCTCCCTGCCGGATCTCTCTACGGATAGTGACCGCTTGTTCGCCATTCCCGGCAATCCGGTCAACTTGCTTCACAAGATCAAGGGTGATCCCTTTGCACCAAGAAATCCATATGCGCTAAAAATCGATTTCGAAGAAGAACCTCCCTTGTTTGATGTTGGCGGCACGCATAAGGTGGCTTCCTGGTTGTGTCATCCAGATGCGCCCAAAGTAGAAATGCCTGAATCCTTAAGAATTAAAATTAATCGGATGATTCAGGAGGAAGGCTGAGATGGATAACCAAGATGTCATTCTGGAAGTAAAAAATTTAAAGAAATATTTCCGTATGAGCCGAACTCATACCGTCAAGGCGGTGGATGATGTTTCGTTCAAGATTTATCGCGGGGAAACGTACGGGCTGGTGGGGGAGAGCGGCAGCGGAAAATCGACCGTTGGGCGCTCCATCATTCGCCTGTATGATCCAAACGATGGGGAAGTGATTTTTGACGGCAAGACGATCACTGGGACTTTGGACAAGGATCACCGCAATCACCTGCGTACCAACATGCAAATGATCTTTCAGGATCCCATGTCCTGCTTGAATCCACGCAAAAAGGTCATTGATATTATTGCCCAGGGCCTGGATATTTTTCATCTTTATAGTAATAAAGCAGAACGGGAAGAGAAAGTATATGCCATCCTTGAAAAAGTTGGCCTTTCCCGCGAACATGCCACCCGCTATCCGCATCAGTTTTCCGGCGGACAGCGCCAACGGATTGGTATTGCCCGTGCCTTGATAATTCAGCCCCAGCTCATCATCGCCGATGAATGTATCAGCGCGCTGGATGTATCCATCCAGGCGCAGGTGGTGAACCTGATGAAAGACCTGCAAGAGGAACTTGGCATTACCTATTTGTTTATTGCCCATGATCTTTCGATGGTGAAGTACATCAGCAGCCACATTGGCGTGCTGCATTATGGACATATTGTTGAGACCGGCACCAAGGATGAAATTTTCCAGAACCCTGTTCATCCTTATACCAAATCTTTGTTATCCGCGGTGTTGGAACCCAACCCGCGGCTGGTACGCCAAAAAGCTTCGGTCCATTATGATCCGATAGAGATGGGCATTGATTACTCCAAGGGCACGCTGCACGCGCTGAGCGCCACCCATCAAATCACGGCCACGGATGAAGAATTTGCCAAGTGGAGCAGGTAGTAGAGCTTAACCAATGACGGATTGGATGGTGATCCTGAATTAAAACCAAAGCTGGACCAATGCCGGGACTGTATCCACATTCTTTATCTAAAGAATGCAGTATGTATACATGATGGAGCAATTGTTCGACAAATAAGGTTTCTGGATACGAGAAGGATTGGAGCGGATTGTAAAAGAACTTATCATTCCACCTTACTGAAGGGTTTTTCCTGGTCTTTCCGCACAAGATCAGGAGTCTGAGGTCATGGAGGTGAGAAGAAAACATGGGCTTAACCTGTCTCTAAAACCTTACCTTGTATTGGCCATGACAAGAAATTTGGCTGAATGAAAGTTACAAATGAATTTATCCAGCTGGCCTGCCTTGTCCAGTTGTTGGCGATGAGTAGAGATACGCTATAGGGTTATTAACTTGGAAGAGGGTCTTAATAGCTGCCTTTTCTTGATTTTAGAGAAAAATATGTGAGTTATTGGGTCAAAAATGGTTGTTAGAAAGGATCTGATGCCTGTTCTGTGACGGGTGAATGAATTTTGATGAAAGCATAAAACACAATTATTAAACTTTCTTAAATGGATGGATAAGTTATTTATGAGCTTATTCAGCAATGAGACTCGAATCCTATTACAATATTTGGCCATGGTCTCTACCCTGGCAGCCAGTATTTCCTATCCAGCGAGTTAAGAAAATCCTCAGCCCCTCAGATCGGATTGGTAAAAAAGACAGGGTTGACATTCACAAATCAGAACTATATAATGATCGTAAGATGTATACAACAGATATATTTGTTTCGACCAAAATACGGTGTCATTGTTTTACCATTCAAATTAATGTAGTTAGACATTCTTAAACTCAAAACGGTATTGACCTAACTAGAAATAGAGAGAAGGAGAAAGTTACAATGATGAAGTTCTATAAAATTATTTCTTTAGTAATTGTATTTACAATGGCTCTGGGTGCCTTTGCAGGTTGTGCTCCTGCAGCTCCTGCTGTTGAAGCACCTGCTGCCGAAGCTCCTGCTGCTGTCGCCCCTGCGGCTCCTGAAGCAACGGCTGAAGTTGCAACTGCTGAAACGACAACGGATGGCAAGCATGTCCTCAATATTGCCAAGTTGATCGAGCTTCAAGCTACCGATCAGCACCGCATCAATGATGGCATGTCCAATGAGTTGGTAACTGCGCTTCTTGATGGTCTATATACTTTGACCGCAGACGGCGAAGTGGATCCCCTCATGGCCGAAAGCTACACCGTATCTGAGGATGGTTTGGTTTACACCTTCACGATTCGGGATGCTTTCTGGAGTAATGGCGATCCTGTAACAGCTAATGATTTCGTGTTCTCATGGCGCCGTTTGGTTGACCCCAAGACTGCCGCCCCGAACCGCAATGAAGCTGCCGCTGCAGGTATCAAAAACGCTGCCGCTATCGTCAAAGGTGAATTGGCTCCTGAAGAATTGGGCGTCACAGCAATTGATGATAAAACCCTCCAGGTTGAGATTGTTGCTCCCGTTCCTTATTTCCTGGCAACCTTAATTCGCCCCGCATTCCTGCCCCTCAATGAAGCATTCTTCAAGAAATCTGGTGTCAAGTATGGTATGAACCCAGCTTTCATGATCTCCAATGGACCATTCTTGTGGACCTATTGGGACTATGCAACCAATATTAGTGTTGAGAAAAACCCCACTTACTGGAATGCAGAAAATATCGATATCGATGAAATCAACTGGAAGATTGTGAAAGACTCCCAAACCGCTTCCCTGATGTTCGAGAATGGTGAATTGGATTGGGCAGAAATTGCTGGTTCCTTGATCGATCAATATGCTGATGATCCTCGTTTCACCAAGGCTTTGGAAGTTCACATGTGGTGGTTGGTCCCTAACTTCACCAATGAAGCTTTGCAGAACCTGAACATCCGCAAAGCCCTGGCAACCTCTTTTGATAAAGAAGCTGTGGCTGGCCAGGTCATGAATAATGGTGCCCAAGCTGCCGACTATATCGTAGGTTACAAACTTGCCTTTGGCCCTGATGGCAAACAGATGCGTGAGACAACCGGCACCTATCTTTCTTATGATGTTGCTGGCGCACAGGCTGCCTGGACCGCGGGTTTGGAAGAATTGGGTACCGATGCGATCACCCTGAATTACCTTTACTGGGATGATGATGTCTCAGTAGGTATGGCTGAATTTATCGCCTCCGAATGGGAAAAGAACCTCCCCGGTTTGACAGTTGAATTAACCAGCATGCCTAAAGGTTCAGCCAACACCGAATCCATCGCCGGCAACTTCGACATCTATCAATTCCGCTGGGGTCCTGACTACAAAGACCCGATGGCATTCCTGGAACTCTTAGGCTCCGACGCTTCTTATAACCGTGGCAAATTCCAGAATGGCGAATACGATTCCATCATCACCGGTGCTCGTACTCCTGAAATGCTGAATGATCTGGAAACCCGCTGGGATAGTCTGAAACGCGCAGAGCAGATTTTATTGGAAGAGCAAGTAGGTGTCTTCCCGGTCGTACAAAATGGTTTAGGTATGTTGATCAATCCTAAAGTACATGGTCTGGAAGTTCGTAACACTGGTTTGACCTGGAACTATCGTTTCGTAACCATGGAAGATTAAGTTAAGTCTGCCATCAGGCAGAGGTACGGATTTTTGAAGGAAGGAGTCCAAGTCACTGGCCAAAATCCAACTTGGACTCCTTGTTTGTTAAATGCGATAATGGTATTACCATCAGAAAGGAGTGTTATTGATATGAAGAATAAGCAGACCTTGAAAGACTTACTTGCAAAAGAGAAAGTATTTGCTCCCTGTGTCTATGATTGTGCTTCAGCACGCGCGGTTGAAATTTCCGGTTTTAAGGCCATGTTATTGAGCGGGGCTGAATTATCCATGGCTATGAATGGCCTGCCCGATATTGGTGTGCTCTCCCTGGATGAATTGATCTGGGCAGTCACCCGTATTACCGATGTTTCCCCCCTGCCATTAGCTGTGGATATTGAGGATGGTTTCGGCGGCCCATTGAATGTCTACCGCACCTGTGAGCGTATGGCTAAAGCCGGTGCTTCGGCTGTCTTAATGGAAGATGAAGCCAGTCCAGGTTTTGCTCGCGAAATTGTGGTGGGCAATTTACTCTCACGCAATGATTATTTTGCCAAAGTGAAAGCGGCTGTCTCTGCCCTTGAAGGCAGCGATTGTATGTTCATCGCGCGTACCAACGTCAACCCCGCAGATGATATCGAAGAGGGCATCGCCCGTTGTTTAGGATCACTGGAATTGGGTGCGGATATGACCGTCATCATCGGCATTGATAATCTAAAAGATGCCAAAACTATTGCGGATCGCGTTCCCGGCATCAAGTTGTATGCCGACTTGAATGCCAAGATGAACCTTCCCCCGATTGCCACCCAAGATGTCTTCGACCTGGGTTTTAATATGATCACTGTGCATTATCTGATGAAGGCAGCCATGGCGGGTATGCTGGAATATGGCAAGAAAAACTTTGCTGATATGAGCATCAACTACTCCAATGCGCAGACCCCTTATGGTGTTCCTGGTCACAGTGGTATGCCATTTTTTAAGCCACAGGAATGGCTGGATTTGGAAGGTGAGTTTACCGGGGATTTCAGAAAATTCAAAGGTCCCAAAGTTGAATGGTAGTACCTGTGTTTATCTTTTTTGGGTCCTATAATTTGCATTATATAAAGAAATTGGCCAATAAATAGAATCGTAAGAAACTAGGCAAAACCACCCCCCCCTCTCATCCTCCCCCAAAATCCTGAAAAGCGGATTTTAGGGGAGGACGGTCTTTGTATGGGGAAGTTGTATTATCTCGATAGAAAATACCTTGAATAGATCTTATACATAAGTAAATTTAATGCTGGGACTGTCTACTATGTAGCGGCAATTCATGAATTGCTGCTATATAGTAGACAGTCCTATTATGTATTACTGAAAGAACTTAGAGTCGCGATAAGAAGGTGGTTAGGAAATGGTATGTGCGATCAAAGGATGCCAAGTCCAAAAATTCATCCGGGGTGTGGATCAGGCCATATATTGCACCGGAGGTAACGATATCCATATCCGGATGCATTTTCTTAAAGACACCGCACTCATTGCCGCCGTGGCCTGCCAGACAGGCTAAAGGTTGCTGATAAACTTCCTCGAAAACCAGACACATCTTTTCACGCAGGGGGGAGACTTTCTCATAACGCCAGCCGGGATAAGAATCACTTAATTCATAGCTCGCTTCAAATAGTTTAGCCAGCAAGATTACTTCATTTTGCAATTCTAAAATCCATGAATCCAGTGCGCTGCGCATAGATAAGGCAAACTCGATATGATCCTCGTGTGTGGCGACAATCCCCAAATTGACAGAAGCAATGGGGAGATTTTCTAACACCATGCTCTTGGCTTTCATCCCGTAGGGCAATAAATAGAGCAGCTCAATGACTTGCTTGCTGAGTTTGGCGGACATGGCTTGTTTTGCTTGGGGTTCTTCACTGAGGACGATGTGGATGCCAGGATCACTGAATTCATATTCCAGAGCGATATCCTTGGCGCAGGCAGATACAAATGCCTGGAGATCGGAGAACTCTACATTGCTGATGAAAACCGCTTCGGCCAGGGAAGTAATGACGTTGAGTTTTGTGCCCCCATCCATTTGGACTAACTGCAGGGGAATGCCTTTGAGCAGCAGGTGATACAATACTCTGGCGACCAATTTGTTGGCATTGGCTCGTTCTTTGTCGATCATCCCGCCGGAATGTCCACCCAGCAAGCCATCCACTTTTAAACGATAAGCGGATTCATCCACAGGCTCAAAGGCTATGTCTTTCCTAAGGGCGATTCTTTTTCCGCCGCCCATGCTCATGTAAGTTTTGTATTCCCCGGCGCCATCCAGGTTGATCATCTGACGGGCTTTGAAGTATTCCGGTTTTAGATTTAATGCGCCGTCCATGCCCACTTCTTCTTGTGTGGTGAAGCAGCATTCCAGTGCGGGATGAGCCAGGGTTTTGTCATCCAGAAAAGCCAGCATGTAAGCGCAACCCATGCCGTCATCCGCACCCAGGGTGGTGCCTTTGGCGCGCAGGTGATCTCCCTCTACATATAACTCCAAAGGATCTGTTTCGAAGTTATGGGTGCTTTCGGGGGCTTTCTCGCAGACCATATCCATGTGCGCTTGAATGAGCAACGCGGGATGATCTTCATATCCGGGACTGGCCGGTTTATAAATGATGACATTAAACAGGTTGTCTTGAAAATACGCCAGTCCACGGTCCTGAGCAAATTGGACCAGCCAATGGCTTAATTGCATTTCATTTTTGGAACCATGCGGGATTTTGCATATTTCATTAAAGAAATAACAGTAGGATTTTTGTAAGTCGAATATCGTAAGAGCCTCCTCGAACCAGATACAAATACTTAGTCAGTGAATAATTTCTTCTTCATTATATTGTATTCTGTTTGGGTATTTCCGAGAAGGATTGACAGAGGCGAACTTAAATTTTGGGAAGTCATGCCCTTACTTTACGATGGATTGAACTCGTCCGACCTTGCCATCCACCAGACGTACTTTGATCCCATGTGGGTGAGCGGGGCTGCTGGTTAATAGATTCATCACGATGCCTTCGGTCAATTGCCCACTGCGCTGATTTTGTTTTTCAACAATCATCACCCGCATACCGGGTTGAATTTCTTTGCGTATAGGTACAGTCATTATGTATTTTCTCCGATGGTTAAGTGTACTCCATTCGGGGACGATTTGAATAAAAACTACTTTTCTGGAGCTCACTTGATTAGGAAAAACCACACAGGGTTTGAATCCTATGTGGTTTGTTTAAGATTTTATCTTCATTGTACAAGGGGTATTTAGTTACCTTGAGCATGCTAATCGCTGATCAGGTTAATTCATGGGTTGAGAGATATCCTTCACCATAGATGCGGTTTCTTCCGGTTTGTTGATTCGGGTTGCCACATCTGCTTGAGAGATGATGCCGACGATTTTTAAGTCGTTGTCCACGACTGGCATGCGCCTTAGCTGGTGTTTGGCCATGGCATCCAGGGCCTTCTTAATATCTTCATCCATATGGCAGCTGATCACTTTTTCGGTCATCACATCGGCAACTTTTGTGGTTTTTGCATCCCGTTCATTAGCAATAACCTTTATTGCCAGATCACGATCTGTTACGATCCCCAATAATTTACCGGTCTCCTGGTTTTCAATCACAGGGATTGAGCCGACATTTTCTTTGTTCATCCATTGGGCTGCTTTTGAAACAGAATCCCCTGGTAAACAACAAACAGGTTTTTTGGTCATCACATCGCTGCATTTCTTCATGGGCACATCCTTATAAAAGCAAGATGATTTTATTTTCTTTCCTTATTCAATAAGAGGATGAGACGGTTGATCTCAATCCGGAATGAAAATAGTTTTGTTAAGGAGAATTACTTCTCAGATTGGGCCACAATTTTGGCCTTCATATCACTTTCATAGGATGTCACATGCTTATCAATTTCATCTGCAGCATGTTCGCGCGTGTAACCATATTTTTCCTGCAGCAAACCAGCCAGAACTTCGGCTTTTCCAGCGACGCGGTCCAAATCATCGTCGGTTAGTTTTCCCCACCATGATTTTGCTTCTCCGCGCATTTGTTTCCATTTTCCTTCAAAAATGTCCTTGTTCATGTTATTTCCTATAACCTTTCGTTATCTGCTTCCCCTGGTTAATTACCGGCACTCCGGGAAGCGTAGCGCGCCAGTCATTCCATCCGCTGAGCAGATTTGCCCATTTAAACCCGGTGGCAACAGCCATACCTATTTCGGATGATGATTTACGATAAACCTATGTTATCCACAATGGGCTATCGAAGTCCCCAACATTACCTTTATAATTCCTATAAAAATCAATACTATTGGGGACGAAAAAAAATTTCAAGTTCAGTTTTTTTAATGAGTGATTATGAACAAAAAACTCCCCGGTACAACGGGGAGAAAATCAATTGCTATCAAATTTCGTTTCAATAATTGTTAATTTGCTTTAGCCCCAAGTTGGCTGAGGGTTTTCTGACACAAAGAAATCAATTCAGCATTTTCGCTGACTTCCAACACTTTTTGGAAACTCTCAATGGCCTGTGAAATTTGATTTGTATTATACTGGGCGACGCCGCGATTGAAATATGCCAGATCTAGATTGCTCTTAAACTTGATCGCTAACTCCAGCATGGAGAGCGATTCTTTGTAGCGCTTCATTTCAATCAGGGCCAGGCCTTTTTGATAGTAAGCATCCCCCAAATCCGGATTGAGTGCCAGAGCCTGATCAAGGGCATCGATGGCTAGCTTATATTCTTTCATCGCGATGTAGGAACGGCCAATCCAGTCATACGTGACGGCGGAATCCGGCTGATAGGTTAGCAGACTCTCCCAATCTTTTATGGCTGAAGAGTACTCTTTGGTCAAGAAATAAGCCTGGGCACGGAAATCAAAAGCCACAGGATAGGCGTCCGTCTGTGCCAGCACCTGATTGAGCTGCTCCAGCGCTTTTGGAATTTGATTGGTTTGGATGTATAAAATTGAGCTGTTGATCAGCGCCAGGGCATAGTTCGGATTGAGTTGAATGGCTGCTTGAAAATCGGCTTGAGCCTGCTCATACTTACCGTTGTCCATGTAGGCGATACCACGGTTGTTAAAGTAATCGCTGTTTTGGGGATCAAGCTCGATGCTTTTCGAAAAATCCTGAATCGCCTCGGTTAATTGTTTATTCTCACGATAAGCATTTCCGCGGCGGAAATATAACATGGGTTCTTTGGGCGCTTTCAGGATGGCCTGATCATAAGCCTGGATGGCTTTATCCAGATCGGATTTCTGTAAGTAGAGCAGCCCCAGATCAGCCAGAATTTCGGGGTTTTGTGGGGAAAGTTGGTTGGCTTTTTCCAGGTCTGCCAGAGCTAAATCAGCTTCACCCAATTGCGCGTGGGCTTTGGCCCGCAAGGAATAGATGCTGGATTGCTGCGGATCCAACTCTATGGCGGTATTCCAATTGCTGATGGCTTTTTGATATTCTTGCAGATTGAAATAGGCTTTCCCGCAGCGAGTTGAAAGATCGGCGTTATTCCCATGAATGTCAATGGCAGTTTGCCAATCATGGAGGGCGGAAGTGTATTGTTCCTGGTTGTAATAAATTTGTCCCCGGATGGTCAGCGCCTGATTATTCTGACGGTCCATCTTGAGGATGACATTGATATCCTGCATGGCTTTGTCAAAATCACCCAGGTTTAGATAAGCTTCTGCCCGGCCGAGCTGTGCTTCGGGGTAATTGCGCTGTAGATTCAGAACGGAGGTGAAATTACCGGCTGCCCGTGCATAATCCCCGGCGAGTAAAAATACTTTTCCGCCCAGCAGAAAAGTTAGAATATCCGTAGGTTTAAGGGCCACGAGTTTGGCAAAATCTTTTTGGGCCATGGTGGCGTTTTTTTCCAAAAGGAAAATTTTAATGCGAATTTGATAGGCCTCTGCATTTTCCGGTAAGAGGGTTAACACGGAATTGAGATCTGCTTTTGCGCTGTTGTAGTCCTGTTGTTTAAAGTAGAGTTTGGCTCGTTCCAGATGAGCTAGGGGCAAAGTATCCTCAAGAAGGAGTGCTTGTGTAAAGGCTTCAATCGCTG
Source organism: Leptolinea sp. UBA5203 (assembly GCA_002412765.1). Taxonomy (GTDB): domain Bacteria; phylum Chloroflexota; class Anaerolineae; order Anaerolineales; family Anaerolineaceae; genus UBA5203. The sequence continues at coordinate 27,039 of DHVR01000027.1, read as the reverse complement.
CAGAATCTTCACCATTTTGTACGAATGAAACCCCATTGTTCAAGTACTTCTGTGCATCGCTGGCATCGGATGACAACCAAACAATACTCCCCAGATTGGAAAACAAGAGGGAGAAGATGATGACCATAGAAATGATGGAAAAAATGCGCGAAGGGTTTGTTTTCATAGTTTCATTATTGATTATAAAGGTTAATCCCAATTTTATGGATAGATTCCAGCAAATCACGAAGTTTTATTCATTGTTTAATTTATGTTAAATACTTATAATAATAAATATTATTGGTATTAAAAAAATTTACTGACTTTATCACATCATTATCCCATAGCATGAATATAATCGCATATTATGTAGTATTTAGGAGAATTCCTTAAAGATGAAGCAGCTCTCTATTTTGCGTTTAACAATGGCAACAGGTCTGGCGATTGCATTAATGTGCATATCCCCAGTACATCTGGTTCATGCTGAGGATGGGCTTGAACCCGCAAGTACGCCCATTACCCAATCCTCTGAAGAGCAATCTCAAGCAACCCCCCCTCCTGTGGAGGATCCTATTTCAGCGGATGGGGAATCCCCTCAGAATTCTGAAGGGGATGAACCAGGTGTTAATCCTGGTGCTAACAGTGAGCCAACTTCCCAGGGAGAAAACCCTGTCTCCGGTGAAGGCACCGGAAATGAACTTGATTTATCAACAGAAGAGAGCGCTGTTGTTGAATCCCCCATGGAACCTGCTTCATTTGATAGTGGAATTTTGCCATTAACCTTAAATCTTGAACCGGTCAGTGAGACCGATTTTGAATCCTTAACCTTATCTCAAATAGACACCCAGGAACCCATCGCTGCTGAGGAAAGCACTGCCCTGGATCCCTGGTTTTATGTGGGCAGTACACAGCATGTCTTTTTATCTTCCTGCGCAGGTGTCACCGGTGCAACCTGCCACGCTTCTGCCACCCCATTCCAGGCGGCTATTGATTATTTGATTGGTAACACGATCACGGGTTTTACAGGCATGGTATATGTTGAAAGCGGAACCATCTCTGAAAATTTAAGTTTGGATGGGTTCACATCCACGAAGTTTGTTAATGGTGTGACATTCTTAGGGGGCAGCCATACTTACTCCGGCGGTGGGTCGCTTGGGTCCACAACCCTCAGCGGGTCCATTTCTGTTGCCAATTCAAGCGCCACACTTATTTTTAGCAATTTTAATTTTACCGGCGTGATAACCCTCAACAATGTAGACAACGTGCAATTCAACGGGGATGGCAGTAATAATCAAATTGTCACCGTGCAATTCACTGGCACACAAGGTGTCGGGGCAAGTTTTGATTCTGGGGGTGGTTCAAATAACCAGCTCGTATTGAGTGCTGCCCATGGATATGATCAGGGTGACTTTACTGCCGGTTCATTAGGCGAGGCGGATATCCGCGGCAGCTATTCCATGTTAACCGCACCGGCCGATACGATCAATTTGTCCATTGAAGATTTCGATGTGAATTCATCGATCAATACGGATGATTTTTCCTACACCTTTGATCGCACGGCCAATACCTTTTCCATTGCAGATTACAGCACAACAGCCAGCGGCAGAATGCGGGCAAATTATGATGAAGGTGACTTCATCTTTAATATGCCCAATGATTCGTTGACCATTAAGATATCTCAGATCAATTCTGATCTGGACATCTTATCCTTTGATAATCCCTATTCCGGATCGGTTTCCATTCTGGCAACCTCAACTTTCAATGACATAGATATCCAATCGGATATTTTGTTGTTGGGTTCTGACTTGCGCATTGACGGCTGGGATGTCACCCTGCAGGATGGAAAAATTTTATCGACACGGAATATCAACACAGGGTCTACTCCCAACTACGAGACCTCACCCTCCATTGGTACTTCCGGGGACATAACCCTGAATGTCACCAATCTGGATATGAAGAACGGGTCTAAGATTCTGGCACATGGCAGCGGCATTTTCGCCGGCGGGGCAGTGAACATCAAAGCAGAAAATACCGGTGGTTGGAATGTGGCAGCGCTGGATTGGATACGCGAGCATATCAGCGTTCTCATTGGCACACAACAAGGTGTCTATGTGAATACGGCCTCAGTCTCTGTCAATAATGGGAAGATCACTGGAGAGAGCATTGATATCGCCGCAGATTCCGGGTATATCATTGACTACTACCTTCTAGAAGAAATTCTGGAAGGGACCATGATCGGCTCCCTGGTAGAAGCCTTATGCGGAATGGATTTCCTGGACAAGGGTTTGATTCCCATTCCGGTTGGGCTGAACGTCCGTATCGGCTGGTCCATGATTGAATTGATCGGTTCAACCCTTCTTTCTGCTGTTGATGATATTAATATCATTTCCTCCACTGTGGCCGATGCTGATTTATATGTCATGTACAGCAAGTTTGCTCTGGCCTTTGGCGTGGGCGTTGGAACTGCCCAAGTGCTGATTAAGGACACTGCCAGTATCCTCAGCTCGGCTGGGAATATTTTTATAAACTCGGCGGCCACCAATTACACTTCCATCACGGCCAGCACAGGAACAATCAGTTCTGTTGAAGATACAACAAAAGCATTTTGTCTGGCGATTGGGGTTTCGGTGTTAACCTCAAAAATTATTATTGACGCAGGCACTTTATTGGATGCCTATGGTTCAGTGAATATTCTGGCACAGGGTTTCAACTATGGCGGTTCATCCACCCTGATCAATATGACCGGTGGCGGAGAAGCTGGCATTTCTGTCAGCTTATACGTTGCCGTATCGAATGTGATTGCTGAAGTCAATGGACGGATCAACGCTGCGGCAATGACCAATCTGGCTTCGGACATTGAAATCGATTTGGACAATGTATTGACCAACAGCATCGTGATTCCGAATCATGGTTTACATACCGGGGATCTTGTCACTTATTCCATTGATGATTACACCAAGGCCATTGGCGGTTTGGAACCAGGTGAACAGTATTATGTGATTGTTCTGGACGCAAACACGATTCAATTGGTAGCCTCTTCTCCTATCAATTTGAATAATACATATGTGAATAGCGGGGCTGTTCATGCCTTTACCCCAGTAAAGACCAAGACATTTGATCCTTCCACTGCAGTAAATCTCGATACTAATACTTTCACCTTAGTAGGCCATGGTTTTACCGTTGGACAAACTCTTGTCTATTCAACCTTACTGTCAGAGATCATTGGCGGCATGGCGGACATGGGACAATATACGGTTTTCAATGTTAGTGGAGATACTTTCCAACTCAAAGACGAAAATGGCATTCTGGTTGATGTAACTTCAATTCCAAGCGGAATCGGGATTCATGCTTTTGCTTATCAGGATGTTTCCAAAAGGAAAACCTTTGTTGTCTCCAGTACCGCGGTAAATAATGAAACTGACACCCTTTACATTCCTGGGCACGGTTTTATAACCGGCGATGTGGTTTTTTATACGGTTGATCCGACAGTAACAACGAATGTCACCCTGGATTTCAAATATGGTTTTGTTGTTACGAGTATCGACGAAGCTACGGATCAGATTATGATTGCAGCGCCCGGCAATCTAACGGTTGGTGATTTAGTTTTGTATGAAATTGATGACAACACCACCATAACTGGTTTAGTTGATGGAACCACTTATAGAATTTACAGTGTTACCCCCTGTACCGGGACAGATGAGACATGTGCTTATATTCGATTAAGTGAAGTGAGTAACCCGGGTACATGGATTCAATTCAACGGTTCGTTCATTACCTATGATCCTTTCAGCAATAATGGCACGACGTATGTCCCCATGCCTTATTTGACCAAAACTGAAACCCAGCAAACCTACGATCAATCCTTGGGTGGTTTGATGGATAGCGTGTATTACTATGTAGTTCGCATCGACGATGACCATTTTATGTTAGTCAAAGATTATGCGGATATTGCTTTGGTTCAACCGGTTGAATTTGATGTTTCGGATTTAGCTCGTAACGGTAATCATTATCTGGATACCGGGTTGACCAATGGAATTGGCATCTCAGCAACCCTGGATACGTCCGAATCCAGTGCAGCAGAATCTTATATTGGGACCACCTATACACCGGTGGATATGCTTAAATGCTACATCCAGAATAGCGCAACGAAAGCAGTCAAGGGGGGCATTTTCAAACTGGTTGATTTATTCAAGAAATACATTTTGAAATCAAATGCCTCAACCGAAGATGAGAAAGCTAAGACGGATCCTTTAAAAATCAATGTGGCAGCCACTTTCACCGGTATCGTCACTGTCAATCACACAACCGCATCGGTTGGCTCCAGTGCCATATTGAAAAGTGGATCAGACATTGTAATTGAAGCCAGTGAAGTTGATTCATGGCAGAGCATTGCTGTTGCTGAAAATACTGTTACTAAAGATAGCGGTGGCAGTACAGCCGGTATTGGCGGTACATTTAATATTGTTGTATTGGTAAACAATGTTGTGGCTGTCGTACGATCCAACGCAATATTGGATGCCGGACGGAATCTTATCGTGCAATCCGATATGCGCTACCCTTCTTTGGTGGCTGCTACCGTAACCGATTTGATGAATGCCTCCCTTGGTAGTTTGGCCGGTACCATCTTCAGTACACTTAAATCCTCGTTTGATCTGGGGATTACTGGTTCCATCTTCAACAGTGTAACCAGATGTATTTCAAACACCGAAGATGGTGTGGATACGAAAATTTCCATTGCCGGCGCGATTGCCTTTACATTTTTGGAAAACAATACCACAGCCAGAATCGAAAATGATGTAAATATTAATCAGGATGCTGCTTATCAAACCGACGACCAGAGTGTATCCGTTCTGGCGAATGTTTATGCCTCTCTTGTAAATGTAGCAGGCAATTTTGCTTTCAACTTGCAGCCTGGCTTGTCCTCTGGCAAGAAACTGGAATCCTTAAAACAATTCTTCAAAGGATTTCCCGGCACTGTGTTTACACCACTGGGAGCCAGTGGAGGTAAGAACGGTATTGGCGGGAGTGTCTTCGTTTCTTTGATGTTCTTTGATACGATCGCTGAAATTGGCAGCGGCACAAAGATCCGCATTGCGGATGACGAAGACCTGATTGTCAAAGCCAATACTGACATCATCAATTTCTCCCTGGTACAAGCTGGTTCACAAGCCTCCGATGGCTATGGTATTGCTGGCGCCATTTCGTACGTTGGATTATTCAACACCACCATCGCACGTATTGCCAGTACAGTAAAGGTAGTTGGCGGCGGGGTGCAAATCAGCGCAATCGATGACACGACCAATATCAATCTGGCTGGCAGCATTGCCATGGGTACCAGCGCTGCAGTAGGCATCACTCTGGCTGTTAATACCCTGATCCGGGATGTGTATGCCCTGGTGGGTAATCTGGAAGACGGCGTGGCTGGACCCTGGGAAGTTGCCTTCTCGGGTAACGGCAACCAGGCTGCCATCGTAATGACTGTTGTCCCCGAATTTGATGGAGCCGGCGTAATCAAAACCCTTGTCCAAGGCGGGGTGGATACCCATGAAGTACAATGGATTGAAACCAACGCCAGCCAGGGTCAATTTGTCCTGGCCTATGGCTTGGAAACAAGCACCGCTTTGAACTGGAACGCCAGTGCTGCGGAAATTCAAAGTGCGCTCAACGCCTTGAGTGGTATTGCTGCCGATGGCGGTGTGACGGTTACCCAGGCGGAAGGGGAACCCTGGGTGGTTACCTTCAATACCATCGGCGCCAAGAAGCTCATCACCTCCGCTGCCGTGACCGGTGGTACCCCCTTCATTGGTCATTTGATCAACAATGAAACCAACGGTGGAACATCAACCTATGAAGTCCAAAGTATTCAGAACGATGCCACTGGAAATGATTTGATCTTTTCCTATAATGGTTCTTCCACGATGGCTTTGCCCTATGATGTTGATGCAGCAACCCTGCAGGCAGCACTGGTAGCGATTGGTGCTGATGTTGTAGTTACCATGAATTCCCTGGACACCTGGACGATCACTTTTATTAGTACCGGGAACAAACCGGCCATCACCACTCAATTCGATGCCGAAGCAACCTCTTCTTTATATGTAGAAGGCGCCACCAATACGCCTGAACAGCAGCATCTGGAAGTTGTGGATGCTACACAGGGTGCGTATGCCCTGGAATTTCAGGATGAACTCAGTATGCCTTTGGCATGGAATGCTACCGCCTCCCAAATTGCGGATGCTTTGAATGCCTTGCAGAGTATCAAGAACACCAATGCTGCCGGTACCGGGTATGTTACAGTTGTGGCGGTCAGTGATGGCTTTACGATTACCTTCAGTGAGATCGGGGATGTGGACGAATTTATTTTCATCAGTTACGCTGATTTTGATGGCAGCCCCAGTGTACAAACAGGGACTGATGGAACCAGTACTACTAAAGAGACTCAAGAACTAAAACACAATTCCTATCGGGGCGCCTTTACTCTCAGTTTTGGCGGGTTGGTTTCACAGATTCTGCCTTACAACGCAACAGCAGCGCAGGTTTCTCAGGCGCTGAATGCGTTGTCCACCATTCAAAGTGCAGGCGGGGTTAGTGTCACTGCATTGAATGGCGATAATGCGGTTGAATCATTAAATCTAAGTCGGGACTTGATTGTTAAAGCGGATGCCGGTGGACACAATTGGGCTTTCTCCGTGGCAGCAGCATCAGTAAAAGATAAAAAACCTTCCGCCCCGGAGTCTTCCAAGGGTACCACCAGCGGCAGCGGGATGCCCCGTGCTCACTGGAAAGCCACCTTATTGGTTCAAATGGGATTAGCAGGTCAGAACCTGCCCTCTTCAGGATCTTCCTCTACCTCCAGTACACAGCAGGGCGCCAAGAATTCCTTTGCTGTTGCCGGGGATATTTCCGTGAATGTCAGCATCGATAATGTCGAAGCAGCTATTCGCGATGCAGGAAAAGTAACAGCGAAGAATATTTCGGTTACGGCCAATAATGATACGATCATCCGAACTGCTTCCGGTAGTTTGGCGCTTAATAATTCAAGCCAAGGAACATCCGTGGGGATTGCCGGTTCGGTGTCCTTCAACTGGATTGGCGGAAAAACCCGTGCCATGCTGCAAAACGTAAACCTGAATCAAACCGGTCTGCTTACCGACAATCCGATTGGGTTGTTAGTACAGGCCACTCGCAGCAGTGACATTTTTGCGCTGGCTGCTGGCGGCGCTGGCGCACCTAAAGAAAAAGGGATTGCCATTGCCGGTTCGGTTGCGATCAATATTATTAAAAATATTACCGAAGCTGTGATGGAAGGCATTGCTGCTGGCAGTACCCTCACCAGCGGTGTTAAAGTCTCCGCGTCGGATAACTCCGATATCATCGCCATTGGCGGCGCATTATCTTATGGCGGTAAAGTCGGCGTTGGTGCGGCTTTCGTGGTCAACTTAATTTTGAGTGAAGTACGCGCCAAAATTGAATCTGCCGTGATGAGTTACGGCGGCGCTCTGGATGTGATTTCTGACGGCAGTGGTCAGATCATTGCCGCTGCCGGTGCTGTTGGCGCTTCCAAAGGCAAGGTGGGTGTCGGTGGAACGATCGCGGTCAACTTGATTCTTTCCACGGTTGAATCCTTCCTGAATGGGGTCAATACTTTGGCAGCTTCGAACAGCGGGAACGCCGCAGTAAAAGCTACCAACAGTTCGGCTATCTATAACGTGGCTGGTGCCATTGGGTATGGCGAAACAGCCGGCGTTGGTGCAGCCGTGGCCTTCAACATGATCATGCCGATGGTTCGGGCTTATATCATCGCTTCCCAACTTCGCATCGGAGACATGGCGAATCTGACTACGGATGAGTCCACCTTAACTGTCTCTGCAAAGAATACTTCCACCATTGACGCAGCCGCAGCAGGCGGCGCAGGCTCGCAGAAAGTAGCCGTGGCGGCTGCTCTGGCAGTGAACGTGATTCAAAACAAAACCGAGGCGTATATCACTGGAGCAGCTACCAATATTCTCTCTACCGGTACAATCTCTGTTTCTGCCGATGACACCGCCAAGATTCATGCCCTGGCCGGGAATGTGGCAGGCGCAGGCAAAGTGGCCGTTGGCGCTTCCATTGGTTTCAACTGGATTGGTGCAACCATCCAGGCCTATGTCAGCAGCGCGACCCTTGAATCCACGAATGGGGACATCCTGGTAGGCGCCTTACAGACCGGCGAAATGATTGCTTTGGCAGTCGGCGGGCAGGGCGCCGGTAAAGTTGCCGTGGGCGGCTCGGTTGTGATTGGCACCGTACAGAACACCGTAAAAGCCTTCCTGAACAATGCAGCTCATTTGACTGCTCTAGGCAATGTCGGCGTTTGTGCTGAAGATAATGTTTCCCTGGTCTTTGTTGCGGGTGTTGCCAGCTTCGCTGGAACCGTGGCCGTGGGAGTCACCAACACCACATTGGTTACCAACAATCACATCGAAGCTTATGTTGGCTCTTCCGTTGTCGTGAAAGGCAAAGGCAAGAAAGGTACACAATTAGTTTACAGCGGCAGCACCACTGCTCCGGGTGCCTGGCAGCAGGTTAACCAGCGCGGTGTGTGGGTGACGGCGGTTTCTACGCATGCCGTGCGATCCTTTGCGGTGGGCGGGGTTGGCGCCGGGAATACCGGTGTGGCCGCCTCTGTTACGTTGAATGTAATCGTGGATTCAATTTCAGCTCACATTGATTCAGGCGCTTCGGTGACTGAAGGTGATGCTGATCAGGAGGATGATAGGCATAGTTCACTAGCCTCTCAGGTAGTGAATGTTTTTGCCGGCGGAAAGACCATCCTTTGGGGTGTTGCGGGTGCCATTGCTGGCGCTGGGACGGTTGGCGTTGGTGCCGGTCTGGATGTGGGTGTTCTGACCAAGACCGTTGAAGCCTTCATCGCCGGTACCATCAATGCCGTTGGAAATGTGCTGGTTCAGGCCATCTCCTCCGAAGAGATCATTTCCATCTCCGCCTCGCTGGCAGGCGCCGGTACGGTTGCCGTGGCTGGTTCAGTGGGCGTTTATACCCTTGTTTTGAAAACGCTGGCTCATATCGATGGCACAGCCATCGTATACACCATCGGCTCCGTTCTGGTCAATGCCAATGATGACACCAATGTGGTCATGGTAGCCGGCAGTATCAGCGGCGCAGGCACGGTGGGTGTGGGTGCTTCCATTGATGTATCCGTAGCCGTCAAAGATATCAAAGCATACATTGCGGACGGCGCTCAGGTGGATGCCGAAGGTAACGGGACCGGTGTGGTTTGCTTTAGCGGCAGTTACACGGAAACCTGGACGGAAGATCCCAAAAATACGTTTAATGAAGGCAGTGTCAACTCAGGCAGTAACAGCATCAGCCTGGCAGGTCATGGCTATGAAACAGGCGACGTGGTCATCTATAGCAACAGCTCGGATGATACCGGGCCAGTAGCCAATTGGTTGACCAACGGCGGCAGCTACTACGTCATCGTAGTGGATGCCAATACGATCAAATTAGCGGCTTCGTATGCGGATGCAAAATCCGGTACGGCCATCAATTTGGAAACCGGTGACCTGGAAGGTCGCGGCGTCAGCGGGACATCCTTTGAATTACAAAAATCCAGCATTGTGGTCGTGGATCGACCTGCTATTAATCCTTCCACAGCCGTAGACAATGCCAATGACAGTATCGATTTAGGCTACAACCACGAGTACACCACTGGTCAGGCGTTGGCTTATAACGCGGGCGGCGGGAATGTGATTGGCGGATTGAACGACGGTGGAACTTATTATGTGATCGTAGTAGATAGCTCGACCATCAAATTGGCAGTCGATCAATTGGCTGCCAGCCAAGGCACAGCCATTGATCTGGATAGTAGCACTGCCAGCGGAACGGCTCACACTTTCTGGAATGGCACCATTGATGAGGTCTCTGCCAACATCCGCACCCCCGGCGCACAATACGTCTCTGATATGAACAATGACGGTACGGATGATATTGATTCGGATGCCGATGTACTCACCAAGACTCGCTCCACTACGCCCAACACAGTCATCGTAAACGGGATTGCAGTCTCTGCTTTGAACCGTGACCTGTCCCTGACCTTTGCAATCAGCGGCGGCGGCGCAGGTACAGTCGCTGTAAACGTCAGCGGTCTAACCAATGTCATGAAGGCCAATGTGGATGCCCACATTGGTGATGCTGATATCAACCAACACCTGGAATCAGGCCATACTCCCAACAGCGCCCAAAGTGTGGAAGTGCTGGCAGGAAATGATTACTTCCATATTGGTGTCGCGGCTGTTGGCAACGGTGCCGGTGTGGTTTCTGTCACGCCCGAAGCTGATGTGGCCGTGGTGGTGAATGACGTCAAAGCCTATATCGCGGACGGTGCTACCGTCTTTGCTCAACAAAATGTGATTGTCAATGCCTATGCAGTGGATAAGATTGTATCCATTTCGGTGGGTGTCACTGGTTCCGGCATGGTATCCGTGGCCGGTTCCATCTCCGTGGTCTCTATCGTCAATTCCACTCAAGCCTACATCGGTGAAGATGACAGCGATGGCATTGGTGCAGTCGTAACCTCCAATGGGAATGTGCTGGTGAATGCCTATGATGACCTGGATGTCATCCTGGTCGCAGGCAGCTTGGGCCTTGGCTTTGGGGCTGTAGGTGTGGGCGCTAGTATCGGTGTGTTGGTGGAAGTGAAAGATACCAAAGCCTTTATCGGAGCAAATTCCATTATCAATGCGAAAGCACAGGGTGATGGTCTGGTGGACATGGTTTACCAGAATCGCATGGCCAGTGACGGCAGCTTCGTCACCTACGGTTCCTATGCTCCAATCCGCGGATTGATTGTACAAGCCTACTCCGATGACCGCATTATCTCGGTCATTGGTGCGGGCGCGTTTGGCCTGTACAACGGCGATGCTGGTGCCATTTTGGTGGGGGTCTTTAATTCGGATACCTTTGCCTTCATTGGGGCCAATGCACGCATCAATCAAGATCGTACCGGTGTGGGTTCAGAACAGGATGTCATTGTTACCAGTCTTAACCATGCCTGGATCTTCAATTTTGCTGGCGCAGTTGCCGGTGGTATCGTTGGGGTTGGTGGGGCAGTACAGGTGAATGTACTGCGCAACAGTGCCAAGACCTATATTGGCGATTACGCCATGGTCTCAGCCAGCAAGGATGTACTCCTCTCAGCTTTGAATAACAAAGACTTGATCGCCATCACGGCTGCCATTGGTGTTGGCGGCGGCGCGTTTGGCCTGACCATTCTGGTTAACGTGGTGGGATCGGAATTCACCACCCGTTACAGTGTGGAATATAGCGAAACGGATTATGACGAGAATGGGGATGAACGTACCGACGACGAAGCGGATTATAACCAGACAGTCAACGAAGATCCGATAGGTGATAATTCATCGTATAGCAGTGGAAATCAATTTGTAGGCAGCAATGCCGGTGCCGGAACGGGCATGAAAGATATCCTGGCGGGTTGGGTCGGCGGTTACGATGGTACCGACAACAATGGATCCGACAATACCCCTGATAACAATGCCCTGGTAGGCTCCACTACTTTGGATGCTCAGGATCGTTTGCAAGATGAAGATTTAGACAGCAATTTGAACGCCGGATTGGGCGCCGCTGGCGATGCCAGCCGCTCCGGTACGATCGTTTATATTGGCACCGGTGCAACCGTGATTGCCTTCACCGGTGATATCGATCTGTATGCCGAAGAACGTATTCGCTTTACCGGTGCAGCCGGTACGGTCACCATCGGCGGCGTGGCTTACGGCGCAGCCTTTACTGTGAATGTGGTCGGCAGCAATGTGGAAGCTTATGTCCTGGGCGGCACCACGCTGAACGCGGGTGACGATATTTCGGTACAGGCTTATTTGAACACGGATATGTCCGGTTGGGCAATTGCCGGTAACTTCTCTGCCGGTGCCAGTATGGGTGGACAGGTTGTCGTCTTTGTGGATAAAGGTAATCAACGGGCCAGCATAGGGCTGCTTTCTACAAATAGTATGGATGCCGTTACGATCAATGCCGCAGATGAAATATTTGTCCTGGCAAATGCCACGCGGATTATCTCAGCCGATTCACTTGGCGCAAATATATCACTCACAGGAATTGGCGCAGGCTTCTCCATCGCGGTTTCCAGCGTAACCGGTGAAACCCTGGCTTATCTTGGCCTGGTACGGATTGGTCAATCAACGGGTACAGTCCGTAACGTCACCGTGAAAGCCGTCAGCGATATCACCTCGACTGCTTTCGGAATGAGCGTCGCTGCTGGACCAGGTGGCGGTGTGGGTGGCGCTATTTCAGTAAATGTAACCACTCCGCGCGCCAAGGCATTTGTTGCTAAAGGTGCCAGAATTAAATTAATTGGTGATATGTTGGTTCAGGCCGTTGTTCGGGCGGATGCCGATGCTTATGACTTGGGAGCCAATGGCGGGGCCATTGGCGGTGGATTGAATGTAGCCGTCTTGGTTTTGTCGCCGGTTATCTCGGCTTATATTGACAGCAGCACGGCCAATCCGACCCGCATCGAAGCACGAAACTTGACTGTCCGCACATTATACAACTTTGAGGACAATTGCACTACAAGAACGGATCAGGGTGCATCCGCGGAATCCTACGGCGGCAGTATTGGTTTGGGTGCCATTCAAGGGGATATCGCCGCTGTGCACAGCACGTTGGATGTGAATACGTATGTGAATGACGGCGCCTGGATTCGCTTGACTCAGGATATGAATCTGCAGTCTTATGTTTATAACCTGGCAGAAGCAGAAGCTTGGGGTATCACAGTGGGCGGTTTGACAGCCAATGTGAACCTGGCCCTGGCTATAACCACCGGCAGCGATTATGAGATGTTCATCCGCAATGCAGATATCAACGCCAGAAATGTCAGTTTGAATAATTATGTTAATGAGAAAACAACCGCCAAAGTGACAGCGGGTAACGCAGCCATTTATGGCTTAATGGTTAATGTTGCTGTGACCAAACAGTCACCCAACATTAAGACTTATATTGAAGGAACCAGCACAGTTATTAATGCCAGCAACGATTTTGATATGGCTGCCCAATTTGATACCGACGCCAAAGCCAGCGGCATTGGTGTTTCGGTCAGTTTATATGTGAACCTGGCGGCGACAGTCGGTGTGGCAGTCTCCAGCCCAACCATAGACGTGGCCGTAAAAGCAGGCACGATCAATGCGGGCCGAAACCTGACCATTTCCGGACGGCAGAATGTGAAAGCGGATCAATCCCTGGTGGAAACGGGTACTCAATCCTATGCCAATGCTTCCGGCGGCGGCGCCATCAGTGTCAACGGTGCGGTTTCGATCGCGAAGACGACCCCAACCCTGAAAGCCTACAGCCTGTCTTCTGCTGACATGAATGCCGATGGGGATATCACCATCCAGGCTCTGGCTTATAACAAATCTTTTGCCGAAGGTTTTGGTATTTCAGTCAGTATCGTGGGTGTCGGGGTGATTATTTCCCGGGCAACTTCTGAGGGAACGGTCGAAGCCTATTTGGATAGTGACATTACCCGCAATACGTATTCCCCTGCGGCTGTTAATTTGACGGTTTTCGCAAAAACAATTGACAATGCCAAAGCGACTACCACTTCCGGTACCGGCGGTGTAATCAGCGGTGGCGGCTCAAGCTCCAAAGCGTACGCAAAATCCAGCACTACCGCGGATATCCGCGCCAACCATACCATCATCTTTACCGGCTCATTGACAGTGAAGGCCATTGGGCAGCCTTATAGTTATGCCTATGCCTTGGGTGTGGATGCTGGTGGGCTGACTGTGGGTGTCTCTGAAGCCTATGCTGAATCCAGTCCGACCATTAACGGCTATATTGCAGATTCTGTAACTTTGATTGGCGGAACCCATTTGAATGGCACAACTTCCATTACTTTTGTGGATAATGTTAACGTTTCCATCGTTGTGGCTGAATTACCGACTGGCATTGGTTTGGCATTCACCCCGGGTTCAATTGATAATAGTGGCACAGAGCCTATCATTGTCTACGATACCATCACTATCACCAATACCGATATATCCCTGACCTGGGCATCCCTTGGATTCAGTGGTTCCAGTCTAATTCAAATTAATGACAATGGGACAAAATACAACTTCTATGCCAGTGATATTGATGAAACAAACGCAAAAATTATGATTTTGAATACCCATGATGCGTTTGCTTCATTTGGCAGCAGTGCGACAACTTCTTCCATTCTCACCGTGAAACAATATACCTATCTGCCGGATGCCCTGCGGCGTTCCAGTGGATCCTGGAGGGATGATGGGTTCAGTGCAGGGGATACCATAGTTGTCTCTGGTTCAACGAAGAATAACGGAACTTATCTCATCTCCGGCATCTCAGCGGATGGATTAAACCTATACCTCAATACCAGTGTAATGCTGCAAGCAGAAACAGTAAACAATCTTTCTGTTCAACTTCTGGTTGACACTGGTGGAAATATTTTGGTCGGTGCCTATGAGGAGCCTCGCGAGGGCGAACATTCGGCTTATGCCCATGCTACCGGTGCAGCCGGCGCATTGGTGGGTATCAATGCGAGTGTAAGTAATGCAGTCAATAAGAGCACTGTAAAAGGTTATATTGGAAATTCGTTTAACGTCCAAACGCCTGGTGTGGTCACAATTGTTGCCTATGCCAAGACGGATCAAGAAGCCAAAGCCAGTAATGCCGTAGGTGCGATCATTGCGGTTGGGGTTGCCTCTGCGAAAGCAATCACCAATACAACGGTTCAGGCGTACATTGGAAATAACGGCAGTATGGACGCAGGGGCCCTAAATATAACGGCTACCGGTGATGATAAAAACTATGCTGAAGCCACCTCGGGTGCTGGTGGTGTTGTAGGTGTTGCAGCAACAGTAGCGAAAACCTCGGATACCAGTAATGTCAGTGCCTATGTAGGAAATTCCAGCCAAATTGACTTGACCCACACAGGCAGTGGGGAATTCAAGCTCATTGCTGAACATCGTTTGGATGCGGATACCAAGGTCAAGGCTGTTTCCGGCGGCGTTCTCTCGGGTGCGGGTGCAGAAACTCGAAATACGATCACTTCCAATGTGACCGCAGAAGTGCAGCATCATGCTTCCATTCTGGCGAAATCCATTAAGGTTTCTGCGACCAATCGTGTCGATCTTGTCGAAGAAACCAAGGGTACAACCGGTGGTGTGGTTAGTGCGGCTGGTGTAAACAGCTATTCGGATATTAATTTGACCACATTGGTGAACATCAGCGATTATGCCTCTCTGGAAGTGGATGACCTGATTAGTAATGAGGAGACCTTTACCCTGAGTGCCCTCAATATTATCAATGCGGATGTTAAAGCCGTATTTACGACTGGCGGAGCACTCTCTGGTGCTGGCGCAGATATTACCATCAATGTAGATACCGACATTTCCAGGATTACCGTGGGGTCCAATGCCCACTTGACGACTACTGGCAAGATGATCCTCTCTGCTCGTGGAGAAGCCAATTTAGTTGGCAAAGCCATTGTGGAAACCTACGGTGCTGGAACGGTATCTGTAGGCGAAACCCGGGTTCAAATTTACCCGGTCAATTCAGTCATTGTTGGCACGAATGCTAGGCTATTTTCCGCTGGTGATTTATATTTGTTGGCTGGTCGCGGCGGCGAGTCGGATATGGTCATCTCCGCTGATCCTTATTACATTGAGGCGCGCTGGGATGGTTTTGCCGGATCTGCAATTCCGATTGACGATATTGACGCCTATGCTTTCTTTGTTGTGGATAACAGCATTACAATCAATAGCGGAGCCTATTTACAAAGCAGCCGCCAAATCAATTTGTATACTGAGCGGATGGGTGTAATTGATACGATTGCCGTTGCCAAGGCTGTGAGCTGGGTTAGTGCAGCAGGCGATGCCATTAATAATTTGTTAGGCGGGGGCGGTGAAGAACAGTATAATGGCCATTCCTTATCTGAGTCCCATGGTTGGGTTACAGTCAATGGAACCGTTGAAACAGGCTTCAATCGAAATCAATCCCTGACGATCACAGGCTGGAATGCCTTAGCTGGGACCATTACTGCAACAGCTTCGGACGGGGTTACCTATACGGTTTCCCTTAAAGAACTGGAAAGTGCATTAATTCAGTCCTTGAAGAGTGCTAAGTATATGTTGGCAACCTACGGTCATACCAACAATACATTGAAAACATTCTATCAAAACGAAGTTAACCGAATAGAAGCCGAACTGGTAGCCTCCGGTTATACCTCCACCTATAGCAATCCTGAAACCGGACAAACGGAATATTCAACGGTTGAAATTCTTGCCATTACCGTTAACCCGATTTGGGTTGAGGCAGGCAGAGTGGATATTCGAACAGATCAATTAGGTGGAAATGGTCAATTCATTGCGCCAAGTGATGCTTCGGTCATTATTCTTAATCAAACACCCGCATTCCTGGAGATCATGGGAATCAACATTTCAAATTCCAATGGCGGGGTCTACCTCAATGGAGAATTGGTAACAGGGAATACTGCGATCAATGAAGAAAATGCAGAGAATGCAGAAGAAGATAATCGATTCAACTACGCTGGCGTGGATTCTCATGTCACTGCAGCGACTGCGAGTTTTTCTCCTCTGCCTGATCCAACGAATAATGAACCCTTTGTCACGATTAGCAATACATTGGATATCAACACACTTCCTGCTGGCGATGGTACTTACCAATGGCCGGGGATCACAATCTTATCAGCCGCAGCAGGGGGCGGGGGAATTTATAATGATGGTGGCAATGTTTCCCTGATGACGAATCCCAATGGCGATGGCGATATCCTGATCTACAACAATATTCGAGCCAAGAATATCACCATTGTTGCTGGTGGCGATGTTTATATCGACGGTCTTTCCACGTATTCTGTTGGTGGTGAGATGGCAAGTATGTTGGGCGCTTACACCGGAAATGGCGTGTATAGTGGCAGTCCAGTCTACGGTACGGTTATAACGATAGTTCCCACATCCATGTTGTTTGCGGATCGCATCCATATCGGTGCTGAATATATTAATGTGAATGGAATTATTCAGAGTGGTGAAGATTCATTTGAACTTACGATTGATCAAAATGCTGTATGGGAAGCCATGGTCAAGATGTCGCAAGGTCAAAGTGGATTGATCTATTTGAATAATACTTCTTCCAACTACAAAGGATTCCGGGTTTACTTTAATACTTCAACCCGGCAATTCCTTGTGGAGGAGATGAAAACCAGCGGTGGTTACATTGAATTGATTGGCAAGGTGCTCAATACCGGCTATGGCGAAATCCGGGTGCTTGGTGGCTATCCCACCATTACGATCAATAATTCGACAAACTTTGACCTGGCTTTGAAACGAATTGATATTTCACAAAGTGGCCAGGGTACATTGATCCTTGTTGATCTGGCTAAAGGAAATCCTGATGTTGCCAGCGGTGAGATGGCAACTAAAGGCACGGATCCATATGTGACGATTTATCAATGGACCGAAAGCGGTACGGTCATTACAACCAATGGCGGGTCAGGTTCCAGTGAAATCTCTATTTTGTTGGATTCATACACATCAGCTTACAAGCCGGCTGCTGGCTGGCGGTATGGCTGGACGACCGTATTACTCAAAAATGTAACCTACTATGAATATGTTCAATCTGGCAGTTGGTTAGGAGCTATTCCAGATGTGTTTCAGGATGAAGACTTCGAGTGGGATTCTGTGGAAGTGGTCGGCAAACCAACTTATCTGGGTTCAGGACCCTACTATTATTATGATCCAGGTGAAACCAGACCCTATGTTTTTAGCTACAGGATGGAAGTTGTCAGCGATACGGGCGTAAAACGTACGGCTCATGGGGATTACTGGACCTGGTATCTGAGCCATGTCTATTGGGCAGAATACAGACAGACCCAGGGTCAGATGTTCTATTATACCCATACCATGAACGCAGACTATGACATCAATATTAATTTCGTAGGGAATCGAGAAGGCTCAATTATCATTAATTCAACCGGCAATGGATCAGTCTACCTGATTGGTTCACTGATGAACCCGACCGGTACCACTTCCATTTCAACCAAAGGCAAAGTGGTCACTCGAGAAGATGCCGTGATTATTGCCAGACAACTATTCATCAATGCAGGAACCGGCATTGGTACAGCAGCAGCTCCTTTGGCTGTGATGTTGAATGGTATCGCATATGATTTCACTTCACTGGATGGCCTCCAACAGCTCAATACACCGGATTACAATTATGATTCTACGGATGGATCCATTGAAGTTATCACGGATAGTCTGGTTCGCTTAGCGGATAATTACAATACCAGTTTGGGAACCCCTGGTGCGGTGTATCGCTACGTAGGGTATAAGAGCATCTTGAATTTGTCCAACACGAATTACAATAACACGACCTTATGGGTGAAGGTCTTTACCAGTGAGCAGGATGTCGTCCAGGTTGGAGACGTATATTACATTTATGTAGGAAATCCGGGTAGTGTCAATTTGTCCAGTCAAAACTACAGTAATACTGCTTTGTGGTTGCCTGTCAATTTATACCCGGGGCTGACCATTAATTCAAAGAATGGCGCAATTTATGTTAGCCAGGTATCCGGGGACCTGTATGTCAATTCCATCACCTCTGAGTCCGGCGCCAAGGTGGTTGTTACTTCTGCAGGTGCGATTTATGTGGCACGTCAGAATGGCGGGTTGACTTATCACGAGGGTTTGATCCAGGGTGGCAGCATTACCCTGGTTGCTGACGATGGGATTGGGAACAGTACAACGAATCCTTTGGTACTGGATTCCGCTTTTCTACCGGTGGGTTCCAATGCCAGCACTCGCAATGTCAAAGTGAATATCACAGCAACCAAGGATGTCTTCGTCCAGGAAAAATTCGGCGATCTGCAATTGGAAAAATTATCCACCATGGGGAATGCCTGGATTTCAATCCTGGATGGAAGCCTGGTGGATGCCAACACCTTCGCGATTGTGGATGAGCGTACTTATGAAGAACTCCTCAATGGCGTTTGGACAGAACTGCAGTTGACGGCATCTACGGGTGCCCTGGACAAAATTACCAATACACTGGCTTCTTATGCAGCAGTAAAAACTCAGGAATACCATACCTATTGGAAATATCGCAATTCACTGGATGGTGGTGGAAATGTCACCTTTACCACCGTGGAAGAAACCTATCTGAGCGACTATTACAAAGAATTGGGTGAAGAAGAAGGCCTGAGCGGTGCTGAATTAGACAGCTTCGTTTTGAATGCTCTGAATACCTTGCGGAATGCCCGCCAGGAACAATACGAGGATATGGATTCTATCTACGGCGCTCTGACTCCTACTTACATTGCCACGTATGTATATACCCTGAGCTCAACTGAAACCGATGCCATCACCGGCAGTATCAAAGTGTGGACGGAAGATGAGCTGCTTAATTTGCTTAGTGCGAACTTACTCAAAACCGTCAGTGATACCCAGGTAAGCATTGAAGATCCGAATATTGTTGCGGCAAATGTTACCATCCTTGCATCCGTCAATGTAGGCAGCGTTGAAGAAGATTACATGTTGATTGATGTAAGCGGTGATTCTGTGACCTTCACGAATGAGGAACGGGTTGCCTTGGCATCCGCAGAACGTATTGACCTGCTCTTCCTTTCTGTCAATCCTCTGACTACTCTGGTCAATTTTAATGCTTCCGGTTCTTCCCTGGTTCGTCTGGATGGCAGCAATTGGTTAGCGGCTGGATTTGCAGTTGGCGATTATGTCCAAATCATGGGCACCAGCAGCAACGCCACCGAAGACGGAACCTATTACCGAATTACAGGAATAAGCGGATCTACGCTCGTTTTTAGTGGAATCTCCTTTAACACAGAATACCGTCAAAATGTAACCTTGTCGGGTGTGGTTCTGGACCCCACGGTAAATGCTGCTGACGTAGTTTCTATCATGATCCTGCAGCGTGATGATATTAATTTTGACGTTCCAGGTACCATCAATGTCACCGCGACAGGTTATGTTTTCCTGGGTTCCGGTATGGAGCCTTACGATCTGACGATTGACCAGGTAAGTACTAATGGAAATATCCGTATCAAGAGTCAGAATAACATCGTCAATGGTTCAACCAATGACGACGCCAATGTTCTCACAGCCGGTCAGGTCATTCTGGAAGCTGGGGATGGGGTCATCGGCACTGAAGCACTCCCCATATACACCGACCTGACGAATACCGGCAGCATCATTGCCCGTGCCTTTGGGAATGTGTACATTTATGAATGTGATCCGGGTGCATCGTATGGCTGCCAACCCAACAGCAGCTATGCAGCATTACCGGGTGGTACTGCTGGTGACCTGCGTATCGCCAATGTATTCTCCAAGACAGGCTTTATCTATTTGAAAGCAGATGGCTCGATTGTGGACGCGCTGAATAATGACTTTACCAATATATTGGCACGCAAAGTTTATTTGACCGCTGGCAATAATATTGGCGAGATCGGGGACTATCTCGAGGTTCGCACTGGCTATACAACGCTGAATCCCGAGAATGGCTACCTGACTGCCTATGCCTTGCATAATATCTATCTTGCTGATGTTGACGGCGATATGGGTGTGCGGGTGGTGATGTCCTTTGAGGGCAATGTCGATTTGATGTCTGCTAATTCAATCTTTGATGCGCTTGACGCTGCAAATCCTTATAATGCAGCTTCCAAACTAGATGCGACCAACAGCGGCGGCGGCATGTGGATCCTTGCGGATGTGATTGGTAATAGCATTACCCTCACCGCAGCGCTGGGCGGTATCGGTACTTCACTCAATGCCCTGGATATTGATACGCATTATGCAGCTTATGGTACCTTGACTTCTACCAGCGGCAATCTGCTCAACACTTATCTGATTGAACGTTCCAATAATTTATATCTTAATACTGTAGAAGTTGGCGCTGACCGAATCGCGTACATCACGAATCCGGTTGGCAGTATTTTCAATGGCAACGGCGTTACTGAAAATATCGTTGGCGGCAGCACCAAGCTCTTTGCAGCCAACCATATTGGTCAGGCAAATAATTACATCACCTCACGCATTGGCAACCTGGAAGGTACAGCCACTACCGGCGGTGTCTGGTTGATCAATAATGGCGAGCTCACCACTGGCGGCATCACCGGTGACGTGAACGGCGTGGAAGGCAACGGACCGGTTTACATTGTGGCCGGCAGTCCCATTATCGTCAATACCAACATGATCAGCCATACCGGCGAAATTGTGCTCTGGGCACGCGATGATGATGATATCGTTGGTGGTCTTGAAGTTTCGGATGATATTACTGTCCCGGCGGGTTTCCTGATTCAATCGGACACCTCGTTTGTCCTGCTGGTTGCCGGGGATGACCTGAATATTGACGCCGGTGCCACCATCATATCCGGCACCTACATTGAACTGCGTGCAGATTGGGCGATGAACACCCTGGACGTAGCCCTGAATGCCCAACCCACCAGTGACAGCGATCCTGGCCGCGGCGCGGTTGTCAATTTGAGCGGCACCTTCCTGGCGGGAACGCAGGCTTATCTGAATACGTATTTTGATGATGACACCATCAATCTTTACACCATCGCTACCGGTGTCTTAACCACCGCACACACCGGCGACGGCGCGGATACCTTCAACCTGTACCGCACAACAGATTTAGACAGCACCTTGACCTTGAATGGGGATGGTGGTGCTGATGTATTCAACTTATACAACACTATTGACACGGTAAATGCTTACGGCAACGCCGGCGATGATGTGTATAATCTCAGGCTGGCAGGAACATCCACTGGCACTATGAGCCTTCACGGCAATGCCGATAATGACACCTTCTACCTGCTCTCCAATGGTTCTCCTGCTGCTGTAATGTTGACCATGAATGGTGGAACGGATGATGATCTGTGGGTCTTCTCGCCTCATTGGGGCCAGATCGACAGCATCACCGATCCTTCCGGCAACGATACGCTTGACTTCAGCGGTGTGGGTAGCAACGAAAAACTACGCTTTTACATTGCCACCACTTATGTGACCGTAACCATCGGCAACATTGATCCGACCACCAACACAGCCAACAGTCTGCGCCACGACGGTAACATGATTGAACATCTGATTGGCGGACCCGATAATGATTCCTTCCACTTCGGCGAGGGTGCCGGATTGGCAATGAATGATCCTACCACCGGCGTATTGGGCACCATCAATGCCGGCGGTTCAACGGCTGACCTGATCAATTACACTGAGTACACCACACCTGTCACGGTTGATCTTTCCACCAATACGGCCACCGGTCTGAGTTATCTGACCGGGATCGAAAATGTCACCGGCGGTCATGCCAACGACAGCCTGACCGGTGATGCCAACAGCAATCAACTCAACGGCGGTCCTGGGGATGACACCCTGACCGGCGGGTTGGGCGATGATTACTATCTATTCCTGGATAACTGGGGCAGCGATACCCTGATTGAAAATGCCGGCGAAGGCAGCGATACGCTTAACTTCTACAGCTATGATGGCAATCACAGCAACTTCTTCTACTCTTACGGCGGCGATACGATCACCTTTGTATCCACTCCGGTCTTGGCAGATATCACCTTTACCCTGGATGATGACGGCCTGATCGACACCGTTGTGGATGACGACAATGCCGCCAACCATGTCAGCTTTACTTCCCGCCAGTTTGAGTATCTTTACGGCGGTTTAGGCATCGATTCCCTGAGCACCCTCAACCAGAACAGCCAGTTTGATCTGGACGGACGCACTCAGGATTCCGACCCACAATTTGCTCCGAATGCGGCAGCCGTGCAACTGACTGCTGAGGATACCAACACCTATACCGCACTGGTTGAGGCCTGGGCGATTGAGTTCATGAACATCGAACGCATCCTGGCCGGCATGGAAACGGATACCTTTAATATTCTTCAGAATCAGGTCTTTGAACTGCATGCCGGCGCCGGCAATGACACCTTTGTCTTTACCAATGGAGTCAGCCTGGGCGATCTGAGCGGTTCAGTTCATCCCGGATTCCAATCTTCGGTGGATGGGCAGGGCGGTATTGACGAATTGGACTTCAGTGCTTATATCACAGCTGTTTCTATCAACCTGGCCACAGGCCAATCGGATGTGATCGGCGCGATGGCTGCCGGACGTCTGGTGGCGATCGAAAACCTGACCGGCGGCAGCGCCAACGATGTGCTGACCGGCGACTCGGGCGACAACGTGATCTCCGGCAATGGCGGTGATGATACCATGGCTGGCGGTCTGGGCAATGACACCTACATCTTTGGCGATGCCTGGGGCACGGACGTGGTTATTGAAGCTGCCAACGAAGGCGATGACACCCTGGACTTCACTACCGTAACGCAAGGTCTGATCTTCAACCTCGGATCAACTGGTTTGCATGTCACCGATGGCACCAATCAGGTGAATTACACGGGCAATGCCATTGAAAACCTGACTGGAGGTGAAGGCGATGACCTGTTCAATTTTGGTCCGAGTGGCTACGTCAGCGGCACTGTCGACGGCAGCGCCGGCTCTAACACCCTCAACTTCAGTACGGACAGCCTAGCACGGGATGTGCTCTTGATCAGTCTGGGCACGCTCAGCGGCTTCGCTGGTGAGGAACGAGTTTTGGGTACCTTGTTTGACAATATCAGTACGATTATCGGTTCTGCTTCAAATGCCGACCGCATAACCGGCATGGACGCAGCAGCAACCTTTACCATCAATGCCATCATCAATGATTACATGGCTCTGTCTACCCCACTGACCTTCTCACAATTTGAGCATGTCAGTGGCGGTGGATTAGCCGATCTATTTAGGTTTGTAGCCACTAACAACCAGGTATTGGAATACCTGGGCGGCGCAGGCAATGACACTTTTGCCTTGATCGGCAGTATCCTGGTGCCCGGCAAGATCAACGGCCAGGGCGGCACTGATATCCTCAGCTATGCCGACTTTACCACCAGCGGCGTAAGTGTAAATCTTGCCGCCGGTACAGCCACGGCCATCTTCGGCGGTCTGATGGGCGCCCTCTCCAGTATCGAGCATGTGATTGGGTCCATCTATGCTGATGTCCTGATCGGCGACATCTGGAATAACATTCTGGATGGCAACGCCGGGGACGACAGCTTGAACGGCGCCGAAGGCGACGATACCCTCTTGGGCGGCCTGGGCAGCGATGTCTTCCACTTCCTGGATGCCTGGGGTCATGATGTGGCCTCCGATTTGGATGGCATTCTGGATACACTGGACTTCTCCGAATTGAACAGCGCTTTGATGTTCGTTTTTGCTGCCGGTGGTTTGACTACCTCCACAGCAGGCGGATTGAACACGCTGACCTTTACCGGCAATTCCATCGAACGGATTCGCGGTGGTAAACGCGATGATGAATTCATCTTCGAAGACGGCGCTAGCTTGAACGGTGGAGCTGGGCAGATCAATGGCGAGCAGGGCATCAACCGCCTGAATTACAGCGCTTACAACAGCGGTGTTAATGTCGATTTAGCGGCCGGCACGGCCACCGGCACCAGCGGCGTGAGCAACATCAGTGATGTTTACGGCGGCTTTGGCTCAGACACCTTGCTGGGCAACGACAACGCCAACGTGATTCGCGGCGGCAGCGGTAATGATGTCATCGACGGGCGCGGCGGCGTGGATACCCTGGATGAAAGCAACGCCACAGTGGATCTGACCATTAATTTGAGCTTGACCACCAGCCAGCCCACTGGTTTGGGCAGCGATACCATCACGAATATGGAAAATGTCATCACCGGTTCAGGCAATGATGTCATCACCAGCAGCAGCGCCAACAATATTTTGAACGGCGCCAGCGGCAATGACACCTATGTCTTCCTGGATGGGTACGGCACGGATACCGTTATAGACGTTTCCGGTTCGGATATCTTTAACTTCAGTAATGTGACCACAGACCTAGACTTCGTCTTTACATCCGGTACTGTGGTTGTAACGGACGGTGTAAATCAGGCCAGTACCGTGGATGCCATTGAAACCTTCATCGGCGGCAGCGCCAATGATAACTTCTACCTCAATTCGAATCTGATAGCGAATCTGTACGGTGATGCCGGCGATGACAGCTTTATCTTTGCCAACGGCGTTATTCTGAGCGGGCTGATTGACGGCCAGGCTGGTACGGATGACCTGGATTGGCGGGCGTACACCACGGCGGTGAACGTCACCCTGACCGGTACCGGCACGGACGGTTTCGCCGGAACCCAGAGTACCATCAGTGGCGGATTTACCAATATTGACTTGATCACTGGATCCATTACTGGAGATACGTTATACGGCTTGAACAGCGACTCTGAATGGAACTTTGCTACCACCAATACCTATGTGAACGGCAATACTCTGACCTTCGTAAGCTACGAAATATTGATGGGCGGTACGGGTGTGGATACCTTCGCCTTTATTGGCACAGCCATCTTTACCGGCACCCTCAATGGCGGCGAAGGTAGTGATATTCTGGATACCTCAGCCTACATGCCGGATGTAACCATCAACCTGGCAGCTGGAACGATCACCGGCTTGAACGGGTCCTTCAGCAGCATTGAAAATTATGTCGGCAATACCGCTGCCCTCAACACCCTGGTGGGTGAGGCAGTCAGCAATGCCTTTGTGATCACGACCGCTCAAAACGGAACAGTCAATGGCTGGTTTACATTCGAAGCCGTGGATAGACTGGTTGGCGGTGCAGCCAGCGACACGCTGGATCTGAGCGGTTTTGGCGAGGCAGTGGCTTTCGATCTGACCGGAACCGGGGCAGTGGACGGATTCAATGGCAGCGAGACTCATAGCGGCATTACCTTTGAGAATGTAAACGCTTTGATCGGCACCTTACTCTATAATGACAGCCTGACCGGTACTGACAGCACTTCCGTCTGGCGGCTTAGCGCCTTGGATGCTGGTCAATATGACGCCGACGCTCGAATTTTGAGCTTCAGCGACATCGAAACCCTGATCGGCGACGGCGGCCTGAATACCCTGACCTATACCGGGTATGTCACCTCTGTCACTGCAACCCTGACGGGAACGGATGCGAATGGCTTTAGCGGAACGGATGCCACGAATTTGACGGTTGGCTTTGCCGGTATGGATGCCCTGATTGGCGGCAGCGTCACGGATAGCTTGTACGGCGCGAACCAGGTGGCTACCTGGACGTTCTCGACCATCAATACCTATACCATCGGTGCACAAAGCCTGACCTTCTCGGCCTTTGAGACCCTGATCGGCGGTACGAATAACGATACCTTCGCCCTGACGAATGCCAGCGCTTTTACCGGCACGATTGATGGCGGGACTGCCGGTCTGGACAGCCTGAATGCCAGCGCCCGCACCAACGCCATCACCGTCACCCTGACGGCAACCGGCACAGTGAAAGGCTTTGCCGGGACAGTCACTGGCATCAGCGGCGGATTTGATAATTTGGACGTGCTCGTCGGCAGCAGTGCCAGTGACACCCTGAATGGGGCGAACCTGGAAGCCACCTTTGAATTGGACGGCACAGACCGCTACTTCTTTGGCACTCGAAGCATAGCTTTCTCGGCTTTGGAAGTACTCAACGGCGGCACGGCCAATGATCTCTTTACTATCACGGGTGCACGCAGCTATATCCTGAACGGCGGTGCTGGCGATGACAGCTTTGTCTTTGCCAATGCAGCCACCCTGACCGGCACGATTGACGGTGCCGCAGGCGCGGATTGGATTGACTTCTCGGCCTACACCACCACCTCCACGGTCACCCTCACAGGTGTCTCTGGAACGGATGGCTTCTCCGGAACGATCGCAAGTATGATCCCGGGCGGCTTCGCCAATATCAATCGGCTGATTGCCTCTCTGACGGATCTCAATGATCAGATCTTCGGATTGAATGAAAATGCTCAATGGCATCTGAACGGGCTCAACAGTACCTACACTATTGGCGCAGTCAATCTGACGATTAATAATTTTGATCGTTTACAGGGCGGTACGGCAGTGGACACCTTCATTCTGC
>DHVR01000028.1 GCA_002412765.1 Leptolinea sp. UBA5203 | reverse complement strand
CTATGGATTTACTCGCAATGACACTGCACGGGTGTATGTCCTGTGAAATAATAAGCAAAAGCGGTCCCTTTATCCATCCAGCGTTAGGGCGCGAGCCTCGCGCCCCTACCTTTCCATCTATTCTTGAATGCTGGCTTTTAACGCCATAGATTTATTCGCAACAACTGTAAAAGATGCTGGGGGTTGATTTGGGATTATTCTTACTCATGGAACTTGTGCCTCTCCATAAATAAGAAAGACCCTGAGGGTTTTTAATAAACCCTTAGGGTCTTGTTTCAATCAAATCTATTTATGCCGTCTTCTTCTTTTTGAACAGCAGCAGCAGGGCGGGTAGACCTGCACCCCCACAAACCAGGCCGATGGGCAGGACGGAGAGGGGTTTTTGCACTTGCCATTCGTAGCGGGTTTGGGTTCCCCAGACCTGGTTATTGGCCGGCTCGACCTGAACCACGATTTCGTCGATATCGTCAAAGGTCCATTCGATGGCCAGGGGTTCTTTGCTTTGGGCCGAGGTGGATTGTTTCAACACGTCCAGGGTTTCGGCGTCGTAGACGGTGACGATGTATCCCCGGCTGGCATCCTGGGGGGTGAGTAGCATCTTTTGATATTTGCCATTGGCAGACGATAGGGCGTACCAATCCGTGTCGCCTTTCTCACAGATGTTGTGAATTTCAGGCGTGTTCAGGCTGGAGGCGTTGGCATGCTGCCAGGTGTTATCGTCGCCGGTCACGCGCAGTTCGTAGGCGTCGCGGGTGCAGTTGGCCACGATGGTTGTGGAGACCATCTTGGCATCCTGCCAGGCTTCGACGTTGCCGTAAGTATCATGGGCGCGGATGTTGAAATCATAGGTATCGCCGGCATTGCCGAGGAAGGCGTAGCTGGCGGTATCCGCGGGTTGGAAGTCGGCCAGGGTTTGCCAGGGGCTGCCGTTGATGCGATAGCTGATCTCGTAGGCGGAGACTTTTTCCGCGCCGAAGGTGGTCTGCCAGACCAGGGGAATGATGGTGGATTCGGTGTACTGCGGCAGAGTCAGCAGGTGGCTTTCGGGCGGGGATTGATCCGAGCGCAGCTTCCAGAGCACCGCGTTGGCGGTGTTGCCGGCGCCGTCCACGGCTTCCAGCCACAGGGCGCTGCCCGGGATGGGCGTGATCTGGCTCTGGTTGAAGCTGATCGACCAGCCATCGGCCTTGTTGGTATCCGAGCCGATCAACTGCCAGGTGTCGCTCAGCCATACCGGGGAATGCCAGTACAGGTTGACCTGCTTGATTTCCTGGTCATCGCTGGCGGTGGCGACCACGGTGAAGGAATCGCCCTGGGTGATGACGCCGTCCACCGGGGTTTGGAAGGCAATCGCCGGGCGGATGGTGTCGCTGGTAAGTTGGATCTGGTAAGGTATGGTGCCGCTTAATCCATCCGGATAAGTGGACTCGATGAGTTGAATCTGATAGCTGCCGGCCTGCAGAGCTTTGAAGGCGAAGGCCGCCGATTGATAATCTACGAGGATATTGCCGTTATCATCCAGCATTCGCACCAACAGGAAAGTGCTGCCACTTTTTTGGGACGAGAAATTTACCTTGATGGATTGATTTTCCTGCAAGGGGAGCTGATAGGTATGAATTTCCGAGGCGGAGCCCAGCGTACCGTTGATCAGTTGTCCCGAGGCGATCGGGGTGGAGACGGTGCTGCCGCCTGGGGCGCTGGCGTTGAGCAAGGCCACCTGGAAATTGCGGATCACCCAGCCGAGGTGCTGATTGTCGGTCTCATCCACACTGTTGAAGTGGAAGCGGAAGCGCAGGGTTTTGCCGGCGTAGGAGGTCAGATCAAAGACCGGGCTGTTCAGCCAGACGCGCTGCACGGCTTCGTTTTTCATCTCGTACAGAGGGAAGAAGTTGGAGCCATTGACGGATACCTGAACTTCGCGCTTATCCGCCACGCCGGACGTATTTTCCACGTCGCTGAAGGAGGAGAAGAGCATGCCGTAGCCGGCCTTGGGGATGGTGATGGGCGGAGAGGTCAGGTCACCGCTGCCGGTGTATTGGGCGCCATTGCCGAAGATCCAGGCCGGGCCGGCCCAATCGCCGACTTGCAGGCCGCCCAGTTTCCAATCGCCATTGGAGGTCCATTCCTGAGCGTTCAAATCCGTCCAGGATTCATTATAAGGAGCCTGGCGGGTCTGGTGGGCATGGAATTGCGCGGCAGGGATAGAGAAGGCCAGGGAAGTAGTGACGCCGGCTGCGCCGTTCTGCTCGGCTTGCATAGTCCAGAGATACTCTCCGGCGGGCAGGCTGCCCAGGGACCAATAAGGCAGGGCGGAGTGCTGGATGGCATTATTGTAGCTGTCGGGGCCGGTCAGAACATGCGTATAGGTGTTTGAGCCTTCCGCACCCGTCCAGCGCAGGGTGACAGAATCCAGGCTGGTGGCTGGCAGTCCATTGACGGTGGGAGCCAGGAGGGTGGTCTCGCTGCGGGTACTCAAGGGCTGAACTTTCAGGGATTGGATGGTGTTGAAGGCAACCCAATTGTTCGCGCCGGAGGGATCATCCGCGAGCAGCGTTTCTACGCGTCCGCTGGTGTAGTTTCCACTATAGAGGACTGCCTGGGTATTATCCCCCAGCAGGATGGAGTTGGCCCCCGGCCAATCGGCGGGCAGCAGGGTGGAAAGGTCATTGATCATGCCGGCATCCAGAATCTGGCAGGTTCCCGTGAATTGCTCGCCGCTGAAGAGGGCGATTTGCTGGGCAGCGGGAACGCAGACACTGGGTGCGCTGGTGCAGGTGCTTTTATTAACAAAATGGGTCAAGCCGACCGGATCGGCAGTGCGGTTGCCGGCGTTATCTTCCAGGATCAGGGCGGCCGAGAAGGGTCCGCTTTTCAAGCCGGCGGAGCACAGATCCAGGGTGGACTCCACACGGGCGCCGGCGGGCAGATCGGCGATTTTTTTCCAGGTATCAAATTGGCTGACCCATAACTCGGCGGATTTAATGCCGGAGGGATCGCTCAATTCCAGATGCAGGGGGGGGCTGGATTGATCCAATTCCGCATAAGCCGCCGGGCTGGTGATGCTGCCGGTGGGGGCGGTATGGTCGTTACTGTTCTGGCTGACATACAAATTGCTGGTCTGGCATTGACTGCCGTAATCGGGGTAGTACTGGGCTTCCACGCAGGTGCGCGGGCGTCCGCCGTTGACGGGGACGTCGTCAAATTGAATATCCACGGAGGTACCCCAGTAGGAAGAGGCATTGGTATGCACGTGAAAATGCAGGTGATGGCCGGTGCTGTAGCCGGTGTCATCCGCGTTGCCGATCAGATCGCCCTGTTGGACCACAGCCCCCACCGTGCGCAGGGCCTCGGGGATGCTGTTTTGAGCCAGGTGCAGATAGACCTGATAAGTGGTCGGGCTGGTGGTGGTGTCCTCCAGGACGATGTAATTGGTGTTTTCGGTGTTGCCGTTTTGATACTGCCAGACGGCATATTTTACCGTGCCGCCTTTGGCAGCCAGCACCGGGAACATGGTGCCGTCGGCAAAGTCAAACGCATACAGGCAGGTGGAAACACAGGAACGGTAAATGAAAACATGGCCGATACTGCCGGAGAGGGTTTTTGCATCCCCGGCTTTCCAGGGGAGTTTGTAGCCGGTCAGGGCGGTGACGTCATGACCCATGGATTGTTCATTTTGGCCCAAATACTGGGAACGCTGATCCTGACTGAGCAGGTCCAACGGCAGGGCAGCCAGGTCGTTGACCCAGGCGGCATCGGATTGCAGGGTGATGGTCCAGGTGCCGGCGTCGTCCCGATTAGCAATGGCCAATCCGGGTTCGGAGGGGATGAGCTGCCCGCTGCTGGCATCGCGCATGGCCAGCCAGAGCAGGACGGTGTTTTTATCCGCGCTGGCATCCAGATGATCGATCTCAATTTGATAGATCATATAGGCCAGGACTTTTTCTTTATTGCGTTCGATGGCAGAATCCAGGGCTGGCTGGATTTCAGCCAGTAATTGGGTTTTGTCGAAGCTGGTTTCGATGGTCGCCGTCGGAAGGATCGCTTCCTTGGGCTGCAGGTCGATTAATTTGCCACCCAAACCGGCGATAATGACGTAGCCGATGATCCCGATGGAACCGATGAATAAAAGGAAAATCGTAAGTTTTCTGAGTGTTTTTTTCATAGCCTGTATTATCTCCAAACCGTTTAGGTAAGGAGGATGTTGCAATATTGGTGCCATGCTTCGGCAGGCTCAGCACAAGTCCCTCGACAAGCTCTCCCCTGGCGGGGACAGGGGGCAGGCAAGCTCAGCACAGGTGCCTCGACCCTTCGACAAGCTCAGGGCAGGCCCTTCGACAGGCTCAGGGCGGGCCCTTCGACATGCCTCGACATGCCTCGACAAGCTCAGTAACCGCTCGGCAACTTGGGGTAGGCGGTTGAATGTGCATGTCAGACTAGGCATCGAAACAAGATACATAATCCAAACCAACGTAGGGGGAGGTCTTTACCCTAACGGGCACTTAGACCTCCCCCTACGCATGACGGCAACTACCCCGAATATTTCATGCGACGCCTTTAAAAGTTATATGGAAGTGGCGTATGTGTGTTTAGAGGATGGGTGGTTAGGATGATATGGCTTGGTCCATCCTGCTCATGTCAGATGCGGCATCGAAACAGGATACACAATCCATGCCTACGTAGGGGTAGGTTTTAGCAAGCATCTATGATGGATTCGGCCTATAAAACCTACCCCAGGCCATTATCGGGAATCGGCACTTGATTTGATATTCCCTTTCGCCGGATCGTGGTGGTTTTGAAAGGGGGCTGGTTGCAGGCATACGCAGGGCGACTGCGGGGGTACGCCCCTACGGTGAGGGTATGGTTAATCTCATATTGGAAATCATCGTGGGTTTATCCGTGAGGGAAGCATAAAAGCAGGCAAGGCGTGGCCATTTATTTTGTCACCCGTTGCAGAGAAATTATATGCAAAATTCATGGTAATTCGACAATTGAAGTGTTACAAACTAATGAAATTATTCAATTTAATGGTGCAAATCTAGTTTACTGGGAAAACAGGTAGGTCTGATGAATGATTTCCGTTCCGTCCTTTATGAAGGAGTACTCGTCGCATTCGGGAAAATCCTTGCCAAATATGATGTTTTCACCCAGGGGGTGATCATGCGGGATATTGGAAAGGAGGTCGTGGCCTATTTGAATGACCATGGATTTGGCTTCCAGGAAACAGATTCAATTGAAGACCTGACCACGCTGATCAACCTTTTCGTGGAGAATGGATTTGCGGAGTCGTTGGAAATCACCCCGGCGGACAAAGGTGATAATTACGTCTGGACGAACCTTTACGGACTATCCGCCTACAAGGAATTGTACGATCTGGCCTTAAACCCATTTCTGGCATGCCCTTTAAATTTATGCATGAGCTATGTGGCTGGCAAACACCAGAAGAAGCTGTTGATGCACCGCAAGGAATTTGTAAATGAATCCATCACGGAAGCACAGTATGAACTGGTGGACGATTTTCATCCAGAGGGAAATCTGGATGAGTTGGTCCTGCAATCTGCCCGATTGTTTGAGATTGCGGATGAAAAGCAAAAGTTATTCCACCACCAATCGATCACCGATACACTGACCGGTTTGTACAATCGCCGGTATATTCTGGAGGAGGGGAGGCGCATTTTCGAACACGCTAAAGAGAGCCAGCTTCCCATTGCCATGCTGTTATTTGATATTGACCATTTTAAGCTGGTAAATGATACCTTTGGCCATAGTACTGGAGATGCTGTTTTACGTACCATGGCGGATATCTGCCGCCAGTCTGTCCGTGAGACGGACCTTTTTGGTCGTTATGGGGGGGAAGAGTTTGTAGTCATTTTACCGAATACTCGCCTCACCCGAGCCATGGATATTGCTGAACGCTTACGCAAAGGTGTGGAATCCATGACCTGCGATAATGGGAAAGGGGATATGGTGAATATCACCATCAGCATTGGCATTTTGGGGGATAGTGCTCATCAATTTTCATTGGATGCTGCGCTGCAAAATGCCGACGAAGCATTATTCCAGGCTAAAAATAAAGGGCGCAACCAGATAGCTGTGTATAAGAGCACTGTCTCCGAATAATTCCCTGCACAAAACCTACTAAATTATTCAAAGCTAATAGCATTAGTTTTGTTTTGTGTTCCAATTAGGCGGATTGGGGATTCATTGGTGGAAGGATGGGTGAGGTGGCAGGCTGAAAGGGCGAACGCCGTTCGCCCCTACGCGGGATGGGGGCGGTTTTGAAAGGGGGATCTGGTTGCCAGGTATAGGCGGGGCGACCGCAAGGGTGCGCCCCTACGGCGCAATGGGATGTCATGCGGCAGGCCGCAAGGGTGCGCCCCTACGGGGGAATGATCTATGCTGAATAGGATTGGTCTCGGGCGAGACAGGTTAGGCAGGTATGATTTGGTGTTGGCCCAATCTGTCTTCTCTCGGATGTAAGGGCGAAGCACCCAGTGTTAGACGATTGGTTAATTTTGGCGATTATCACTGGGCGCTTCGCCCCTACGCCGGATCGTGGTGGCTTTGAAAGAGGGAGCTAGTTGTCAGGCATAGGCGAGGCGGCCGCAAGGGTACGCCCGTACGCGGGATAGGATATCATGCGGCAGGCCGCAAGGGTACGCCCCTTCGGAATTATTATTATAATAGGTAATAATATGCTTATAATAATACATAAATACTAATAATGCGTAAAACATTGCATATAATAATTGTATTCTTTTTGTTCTCGTTGTATACTGAACTTGAACGGATTTCTGGTTTGGGAAAGGTTTGGTGTTTATGAGTTCTATAATGGATTACTCCACTGCCACGAGTGAGCAGATTGAAGCATCCCTGTGCAAGCAGATCGAAGCCATTCGTCTGTCGCGTAATTTAACCCAGGCGCAACTCGCGCTTGAATCCGGGGTGGCGCTGCGCACCATTGGCCGGATGGAGAAAGGGCAGGGGGTCTCCCTGGACACCTTCATCCGGGTTTTGACGGCCTTGAAGCTGCAGCATGCTCTGGCCGCGCTGCTGCCGGACCCCACCATCCGTCCGATGGAACGCATACAAACCGGCGGACGGGAACGTCTGCGCGCCCGTCCACGGCAGATCGCAGAGGAACAGGGTCCCTGGGCCTGGGGCGATGAAGAGAAGAAACAGCCATGAGCGATGCGAAAATAAATCTTTGGGGCAGCCAGATCGGCGCCGTCACCTGGGTGGCGGATCGGGAAGTGGGCGTGTTCCAGTACGATCCGGACTTTCTGCGCAGCGGCATTCAGCTGGCTCCGTTGATGATGCCGCTGACGGATACCCCCTACAGCTTCCCCGGCCTGGCGCGCGAAACGTTTCGCGGTCTGCCGGGGTTACTGGCGGATTCGTTGCCGGATAAATTTGGCAACACCCTGATCGATGCCTGGCTGGCGGAACAGGGACGTACTCCCGCCAGTTTCAACCCCGTGGAGCGGCTGTGCTACATCGGCAAACGAGGGATGGGCGGGCTGGAGTTTGAACCGGCCATTTTTGGCCCCGAGTCCTCGGCCAGGGAAATTGAAGTGGACAAGCTTGTGGAGCTGACCAATCGGGTGTTAAATCAGCGCGCCGGTTTGGAGGGGGGCTTTAGCGGGTATGATGACCGCGAAGTGATTGAAAATATTCTGCGCGTGGGCACCTCGGCCGGCGGGGCGCGCGCCAAGGCCGTACTGGCCTGGAACCCGATCACGCAAAGTTTTCGCTCCGGACAGTTGGATCTCGCGCCGGGGTACGAGCACTGGATCATGAAATTTGACGGGGTCAGCAAGAACCGGGATAAAGAACTGGCTGATCCGCTGGGATTTGGCAGGATTGAATATGCCTACTTTCTCATGGCGCGGGCTGCGGGGATTGAAATGACGGAGTGCCGGCTGCATCATGAGGGCGGGCGCAGCCATTTTATGACCCGCCGTTTTGACCGCACCCTCACCGGACAAAAGCTGCACATGCAGTCTCTGGGGGCGCTGGCCCATTTTGATTTCAACCAACCGGCGACCTCCGCCTATGAACAGGTGCTGCAGATGATGAAACGGCTGGGCTTATCCCAGCAGGCGCTGGATCAGCAGGTGCTGCGCGCGCTGTTTAATGTGGTGGCGCGCAACCAGGATGACCATGTCAAGAATATCGCTTTTCTGATGGACCGCAGCGGGGAGTGGCGCCTTTCGCCTGCCTTCGATGTGACCTACGCCTATGATCCGATGGGTGCCTGGACCAGCCAGCATCAAATGAGTATCAACGGCAAGCGGGATCAGTTTACTCTAGGCGATTTGATGGCGCTGGCAGGCATTGGGGGAATTAAAAAACGGCGCGCAGCTGAGCTGCTGACGCAGGTGATTGAGACCGTCAAAGGCTGGCCGGAGTTTGCGGCGCAGGCCGGGGTCAGCGAGGAGCAGACTCGGCAGATCCAGGCGGTGCATCGTCTGACGTTCCCCGAGTAGATTATTTTTTGGGTTTGTTTTGGCGTTTTTGCAGATATAAGCTCAGGAACCCGACCAGCATGCCCACGATCAGGGCGAAGCCTGCTGGCTGAAAGGGCAGGATCATTCGAGTGGCCACGACGATCATTAAGATGAAAACGACAATGGCAGCGGCTAATCCCCACAGGATGGCCTTGACGATGCCTTCCTGCTGAGCTGCCGGGCTGGTGGGTTGGTTTGCTCCATCTGTGAAGGTGCGCTTGCGGGCGTTGAGGGCATACAGGCCGAAGAGCATCCCGGCAAAGCCCAGCCCCAGCCAGAGGTTGTTGGTGATCAAGACCAGGGCAGCCCCGGCGGTCAGGGAGATCAAGGCGCGGTTGAGGGTGTAGTCCAGGGCGGATTTGTTCATAGAGGGATTGTACTGTGAAATGGGGTCGGGTGGGGAGAGAAAAACTACCTTGGTTTGAATAACAAAATTAATTCACTTGATTTTTTTCTTGCATCACGATTGTCATTATTCCCACCTAACGTACTAAAATTTCCATGAATACTAGTATTATTTTGAACATTGAACCATTCAGACGCAATATCTATGACTAGGTCACCTGATAATCCGTTACTGGTTTCATCAGAAGGAAATGTAAATATAATTGTGGAACCTTGATTGGCAATACCGACTAGTAATTCTTTAAGGGCTGCAAAAGATTGGCCTTTATTACTAAATTTGGATTGGGGTCTTTCGGTTAAGGCAGGGTATCTACCGACGCCATCTACATTTACACTTTTTGTATTTCGAGCAATTGTTTCTAGTACATGATAGAACCTGCTATATTGAACCCCTGAATAGGGTGGATCAATGAATACAAGATCAGTGGGTCTTAATTGGTTAAGAATATTTTGCGCATCGTCGGTGATTGTATCGCCTTTTACAAATGCATGTTTTCCACTTAAAAATTCGAGATTTATTTTACATCTTGCTAGCGGATCTTTCCCCCATGATTCGAGAATGAATTTTCCGGCACCGACAGTGGGTTGAAAAGGTTGAGCAGTGTGTCCAGGTGAGGCAACGCATTCGCTAGCTGATGATATGCAAGCGGCAAGACATAATATTCTTTCTTCCTCATTTGTAGGTAAATTTTCTAATAGGTAATCAAAAGTTAATGCTTGTTCTGGACTGAAATAATGACCACCGTAGGCATTCCAAATTGGGCCAATTTTTGATTTAATGCTACATAATTCTCTTGATTCGTGCACATAGGAAGCAATATCGGAACCGTGTTTTGATAACTCACGGGATTTTTTCCATAACTTCGAAGAATTTCGTTTCTTTGCTGATTTTGTAATCCAACTCTCAACTAAAGCTGAGGAGTCAAATGCTTGCGTACGAGAGATAACCGCTCCGGCAAGTGTTGTGGAATATTTTTGTAGATCAATTGCTAAAACGGGAATTTGATTGTTTTCAGCTACAAACCAGCTAACAAAACTTGCACCGGAAAATAAGTCCACAAAACGAGCGTAATTATTTACTTCTTTGGAGATTAATGTGCCCAGCCCATTTGTAAGCATGGCACGTTTTGAGCCCATGTATTTCATGGAATTAATCCCCATAAGCCTATGCGTTCACAACTTTCTAAAATGTTTACATCCTTTGCTTTACTTGAAGATAAAGATGCCAAACTCGGGTTTTTAGTCACACTTTCCCAATTCTCTAAATTTATCATTGAATGCTCAATATCATTCCATAAGGATAGCATACCCATAGCATCGTGACTAGGTTGGCTTTGCTTATTCCATATACCTCTATTAGATCCAACATAGTTCCACCAAAACATTAAATCCGAAGATGTATACATAGCTTTTTTAATTAATTGAGAACAAGATCCGGTTGCAATTCGTAATAGTAATGCAGCTCTGGAAATAACTTCAAGATGATGAGTTGCATGATAAAAATTATGCCGTTTTTCCGCTTCAATTAACAAAGATGGTTCTGGATAACCTGTGCCATCAAAGAATGTTACCCAATTATTTATTGTCATTTGATTGGAATAAATAGATTTTGTCATAATTTCGGTGCGATCACGAAAAGTAAAATGTTTGCTTGATCCTTTAGGTAAAGGAAATTGTTGATTAATTTTTTTTAGACTTTTCCGTAATAAATATTTATCAATTCTATTAAAACAAGTGATCTCTTCTGGATTAAAAATATTCCAAAAATCGATTATATAGGAAGTATTATCCTTAACATTTATGTCAGTTAAATTGGCAATATTTGATGGACGATAACTTACGGTGTTACGTGAATTTCTATCATTAGAAAACTGTTGTAAATCTATTCCCCATGAAGAACACCAATATGCTGCCAATGCTGGTAAATTTGCGATTCCTTTAAAACCTGATATCCAATCGTATAATGGTATTCTTTCTATTTGAATAATTGAACCAAAAACTGAAGCAGCATCCTGGGTTGCCGCCCATTCAGTTAATGCTTTCCATGTGAAAAAATGTGTGCTTATATCAGAAATTTTATGGGCTACTTGAATATTATCAATCACAATGTGGGTTTTATCAAATACACCGATTCCACCAGATGCTAATAATGACATTGCAGCCCGTAACTCTGCATAATAAGCAAGATGTCTAGCAATATTATAATCTCCATGCAATGCACTATGAATAGCTTTACTTAAAAAGCTCCAACCATCCAAGCAGTGATTTGGAATAGATGCAGCTATATAATCGCTAATTTGAATATTATCTAGATTTCCATTAATATTTCTTATTGTATTTTGTGAATAAATATTATTTTGCAGCCATTGGTCATTAGAAAAATTATGACATAATCTTTGGAATGCAATTTCAATCGAATTCCTGGATGCCAAAGATAATGTGGGTTGAATTTGAGAATTATTATTCCCTGGCATATTATTTCTTATACCCCAATTTTTTAAATGCTAGAGCTGCTGTTTTGCCGACCATGCCAGGTTCATTACTTAATAGTATTAATAATTGACGGCGAAGTTCTTTATATCCACTTCCACCACGAAAAACCAGTTTTATTGTTCTTGCATTTCCGTCATCTTGTAAAGAGACCGCATTTGCTGTTCTCCAATCAAATTTACAAAGTCCTTTTGCTAATGACTTCAAAAAAATTGATATTTCAATCTCATTTGATAGTATTTCTAATGCACCAGGTATATCATCAAGAAAATTGCCAGTAAATTCCATTTGTTTATAGCACCAAGATTCCAAGTCTAAATCAAACTCTGTTGTATTTATGTAGAACAAATCATTTAAAATAGAAAGTATGCCACGAACTCCTTGATCTGTATTTAGCAAAGAGTTTTCCCCTGAAAATGCTAAATCTTCATCTGCACCAGTTAAATACTCAAACGTTAATTGTTTTTTTTCTGAACGTAAAGCAATAATCCAGTCATATGCGTTTTCAGCGATTTCAATTTTTATCATTTGCCAAGCATAAATAATAAATGCAGCTTGTTGAGAATTGTCCCAAGGCAATACTGTTTCATCTTTGCCAATATTTGCACCAAATAATCCTCCAATCGTTCTCCTACCCTTGTTTTCCCATGGTTTGATTAAAGTTGTTAATAGAGTATTTATCCAAGCTGCTTGAGTTACGTATTTCAGGCCAGGATCTCCTAACATATTGATTCTTTGATACCAAGGACTAACCGGTGTTGCCCAAATTGCCTCTACCAATTCTTGGGCTCTGGTTTGTCGATAAACAATAGGTCCTTCAAATTTCTCAAGCCAATCTACTGCACGAAGTAATGGATATAGATCAAAAGCCATACTTGGATTAATTCTTTTTGGAGTAATATTTATTGTCCAAAATAGATATGCCTGCCAACTGATATCCAAACCATAAAACGCAACAACAGGCAATTCAAAATTGCCATCAGGCAATTTATCATCGAAAGAAAATAATCTATGTTGTCCATCAATAATTTCTATAGGATGCCTTTGAATTGGTTCCCAATCATTGCCATTAAATGTTTCTGGCAAGTGCAATAAGGATATACCGTTCCCTTCATCTTCCAAAGTAATTAGATCATCTGATGCAACAGTTAACCCACGTCTTATTTGTTCTGGTTTTAAAATGTTAATTACTATTGCAGTAGGCAACCAGCCAGGTTTTCTCAGATTATCGTATTTTCCGGTTTCACGTTTTGTCTTTCCAATTTCGGTCCATGGATAACCATATTGAATGAAATCATGAATCGTTTTGGATCTTGATGGATCATGACGGCGTTGAATACCTTTATCTTGAGATCTTGGTAAACCATTTTCAGTTGTCCTTTGGTATATACCTGATAATAATCGCAATTTATTTGCATCTATACTAAAAAGTAAAAAATATGGTTCAGGTTTATCTCTATGTACATTTGGATCATATTCATATTTATCCCATATATCTAGCCATTGCTTTACTTTTAAGGCATGAATAGTGTTTTGTTTATCCATATTCGTAACTCCCAAAGTTTAAATAATAGTGTTTTTTCCAGAATCGATAATAGTCCTGAAGTATGGAAATAATGAGTAATTTTCTCGATTAATATAAGCAGGAAAGATGCACTTGATCAAAAATAGGTGAGTCAACAATAAACACAAAAAACATTTACTTTTAATTAGTTCATATAAGTAAATACCCCATTAATAACTAATTACCTATGATTATTTTATACTAATATGATGTATGAGAGTAGTGTTTGATGGGTTATTTTGACATTCATATTTTGTTGCCTAACAATGCACACCTGTTCAACAGCGTTTTGTAAGGTCCGGCACCTGGATGGCTGTGATACAATAATCCGCGCGTACGGGAAAGCGTACGCGCTTATTTTATTTTCATCCAGGAGCAAACCATGACGATTACGAAAACTGTCAAGGCTGAAGCAACTTTGCTGGAAGCCTTCAAAATTGAAGTTAAAGCACGCCATCATGCCATCATTATTGATCAGGGCGAATCCTCTGGCGGTAAAGACCAGGGCATGAACCCCCTCGAAGTCCAGTTGGGTGCCGTGGCTGCCTGCATCTGCACCATCGGACGGATTGTGGCCAAGCAGCAGCGTATTGAGCTGCGCGGCATGATCTGCACGGTGGAAGCCGGCTTGAACACCCAGGTCTTGATGGGCAAGCATCACGACGAGCGGGCCGGGTTCCAGGGCATGACCCTGCACGTCAGCATCGATGCGGACATGACGCAAGCCGAGAAGGAAGCCTTTGTGCACGAAGTGGATAGTCGCTGCCCCGTCTCGGAATCCCTGGCTAACCCTACTCCGCTTACGTTTATTGTTGATTAGGTTTATCGAACCTGAGTTTATCATTTTTATTAATTCTCGGTAATTTCTCTCGACAATATGCGATTTTCAGGACACTAAGAATACTTAATAGGGAAAAAAAGCCTTCAGTTAATAATTAGAATTCTTGTGCAATAGAAAAACCCCCACCTCTAATCCTCCCCGAAAATCCTGAAAAGCGGATTTTAGGGGAGGACGATTAACCATTGATAAACCAACGTCTCAATAGAAATATAGATTTTATCAACTTTAATTTGCGGTTGGGGGGGCTCAATATTTCAATTGAATTCCATTAATACTAAGGGGATAGACAGATTTCTTCCGGTTTTCCACACATTTTACAATTTAATTCGAACAGATGACCTTTCCACCCAACCGAATAATCACCAGCTCAACAAAATTCATTGTTCTTTGAGAGGAAACGATTAACCGTCCTCCCCTAAAATCCGCTTTTCAGGATTTTGGGGGAGGATCAGAGGTGGGGGTGTTTCTACCTGGTTTCTCACGTTTCTAATTCTTGGAATATTTCCCTTAATAAAACGATATTCAGGACACTAAAATGATAAACTCAGGTCGAATGAAATTAGTCCCCTGTCGAGTTGGCAGGGGATTTTGTTTTCTTTGTGAGGTTTCGGGGTTGGGAACTTAATGGTAGTTTAGGGCGGTTTGGATCACTTCCGTAATCCAGCCGTTCAAACTTTGGTCAGCCAGTTTGGCTTGAATGTAGGCTTGACGGTGCAGCTCGACGGGCAGACGCACCACGAACTTCCCTGAAAACGGCTTCTCGGGATTTTCGCCGCGCTCAGCACAAAATGCCAGATAATCGTCCACGGATTCGCGAAAGGCGGTTTGCACTTCCTCCACGCTGGTTCCTTCAAACGTAATTACATCACGGATATTGATGACTTCACCGAATAAAATACCCGCTTCATCATCCATTTCGATTTTACCAATATAACCTTTATATTCCATCATGGCCTGCTCCTGCCGCTTCTAAAAACTTCCGTACAGACTTAACTGCACCTTTGTTGGTTTCCTTCCGTGGATGTGGGCGATGAAAAACTGCCCGAACGCCATGCAAGGCAACTCTCACCCTGGAACCGCTGCCTTCAGATATTTCCGCACCTAAAGCAGAAAAAAAGGCTTCGATGTCTTTCCATTCAATCGAAGCCCGTTCGAGCTTTTCAAAAATGGCTTCCAAGGTTTTTTGGTGTTTATTGTCCATATTTATATGATATCAAATAGTGATACTAATTGCAAGTAAGTATATCAATACTGGAATCACTCTTGTTAATTCGTTCAAAAAGTGAGTTAAAATCCCGGGAGATAAGAAGTATTGTTGTTTGAAAATATTGTTATTGTGGGCTGATTTCCGTGAATAAGGTATATAAAGATATATATTAGCGCAAAATATATCAAAAGATATAATAAATATCTTTTCAAGGATTGATTTTGGAGATTTGAACCATGACCAATATTAAAACTATGGTGAAAATTACAAAAGGTTTTCTCATTATGATCCTGTTGGGTATACTGACCCATTTATCAAACGCCTGCACGCCAAGCACGAATTTGATCCAGACCGCCGAAGTTGATCATTCGCCGATGTCCATGGGCTGCTGGCTATGGCATTGATCGGGAGATCTCCGCGCCCAACCTGGATGGGGAGACCTTTGCAGCCGGGAGTTTTTCGTGGAAGGATCTGCTCGATTTACTGGACAAACCCAGGGCTGTGGTGGCATGGGACGCAGTCTCCATCGCTGAGTATATGAAATAAAGTCGTAAGCATATTGCCGGGTATGAGAATGAGGGTATTTGGCAGGCGCTTGTGCGGTAAGGATGGCGCGGACCGGGTGATGATGAGGGTGGATAGGATTGCGTATAGCCATTATTTGAGATAATATATGATTACCATTTTAGCAAATGGCGCGTTTGGCTATTGGGTTGAGATGCCGGCGGGTTTTTTAGTATCACCCAACAACACCCTACGAAAACCGACGACTTGTAGGGGTTTAGCATCCATTGATCGGTCGCCGGATTCTACGTTTATGGATGCTAAACCCTTACGCAGGATTGGATTCTGTCTCATTGATGAGTACCAATTTGGAATGTCGGGTTTCGGCGGGGATGAGATTGACCAGTGATGTTTTCATCGCCTCAACCATGACCTACAGCTTGCTGGTGTTTCAATAAGTGGTGCGTTTGGCTTGGGGAGTGACATTCCGGCGGGTCTTATTGAACCGTCCAACGGCACCCTACGAAATGACTTACAACGACAAGGCAAAATTGAGTTACTGCGAGGCCCAAAAGGTTATGTTATGGGTCCACATGGTAGGGCCATGGCAATCTCCCTTCAGGTATTTAAGGTAACTGGTAATAGTAGACACCTATACCAATCTGGTGTTGAGATTGCCTACCCCTTCGGGGCACAGGCCGCCCCGCCAAAATGTACTAAGGACAGCACCGTATGGGGCTCCTAAGAAACAAA
>DHVR01000047.1 GCA_002412765.1 Leptolinea sp. UBA5203 | reverse complement strand
TTACCTATCTCCATGCCTTATACAGCATGCTTCGTCCCTACCAGTTCTGGTTGTTGATGATTATATCTGATATAAATTCCTCCCCCATTCCGCCATCACCTATCAATTATTAAGGACATCCCAGGTTATGAACCATTTCCACGCATCACTTGATATCGATCTTGCACCACACCATTTTCAGACGCCACGGAGGCGATCAATCGCAGGGAATGTAACAGATAGCTGCCATCAAACAATGGGATACCCGCCCCCAACAGGATGGGAATACGAGTAATGGTCAACTCATCGATCAAACCAGCTCGTAGAAATTGTTGGATGGTCTTGCCCCCATCAATATACAGATGTCTTTTCCCTTCGGCACCCAACCTCACAACGATTTCCTCAGGTGATCCTGAAAGAACCCTCACCTTGCCCTGCAATGCTTCAGGCATTTCCAGAATCCGATGGGTCAATACAATCACAGGAGTGCTCTCATACGGCCAGGGTTCGAATGTCATCACGGTTTCGAAAGTATTGCGGCCCATCACTAAAGCATCGACCGTAGCAATGAACTCTGCATAACTCAATCCCTCGATTTTTTCTGGAGCGTATTCCGGGCGGATCAACCAATCCAACTCACCCTGCGGACCGGCGATAAAGCCATCCACACTGGCTGCAATAAAAACCGAACATTTGACTGTCATGGAACCCACCGCCTTAAAAATCCTCGGTATCACTATCCGAACCGAAATACGCATGCATGGGCGCAAAATAGGAATCGATCCACCCTTGTTTGTACTGCATGCCGTCCTCCGGTAGATTGGAATGTTGGATGGTCAATCGAGTTCCCGCTCCTTCAGGCTCAAGATGAATCTCCAGAAACGAATCGGGGGCAGATTCCTCAAATTCGCTGGTACGCCACAACTGCAAAATGCAGCTATAAGGTTCCAATTCAAGGTTTTTGCCTTCAATGTATCCATCCCAGGCTTCGAAACACTCTCCCACTTGATCTGAAACCTTTGCAGGACTGCCGGTCATCAAGCTGTGTTCGTCAGAACTGAGCCAGGCAGTATAGAGCGCTTTCATGCTGACTGGAAATACATCCGAGACTTCAAATTTTACGGGCATAAGTACCTCAAATGAACATAAAGATGTCTTGACTTCAAATGGTAGCATAAAACTAAAATTCACATAAGAAAGTTGGTTTGGATGATTTAATGGTTTAGCCGATAAGGCCAGACAAAATCGGTGTTCCCTCGTCCAAATCTTGCTCTACTTAATGAAACGGAATTTCATGCAGGTTCTGCCTTCCGGCAGAGCCACAACCGAGATTCTTTCCAATTGTAGAAAATCCAGTTCCAGCTCATCAAACATACGCAGTCCTCCCCCCAGTAGAATGGGCATGAGGTCGACATGCAGTTCATCCG
The DNA here is from genome assembly GCA_002412765.1 of Leptolinea sp. UBA5203. Taxonomy (GTDB): domain Bacteria; phylum Chloroflexota; class Anaerolineae; order Anaerolineales; family Anaerolineaceae; genus UBA5203. Next base: position 31,724 of record DHVR01000047.1, on the reverse strand, counting down.
CCAGGCCAAGCTGAATGCACTGACGCAAAGTACTGGCACCGCCGATGATAGTGACGTCTTTCTCGCCGGCTGCAAGTTTTGCCCATTGAATGGCCTGTTTTATGCCTTCCCGTACAAAGGTAATTCGTACCTTATCCGTTTCTCTTGGATGTTTGGCCGGAGGTTGATGGGTCAATACAAAGATCGGGACCTGATATTCATAATCATCCGCGTACGAATCCGGATCATCCGCCATGTCGAAGGCATGCCTGCCCATAACTACCGCTCCAGTATCACGAATGGATTCCTGCATAGGCTGTGAAGCGAGCATGGCTGCGAAATCCGAGTATAAGGGTGCCAAACTTCCCTGCCGATCTGTGACAAATCCATCCACTGACATGGTCATACCCACAGTCACTTTTGACATTCGACTCTCCTTTAACCAGTAATAAATAATCCCTATATTAAACGCTTAGGAATGCATCGAAGTTATCTATGGATCAGTATACGCAAATCCATTAAGAAATCAAATAACAGATAATCCGATGTGCCAAAGGTTTTTTTGATTCAAAAGAAGACTGGAAATTAAAGAAAAAAGACCATACTCAATGTATGATCTTCTGTGGGGCGAGAGGGGGTCGAACCCTCACGATGTCACCATCGACGGATTTTAAGTCCGTTGCGTCTGCCTATTCCGCCACCGCCCCAACACTTGCATAATTGTAATCCATCTATTCAAATCGTCAAGGTTATCGCCGCAATTTTATCCGCGAATTTTGCGCAACATACGGGCAAAACTGGAATTGATCCGCACCAGGGAGCTGGAGGCTTTAGGGATAATGATCCCCATTTTTAAGGCGCTCAACATGGATTCGCGATCATTAAAATCTGGCAGTATCATGCGCGTGCGGCCAATCTCTATACGCGTATGCGCATCCGAGCCGGCAGTAAATAACAAACCTTGCGTTTTCGCAGCCGTCAGAGCCATTTCATTATATTCAGGCAGCAGGTTGCGGGCATTAAAGACTTCCAATGCGTCAATCTGCGAGCAAATGGCCAGCAGTTCATCCACCTTCCACCCCCGCCGGGGATCAAAGGGATGGGAGACACTGATTACGCCGCCCTGTTCCCGAATGGCAGCAATAGTCTCCAGGGGAGAAAGGCCGCCAGGAATCTCTTCCTTGAGTAAATAAGCTAGCAATTCACCTTGCGATGTTTTGATCTCCTCTCCAATTAAAATCAATTCAGGAGCCAATTGTTGGGCTTCCAACGCCCCTTGAATTGAATTATGATCGGTAATAAAGATGCGGTCCAATCCTGCTTTTCGTGCAGCGAGAATTAATTGTTGGGGAGTCACTAAAGAATCCCGCGAAGCTACAGTATGACAATGAAATTCAACATGGTTCACAATCGTGTTTCCTTTATTTCAATCAATAAACTATCCCCACATTATAACGCAACCTGGCAGTTGATCCAAATTTAACCTACCTGATCCAACACACAACCCGTTGGCTTCTTCAAAAACCATGCAAGCAATGGTAAACTATAAGTAATCATGACTATAGCATTAACTGGCGGATCAACTTAGGGAAGTCATCAACTAACAACACCGCCGGCTTCATTCAGCATAGAAGGGATTCTAATGAACTATACAACGAATGCGACCAGGGATTCTGAAAAACGAATTCTGGTCATCGGGGCTGCCGGTATTGATATCGTCGGCCGACTCACAGAAATGCCGGATCCTGGCAGCTCAGTTCCTGCGGAGGTTCGTCCATCCTTCGGTGGCGTGGCACGCAATGTCGCCGAGAATTTGGCGAAGCTGGAACAAAAAGTCAACTTCATCACAGCAGTGGGACAGGGCGTATTCGGCAAGCTCCTACTCAATCATTTAAAAGATGCCGGTGTAAATATAGACGCCAGTATCATTACAGATGAATTTCATACCTCCTCCTATCTGGCTGTCATTTCCGAAAATGGCTCTTTAAACTTTGCCCTGGATGATATGCGCATTTTATCCAAACTGACCCCGGATTTAATCCGGCAGCATGAAACCTTGATTCAAAATGCGTGCTGCCTATTTTTTGATGCCAATGTCCCGCAAGAGACCATGTCCGTCTTGGTTGAAATTGCGAATCAAAACGAAATTCCAATCTATGCCGATGCTACTTCCAGCAGTTTGGCTGAACGTCTGAGACCCCACCTCGCGAGCTTCCAATTGTTGAACGCTAACACGCATGAAGCCGAAATCTTGATCGATCATGAATTTGAAGTCACCGGCCGAACATCGGCCCTCAAAGCCGCCCGGAAACTGGTTGCACTGGGTGTTGAAATGGTAGTCATCCCCATGGCGGAATTTGGCGTTTGTTATGCCACCTCAGACACCAGCGGCCATGTTCCAGCCATTAAAACAAAAATTCTGGATCCGACAGGAGCCGGGGACGCCTTGTCCGCTGCCCTGATCTATGGATTACTGAATGATATACCGCTAGATGACACCATCCGTCTGGGTGTAAAAGCAGCTTCATTAACGCTCCGTTTTCCCGGAACAGTCCTGCCAGGGATATCCGTTGAACAGTTATACGATACGACCATGAATTAGCAGGTTCTCCATGAATTTTTCATTGAATAAACATTGGGAAATTAAACCCGATATTGAACGTGCTTTAACTCACCAGCAACCCGTTGTTGCGCTAGAGACGGCAGTCCTAACTCACGGCTTGCCTTATCCCATTAATTTACAACTTGTCCGGGAGATGGAAACCATCGTGCGTCATGAGCATGCCCTGCCGGCGACCATCGGGGTTTTGAATGGTAATATGGTGATTGGGTTGAATGATGATCAATTGTCAACTCTGGCTGATCCGCAGACAGCGGTTGGAAAAATCAGTCAGCGGGATATTGGTCTGGCATTAGCAACTGGCCTGAACGGAGGGACGACCGTTGGGGCAAGCATTGTCGCCGCGACAAAAGCTGGATTGCGTGTATTTGCAACCGGCGGCATTGGCGGGGTTCATCGGGACCCACCGTTTGATGTTTCCGCGGATTTAATTGCTCTGCATCATGTCCCCATGATTGTAGTTTGTTCAGGAGCAAAATCTATCCTAAACCTGCCTGCAACTATGGAAGTCCTTGAAAGTTATGGGATTCCGGTTTTGGGGTATCAGACCGATGAATTTCCAGCATTCTATGCTGCTTCTAGTGGGCTCAAAGTGACTTCCCGGGTGGAATCCGTAAAAGTCATTGCTGAAATCGCAAGGGAACAATGGCTATCGGGATTAAGAAACGCCATTTTGGTGGTGCAGCCGCCCCCTGCAGATTCCGCCATGCCTGCTGAAGAAATGGAAGATATCATTACTCAGGCTGTCACCATGGCAACTCAACTGAACATTCAGGGATCAAATCTAACACCCTTTCTATTAAGCAAAGTGAATGAATTAAGTAAGGGAGCAAGCATGAAAGCCAATCTGGCCTTATTGAAAAACAATGCCAGATTGGCTGCAAAAATCGCCTGTGCGGTTCATCCGTCCGTCTTGAGTGTGGCCTGAACTAATTCTTCAGTGTTGGAGAAGGCCAACGCGTTTCAGTCGGCTTTGGGGTTCGAGTAATCGTAGGGGTACGGCTTGGCAGCGGCGTTTTTGACACTGTTGGAGTAAAAGTAGTTGTTCGGGTCGATGTAGTAGTTCGAGTACTCGTCACGGTTGGTGTGTTAGTAGGCAAAGGGGTATTGGATGGGGTGTGACTGGCTGTTTTGGTAAAAGTAGCCGTAGGCAAATCACCAGTGATGGAAAACTTTCCTGAACTGATCCAACGTTCACCCACATAGATCTGAACATCATACTCTCCCGGCAGCCATTGATCCGCACCCTTATGACAATCGGTATAGCCATATCCACCCGTACTGGCGTCCCAGGGTTTGGTTTCATAACAGACCACTTCCTGATCCTGCAATCGAACCCAGACGCTGCTCCATTGAACTCCCGTGTTCATACTATCGTAACTAAAAGCACCATAGATGTCCGTTACAGGATGCTGGAAAGTAGTTAAAGGCGTAATGGCCTGATTATTTTCATTTATCTTTCTCGAGAAAATTAAACTGGAAAAAGCAGTGTTTTCACCAGGTTGAATGGTGCTAATGAATTGCTCCATAATTACATTTGGAATTTGTGGTGTGTATGACTTCTCGGGAGTAAGTGTAATTGTTGGAGACACAGTGATTGATGGCGTTAATGTAATAGTAGATGTCATCGTGATAGAAGGTGAAATAGTCATTGTTGGTGAAGGGGGGAATACTTTGTATATGACCGGCTCCGCTTGCTTGTTTAAAAATATAGCACTTATGGCCATCAATAAGGATAACAACAAATACCACCAACCCGTCGATATCTGGCTTTGACGTTTGTGATAATATAATATTTTCTTTCCCTGACGAATCAGGCTGATCCCATAAATCAGGCAGCCGACAAATGCTATCAAAGAAAGAACAAAGGCGGTTTGCACAGCGGTTTGAATATCTACTTGCATAATAGGTAGCTCTTTGTATTCGACATATTGCCGATTATAGCATGCCTTGGGATTTCCAGAGCAATTTACGGAATTAAAGAACTGAAAGGGTTTCTTTCATTGCGGAAAAAGTTTTATTTAGGTAAAATCAATTAAAATCTACTAAAAGAAAACAATATGGCACTTCATATCGACTCCTTGCTTAATAACCGATATCGGATTAAGGCAATCCTAGGTCAAGGTGGCATGGGGGCTGTTTATCAAGGTGTCGATGAAACACTGGGCATCCCGATAGCAGTTAAGGAAAATCTTTTCCTCTCCGCAGAGTATGCCAAACAGTTTCAAAAAGAAGCTAAAATCCTGGCCAATTTAAGACATCCCAATCTTCCAAGGGTTGGTGATTATTTTTACGTTGAAAATCAAGGCCAGTACCTGATTATGGATTTCATCGAGGGAGAAGACCTTCGAGAACGGATTGAAAGACTGGGGCTGATTCCACAATCCGAAGCCATTGTCATCGGCGCAGTGATTTGTGATGCCCTCTCCTACCTTTCCTGCCGGGATAACCCCATCATCCACCGGGACATCAAACCGGGTAATATCAAAATCACTTATACCGGCGAGATCACCCTGGTTGATTTTGGCTTGGCAAAAATCATGAATGACGGCCAGATTACTTCCACGGGAGCCAGGGCCATGACACCTGGGTATTCCCCTCCTGAACAATATGGTACGGGCAGAACAGATGTACGCTCAGATATCTATTCTCTGGGCGCAACCATTTATGCTGCCGTGACAGGAACCATCCCGGAAGATGCTCTATCCAGAGCCACTGGGAAAGTACAGCTTACCCCTATCCATGAAATTATGCCGGATATTAACCGGAAATTCGAAAAAGCAATTCTCAAGGCCATGGAAATTGAAATTGAGGATCGCTTTCAAACACCGGACGATTTTAAAATTGCCTTACTGAATGCCGGTAATCTACCTAATGTGCTGCCCCTGAATTTACTCATTCCACCACCACCCGTTGAAGAAGAGACTACCCAAATAAAAACGGATAAAAGACCCTATGTCGAGTATGCCACCTCGCCATATTTTTTGGAACCCTTGAATGAATTTTCCAAGTCACAGTTATCCAGCCAGCAATCCCGGCATTCCAAACGAAATTTGTTATTTTTTGCTATCATCACCATCGGAATTCTGATTTTTATTGCCAGCTCGGTATTCTCTTACCAACAAAAAGCCTTCACAGATTTTCTGGCGACCGTTATCCGCAACTCACCGGCTATTACACAGCCCGAAAATATTCTTAAACCAGGTTTGTTAGAAAACCCTGAACCATCCACATCTCCCTCAGTTCTAGGGTCTAATCCAACCGGAATGATGAGTACTTCTACAGCCCAAATCGAGAGTAGGGAAAATTATCCTCTGGTCGGTGGTGGATCCAATCAGATTTTATTTACTTCAGATCGAACCAACGTTAATCAGCTTTGGATCATGAATTCCAATGGAACCGAACAAAAACAATTAACCAGCCTGGTTGATGGAGCCTGTCAGCCAAATTGGTCGCCGGATGGGCGAAAGATTGCTTTTATCTCACCCTGTCAGGAAAAACAGCTCTCATATCCAAAAGCAAAGATCTACATCTACACCATGGAAAGTGGTGAAATTGAACCCATGCCTAAAACCATGTCTGGGGATTTTAATCCTGCCTGGGCACCCGATGGTAACCGCATTGCGTTCAGCTCTTATCGGAAAGGAGTTCCCCACATTTTCCTCTACTCCTTCTTAACCGGTACACTCGAGGAATTATCCGATACCCGTTACGCAGATATCCAACCAGTCTGGCATGCAGATGGAAAACAGATCGCCGTAATTCGCAAGATTTATTTCCCTCATGTCTGGATTATTTCCGATACAGGCGTTACTCAATATCAATTCAGCGGCAATGGTAATGTTTATGATTATTGGCCCGACTGGGCACCAGATGGGGGGGACATCATCTATACACGCAGTCAAGAATCTCCAGATATCCCCTGGCTGGTTAGCCAGGAATATGAAAATCGGGGTAAAGATATTGCTACCAAGATTCCAGTAAAATATGATTACATCCAACGGCCCATTCTGGAAGGCAGGTATTCAGAAGATGGCGCTTGGATTGTTTTTGAGAGCTGGCCGGATGGTACAAACCATGACATATATGTAATGGATAATAAAGGGGCAAATATCATGCGGTTAACCACCGATCCTGGCACCGATTTTAATGCGGTCTGGAGACCCAACATCCAATAAGTTCCATTTGAGGACCGTATGCCATTACCCATCAACACCCGCGTCAATCATCGTTACCGAATCCTAGAAGTGATCGCCGTTGGGGGTATGGGCTCCATTTACCGTGCCCTGGATGAAAGTCTGAATATTGAAGTTGCCTTAAAAGAGAATTTATTCAGTTCGCACGAGTCTGCCCGCCAATTTCATTATGAAGCCAAAATTCTGGCAAATCTAAAACATCCCAATTTACCGCGTGTGACGGATCATTTTTCAATCCCGGATCAGGGCCAATACCTTGTCATGGATTTCATCTATGGCGAAGATCTCAAAGACCGCATTGAAAAACACGGCATCCTGACCGAGAAAGAAGCACGTCTCATTGGGGCTGCTATATGCGATGCGCTAACCTATCTTCATCATCAAGAACCCAGAATCATTCATCGGGATATTAAACCCGGTAATATAAAAATCTCTCCCAACGGGGATGTTTTTTTGGTGGACTTCGGATTGGCCAAGCAGATCAGTCCGGAACAGGAAACTACCACCGGCGCCCAGGCCTTAACCCCGGGATATGCCCCGCCGGAGCAATACGGTCAGGGGACAGAACCCAGATCGGATATTTATTCACTGGGTGCAACGCTCTACGCCTCCGTAACGGGTGAAATCCCTGTGGACGGCCTGGCTCGTACCATTGGCAGCAGCACTTTAATTCCCTTACAATCCCTCAATAAAACCATCACGAGTGAATTTGTGCGCTGCATCGAGAAATCCATGGCAGTCCTCCCAGAGGATCGCTATTCAAATGCCGAACTTTTCAAAGAAGATTTACTGGGTTCAACCAGCCTGCAAACAAAGGGGAATGGCGCAACAAAGCACAAAATATCCCCCTTAAATTTTAACGAATTTCCAACTAAGGTGCTTTCCAACGGGAGACAACACTCATCCGATTCCAGGACACTGCAATCGAATTCTTTTTCCACCAAACCACAAGTTGCATCGAATAGAAGTGTCCCGTGGATAGCCGTTATCATCATCCTGCTGACCATGATCGCAGCAGGAATTTGGGTGGTGATTAAAGTTGTCAATTCACAAATTCAACCCAACAGCCCACCCACGGCAAACATCCCTGCTACCGCAGCCGCTATTCTGGAAACAAAACCGGCTGAATCCACGCCCACTGATCTGGCAGCAAGCCCAACCGTGGATCAAGCCAGTGCGACACCTGAAATCACAGAGGAACTCCAGACACCCGCAGCAGCGCTGTTGGGCGGTGGCTCTGGTCGGCTTACCTTTGCTTCGGATCGCAGTGGTATTCCCCAAATTTGGAGTATGCTCCCCGATGGAACAGATTTAATACAGTTGACCAACCTTCCCGATGGCGCCTGTTATCCAAGTTGGTCCCCGGATGGAAAAAGATTGGTGATTACATCTCCCTGTCGTTCTCGCCAGGAAATATACAAAGGCTCTGCCTTGTTCATTCTAAACGCAGATGGCACGGGGCTGCGTCCCATCATTTCCGTTCCCGGCGGTGATTTCAATGCGGTTTGGTCACCGGATGGGAAGAAGTTATTATTTTCGTCGATACGCGACAATATCAATGTTCCTCATATCTATATGATGGATATGGAGAATAACCAGACTGTCACGCGAATATCCAGTATTTCCAGTTATGATCTGAATGCCGCCTGGTCCCCAGATGGATCACAAATTGTGTTTGAAACCACCCGCGCAGGGGTTTCCCAAATCTGGATTATGAATGCAGATGGCAGCGGGGCTAAGGAGTTCACCAAGAAAGACAGCGGCGCTGGATACATGCCGGATTGGTCACAAACTGGCGATGTAATGATTTTCAGTTTTGGTTCAACTCATGGATTATTTGCCAAACAAATTTTAAATCGGGCAGCACCGGAAGTGGAAATTACACCCCTACGACCCATATTTAACGCAACATTTTCGCCGGATAGTTATTGGATCGCTTTTGAATACCAGGAAAATGGAAATCAGGAGATTTACCTGGTGACTGTCAATGGCAGCAATTTACTCAACCTGACTCAAAATCCCGCCGAGGATTTTCATCCGGTTTGGCAGCCAGTCGTCGTCAACTGATTGTTATTATTTACATCAAAAACAGCGGCATTTTACGCCAATAAATCAGCGCGATACTTTTCACAAAACAAAGCCGGGGTTCCGCCAGTATGCCAGAATAAAACCCGTTGCTTTGATTTAAAAAATCCTTCTCTGATTAATTGCAGCATCGCCCCTGCCGCCCTGCCTGTATAAACCGGGTCCAGCAGAATGCCTTCAGTTTGGGCAAACAATCGAATCGCATCGGATTCCAATTTACCCATCACCCCATAGCCAGCCCCCAAAAACCGCTCATCAACAATCAGTTGTTTTGGCATTTGCTCGATTGTCTCACCGTTAATGGTTTGCATGCCTTCCATGATCCCCTGGATGCGCTTGACCATATCCGCGTGTGAAAAGAGGATGCTGACGCCATAGATCGATCCATGCCAATTGCTTCTCGCAGCAGCATATTCAAGTCCTGCCTGCGTACCCCCGGAACCTGAAGCCAGAACGATCCAATCAAATCCGGAATCCTGGGAGAGCATCTCTTTAAATGCCAGATCATAAGCCATTGCACCGATGGGGTTGGAGGCGCCCATGGGAATAACATATCCCAGTTTGCCCAGGCCCTGGATTTTTTTTAGCTCATCGGCAACAAGTGCTTCCCGCTGGTCATGATCACAAAATAGGACCCTGGCTCCGAAGAGCTCATTGAGGAAAAGATTCCCGGACGGCGGTGTTTCAGTTTGTCCGGGGGACAGGATCAGGAGACACTCTAACCCAAATTTGGCGCATACGGCAGCCGTTTGACGCACATGATTGGACTGAATGCCGCCCTCAGTAATCACCACATCGGCCTTTTTTTGCAGCACATCCGCAATCACGAACTCCAGCTTACGTGTTTTATTGCCGCCAAAGGATAAACCGGTCAGGTCATCCCGTTTGATATACAGTTTTGGGCCGCCCAGTTTGGCTTCCAGTCGAGTTAAATGTTGGATTGGGGTGGGTAAATGAGCGAATTCAATGCGGTTCATTGGTCGGTAACCTCCCGATGGATAGCTGAACGCCGCATGCGGCGTAGTAGGTTTAAGAATTGTGGTAAAACAATGGAGTACAATCGATAAAAAAATGGTTTGGCGGCATAATCCCAGGCACCAATCCCCTGAACCAGAGAAGCGCCCAAGCCTTGTTTAAATCGAAAGACGCCGAACATGCTGTCTTCACTGGTTATTTCATCCGGCGCGCCCCACAGATCATACAAAGTGCAGCCCAATTGTTTGGAGAGTTTCATGGCTTCCCATTGCAGCAAATAAGTGGGCATCAAGTTGCGATGCCTTTCTGTGGACATCCCATAAAAATACCAGGATCGATTTTCATACAAAAATAGGACCAGCCCGGCCAGAGGTTTGCCTTCAAACTCGGCAATTAATCCAACCGCCATCTGCTGATCCATCAATTGGGTCCATAAATACGTGTAATAGGTTTCCGGTCGGATGATGAAATGATCCCTCTCAGCCGTTTCTGCGTACATTTGATACAGTAAATGGAAATCTTCCTTTGCAGCCTGCCGCACAATCACGCCCTTCTTTTCAGCCAGACGAATGTTGTAGCGCGTCTTTTGCTTCATTTCAGCCAAGAGTTGAGCTTCCTCAACCGCAAGAGACAACCAAAAAGTATTCCGAAATTGGATTTGATCCAAGGATATCTGCCATTGGTGCCGTATTAATTGCTGCTTGACCTGCCTGCCCATTGCTTGATATTGAAAGGAGTCTTCGTTTTCCATAGAATGGAAAACTTCAGGGTCGATTTTAATAAAGATGGCGCCCTGCTCCCTGGCAAAAAGCGTCAGATCGGATAGCACTTCGTCAACCAGTGCCGTATTTGCCCAGTCAAGCACCGGACCGCGGGGAGCATACAATATTCTGATCGGGATTTTAAACAGCGGCAGGAAGGATACCTTTTCAAGCACACTGGCTCCACCCATCCTCTGGCCGTTCTCCCCTCGCCAGAGGATATAATGAGCCTGCCAGCCGGTTCGCCCTTTAAAACTTGCCCACTGAGTGGATTGCAAGATATGGCGTCGGGTACTTCCCATCATGGCAGCATCCCATTGCTTTGCACTGCAAATTTCCCGTTTAAGCATGGACAAATCCATTCCTTATTAACTCGTCAATCATAGTACGATGACCTGCGCCTGCTATCTTTTCAGGGATTTCATCCAGAGCAAAGAAACCGCTGTCGCTGATTTCCTCATTGGCAATAAATTCTCCGCCAAGTTTCTGACAGCGATAAAATAAAATGAGACCATTGCCACGAGGGTCATCATGGTAGGATAGCATGGTGTGAAATTTAAGAATCTCCACCTGAAAACCGGCCTCTTCCTTTACTTCACGATGCACAGCTTCTTCGATGGATTCTTCGATCTCAACATACCCAGCAGGCATGTACCAATGGTCCTTCCAGGGTTCTTGATTCCGTTTTAATAATAATAGCTTGTTGTCTTCAAAAATAATGGCCGCGACGCCCACCTTGTACTGGTGGTAATGGATAAAACCACATTGAGGACAAATCTCACGGGAGAAGCCATCCTCCCATTTCTGGAGTAGTCTTTCGCCGCAATGATAGCAGAAATGAGATTCCAAATTATGCGTCATGGCGATGGATCCACCATTGATATAAGCGATAAAGCGGCTGGATATACACATCGTCCCAAGCGCCGGCTGTTCGGCGAATGGTGCCCCCAAAACCGCGTTTAAATCGATACACGCTCCATAAGCCGTCATTGCGATCCATAAAGGTGCCTTCGAGGGTCTCAGGATCTGCATCGGGGATTCCCCATAAATCGTAAGTGCTGCAACCCTCAGCAGCACAATATTTCATGGCTTCCCATTGCAGCAAATAGGTTGGCATTAAATTGCGTTCCTGATTGTTTGAGGCGCCGTAAAAATACCAGGAGCGTTTCCCGGAGATGAACACAAAAATGCCAGCTAACGGTTTTTCGTCGTAACTGGCGATGAATATTTTACAGATGCCAGAGGGATTGAATAGCTCAAATGCCCTTTGATAGTAGGCTTTCGAATGGACCCCAAAACCGTCCCTTTCTCCCGTTTCCAGCATCAGGGTATAAAAATCATCGATGGATTTGCTTTCCTGAATGATGACCCCTTTTTTCTCGGCCAGACGGATGTTATAGCGCGTTTTTTGTTTCATACGCGACAGCCAATCCTCTTCCGTACCGCTTAATTCCAAGGTGATGGTGTTTTGGGGTTGTATGGATTTGGATGCTTGCATGGATGTAACACAGGCGAGAAAACCACTGGCTTCGAGATCTTCCTGCCAGAGATCCGGTTCTACTTTCAAAAAGATGACGCGTTTGCTTTTGCAGAATGACTGGATTTCGGCCAACAATATGGGGCTAAAAAATCCAATCGGTCCCATGGGGATATACGCAATATGAAATCCCAGGGGCAGTTTTTTGAATAGGACTTGCGCGCCGCTGTTTCCCTCAATAAAATGTTGAACAGACCAGCCGAAATCAGCTTTAAGTAAGCCCCAAGGCGCTGTTTGTAAAATGTGTATAGATTCCTGTTGTTCCAGGAAATTTTGCCATTGCTGAATATCTACGCGTGTCATTAGTAGATGGTCGTGATATCTTGTGGCGGAGTGCTGCGGATTTTGGCGTCCGCAATTAATTCATCCAGCAACTTAACAATCGCGGAGGGATCTCCCTCCCGGGAGAGGCTAATCAATTCGTCCACGGCATTGTGCAAATCCTTGCCAGATAATTCCACATTCCGATCGGCTTTACGAATATCCGGATGCTGGGTGGACTCAAAACGATTGCCATCATCCCACAAATCCTCGCTCAGTTTTTCACCAGCGCGGATGCCGGTAAAGACAATTTCAATATCCTTGCCGGGTTCCAAACCTGAAAGTTTGATCAAATCCTCAGCCAGGTCCAGAATGCGTACCTGCTCACCCATATTCAAGACATAAGTTTCACCGCAGCCTTCCATGGAAGCCGCCTGCAAAACCAGATGCACAGCTTCCGGAATGGTCATGAAGTAACGTTTCATATCCGGATGGGTAATGGTAATGGGACCACCCTGGGCAATCTGCCGTTTAAATAAAGGTACAACACTGCCACGAGAGCCCAAGACATTGCCAAACCGCACGATCGAAAACGCTTTATGATAATGATAGGCTGCATCCAGAACAATCAATTCAGCCATACGCTTGGTAGCCCCCATGACGTTGATCGGCCGGACAGCTTTATCGGTAGAAATCATAACCAATTTATCCACATTATGGGTGACACATGCCTGCACCACATTTCGGGTACCCATAATATTGTTGGTGATGGCTTCCTCGACATTGGTTTCCATCAAGGGTACGTGTTTATGAGCTGCGGCGTGAAAAACCACTTCGGGACGATAGCGTTCAAATACATTGTTCAGGCGCTGATGATCGCGTACGTCACAAATCACAGGGCGAAATAACATGGCAGGGAAACTATCATGCAGCTCAAGCAGGGATTCAAAAATGCTGTTCTCCCCATGTCCAATTAATAGCATTTCAGAAGGACCCCAGCGCGCTACCTGGCGACAAATTTCGCGGCCAATGGAACCGCCGGCGCCGGTTACGGCAATGATCTTTCCGCCAATCGTTGCACCTACTTCTTCATTAAGTGAGCTGACGGATTCACGGCGTAAAAGGTCCGCAATTTGAACTTCACGCAAACGGCTTATACTGACAATGCCGCCAATTAACTCATAAATTCCCGGCATGGTACGGAAAGGAGTCCCTTTGATACGGCAGACATTTGCCACCAGACGAACCACCCGCCCCGGTGCACTGGGAATGGCAATTATGACTTCATCCACTCTACGATTCTCAAGGGTTGCAGCCAGATCCGTTAATGTACCAATGACTGGAATTCCGTAAATTTGTTGGTTCTGCTTGGTTGGGTCATCATCCAAAAATCCAATAGGGTTCAAATTTAATTGCGAGTTCTTTTGTAGTTCCCTTACTACCATGGCTCCGGCATCGCCTGCACCAATGACCAAAATCCTTTTTCCGGAATTCAACTGTCGATTTTGCCCGCCGTTGGTTTTGTTTTCCGCAAATAGACGAAGCATAAAACGCAGACCGCCGACAATGAATACGGTTAACAGCCAATCAATCACCAGTACCGAACGGGGAAATCCACTGAAGACACCCAGGCTGAATAATCCAATCATGACCATTGAAACTAGTACGGAGGCGCTGGTCACGGCTGACAAAATTAGTTTCAGCTCCTGAACACTGGCATATAACCACATCCTCCGGTACAACCCGAAGAAATAGTAAACCAGCGGTTTGATAGCCAGAGAACAACCGATCAGCCACAATGCGGATGGCAGGTAGGTATAGAATGCCGAGCTTAATTCAAGACGCAGAACATAACTGCCCAATACGGCAGCAAAAATCAAAACAATATCTGCGATCATGACATAGCGATTTCTAATGTAGGATCTTTGTTTCATGCTATAAGCCTCGCAATCCAAAAACGGACCCTATCGTTCGCAGGATGATAGAGATGTCCATTAACAAGTTTTGACGTTTAATATAATAAAGATCGTATTCCAGTTTGATCCTGGTTTCTTCAACTGTTGAGGCATAGCCGTAATTTACCTGTGCCCAACCTGTTGCTCCAGGTTTTACCAATAATCTGGCCCGATAAAAAGGAATATCCTTCTGTAAATTTTCCACTAATTTGGTTTGTTCTGCTCTTGGACCCACCAGACTCATTTCCCCGCGAAATATATTAATAAACTGCGGAAATTCATCCAGATGACTTTTCCTTAAAAATTTGCCAACCCGGGTGATCCGGTCATCTGCCTGCGTGGCCATACGTTCCGAACCATCCTTCTGGGCTCCCTTTACCATGGTGCGGAACTTGATAATGCGAAATTCTTTGCCTCGCAAGCCCAACCGATCCTGTGTATAAAAAATTGGCCAACCGCTATCCATCAAGATGGCAATGGCAACAAAGGGGAAAATTATAATCATAAACCAGATGCCGACGAAACCACCCATAATATCCAGGATGCGTTTAGCGGCATTGTAAAAACTTCCCGTATGGGCTTGATCCAAAAATGAACGCAAAATCCAATCGGATTTTAGTAACAGAATCGGAACTCTGCCCAATAATTCCTCATACAACACCGGCATGGTTGTAATTTCAACCCCGGATTCTTCTGCCTGGATTAATTCCTGAAATGTCTCCGGACTCATCTCGTTGGAGATGGCAAAGACAATATCGGAAATTTGTTCTTTCTTGATAATATCCTGCAAATCACTCGTTTTCCCCACAACAGGATAGCCCTCAAATTCTTTACCGATTTTTTCTTGATCATCATCAATGAAGCCGACCACAAAAAATGGCGGCGGCCAAATATGACGCAGTACAGAAGCCAGGGTGACCCCTGCCCGACCGCAGCCAACAATCAAGACGCGTCTCATAAACATGGGGGTTGTAAAAATACGGATATAAAGAAAACGCCAGAGAAGGGTTAATAAGAAAGATGAAACAATGAAAGCAGCTACCCCTCTGCGTGGCAGGGAGTTCGGTGCAGCACTGAAATATACCAATAAATAAAGCCCCAGACTTATCAAAGCGGCGATGGTTGTGGATTGGATTACTTTGGATCGATGGGCTGCCCGGCGAACATCATAAATCTCTACCAGTAAAATCACCCATAGCAGCGGTAAAAAATAAAACCACCAATCCGGACGTGTCTGAATAAATTCCCAGGAAAAGGTCAGCCAATCCTGTTTGGACCAAAAATAAATAGCCACAAATATAGAAAAATAAGAAACAATTAAATCCCCAACTAATAAGATGAATCGTCTTTCTCCATCGTTAATGCGCCAGAAAAATTGTTTTCCCGGAATGGTTTTAAAATCAGCCATGAATGGTTGTTGTTCTCCTGATAAACGAGGTCAGCCCACTAAAAAGGAAACCGCTGCCCCAAACTGTATGCATAATTAAGATTGCAAGAGGCATACCAAACAGCAAGAAACCTTGCTTACGTTTGAGCACCTCCGTGATCGATCCACCTAATAATACCAGAAAATAAAGCAATAACTCACCACCAAGCAGCCAGCGTGCCGGCAGACAAAAGAGCGAAAGCATTCCAAGACCCAGTAGACTGAGGACAAAAACTGGTGGTAAGGCCTGGCGAAGTTTAAGTGAATCAGGGTAGCGCCTTAACATTTGAAATTTCCAGTAGCCATAGCGCCAATATTGTACAGCTAATTGTTTGAAATTCTCCCTCGCATAATAATTGGATTGAATTTCCGGATCCAGCCAAATTTTTCCACCTTGCGCTCGAATTCTGGTATTGAATTCATAGTCTTCATTGCTCAGCAGGGTTTCATCATAGAGGCCAATTTTCTGTATCAACTCCCTTTTTATACCCCCAAATGGCACAGTATCCACATAGCGCCCGGTGGTGGCAAAACGATAAAAGGCATCCCCAACCCCAAAAGGATGGGACGCTGCCGCGGTAATGGATTGGGCAACCCAGGTTTCCGCGGAGGGCTGAATCTTCCATACACCGCCCACATTATCAGCTTTTCCAGCTATGAGAAGTTCGACAGTTTTCTGAATGTAGTTCTCATTCGGTTCAGAATGCGCATCCATGCGGATAATATACACGCCAACTGCTGCTTGAATGGCTAGGTTCACACCAGAGGGTATGGTCTTCTTCGTATTATCCAATACGCTGACTTTTAATTCAGGATGCAATTGGCAAAAACGATCAATTTCTTTGCGGGTACGATCCTCAGAAAGGCCGTCCGCTATCAGAACTTCCAGGTTTAAAATCGGATAGGTTTGGTCTGCAAGAGCCTGCAATACCTTCGCGATGGTTTTTTCTTCGTTATAACAGGGAATAATGACGCTGACGAGAATGTTTTGATCCGTTGTCACAAAAAAACCTTCCTTCCATGTTTTTCGTTACCGCTTGAGAAATCTCTTCCCCTTCCAGAACAAACTCACTACCCATATTTTACCATCATGTGTTTTAGTTCATAGCGTAGAGAGGTACCGTTTCATCGAATCCTTTAAAACCCAGAATGATAGACAAGCATAAAGCCAGTCAATCAAACATCCAGCAGAAATTCTACTGGATGTTTAGGTGTATCAAACTATTCAATTCCTAAGCTCGGAAACCCATTAAATCATCATACAGGATTTATTTCAGGATTCCAATTTTAGTTTGATAAAGCGACCGCCTCAATTTCCACTGCGGCGCCCCTGGGTAATGCCGCTACCTGAACGGCAGAGCGTGCTGGGGGTTGTTCCGAGAAAAAGGTTTCATATACTGCGTTCATTTTTGCAAAATCGTTCATATCGCGTAAGAAAACCGTCGTTTTAACCACATTTCCAAGTTCTGACCCACCGGCCTCCAAAATAGCTTTCAAATTTTCCAGAGCCCGTTTGGTTTCAGCTTCAACACCACCTTCAACAATGACACCTGTCTCAGGATCCATGCCCAATTGTCCGGATGTATAAACAAAGCCATTGACCTGGATGCCTGCGGAATACGGCCCGATGGCTTTGGGTGCTTTGTTGGTCGTAATAACCTTCTTTGCCATATCACTCTCCTAAATTATGAATTTGATCTTCTCTCATTTTATGCCAGCTTAGCGCTTCCGTAAATGGAGAATGGATGTTCAGATGCCTAATATTCCAGTTCTTTTGGATTCTGTGAGATTCGTTTTCTGAAAATCCAATAGGACCAGGCCTGGTAAGCTAATACCACGGGAAGCATGAACATAACTACCGTGGTCATCACTTTAAGGGTGTTTTCACCGCTGGCTGCGTTAAAGACGGTCAAACTCCATTCCGGATTCAAACTGGAAATCAGTACCCGTGGAAATAACTGCGCAAAGACAGCGGCAATCGCCAGAAAGATGGATAGGGAGGTCATTCCAAAGGCCAAACCGTCTTTGGTTTTCTTCATCCACCAACCCACTGTGGCAAGAACCAGCCAGGAAAGGATTCCTAAGAAAAACGGAAGGAATCCGGATTGTACATATCCATCGGTATCAAAATAATTAAAGACAATCAAGGCAAGAAAGAGGACTACTAATGGCCACCAGAGACGATTAGCAATCCGGCGGGCCTTCTTTACCAACTCCCCTGAAAGTTTTAAGGTCAGGAACATGGCTCCATGGATTAGGAATGCCATTACACTAACCACACCGGCCAATAAAGCAAAGGGGTTTAGTAAATTCCAGAATCCGCCTACATATTGCATGTTCGCATCAATTGGGACGCCTCGTAAAAAGTTCGCCAGAGCGACACCCCACAAGAGTGCCGGGATAAAGCTGCCAATGCAGATCGCCCAATCCCAGAAACTGCGCCAGGTGCGATTTTCATCCTTACTTCGAAATTCCAAGGCCACACCGCGTAATATCAAACCAACCAGCATCAAGAATAAAGGTAAATAAAAGCCGCTGAAAAGCGTAGCATACCAATGGGGGAAAGCAGCAAAAGTGGCGCCGCCGGCTGTAATCAACCATACTTCGTTGCCATCCCAATGGGGTCCAATGGAATTGATCACCATACGACGTTTTGTATCATTTTTGGATAAGAAAGGTAGAAGCATGCCTACACCAAAATCGAAGCCTTCCAATACAAAATAACCGATGTAGAGGACAGCAATTAATACAAACCATAAAATTCGTAGATCCATTTCTGACTCCTATTCCCAGTGTGCTTTATCGTCAATCGGTTTATCCCCGTCAATAGGTCCGGCTTTCGCATATTTTACAAGGAGATAAACATCTGCGAACATCAAAATGCCATATAACAAAACAAACCCTATCAAACTGGTCAGTACCATGCCGGCACTCACACTCGGAGAAACAGCGTCCTCTACCTTCATCAAGCCATAAACCACCCAGGGTTGCCGGCCAATTTCAGTCAGCATCCAGCCCGAGGTATTGGCTACATAAGGCAAAATGATGGCAAAAGGCAGATATTTAAGCAGTTTACCCTTCTCATAAGGTATTTTCCGAAATTGAAAGTAGAGAAAGAGCGCAAAAATAAGGAACATGAGGAAGCCGGAGCCAACCATGAAGCGAAAAGTCCAATAATTTAAAGTTACCGGTGGAACATAATCCCCTGGACCATACTTTGCTTCAAATTCCGCCTGCAAATCATTAATCCCTTTCACTTCGCCGGTAAAGCGGTTGTATGCGAGAAAGCTCAAAGCGTTCGGAATGCGAATGGATACCACATCCTGCATTTTCTGCTCATCCACAATGGATATAAGTGAAAAGGATGCCGGATCCTCGGTTTCCCACAAGGCTTCTGCTGCTGCCATTTTCATGGGTTGTGTTTCAATCATATGCTGCGCTTGACTGTGTCCAACCCCAATTACCCCTAAAATAGCAATCAAACCAAAGATACTGCTGATCGATAGAGAACGTTTAAATAAATCAATGTGGTTTCCACGATACAGGTGATAAGCACTGATCCCCATAACAAAAATCGCCCCGGTGGTAAACCCGGAGAACACCGTATGAGGGAACTGCACCCACACATTGGGATTAGTCAGCAGAGCAGAGAAATCGGTCATCACCGCACGGCCATTGATAATTTCATAGCCGACAGGCTGCTGCATGAAGGAGTTGGCAATTAAAATCCATAAGGCGGATATGTTAGAGCCAATCGCCACTAACCAAATCGCCAGGGCATGCACCTTTTTTGATAGTTTGTCCCACCCAAAAATCCAGACGCCCAAAAAAGTGGATTCCAGGAAAAAGGCAATCAATGCTTCCAGAGCCAGGGGAGCTCCAAAAATATCTCCGACAAATCTGGAATACTCTGACCAGTTCATCCCAAACTGGAATTCCATCACGATGCCGGTCACAACGCCCATGGCAAAGTTGATCAGAAACAACTTTCCCCAGAACTTTGTCATTTGTTTGTAGACCGGATTTCCGGTTTTCACATAGATGGTTTCCATGATGGCAACCAGAACCGATAATCCCAAGGTTAATGGAACAAAAAAGAAGTGATAAATGCATGTTGCGGCAAATTGCCATTGGGCAAGTGCTACAGAATTCATGGTTCTCTCCCTTGATGCTATTTGGTTATTTTTTAGGTTATTTATCGCATTTCAAATATTCTAACACTTTTGTGAATTTAATTACATATCGATTTAGTTAGAAGATTCGAAAAATTCGGAAGGGCTGGTATAATTACTGCTCTACTTAGTATTATAGTGAAAATTCCTGGATTGAGGTTAACATCCGATGCGCGAGAAAATTCAACACATACGCCAACACTTTGAAGAAGTCACCATGGCCCTTGAATCCAACCTTGTGGACTATCAAAAAGTTGCCGAATTGGCCAAAGAACGATCCGAGCTTGAACCTATTATTCAAACTGCCACAGCGTACGAGCGCGCTCAGAAGGCGCTTGAGGAAGCTGAGATTTTGCGCGATTCAGATGATGAAGAAATGCGGCAAATGGCGGAAGTTGAAATTACGGAACAAAAATCCAATATTCAAGAACTTGAAAAGAAATTACGCTCGCTGTTGGTGCCAAAAGACCCGCGGGATGAGAAAAACGTCATCATGGAAATCCGCGCTGGAACGGGCGGAGACGAAGCCGCCCTGTTTGCCGCGGATTTATTCCGCTTATACTGCCGCTATGCGGAGCGCCATACCTGGAAGGTGGAGGTCCTCTCCGAAAATGAAACCGGAATTGGTGGTTATAAAGAAGTCATTTTCTTAATTAAAGGCAGCGGGGCTTATTCAAAACTTAAATATGAATCCGGTGTTCATCGTGTCCAACGGGTTCCCAGTACGGAATCCTCCGGACGCATTCATACCTCCACCATTACCGTGGCGGTGATGGCCGAAGTTGCGGATGTGGATATTCAAATTCCGGAAACGGACATCAAAATTGATGTATACAAATCTGCCGGTGCAGGCGGACAATCCGTTCAAAAAAACTCCACAGCCGTGCGCATCACCCATCTGCCCACTGGATTAGTGGTAGCCTGCCAGGACGAACGATCCCAATTGCAAAACAAGCTGCGTGCACTGGGAATTTTGCGAGCACGATTATATGCCCAGGAAGAAGAAAAACGCCAATCGGAACGGGAAGCCCATCGCCGGTCCCAGGTTGGAACGGGGGAACGATCCGAGAAAATTCGCACCTACAATTTTCCGCAATCCAGAATCACGGATCACCGCATCAACTACTCGTCCTTTAATATCAGTGCCGTCCTGGACGGTGAAATTGATGATTTTATCAATGAACTGACCTTGCAGGAAGAGACTGAACGCTTGGGGACATCGGACAAGGAGTAGGCTACGTACACGCTACGCATGTGGATTTCCGCTGCCATCCCGCAGGTAGCTCTGGTCAGTGATGCGCCTAACCTGGAAGTGCAATTAATTGCTGCGCATGTCCTGCAAAAACCGCGCACCTGGTTGATCACCCATGAGGATCACCTGCTCGAATCTCAACAACAAAATGAATTGGATCATTTATTGGCTCGTCTGTTAAAAGGCGAGCCTTTACCTTACCTTCTTGGAAAACAAGAGTTTTTTGGCCTGGAGTTTTTGGTCAACCCCAATGTGCTTATCCCCCGGCCGGAAACCGAGCGACTTATCGAACTTACGCTGAATTGGCTGAGTGTCCATCCAGAAGCTCGTCATGGTATGGATATCGGCACCGGCTCGGGCTGCATTGCCATCACCTTATGCAAGCAACGGCCCGATATAAGCATGACAGCCATAGATATTTCCACGCAAGCCTTGCTCATCGCCCAGGAAAATGCAACTCGCCATCAGGTGACGCAACAAATTGATTTTATTCAAGCAGACTTGTTCCCATCCGATAGGCCAGCGCCCGATTTTTTATGTGCCAATCTCCCCTATATTCCGAAAAGCCGACTGGCTCATCTGCCGGTTGCCCAACATGAACCCACCCTGGCTCTCGCCGGTGGAGAGGACGGATTTGCCCTCATCACAAGATTGCTTACCATGCTCAAAACCTACCCCATCCCGTTTATGATCTTTGAAATGGATGATACGCACGCTCCTATTGCCCTGTCGGCTGCCCAAGCAGCCTTTCCTAAAGCCCAAATCCGCATTCAACCCGACCTGACGGAACGGGATCGTTTTCTGGTCATCGAGAATCCAATCCTACCCGACCCAGCCGTTAATCTAAGGCAAAACAAAAGCCACTGATTCAGTTATAGGATACAGATCATGTCACGAATTCTTTCCACAACCCTACCCAACATCATCCAGACTGCCCAACAAACCTTTTTAAAGAATGGGGTCGTCGTCATTCCCACCGATACAGTCTACGGCGTTTCCGTGCGCTATGATAAAGCAGAAGCCATAGAAAAACTCTATGAACTCAAAAATCGCGGCAAAGAAAAAGCCCTGCCAATTTTGATTGGCGCATTGGATCAATTGGAATTTGTCGCCAGGGAGATCCCCCCCGCTGCCCAGCGCTTGATTCAAGCGTTTTGGCCCGGCGGACTAACCATCATTCTCCCCAAGAAACTAAACCTGCCAAAAAATCTCTCGGACTATGACACGGTGGGCATCCGCATGCCCAACCATGAGTTTGTATTGCAGTTAATGCAGCAATGCGGGCCGCTTGCCACCACCTCCGCCAATATCTCAGGGGGAGCCAACCCAACCAGCATTGCGGATGTGTTGAAACAGCTTGAGTATGGGGTGGACTTGTATCTTGATGACGGCCCCACTGCCGGAGATGTCCCTTCCACCGTCGTCGATTGCAGCGCTAAAGAAATTAAAATCTTGCGCGAAGGGGTCATCCCGTCCAGTGAGATTTTCAAAGTACTGAAATAGTTTTCGCCCCTGCTATGATTTAAGAAATATATGATGATAATTCATGTCTATCTAGTTAAGTAAGGTATTTGCGATCTTTGAACCAGCGCATAATACAGCAAATTTGGGGTAGGTTTTATATGCCAAGTCCATTATGGATGCTTTCAAAAACCTACCCCTACAGGCAATTATCGGGAAATGGTGATTTTCCATTGCACATTCTTCTATTTTTAAGGGAATTTCAAAAATCAAATTGGGATTTTCGTCATTCGCCGTAGGGGCCAAGCATTCGGAACGACTTCAAACATCAGTCCTTTCCGACGAATGCTTTGCCCTGCCCGCTAAAAGGGATTTTCTACTTTCCTGTGAAAATTCCATCCGAGCAAGGGCAAAGCATTTCAATGATGCCGTGATTTTCCAGCCTCATTTTGAAATGCTTTGCCCCTACAGCTTATATCGAAAAACGATGTTTTATCCGAAAATTATTTCCTCAACCTGATGCGAAGGGGGCGACCTCTCGCAGTCGCCCCTGCTATTGAACCAACAAGCATATTATCAAATCCCTTTCAGCGAAACGAAAGGATTAAAGCTGCCACGCCCAATAGACTGATCCCGGAGAGACAGGACAAAGGTTGAAGCAGAGGATTACGCGCCTCGTTCCCCGCCTGAGCTTCTTCCCCGCTGGTTTGATTTGGCACATACGACACTTCCGCTCCGGGTTCCACAATCTGGTAGGCTTTCCCTTCAAGCACTACAATCAACCGGTCGCCAACCGCCAGACTTTTTTGTACATCCGGATAGATATTCAACAAGTCATAATAAGCCTCCGACAAAAACGGTATTTTGTGCAGCGGCATGCTTGATTCATCGTACAAGGTGTCCACCCACTGATTTTCCTGCCAGAGGAAGGTGCGGTTGCCCACCATTTTTACCGTCTGTTGGACATCCTGTGAGGTTTGTGGGGCACTTTCTGCAGCGGACATGGCGCCCTCATCTACTGCCCTTTCTACGGCGCCAAACCCGGATACTTCAGCGGACGGCATGGTTTCGTAGCTTTTCATGGCATCGTTTGCCAGGGATTGTTGGTTTTCAAACCCTAAAACCTGCGGCTCTTCCACCAAATAGGAGGTGTAGGGAGTCACGATGCCGTAGCGCACGCTTAACTGGATCACTTGTTGAATCAACTCTTCGTTCATGCCCTGCAGCCGAATCTCGCGCAAGAGATAGCCCACTTTGCGGGTAGCCCAAATACGCGGCAGGGAATCGTATTGCCGCTTGCTTTGCGTCGAACCCTTCGAGAAAGCCAGATCCCGGTACTTCATGACTTCGCGCTGGCCATTGACCTCGCCGTTTAAAGTCAAGTCCACCTGACCACCCTTCTTGTACCGTCCGGTAACAATCACCTGATTGCCGGCGAACAAATCCGGCAGCGGAGTTGGATAAACATCGTAGACATTCAGCAAACCAAAATCCAGGGAGAGATTGGTCAATACAGGGCTGCTTATTTTTTCATAGAAGCCGGAGAGGACTTCATCCAATGGCATATCCGGTTTGACATAAGTGCTGCTACCGTGATTCTCCTGGCTTAAGCTGTCCAGCAAGCTGGTATCCACATCGTAGCCCACACCAAAAGAGAACAGACGCACATTGTCCGGCACAACCTGAGCCATATTACGCAAAATGGCATCCCGATCCACCTCACCCGCAGTGGGCAGCCCATCCGTCAGGAAGATGATATACGTCGGGCGTTCACTGTCCACCATGGCAATGGCGTCCAGCAAGGCCAGATTGATATCCGTACTGCCAGCCGCGGATTGGCGGTCGATCCAATCCTTGGCATCATCAGTCTGAGAAATTCGATTCAATTTTGAACTGAAGGTCATGATGCGGTCGCTGAAAGTCGAAAGATAAAAGCGGTCATTCTCGTTCAAGAGCTCCAGAATGGATTTGGCCGCCTCCTGTGCCTGTTGGAATTTCTCCCCTTCCATACTGCCAGAGCGATCCAAAATCAGGACAATATCCTTTTCCACCGCGGGTTGATCGGAGGCTATCGGCGGGGCGAGCAGCAACAAGAAGTAACCATCGCCATCCTCCGCATCGGTGGTGTCCATATAAGAAAGTAAATGCACAGCCTGCTGGCTGCCGAGCGAATAAATCAACTCAAAGTCCTGATCGGGCAGCACATTTTCTTCTCGATAACTGACCAGAACGTTTTTCTCTTTCTGTTTATCAATCTCTACTGTATGGCTAGGCGAGTAAATCGCCCGCAGCGGCTGGCTGGAGCTTATATTCACTTCAATGGAGACCTCTTCCAAGGGTTGCAATGAGAATTTTTCGGTGTTCAAAGGATAAACAAAATCCACCAGGCCGTTATCCGCTGTTAGCACCTGGGTATACTCCAGTTCAATCCGCCGCCTGTCCCCGGCAGGGATGGGGTAAATCTGTGCCTGGACGGCGCCCTGCCCAAGATATTCCAGTAAAGCGGGATCTTTCATTTGATTAACGATGGATTCGTAGGTTTCGCGCGCTTCTTCGGCATCCAGGACTTTCCCCTTAACTGGTTCATTGTTCATCCACAGCACAAAATCATCCACGCTGGCATCCACGGGAATTGGGAATATATATTGGCCTTCCACATCATAGTCGTTGGGATTATAGAATTCCTGATCCACATGCACGGTTGCAAGCTGATCCTCAATCGTCACTGTCACATGATGATAAACAATCTCTAACTGCATCATGGGGCGATAAGGGTAAGGCTCCGGACAGCCGGTTAACAAACAAGGCGGAGGTTCCGGGATAATAATGCCATCTGCAAATACGGTGGATATCTGCTGAAATAAAAAAACCAAACAAAGTGCAAATACGGCCGTTATTTTTCTCATCGGAAGCGCTCCTCCTGCTCTTGAATCGGTTCGTGTGTTTAAGAGATAAACGATAGGCGGAGGAAATCGGTTCCCGGATATTAGATCAAATATTCGTTTTGCATCTGCCAATAATGATAATAGGCACCTTCCTGCTTGATTAACGCGGCTTCCGTCCCGCGCTCCAGGATTTTCCCCTGCTGCAGGAACAATATTTCATCGAAATGAGCAAGATATTTTAAGCGGTGGCTCACCCAGAGGATGCCACGGCCAGCCGAGTGGACGAGGAGCTGTTGGATCAGGTCGTCTTCTGTTTCGCTATCCAGATTAGCGGTCGGTTCATCCAAAATCAAAAATGAGCTGGGCTTCAGCATGGCTCGGGCAATCGCCAGACGCTGCTTCTCCCCGGCGCTGATGTTGACCGCGGCTTCCTGCAGGACGGTATCCAGTCCGTCCGTCAGACGCTCAAACCAGGCTTGCAGGGAAACCCAATCCAACGCCTCTTGCAGCGTGTCATCCGCCATAGCCGGATTGCCAAAGGATAAGTTTTGCCGCAGACTGCGGTGGAACAGAAACGGCGCTTGTCCTGCAACGGAAAGGGATTTTCTATAATCATTGCCATCCACCTGACTTAAATCCTGATCATCAACCCAAACCCTCCCGCTTTGTGGCGCGCGGAATCCCTGAACCAATTGCAGCAGCGTGGATTTTCCACTACCGCTGGGGCCGACAATGG
The DNA here is from genome assembly GCA_002412765.1 of Leptolinea sp. UBA5203. Taxonomy (GTDB): domain Bacteria; phylum Chloroflexota; class Anaerolineae; order Anaerolineales; family Anaerolineaceae; genus UBA5203. The sequence continues at coordinate 5,423 of DHVR01000047.1, read as the reverse complement.
CCACTTTCTGCCCTTTTTGAATGGAAAAACTGACCTGATCCAGGGCGGCTGCTTGGTCTGCGGCATAGCGATAACTGACATCCTCAAATCGAATTTCAGAGATGGGAGTAAAGGGTTGAATTCTCTCGTAATCCGTTTCCGCTGCACTGGCCGTAATTTGTTCCAAACGGCGAAAAGCCTCGCGGACTTTACCCAACTGCACCGCCGCCACTCCCAGCGGCTGGGTAGCCTCAAAACTGGCCAGAACCATCAATCCGCTGACCGGGATCAGGATAGGATTCAGTCCTCCGTCCTGTGCAGCCTGCATCGCCGCAATTAAGGTCAAAATAAATGTGGATTGCAGCAGGACGAAGTTCAGCAGGGTAATACCCTCCCCCAAAGCATCCAGCCCATCTTCCCGATTTTGGATTTGTTTGACCGTTTTGCCCAGCAAATCGGATACCGCGGATTCCTGTTGGAAGACTACAATTTCTTCCGCCCCCAGCATGGTGCGCGTCAATTGGGCGCGGTATTCTCCTTTCAGCCTCTGTAATCTGGCGCCGACTTTCTGCACCGCAAAATAGGTTATCAGCGGGATCAGAAATCCGCTGCTGATCAGCCCCGCAAACACAATCCATCCCAGGGTTGGCAGGAAACTTCCCAGAACCAGGGAGGTAAGGATCGCAATAAAAAAAGCCGCAATAGCTGGTGAAAGGATGCGAACATACAGATTTTCCAGCGAATCAATATCATCCAGCACCCGGCTGACCAGATCCCCCTGTTCCACTTTCCAATTCGTAATCGGGAAACTAGCTTCATAGCGGCTAAAAAAACGGACCCGCAGTTTGGTCAAAATTCGGAAATTGATTGCGTGACTGACCAGACGTTCCAGATAGCGAAACACGCCGCGGGAGATGCCAAAGAAACGCACTCCCACAATTGCAATCTGCAGCTCGGCAATCGAGGGGTGGAATCCAGCCATGGTAATTAAATAGGAAGAAGTGCCCATCAAGGCGATGGCGCTGCCGATGGTGAGCACATTCAGTAAAACCGAGAGCAAAATGGCCGAATAAAAGGACTGACCTTTCTTAATCAAATCTAGGATTTCACGCATCATCACCGCAGTTGATGGTAAGTTGCCACCATCTGGGCATATCGGCCTTGCAGGGCCATCAGGTTTGCATGAGTCCCCTGTTCCTGAACCCTGCCCTTCTCAAGCACCAAAATCTGATCCGCCTGCATCACGGTCTGTAGACGATGAGCAATGAGTAAAATTGTTTTTTTCTGCTTAAGCTTGGCTAATTCCTGAATAAAAAGACGCTCCAAATCCGGGTCCAGTTGTGAGGTTGGCTCATCCAGGATCAGAATCGGCGCCGGGCTAATCAGCACTCTGGCTAATTGCAGGCGCTGGATTTCGCCGCCGCTGAAATTCTGGCCAAACTCCTCCATCAAGGTATCCAGGCCTATTGCCAGCCGATTGGTTTTCTCGAGCAGGTAAACCCGGTCGAGAACATCCGACAGGTCCGCTTCCGTTGCTTTGGGATTGGCAAAGAGCAGCGTCTCGCGGATTGTCCCTTCCGTGTAAAATGTCTTTTGACCCATCCAGGAGACCCACTCATACCACCTGTTCAAGGGAATCGCCTCAATCGGGAGATTATTCATCAGGATTGAACCGGATTGCGGCTGTAGAAAGCGCAAGAGCAGCTTGGCCAGGGTTGATTTTCCACTCCCGGAGCGCCCAATCAGGGCGGTCAGGGTTTTGGGAGCTAGCTCCAAAGAAATATCCGTGAGAATCTCGCGCTCCTCGTCTATATAGGAAAAACTTACCTGATTTACGGTCAAGTGAAACGGCGGCTGCAAATCGGGAGACTGCGTATTTGATAGGTCATCAGCGTTGGTAGATGTCTCATCGTTCAGCAGCTCAAACAATTCAATAGCGGCCGTGCGGCCTTGAATGCCGGCATGAAAACGCAGCCCTAACAAGCGCAGGGGCAGATAAAATTCTGGTGCAATCAACAAGATAAAAAAAGCGGTTTCAAAATCGAGTCGCGAGGCCAATAAACGCAGACCGATTTCCACGGCCACCACGGCGGTGCTCAGTGTGGTTAATAACTCCAGGGCCAATGCCGAGATAAAAGTGACCTTGAGGATTTCCATGGTCATTTTGGCATAGCGTGTGGAGACCCGTTCAATGGCATCCAACCCGTTTTGGGATTGGTTGAACTGCTTCAATACTTCCATGCCGCGGATGTGATCCGCAAAATGGTCCGCCAGCCGGCTGAGGTAACCCCAGCGGTACTCAGTGGCCTTTTTGGTTTGCGTGCCAATCAAGATCATAAAAAGCGGAATCAAAGGGGCTGTCAGGAGAAATACGAGTGCGGTGATCCAATCCAACGGAAAAATCACAAACAAAACCAGCAGCGGAATGACCGCTGCCAGGATCAGTTGGGCCAGATATTGGGCATAATACGTTTTCAGCGCGTCCAGTTTGTCTGTGAAAAGCGTACTTGCCCCGCCGGTGGTCAGGGATCCATCCCGTACCACCATCAATGGCAAAATGATTTTCAAACTTTCCACGCGGATTTTGTTGACAATCCGGCTGCCCAACCGGTTTGCGGTAAGCTGGTAGAAAAACTGAGCCAGACCGCGCACCGCGAGAATCAGGATCAACCAACGAAACGCTGTGGATAAATCTGCAAGTTCTGTCTGTTCAAAAATGGCTTGATTGAGCAAAAAGCTGATGCCTTTTGCCTGGAAGAGAATACTGATAGCTGTGAGCACCGCAAAGATCCCCAGCCCGATCAAGGAAAGCCGGTATGGGAGCATCAACTGCCAAAGTTTTTTCTGTATACTCACAGGTACATTTTGCGGTATAACCCCCCGCTTGTCAAATCAGAAATTTGTAAGAGACATTGGATTGAATTTTAAATATTAACCCTGGTTGTCCAAAAGATAAAATGCTACCAATTACGTTACCTGTAAAAATATTGATTTATCGTAGGGGCGACCGGTGTGTCGCCCTGCGCCGGATTCGTAGTCCATTTGGTCGTTCTCTGCCTTTCGCCTTCTTTCTTTTAGGACAACCACCCTCAACGTTATTAATCTTCAAATTTCAACATATGTAAAACATTGGCCAACGCCGTCTGGAAAATCTCATCCATGATGGCGGTCTCCACCTGATAGGGATACCCCATCACGCCGTCCGGGAAATCCTTTTTTAACGCCTCGGCGCTGATTGTCCGACCGGTTTCCGCTAGCGGCATTTGCCCTTCTGGAATATCCGCCACGCGGGTAAACGGAAAGGCTTCCATCCAGCTTGCGTGACCGGCTTTCAACGCATGTTTTTGAAAAACATGCGTCACCGCAGGCGCCTGCCACCAGGAATACCAGGCGATTTTAACCTCCGGGTGTTGGTTTAAGATTTCTGCGGTCAATCCAGTCGCCAAATGATTGCCACCGTGACCATTGAGGATTAAAAATCGCTTGAACCCCGATTGGATCAAACTGTTCAGTAGATCTTCAAAGACCGCCAGATAAGTACTGGAGCGAAAAGAGATGGTTCCAGGAAAGGTCAGGAAATAGGGGCTGACCCCAAAGTTGAGTGCCGGGGCCACCAGCACCTGCGTCTCCTGGCTGGCGGCATCCGCCAGGGCTTGCGGCACTAAGGAATCAGTAAGGATACTCAAATAGCCGTGCTGCTCACAGGCACCCAGCACCAGCATTACCCGGTCGTCCCTGGCAAGATAAGATTCCACATCCATCCAGTTTATTTCTTCAAATCGCATCTTCACTCCTTCGTATTGGCATCCATTGATGGACGCGGGCGCTGATGGTAGTATTAGAAAATCTACTCTTAATTGTATTGAGGTGTTCCGATTAACACAACCATTGAGAATTCATTGCAGACCCCGCTTCAAAACCAACACAAACAAAAACGCTGGTTGACCGCCTGCTATTTGCTTTCCTTCATCGCCATGGGACTGGGGGAAGCCATTCTGGGCCCCACCCTGCCGACCCTGGCGAAGCAGACCGCTTCAACCATTGCACAAATCAGTTTCCTGTTCACCGCCATTGGCCTGGGACACATGATCGGCGCCTTTGCCGGCGGCCGATTATACGATCATCTGCACGGGCATTGGGTGACCATTGCCATGCTCCTGGCCATCGCCCTGGTATTTTTCCTGATACCTGCGGTCTCTTCCCTCTGGCTTCTGGCGATATTAATTCTACTGCTGGGCATCGCCCAGGGGACCATGGACGTCGGCACCAATACCATGCTGATCTGGGTGCATGATGACGCTTCAGCACCTTACCTTAATGCGCTGCAATTCTTCTTTGGTCTGGGCGCATTTCTTTGCCCCCTTCTCATCGCCAGATCCATGCTGTTGACCAACAGCATTGAACCGGCTTTTTGGATCGTCGCGCTCAGTATGCTCCCGGCTGCCCTGTGGTTGATGTTCTTGCGCCCGCCTCAAAAAAGGGATCTGCCCACCGCAGAGATTAAAACCGTCGCCCAGCCGCGATTGGTGCTGATCATTGCCATTTTCCTGATGTTATACATCGGCACCCTGGTTGGGTTCAGCGGATGGTTGTACACCATCATTACCAGCGAACAGATCATGCCCCCTGAACAGGCTGCTTACCTGGTCTCCGCCTTTTGGGGCGCCTTAACCGTCGGCCGCTTGTTGATGATCCCCATTTCCAGCCGGGTAAAACCACTTAAGCTGCTCTACTTTGATGTGCTGGGCTGCATGCTCAGCATCACCCTCTTCATTCTCTTCCGCAACTCCATCCCCATGATCTGGATAACCACCATTTTGATGGGACTGTTCATCGCCTCGGTCTTCCCCTCCACCATCGCCCATGCCAACAAATATCTCTCCATGTCCGGCAAAGTGACGGGGCTAATCTTCCTGGGCGGCAATACCGGTACCATGCTTATCCCCTGGATTCTGGGTCAGATCTTCGCTAGCATGGGCGGCAGAGCCGTCCCCATTGCCATCCTGGTGGATCTCCTGCTCACTTTTGCTTTTTTGGTGATTCTCTCCACCTATTCCAAAAAATTGCCCTTGAGGGTTTAATAAATAGCTCTCCCTGATTTTCTCAATTTAGTGTCCTGAAAATTATTCTTTGTCTAGAAATATTACCCAAATAATGTCATGGCGAGTATGTGCACAGCGCTAACGCACTTCATTCTAAAGGAAACTGGGCAGGTGTGGTCAATAAACAATTGGCCCCTGTTTCATATAAGAGTCATGTCATTGCGTGCCCCATACAGCGCCGTCCGTAGTTCTTTTTGGCGGGGCGTGGCAATCTCCACGCCGGATTGGTATAGGTGTCTACTTTTACCAGCTACCTACAATACCTGCAGGGAGATTGCCACGGCCCACCAGGTGAACCCATAATATAACCAATTGGGCCTCCTAAGAAACAAAAGAGTCATT